>JBQTHH010000037.1:0-26647 GCA_052390055.1 Rhodoferax sp.
GCGTCCCAGGCCTGCATGTCCTCGGCGCGGTGCAGCTCGACCTTCTGCTTGCAGTGCGGGCAGAGGATGCGCACCAGGCGCTGCTCCATGACGCCGTTCAGCGTCGCGTTGAGGAGGTAGGGCGCGATGCCGAGCTCGAGCATGCGCGTGACCGCGCTCGGCGCGTCGTTGGTATGCAGCGTAGAGATCACGAGGTGCCCGGTGAGCGCCGCCTGCACCGCCATCTCGGCGGTCTCGAGGTCGCGGATCTCGCCGACCATGATGATGTCGGGGTCCTGGCGCATGAGCGCGCGCAGGCCCTGCGCAAAGCCCAGGTCGAGCTGGGGCTGCACCTGCGTCTGGTTGAACGCGGGTTCGATCATTTCGATCGGGTCTTCCACGGTGCTGACGTTGACCTCTTCGGTGGCCACGCGCTTGAGGGTGGAATACAGGGTGGTGGTCTTGCCCGAGCCGGTGGGGCCGGTGACCAGGATGATGCCGTGGGGGCGCTTGACCAGCGCCTCCCAGCGCGCGGCGTCGTGGGGGGTGAAGCCCAGGGCGTCGAGGTCTTTGACGGTGGTTTCGGGGTCGAAGATGCGCATCACCATCTTCTCGCCAAAGGCGGTGGGCAGGGTGGACAGGCGCATTTCGACTTCGTCGCCACGCAGGTCGCGGGTTTTGATGCGGCCGTCTTGCGGGCGGCGCTTTTCGATCACGTCCATGCGCCCGAGCAGTTTGATGCGCGCGGTCATGGCGTTCATCACGCCCAGGGGCACCTGGTAGACCGGGTGCAGCACGCCGTCAATGCGAAAGCGGATCACGGCCTGCTCGCGCCGGGGCTCCAGGTGGATGTCGCTGGCACGCTGGTCGAAGGCGTATTGCCACAGCCAATCCACCACCTGCACCACACCGGCGTCGTTGGCGTCGAGCTGCTTGTTGCTCTTGCCCAGCTCCACCAGTTGCTCGAAGCTGGCACCAGTGGCGCTGGCGCCGCCCTTGGAGGCGGCACGCACCGATTTGGCCAGGGCGTAGAACTCGGCGGTGTAGCGCACGATGTCTTGCGGGTGCGCCAGCACGCGGCGCACGCTGCGCCGGGTCTGGCGCTCGACCTCGGCCACCCAGTCGGTGACGAAGGGCTCGGCGGTGGCGACCACGATTTCGCTCGGGCTGACCTGCACCGGCAGCACGCGGTGGCGCTCGGCGTAGTTGGCGGCCATGGCGTCGGCGACGCGGCCCACGTCCACCTTGAGCGGGTCGATGCGCAGGTATTCCAGGCCGCAGCGGGGGGCGAGCCACTGCAGCAGGGCCTCCATGTCGAGCACCTTGGCGTCGCTGGCGCGGCGCATGGAGACGCTGGCCAGGCGCAAGAGCGGGTGCTGGCTGCTTTCGGCGCTGGCGCAGCGCTGGGTGGTGCGCTGGGCTTCTTCGTCGCTGATGACCTTGTCGGCCTGCAACCACTGCACCAGCGCGCGCCAATGCAGGGGGCCGCTGTGGGCCGCTGTGTGCCCATGGTGGCGGTGGGTCGGATTCATGCGGTGTCCACGGGTTTGAAGACGCGCACCCACTTCGGCGCGGGCAGGCCCCACTCGGCCTGGATCTGGGCGGCGCGCTGCTGCCACAGGGTGCGCGTGGGGCGGCTGGGGATGCGCTGGGCCAGCACCACGGTGTTGCCTTCGCGCGTGGGCTTGAAGGCCCACAGGGCGTCGGCGCCAAAGGCCTGGCGCATGTGGGCCACGCTGCGCTCGAAGCTGGAGCGCCGGCCAAACAGGTTCACGGTCATGCAGCCTTCGTCGGTGAGGGTGGCGCGGCAGTCGGCATAAAACTCGGGGCTGTCCAGCACCGGGGCGGCGGCATCGTCGTCGTACAGGTCGACCTGCAGCGCGTCCACGGCGCCCAGCCAGTGGGTCTGGCGGATCTCTTGCGCCGCGTCGCCCAGTTGCACGCGGATGCGGCTGTTGTCGGTGGGCAGTTTGAACCACAGGCGGCAGGCCTGCAGCACCTGGGGGTTGGTTTCGATGGCGCAGGTTTTCATGCGCAGCACCTTGTGGCAGAACTTGGTCAGCGACCCGGCCCCCAGGCCCAGTTGCAGCGCCTGGCGCTTGGCCACGCTGCCCGGTTCGACAAAGAGCAGCCAGGCCATCATGCGCTGGATGTATTCGTGCACCAGCACGTGGGGTGCGTCGATGAGCATGGAGCCCTGGATCCAGGGGCTGCCCAGGTGCAGGTGGCGCACCGGCCCTTCCTCGGAGAAATTGACTTCAGGAAATGCGATTGCTGCTTTTGCGCCCATGTCTGCCGCCCGGGGGCGCGCCCTGGCCCCTGATGAAAGGAGCCAACTGTAGCACCGCGCGGGCGGCGGCCAACCCTCACACGGGGGCCGAGGAGGCCCCGGTCTGCGGGCGCGGTGCGCGCCGGGGCTGCAGCATGCCAAAGCGCTCGTCATCGGCGAGCAGCGCGGCACGCAGCTCGGCGATGGCGTGGGTGTGCAGCTGCGACACGCGCGACTCGCTCAGGCCCATCTCGGCACCGATTTCGTGCATGCGCAGCCCCTCGCCGTAGTACAGATGCAGCACCTGCTGCAGCTGCTCGCCCAGCCCGACCAGCGCCTGCAGCAGGGCCTGGCGGAACACCGAGCGCTCCAGCACCACCAGCGGATCCAGGCTCTGGCGCGCGCAGGCGCTGAGGTAGCCGGGCTCACTGGCGGCTAGTTCCAGGTCGTCGAGACAGACCAGTTTGTAGCCCTCGGCCTTTTGCAGCAGGGCCTGGTACTGCGCCAGGGGCAGCCCCAGGGCCTGTGCCACTTCGCCCTCGCGGGGCCTGCGCCCCAGGGTGTGCGAGAGTTTCTGGATGGTGCCCTCCACCTGGCGCATCTGCGCGCGGGTGTGGCGCGAGGCGTGGTCCTGGGCGCGCAGGGCGTCGAGCATGGCGCCTTGCGCGCGCAGGCTGACGTAGCCCTCGAAGTGGGCGCCGTTGGTGGCGCGCGTCCAGCGCACCATGGACTCCATCAGGGCCACGAAGCCCTCCTGCACCAGGTCTTCGCGCTCCACACTGGCGGGCAGGCGCCGCGCCAGGTTGGAGGCGATGGAACGCACCCGCTCGCCCTGCTCACGCACGATGCGCCCGATGTCCTTGTCGGTCAGGGAAGGGGGGGGTTTGTGGACCATGTAACGAACGGTAAAGGAACTCCATCGTAGCGGTTTGGCCGCCGCCTTGCCGGGGAATATGCCCTGCCAACCGGGCCTGTTGTCTGCTCTACCGGCCCACCCCAGCGCCCCTGGGAGCAGCGCCCAGCAGCCGACCCAGGCGCGGCAGGGCGGCGCAGGCGTTGGCGCGGTTGTCCCGGGCCGCCTGCTCCAGCGGCATAGCGCGCAGTTGCGCCCAGACCTGGGCGATGCGCGGCAGTTGTGCTGGGCTGTTGGGCGTGGGCGGCCCCCCCTGGGCGCGCTCTGACGCGCGCTGGTACAGCCACTGCGGGGGCATGTCGGGGGCGTCAGTCTCCAGCACCCAGCCGTCTGGCGCCACCGCCTGGGCTAGGCGGCGCAGCTGCAGGGCGCGCTCAAAGCTCAGTGCGCCGCCAAAACCGAGCTTGAGCCCGAGCGCGGCCATGCGCGCGGCCTGCTCCAGGCTGCCATTGAAGGCATGCGCAATGCCGCGCCAGGGCGTGGGGCCCTGCAGGCGCGCCTGCGCGCCTGCAGGGCCCGGCGCGCAGCGGCGCAGTTGCGCCAGCACGGCATCGACGCTGCGGCGCACGTGCAGCAGCACGGGCAGGTCCAGGCGCCGCGCCAGGCGCAGTTGGGCCGCCAGCACCTGCGCCTGCCAGGCGCGCATGTCGGGCGTGCACACGGCGGGCTCGAAGTGGTCCAGGCCCGCCTCGCCCACCGCCACCAGGCGCGGGTCGTCGCGCCATTGGTGCAGGGCGTCGGCCAGGGCGTCCAGGTCAGCCTGCGTGCAGCGGCCCACGTACAGGGGGTGGATGCCCAGTGCGTAGCTGTCGCCATGGGCGTGGGCCAGGTCGCGCACGGCCTGCCAGTTGCCGGGCTCCACGGCAGGCAGCACACAGTGCGCCACGCCCAGGGCGCGGGCCGCTTCGCGCACGGCGCTGGCGCCGCCCAGGCGGGCGAATTCAGGCGCGTCCAGGTGGCAATGCGTGTCTATCCATTCCATGGCGCCATGGTAGGGCCGATTGCCCTGCAGGAGGGGCTGTGGCGCCCGGCGCTACTTCATGCGCTTGCGCTGCACGATGAGGTTTTTCTTGCGGTCCGAGGCATAGGCAAAGCTGACCGCACCGTCGCGCACCACGCCCATGACGAGCATGTTGCGGGTGATGGCGTCGTGGTCGTCGCGCGAGAAGGGGCGCTCGTGCGTCGCCACCACACCGTAGTACACACGCTGGATGTTTTCCAGCGCATGCTTGATGACCTCGCCGCTGAGTTCGCCGTTGCGCACGGTGAGCAGGGCGTAGGACAGCAGGTAGACGGCGTCGTAGGCCTGGGCGGCGGCCATGGGCACGGGGATGCGGCGGGTGTCGAACTTGCGCGCATAGGCGCTCAGGAAGGCCACGCGCCTTTCGTTGTTGGGCTCGCCGATGAAGGTCTGCGCCATGAGCGAGCCCTCAGCCGCGTCCTTGGCGCCATTCAGGTAGGCCGGGAAAGACAGCGGCCAGGGCCCGACCTGAGCCACGTTCCACTTCAGAGCCTGGCGCGCGCGCGCGATCACGGCGGCCTCCGCCCCCACGGTGTAGCTCAGGATCACGTTGGCGCCAGACTCTTGCGCGGCTTTCACGGTGTCGCGCAAATCCTTCACGCCGATGTCGAAACGCCCGACATAGGTCGGCTGCAATCCGTGTTCGCCCAGGGCCTTGACGACGTCGCCCATGCCGGCCTCGCCGTAGCCGGTGGTATCGGCCAGGATCGCAACCTTGGTCCAGCCGCGCGCGACGATGTCGTCCACCACGAAGGGGGCCTGCAGCGCGTCGCGCGCGGAGGCGCGGAAGATGAAGCTCTCGGCCGCCGGGTACTTGGCGGTGATGGGCGTGCCCGTGGAGCAGGGCACGATCAGGGGCGAGCGCGCGTTCTGAAACACCTCCAGCGACTTCATCGCCACGCCGGTGTTGCAAAAGCCGACGGTGGCCACCACGCCCTCTTTCATCAGCTCCTGGCTGCGCGCCAGGCCGACGTCGGGTGTGGCCTGGTCGTCCTTGACCACCAGCTCCAGCGGCCGACCCAGGTAGCCCCCGGCAGCGTTGATTTCGGCCACGGCGAGCTTGGCGCCATTGAGCATGGGAATACCGAAATCGGCCCCCGGCCCGGAAAAAGGCCCGATCATGCCTATGCGCACCGGCTTGGGCGCCTGCGCCAGCGCCCCCAGCGGCGCCAACACCCCCAGCCCCAAGGCACACACCACGCCCAGGGCGCGGCTCCAACGTTTGTGATGTTCCGACATGCTCGCCACCTTCCAAAGAGTGGATGCGAGCTTAGAAGCGCACCGCTTCAAGCGGGTGCTGGTAAACCCTGAAACCAGGCCGTAACCGGGGGGTGTCGTCAGCCTGGTGCAAGCCATGACTGCGCTTGAGCGCCCGCAACATGGGTCCGGGCATGTATTCCCCACTGACATTCATGGTTTATGCTTGGCAGGTTTGACACTGGAAATTCCCTGTGCCAGACGCCCCCAAAAGACCATATCCAAACTGTCAGGAGAGAAGATGAAATCGATGCTGAATGCACGTGCCGTGTTGTCCGTATTGGCCATGGCAACCTTGGCCGCCTGTGGCGGCGGCGGTGGGGGTGGCAGCAGTTCCACCACCAGCCAGGGCGTTTTTCTTGACGCTGCAGTGGAAGGCATGAGCTACACCTGTGGCAGCGCCAGCGGCACCACGGATTCCTCCGGTCGCTTCAACTACGAGTCGGGCAGCACCTGCACTTTCCGCATTGGCGGCGTGACCGTGGGCTCCGCCACCGCTGCCGCGACCCTTACGCCGGTTTCGTTGGTCTCGGGCGCCTCCGATGAAACCAACTCCACCGTAGCCAACATCGCACGTTTCCTCCAGTCGGTAGACACCGACAACAACCCCAGCAATGGCATCACCGTGGCGGCCAGCGTGCGCACTGCACTGGCCAGCAGCAGCTTGAACTTTGCCTCGGGCAGCTTCGCTACCGACGCCCAAACCGTCGTGACCCAAGCCATCAGTGGCCGCACACTGGTGAGCGAGGCCAGCGCAAAAGCCCATCTGAACAGCTCTCTTCTGGGCAAGATCGCTGGCACGTACAACTGCTCCTATTCGGGTACCGACCGGGGGACCGCCACGGCCACACTATCCGGCACCGGCACCATCAGCGGCACGGCGACGTCCACCCTGTACAACTACAGCTGCGCTCTGTCCGGCACCTTCTCTTCCTCGGGTGTGGCCGCATTCAACGCGGGTGGTTCCTGCGGAGGTGCCAGCTTTTCTGGCAACCTGAACCTCAATGGCAGCGGCTCCGGCAACTGGAGCGGCACAGGAGCGTCCGGCACCTGGAGCTGCACCAAGTAGTCCCAACACCCTCACGCCACCAGCCGCCCGCCTTCCAGCCGCAGTTGCCGGTCGCAGCGCGCGGCCAGGCGCTCGTCGTGGGTGACGAGCACGAAGGCGGTGGCGCGCTCGTGGGCCAGCTCCAGCATCAGGGCAAACACGGTGTCGGCGCTGGCGCGGTCGAGGTTGCCGGTGGGCTCGTCGGCCAGCACGCAGTCGGGCTGGGTCACCAGCGCGCGCGCCAGGGCCACGCGCTGGCGCTCGCCGCCCGAAAGCTCGCCCGGGCGGTGCTGCGCGCGCTGGGCCAGACCCACACTAGCTAGCATTTTCATAGCACAAACATCATATTCCACGCGGGCCATGCGCCGAATTTGCAGGGGCATGGCGACGTTTTCCAGGGCGCTGAACTCGGGCAGCAGGTGGTGGAACTGGTAGACAAAGCCCAGGTGGCGGTTGCGCCACTGGCCCTGGGCGGCAGCATCCAGCGCGGCCCAGTCCTGCCCCAGCAGGTGCGCCTGCCCCTGGCTGGGGGCGTCCAGCCCGCCGAGCAGGTGCAGCAGCGTGCTCTTGCCCGAGCCCGACGCGCCCACGATGGCCAGGGTTTCGCCGCGGTGCACCTGCAGGTCCACCCCCTGCAGCACGGGCACGTCCAGCCCCCCGTCGCCAAAGCGTTTGCTCAGGCCGGTGGCGGCCAGCACCACTTCGCCCTGCCCGCGCGCGGGTTGCGGCACCAGGGCGGCCACGGATTGGTAATGGGCAGCGCCCAAGGCGCCGGGCACGGCGCTCGCACGGGGGTCATTCATAGCGCAAGGCCTGGGCGGGGTTGACGCGGCTGGCACGCCAGCTCGGATACAGCGTGGCGCCGAAGGCCAGCGCCAGGGAAATGAGGGCAATGGGCACGATGTCGGCGGCCTGCGGCTCGCTGGGCATGCGGCTGATCAAGTAGATGTCCTGCGGCAAAAAGTGCACCCCCAAGGCCTGCTCCAAGGCAGGAACGAGCACGTCGATGTTGACCGCCACCCCCAGCCCCAGCGCCAGCCCGGCCAGGGTGCCTATCACCCCCACCAAGGCGCCTTGCACCACGAAGATGCCCATGATGGAGCGCGGGCTCGCCCCCAGGGTGCGCAGAATGGCGATGTCGGCCTGCTTGTCGGTCACGGTCATGACCAGGGTGGAAACCAGGTTGAACGCCGCCACCGCCACGATCAGGGTCAGGATGATGAACATCATGCGTTTTTCCACCTGCACGGCGGCAAACCAGGTGCGGTTCTGGCGCGTCCAGTCGCGCACCGTGTAGCCCGGGCCCAAGGCCTCGGCCAGCTCGCGCGCCACCTCGCGCGCCTGGTGCAGGTCGCGCAGTTGCAGGCGCAGCCCGGCGGGCCCCTCCAGGCGGAAGATGCGCGCGGCGTCCTCCCAGTGCAGCAGCGCCATGGCCGAGTCGTACTCGTAGTGGCCCGAATCAAAAGTGCCCAGCACCTGCATCTGCTTCAGGCGCGGCACCACCCCGGCGGGCGTGACCTGGCCGCTGGGCGCCACCAGGGTCACCGGGTCGCCCGGCCACACGCCCAGCGAACGCGCCAGCTCCGCGCCCAGCACCACACCAAACTGCCCCGGCTGCAAGGCCTGCACAGCCTGCGCCTTATCGGCCCGCAGCATGCTGGACACCTCGCCTTCACGCGCCGGGTCTATGCCCCGCACAATCACGCCTTTCATGCCCTCACCCCGCGCCAGCAGGGCCTGGGCTGCTATGAAAGGTGCAGCACCCAGCACCTGCGGGTGCTGGCGCACACGCGCCTCCAGCGCGGCCGCGTCGGGCAGCGCCTGGCCGTCGGCGGCGTATATCTCGATGTGCGAGACCACGCTGAGCATGCGGTCGCGCACCTCTTTTTGAAAGCCGTTCATGACCGACAGCACGATGATGAGCGCCGCCACCCCCAGCGCAATGCCCGCCATGGACACGCCCGAGATGAAGGAGATGAAGCCATTGCGCCGTGCGGCACGCCCGGCACGCGTGTAGCGCCAGCCCACGCGCATTTCAAAGGGAAGATTTTTCACCCCGCGATTGTGGCATTGCGCTCGGGACAATCTCCCCTGCCCCGGGGCGTGCGCAGTACCATCGCCCCATGGAAAAGTTTTTCAACACCGCCGGCCCCAACAAACCCGACATCCACTACACGCTCTCGCCCATGCAGCGGGTGGACTGGCCCGCGCTGTCCAGCCTGATCGACGCGCAAAAGTACTTCATCCTGCACGCCCCGCGCCAGACCGGCAAAACCAGCCTGCTGCTGCACCTCATGCGCTTCATCAACGCGCAAGGCCGCTACCGCGCGCTGTACGTCAACATCGAGGCCGCGCAGGCCGCGCGCCAGGACGCGGTGGCCGCCACGCTGAGCATGGTGCAGGCCATGGAGTCGGCAGCCGACCTGTACTGGGAGGACGACTTCCCCCAGGCGGCGCAACTGGCGCGCGAGCAGCTCCAGACCCCTGCCACCGGCGAAGGCCTGCGCCGCCTGCTGCAGGCCTGGTCGCGCGCCAGCGACAAGCCTCTGGTGATCTTTCTGGACGAGGTCGATGCCCTGGTGGGCGATGCGCTCATCTCCCTGCTGCGCCAGGTGCGCGCAGGCTACGCCCAGCGCCCCGAGGCCTTCCCGCAAAGCATGGTGCTGTGCGGCGTACGCGATGTGCGCGACTACCGCATCCATCGCAGCGACGGCGACATCATCACCGGGGGGAGCGCCTTCAATATCAAGAGCGAATCCATCCGCCTGAACGATTTCACCCAGGCCGACGTACAGGCCCTGTTGCAGCAGCACACCGATGCCACTGGCCAGACCTTTGACCCTGGCGTGCTCGAAGAACTCTGGCTCGACACCCAGGGCCAGCCCTGGCTGGTCAACGCGCTGGCGTTTGAAGCCTGCTTTCGCACCGCCGAGCAGCGCGACCGCAGCAAGAGCGTGAGCGTGGAGCAGATCCGCCAGGCGCGCGAGGCGCTCATCCTGCGCCGCGACACCCACCTGGACCAACTGGCCGACAAACTGCGCGAGCCCAGGGTGCAACGCCTGATCGAACCGATGCTGCAGGGCATAGACCTGCCTACCAATATCCTGGAAGACGACCGCCAATACTGCATAGACCTGGGTCTTATCGCCCGGCGGGGGCGCACACTGCAAATCGCCAACCGCATCTACCGCGAGGTATTGCCACGCGAGCTCACGTCCATCGTGCAAGACAGCCTGCAGAACAAGGCCGAGCAACCGTGGTTCGTCCAGCACGACCGCCGCCTGGACATGGACAAGCTGTTGGCCGCCTTCCAGCAGTTCTTCCGCGAACACTCGCAAAGCTGGCTGGAGCGCTACTCTTACAAAGAGGCCGGGCCGCAACTGCTGCTGCAGGCCTTTTTGCAGCGCATCGTCAACGGCGGCGGGCGCATCTCCCGCGAATACGGCCTGGGCGCCGGGCGCACGGATTTGTTTTTGCAGTGGCCGCTGAGCGATGCGGGTTTTACCGGACCGCTGCAGCAGGTGGTGCTGGAGCTCAAGATCCAGCACAAGGGCCGCGCCGCCACCTTGGCGGCAGGCCTGGAGCAGACCGCGCGCTACGCCGACCAGTGCGGCGCCGACAGCGCCCACCTGCTCATCTTCGACCGCGACCCCAGCGTGGACTGGGACAGCAAGATCTACCGCCAGGAGCAGCAGCACGCGGACAGGGCCATTACGGTGTGGGGGATGTAGGGCCCCATGCACCTGTTGATCCCCCACGCCGCGCCCCCCGGCCCGGCCTGCCGCGCCGCGCTGGGCGGCCTGTCGCTGCCCCACGTGCAGGCGCTGCTGTCCCTTCTGAGCCCCGCATGGAGCCTGTCGGCGCAGGAAGACCAGCCCCACCCCGCCTTTGAGCTGGCCCACGCCAAAGCCCTGGGCCTGCCGCTGACCGACGGCCTGCTGCCCTGGGCGGCGCTGGCCGCGCGCGAGACAGGCCTGGGTGCTGACGCCGACTACGCGCTGATGACCCTGTGCCACTGGGACATCCACACCCACAACCTCTTCATGCCCGACCCGGCGCAACTGGCGCTGGGCGAAGACGAGTCGCGCGCCCTGCTGGCGAGCATGCGCCCCTATTTCGAAGAAGACGGCCTGCAGCTGCACGCGCTGCGTGCCCACACCTGGCTGCTGGCGGGCGAGGTACTGCGCGGCCTGCCCACCGCCTCGCTGGAACGGGTGCGCAATGCCCCGGTGGACCCCTGGGCGCCGCGCCAGGCGTCCGCACGAACGCTATCGCGCCTGCACAACGAGATGCAGATGCTGCTCTACCACCACCCGGTGAACAACGCGCGCGAGGCGCGGGGTGCGCCCACCGTGAACGCCTTCTGGCTCCACGGCAGCGGCGCCTTGCCGCCCCACTGGCAGCCACCGCCTGCCCCCCCCATGGTCGATGACCGGCTGCGACAGGCCGCCGTGCACGACGACGCCAGCGCCTGGGCCGATGCCTGGCAGGCGCTGGACCAGGGCCCGGTGCAAGCGCTTTTGCAAGCCGCGCGCCAGGGCGCCAGCGTGCAGCTCACCCTGGCCAGCGAGTCACAGGCCCGCAGCCTGCGCAGCGCCCCCCGGTCGTGGTGGGGCCGCCTGCAGCGCCGCATCTCGCCCGTCCAACCCAGCGTTTTCCTGCAAACCCTATGAAATTCATCTTGCGAGACGCCCCCCCGCGCGCGGTGTGGGCCCTGGAGCAGGCCGGCGTGCACCCGCTGCTGGCCCAGCTCTACGCCGCGCGCGGCGTGCGCAGCCCGGCCGAACTCGACCCCGCCCTGGCGCACCTGCTGCCCCCCGATGGCCTCAAGGGCTGCCAAGCCGCCGCCGTGCTGCTGGCCGACGCCATGGCCGCCCACAAAAAACTCTGCATCGTGGCCGACTACGACTGCGACGGCGCCACCGCCTGCGCCGTGGCAGTGCGGGGTTTACGCCTGCTGGGCGCGCGCCAGGTGGACTACCTGGTGCCCGACCGCGTGGTGGACGGCTATGGCCTCACCCCGCCGATTTCCGAGCGCGTCAAGGCACGCGGCGCCGACGTGCTCATCACCGTGGACAACGGCATTGCCAGTGTGGCCGGGGTGGCGCGGGCCAAGGTCCTGGGCCTGCAGGTGCTGGTGACCGACCACCACCTGCCCGCACAAGGCGAGCCGCCGCCGGCGGACGTGATCGTCAACCCCAACCAGGCGGGCTGCGGCTTTGAGAGCAAGTCCATCGCCGGGGTGGGCGTCATGTTCTACGTGCTGCTGGCGCTGCGCGCCGAGCTGCGCCAGCGTGGCGCGTTCGACGCCGCCAGCCAGCCCAAGCTCGACGCCCTGCTGCCCCTGGTGGCCCTGGGCACGGTGGCCGACGTGGTGCGGCTGGACGCCAACAACCGCCGCCTCGTGGCCCAGGGGCTCAAGCGCGTGCGCGCCGGGGCCATGCCGCCAGGGCTGGCCGCACTCTTTGCCGCCGCCGCGCGCAAGGCCGAGGTCGCCACCACCTTCGACTTCGGTTTTGCCCTGGGGCCGCGCATCAACGCCGCCGGGCGCCTGGCCGACATGACGGTGGGCATCGAATGCCTGCTCAGCGACGACGGGGCCAGAGCCCAGGAGCTGGCCCAGGCCCTGGACGGCATGAACCGCCAGCGCCGCGAGATCGAGGGCGACATGCGCGAGCAGGCCCTGGCCATTGCCGAGAGCCTGTTCGACGACGGCGACGAACCCCCGCCCGCCATCTGCGTGTTCGACCCCGACTTCCACGAAGGCGTGGTCGGCATCGTGGCCAGCCGCATCAAGGACAAACTGCACCGCCCCACCTTCGTCTTCGCCCCCAGCAGCGCGCCGGGCAAGGAGCACGAGCTCAAAGGCTCGGGGCGCTCCATCCCCGGCTTTCATCTGCGCGACGCGCTCGACCTGGTGGCCAAACGCCACCCGCACGCCATCCTCAAGTTCGGCGGCCACGCCATGGCGGCGGGCTGCACCGTAGCGGAAGAGTTTTTCGACGACTTCGAGCAGGGCCTGAACGAAGTCGCGCAGCAGTGGCTGGACGAGCCCACCTTGCAGCGCCGCCTGGAAACGGACGGCCCCCTGCCCCCCCAGTACCGCCGCGCCGACCTGGTAGACACCTTGCAGCGCGAGGTCTGGGGCCAGGGCTTTGCCCCGCCCACCTTCAGCGAAGAACTGGAAGTGCTGTCGCAGCGCCTGGTGGGCGAAAAACACCTGGCGCTCAAGCTCAAGCACCAGGGCGAGCCGGTGGACGGCATCTGGTTCCACCACACCGAGCCCCTGCCTGCCCGCGCCACCCTGGCCTTTCGCCTGGACGTGGACGAATGGCAGGGGCAAAAGCGGGTGCGCTTTCACATTGAGGCGCTGCAGGGCTGAAGCACCGCATGGGCACCCCCTGCACGATTCTTGCCCAAGCGCCCACGCGGCCTGGCCGTTTGTACTTCGCCCCTTCCACACGCGGCCCAATGGGGCTGTTCTGGCTCCCTCTCGCCCGGCCGGGCGAGAGGGCGAGGGGAGAGCGGGCGCAACAGGACCGCAAATCAAGAAACAAATCAGCCACCAGCCCGCATGCATATTGACTTTATAGCTACTATATTGATAGCATCAAAAATACTTGCGAAGCCCGCGTGGGTTCTGAACAATGGCACCCAAGCTGCATTCTTTTGACAACACACCAGGAGACCGCCATGGCACAGACTCATATCGCATCCGGTGAAGTGGTCCACATCGGCCCGCTGGGCGCCGAACTGGCCCAGGCGCGCACCACGGCGCTGCTCAAGTCCTCCCAGTTGGAGGTGGCGCGCGTGGTGCTGGCCGCGGGCAAGAGCATGCGCGAGCACGCCGCCCCGGGCGAGCTGACGCTGCAGTGCATCGAAGGCGAAGTGCAGTGCAGCCTGGGCAGCGCCAGCGCATGCACCCTGCGCGCCGGCGACTTCGTGCACCTGGGTGCGGGCGAGCCCCACGCCCTGCAGGCGCTGCAGGACAGCTCCCTGCTGGTCACCATGGTGGTCAAGTCCGCCCTGCCCGCCAGCCCAGGAGCCAACGGCGCATGAAACGCACGCTGACCATCCTCACCGGCGCCTCGCGCGGCATGGGGCAGGCCATGGCCACGCTGCTGCTGCAGCGTGGCGGCACCGTGCTGTGCATTGCGCGCCAGACCGCACCCGCTCTGCTGGAGCAGGCCCAGGCCCACGGGGCCCAGTTGCTGCAGTGGCAGTACGACCTGGCCGAGCCGCAAGAAGCCGCGCAGGCCCTGCAGCAGTGGCTGTGCACCCAGGCCAGCGCGCATTTCACGCAGGCCGCGCTCATCAACAACGCCGGGCTCATCCCGCCCCTGGTGCCGCTGGCGCAGGCCCAGCCGCAGGACACCGCGCGCGCCCTGCGCGTGGGGCTGGAAGCGCCCATGCTGCTGTGCAGCGCCTTCCTGCAGGGCACCGAGGGCTGGGCCGCGCAGCGGCGCATCCTCAACATCTCCTCCGGCCTGGGGCGCCGCCCCATGGCCTCCATGGCCGCCTACTGCGCCGCCAAGGCCGGCCTGGACCACTTCAGCCGCTGCCTGGCCCTGGACCAGGCCCACGCCGCCCACCCGGTGCGCGTGTGCTCGCTGGCGCCGGGCGTGATCGACACCGACATGCAGCTGCAACTGCGAAGCGGCAACGCGCAGGCCTTTCCCGACCAGGGCAGCTTTGCCCAACTGCACCAGCGCGGCCAGCTCAGCAGCGCGCAGGCAGCCGCCCAGCGCGTGCTGGCCTGGCTGGACCGTGAAGACTTCGGCCAGCCCCCGGTGGCCGACGTGCGCGAAGGATAGGCCCCATGTGCCCCTGGATAGACCCTGCCGTGGCCCAGCACTCGGTGGAAAACCTGCGCGCCCAGCCCCTGGTGCGCCCGAGCGGGCGTCGGCTCGACCCCGCACTGGTGCAAAAAATCGCCCAGCGCGTCATGGTGTTTTCTGGCATCGCCGAAAGCGCACTGCAGGAACTGCTGGCGCGCGCCGACCACTACCCGCTCAAAGCCGGGCAGACCGTGTTCGAAGAGGGAGAAATCGGCAGCGCCTTCTACGTCGTGCTATCGGGCCTGGTGGGCGTGCGCAAGGAGCGCCTGGGCCGGGTGGTGGAGCTGGCGCGCCTGGGGCCGGGTGAGTGCTTTGGCGAAATGGCCCTGGTGCGCAACGACATCCGCAGCGCCAGCGTCGTCGCCCTGCAAGACTCCCTGGCGCTGCGCTTTGACCGCACCCTGCTCGACGCCGCCCCGGTGTGCGCCCACTACATCTACCGCAACATCGCGCGCGTGCTGGCCGCGCGCCTGGACGTCTCCAGCGTGCAACTGGCCGAACAGGCAGCGCAGACCAGCGGGCCCGCCTGAGCGTCTGGCCCCGGCCTGCTACGGCTGCACCGGACGCACCCGCAGGTACAGCGCGCGCGCCGTCGGCGCCACGGCGCGCTCCGACCCGGCCCGGTAATGCCGCGTCCCGGAGCCCGCTTCGCTGGCCGCGTCGGCCCCCTCGAAGCTGGCCCCGCTGCGCGCCAGCAGCACCCACTGCTGCACCGGCACGGACAGCTCCGCCTCCAACTCCACCCGCTCACTGCCCTGGGGCGCATCCAGCACTTCGGCCGCTGCGGCGGCAGCGCCCGACCACAGCAGGCGCACACGCAGGCCCACCACCGCAGCAGCCCCCGGGGCTGCTGCGGCCCGCTGCGGCGCGGGCGCCAGCAGCTCGCACTCCAGCACCTGGGTCTGGCGGCGCCATTGCAGTGACTGCAAAACACCGCCCGCCGTGGGGCTGCTGGCCGGGGCGGCTGGCGCACTGGCGGCGGCTGCCGGTGCAGCTGGCGCCCATACCGCGTCGGTCCAGACCCAGGGCTGCGCCTGCTCCAGCGCAAAGCGCCCGCGCTCGCCCTGGGCCAGTTGCAATTGCAGCCAAGGTGCCGCAGGGCTGGCATCGCTGCGGTAGTGCGCAGCCTCTGCTGGCACAGCAGCCTCGTCCCGGGCCAGGCGCAGCTCCACCCACCAGCGCTGCGCAGCGGTCCCGCTGCCCTGCTCGGGCGGGGCACCGCGCGCCCGGCCCGCCTGGGCCTGGGCCTTGCCCTGGGCGTTGTCCGAGGTCTTGCCCTGCGCCTGGCCCAGGGCGGGCAACGCCAGGGCCAGCCCCGCCGCCAGCAGGGCGCGCCGACCCCAGCCCGCGGCAAAAGGCCGCGCAGCGACGGGGGCGAGCACAGAGGGGTCCGGCAGCATGGCGCGTCCATTGTGCGCGCCTGGCCGCGCCCGCGCCGGGCGCAATTGGGGCCGCTTCGGTGCGTAGTTCTACGCATCCCCCCACACCCGGCGCAGGCAGGCACAATAGGCCCCCATCCCCCAGTACACCAACCCCAGGAGATAAGACATGTCCCGTGAAGTCGTTGTCGTCAGCGCCGTCCGCACCGCCATTGGCACCTTTGGCGGCAGCCTCAAAGACAGCCCCCCCACCAAGCTGGCCGGCCTGGTGGTCAAAGAATCCCTGGCGCGCGCCCAGGTGGCAGGCCAGGACGTCGGCCATGTGGTGTTCGGCCATGTGGTCAACACCGAGCCGCGCGACATGTACCTCAGCCGCGTCGCCGCCCTCGAAGGCGGCTGTGCCGAAGGCACCCCGGCCTTCAACGTCAACCGCCTGTGCGGCTCGGGCCTGCAGGCCATCGTCTCTGCCAGCCAGGGCATCCTGCTGGGCGACACCGATATTGCCGTGGGCGGCGGTGCCGAGTGCATGAGCCGTGCCCCCTTTGCCTCGCTCAACATGCGCTGGGGCGCCCGCATGGGCGACACCGCCATGGTCGACATGATGATCGGCGCCTTGCACGACCCCTTCCGCAACGTGCACATGGGCGTCACTGCCGAAAACATCGCCGCCAAGTGGGGCATCACCCGCGCCGAGCAGGACGCCCTGGCTGTGGAAAGCCACCGCCGCGCCCAGGCGGCCACGGAAGCAGGTTATTTCAAGGACCAGATCGTTCCCGTCATGCTCAAGAGCAAGAAGGGCGAAGTGGCCTACGCCACCGACGAACACTTCCGCGCCAACGCCACCCTGGACGACATGGCCAAGCTCAAGCCCGTGTTCCTCAAGGAAAACGGCACCGTCACCGCAGGCAACGCCTCCGGCATCAACGACGCCGCTGCCGCCGTGGTGCTGATGGAAGCGCAGACCGCCAAAGCGCGCGGCC
Source organism: Rhodoferax sp. (assembly GCA_052390055.1). GTDB lineage: Bacteria > Pseudomonadota > Gammaproteobacteria > Burkholderiales > Burkholderiaceae_C > Allorhodoferax. The sequence continues at coordinate 16,685 of JBQTHH010000037.1, forward strand.
TGCAGCCCCTGGCACGCCTGGTGGCCTACGCCCACGCCGGGGTGGACCCCCAATACATGGGCATCGGCCCCGTGCCCGCGTCCCGCCTGGCACTGCAAAAGGCCGGGCTCACGGTCAAGGACCTGGACGTGATCGAAGCCAACGAAGCCTTCGCCGCCCAGGCCTGCGCCGTGGCCAAAGACCTGGGGCTGGACCCGGCCAAGGTCAACCCCAATGGCTCCGGCATTTCCCTGGGCCACCCCATCGGCGCCACCGGCGCGCTCATCACCGTCAAGGCCCTGCACGAGCTGCAGCGCATCCAGGGCCGCTACGCGCTGGTCACCATGTGCATCGGCGGCGGCCAGGGCATTGCCGCCATCTTCGAACGCTGCTGAAAAAGGGCACGACCGCACCGTGCGCGTATTTGGCATTGCCGGGCACTCCGGCATGGGCAAGACCACCCTGCTCGAGCAGCTCATCCCCGAGCTGCGCGCGCGCGCCCTGGTGGTCTCGCTCATCAAGCACAGCCACAAGGCGATCGAAATCGACCGCCCCGGCAAGGACTCCTACCGCCTGCGCCAGGCTGGCTGCCAGGAGGTGCTGCTGCTGGGCCAGGACCGCTGGGCCCTGATGCACGAGCTGCGCGGCGCCCCCGAGCCCGAGCTGGACTACCTGCTCGACCGCCTGCAGCACTGCGACCTGGTGCTGGTGGAAGGCTTCAAGGGCGGCGACTTCCCCAAGCTCGAAGTCTGGCGCGCCAGCCAGAACCAGGCCCTGCTGCACCCGCACTGGGGCGGCATCATCGCCGTGGCCAGCGACACCACGCTGCCCGCCCCCTGCACCGCGCAGCGCCTGGACCTGCACGACGTCGGCGCCATCGCCGACTTCGTGCTGGCCAACGCCCGTCCACGCGGCTGACCCGCTCCCTTGCCCGCCTGCGCCCCCCTCCGGGCGCGCCCGCCCCCGGCCCCCGCCACAGCCCATCGGCCAGAGCCCCCGTACGCCCCGCGGCGCCGGGGGCTTTTTTTCCTTTCTTAACCCGTATTAAGGACCCTGCGCTGCGTATTCCCTAATCTGCCGAGGCCCATTTTTTTAGGAGTTCAACACAATGAATCAGGTCAAAAGCAGTGGATTCACTAAACAAATGGCCCGCAATATGTTCTATGGAGGCACTGCGTTCTTCATATTGCTGTTCGTGGGCCTCGTGTTTGACAGTGAACGCAAGATCCCACAGCGCTCCAACGCGCAGGACATCACCCCAGCCGTCGTGCGCGGCAAAGCCATCTGGGAAACGCGCAACTGCATCGGCTGCCACACCCTGCTCGGTGAAGGCGCGTACTTCGCGCCCGAACTGGGCAATGTCTACAAGCGCCGCGGCGGCGACTTCATCAAGGCCTGGATGGCGGCCCAGCCCTCGGGCGCGCCAGGTCGGCGCCAAATGCCCCAGTTCAACCTGACGGAAGACCAGCTCAACGACCTGGTCGAGTTCCTGAAGTGGACCGGCAACATCAACACCGAGAAGTGGCCCCCGAACATCGAAGGCTGATCGCGCCGTCTGAACCTCGAAGGAAATGCAAATGCAAGTCAAAACCCTCAAATACCAATCCCAGGCGGTGGCGAAGTACTACTTCACCGCAGCACTGGCGCTGTTCGTGGGGCAGATCATCTTCGGTCTGACCCTGGGGCTGCAATACCTCATCGGTGACCTGGGCACACCGTTCATCTACTTCAACCAGGCGCGCATGGTGCACACCAACCTGCTCATCGTCTGGCTGCTGTTCGGCTTCATGGGCGCCGCCTACTACCTGGTGCCCGAAGAGGCCGAAACCGAGCTTTACAGCCCCAAGCTGGCCATCGCCCTGTTCTGGATCTTCCTGGTCGCAGGCGCACTGACCGTGGTGGGCTACCTCACTGTGCCCTACGCCAAACTGGCCGAACTGACCGGCAACGACCTGCTGCAGACCATGGGACGCGAGTTCCTGGAGCAGCCGCTGCCGACCAAACTCGGCATCGTGGTGGTGGCGCTGGCCTTCCTGTTCAACATCACCATGACCGTGCTCAAGGGCCGCAAGACCAGCATCTCCATCGTGCTGCTGCTGGGCCTGTGGGGCCTGGCCGTGATGTTCCTGTTCAGCTTCGTCAACCCCCACAACCTGGTGCGCGACAAGATGTACTGGTGGTTCGTGGTGCACCTGTGGGTGGAAGGCACTTGGGAGCTGATCCTGGGCGCGCTGCTCGCCTTCGTGCTCATCAAAACCACCGGCGTGGACCGTGAAGTGATCGACAAGTGGCTGTACGTCATCATCACCCTGGCGCTGGTCACCGGCATCCTGGGCACCGGCCACCACTTCTACTTCATCGGCACCCCCGGCTACTGGCAGTGGATCGGTTCCATCTTCTCCGCCATGGAGCCCATCCCCTTCTTCGCCATGACCATGTTCGCCTTCAACATGGTGCAGCGCCGCCGCCGCGAACACCCCAACCAGGCCGCCGTGCTGTGGGCCGTGGGCTGCTCCGTGGTGGGCTTCCTGGGCGCCGGCCTGTGGGGCTTCATCCACACCCTGAGCCCGGTCAACTACTACACCCACGGCACCCAGGTCACCGCCGCCCACGGCCACCTGGCCTTCTACGGCGCCTACGTGATGGTGGTTCTGACCATGATCAGCTACGCCATGCCGCTCATGCGCGGCCGCGAAGCCAACAGCCGCCGCGCCCAGAGCTGGGAAATGTGGGCCTTCTGGGTCATGACCATCGCCATGGGCGTGATGGTGCTGGCGCTCACCGGCGCCGGCATCCTGCAGGTCTGGCTGCAACGCATGCCCACCGAAAACGCCCTGGGCTTCATGGCTACGCAAGACCAACTGGCCTTCTTCTACTGGATCCGTGTCTGGGGCGGCGCCGCCTTCCTGGTCGGTCTGCTGATGTATGTGTACAGTTTCTTTGCCGCCCCGGGTGCCGACGAGCAAACCGCCTGACGCCCGCCCTCCTTGCCCCACCGGAACCCTTGCATGACCATGACCGCCGCTGCAGCCTCCATCCCCTTCTACGCCCCCCAGGGCGATGAATGCGCGCTCTTCGAGCACGCCTGGAAGCAGCAGCTGCCCCTGCTCATCAAGGGCCCCACCGGATGCGGCAAGACACGCTTCGTGGAGCACATGGCCGCCCGGCTGGGGCGGCCCCTCATCACGGTCTCGTGCCACGACGACCTCAGCGCCTCCGACCTGGTCGGGCGCTTTCTCATTGGCAACGGCAGCACCGTCTGGTCCGATGGCCCCCTGGCGCGCGCCGTGCGCGCTGGCGCCATCTGCTACCTCGACGAAGTGGTGGAGGCCCGCAAGGACACCACCGTGGTGCTGCACCCCCTGGCTGATGACCGGCGCGCTTTGCCCATAGAGCGCACCGGTGAGCAGCTCAGCGCCCCGCCAGAATTCATGCTGGTGATCTCCTACAACCCCGGCTACCAGAACCTGCTCAAGGGGCTCAAGCCCAGCACCCGCCAGCGCTTCGTGGCCCTGAGCATGGGTTACCCCGTACCCAGCGTCGAGCGCGACATCGTGCAGCGCGAATCCGGCGTCGGTTCGCACACCGCGCAGCAACTGGTGCAGCTGGCACAGGCGCTGCGCAAACTCACCGAATACGACCTGGAAGAAACCGTCAGCACCCGGCTGCTGGTGTCCGCGGCACGCCTGGTGCAGGCTGGGCTGCCCCTGCCCGGCGCCTGCCGCGCCGCCATCATCGATGCGCTCACCGACGACGCCTCCACCGCCCAGGCCCTCACCGAGGTGGTGCGCGCCCTGATCGGCGATGCCTCTTAGCAGACCCAAGTCGGCCAAGGTGTTCGTTGCGGCGCGCGGCTTTGCCCGAGCGCCCCTCGCATCGGCCCAGCATTCCCTTTGCCCAACCGCCCTGCCTGCACAGCGCCTGCAGACCTGGCGCAAACGCACCCAGGTCGGCTTTTTCCTGCTGTTCCTGCTCGCCCCGGCGCTGAACCTGCTGCGCTTTGACCTGCTCGAAACCCAGCTCTGGTTCCTGGGGATGCGCTGGTCCCTGGGGCTCGACGCCCTGCTGGCTGGCGAAATCAGCGGCGCCCAGGCCGCGCAGCAGATCGTGCTGCGCGCCATCCTTCCCGGCGTCGCCTTGGTGCTCGTGTTCCTGGGCGTGGCCTACCGCTGGGGCCGCCTGTACTGCGGCTGGCTGTGCCCGCACTTTTCCGTGGTCGAACTGCTCAACGACCTGCTGCACCGCGCCTGCGGCAAACTCAGCCTGTGGGACAAAAGCCCCACAGAGCGCTCCGGGCGCCGCCCGGACAAGCGCTGGTGGCCGCTGTTTTTCGCCTGCGCCGTGTTCCTGGCCCTGGTCTGGGCGCTCACCCTGCTCAGCTACCTGCTGCCCCCCGCCCTGGTGTGGGGCAACCTGCTGGGCGGCACCCTCACCCCCAACCAAGCGCGCTTCATCGGCGTAGCCACCGTGCTGTTCACGCTCGAATTCACCCTCGCGCGCCACCTGTTCTGCCGTTTCGGCTGCGCCGTGGGCTACTTCCAGAGCGTGGCCTGGATGGCCAACCCGCGCGCCATGGTGGTGTCCTTCGAGCGCAGCCGCGCCCGCGAATGCCGCACCTGCGACGCCCCGCGCGGCTCGGCCTGCGACAACACCTGCCCCATGCGCCTGGCGCCGCGCAACATCAAGCGCATGATGTTCTCCTGCGTGCAATGCGGCCAGTGCCTGAGCGCCTGCGAGCAATCGCAGAACACCCAGGGCCGCAAGCCCACATTGGAGTGGAAAGTGGGGCTCGAAGCCCTGCGCGAAACCCTGCACCAGCGCACAGCCAAGGAGCGCGACGAATGGAAGAAATCGTAGGCCAGTGGTGGCACAAGGCCATCACCCGCGTGGCCCAGACCCGGTACCCCGCAGCGCGCGTGGCGCTGCAGGACATGCACAAATCCATCGGCATCCTGTTTCGCGCCGCCGGCGGCGACAGCGCGCTGCGCATCAGCCCCGGCAGCGACACCCGCGTGGGCGGCTACCGCGGCTGGCTGCAGCGCCTTGCCGCCAGCGACACCCGCGCCGACCTGGCCCAGCTCGAACCCGACGTGCTGGCCCTGCCCGCGGAGCTGGCCGTCTTCCCCGACGCCACGCTCAACCGCGACCTCTACCTGTGGCTGGCCATGCAGTCCGCCGCCTACACCCCCAGCGGGCACTGGCTGCGCGACAACCACGCCGCCACCGCACGCGCGCTGCAGGCCTTTGCCGGTTTTCGCCCGCGCTACCAGCGCCTGCTGCAAACCCACCTGGCGCAACGCCGGCCACAGCAGCGCCTGCGTGGCGCAGCCCTGGCCGCCGAACAGCAGGTGCTGCAGGCCCTGCAACACCACACCCCCCCTGTGCAGGACGTGCAGCCCCAGCAGGTCGCGCCGGTGTGGTTGTGGATACAGGCCCACAACCCCGCCCCCAGCGCCGCCGCGCACAGCGACCGCAGCGAGCCCCAGGCCCAGGACACGCGCCGCCCCAGCGTGCAAGACCCGCAGCGCCGCCGCACCCGGCGCGCCCAGGAAGAGGACCGCAGCAACCCCTTCATCCTGCCCTTTCGCGCCGAATCCCTGCTGACCTGGAGCGAACTGGTCAAAGTCAACCGCAGCACCGACGACGAGGAAGATGGCAACGCCCTGGCCGCCGCCAACGACATGGAATACCTCTCGGTCGCCCCCGACGGCCAGACCCTGGCTGCGCGCGTCAAGTTCGACCTCGACCTGCCCAGCTCCAGCGCCGATGACCGCCCCCTGGGCCCCGGCGAAACCCTGCCCGAGTGGGACTACCGCGCCGCGCGCCTGATCGAAGACCACTGCGCCGTGCAGGCCGTCACTGCGCGCGAGGCACAGCCCCTGGCAGCCAACGCCGCCCTGCGCCAGACCGCACGCCAGCTGCGTCGGCGCCTGGAGGTACTGCGCGAGCTGCCCCGCCCCTTGCACGCCCAGGAAAGCGGCGACGCCATCGACCTCGATGCCTGGGTGCGCTTTGCCTGCGACGAAGCCACCGGCCGCGTCACCCGCAGCGACACCCCGGCGGTCTACACCCGCCAGGTGCGCACCGAGCGCAGCCTGTCCACCTTGCTGCTGGCCGACCTGTCGCTGTCCACAGACGCCTACGCCACCGATTCGCAAAAGGTGATCGACGTCATCCGCGACGCGCTCTACGTGTTTGGCGAAGGCCTGCACAGCACCGGCGACGCCTTTGCCATGTGGGGCTTCAGCTCGGTGCGCCGCCAGCACGTGCGCATGAACCACCTCAAGCGCTTTGACGACGCCTGGAACGATGGCGCGCGCGCACGGCTGGGTGCCATCAAGCCCGGCTACTACACCCGCATGGGCGCCGCCATCCGCTACGCCAGCGCACAGCTGCAAAAACGCCCCGAGCGGCGCAAGCTGCTCATGCTGCTCACCGACGGCAAACCCAACGACCTGGACCAGTACGAAGGCCGCTACGGCATCGAAGACACCCGTGCCGCCGTGCACGAAGCCCGGCAAATGGGCCTGTCGCCCTTTTGCGTCACCATCGACGCCACCGGCCACGACTACCTGCCCTACCTGTTCGGCAGCCAGGGCTACGCCCTGGTGCACCGCCCCACCGACCTGGTGCGCCGTCTGACACAGGCCTGGAGCCTGCTGGCGCGCTGACCCCCAGCGGCCCCTTTTTCTGCACCGCCGCCGCCTGGAACGCATTACGATCCTGCCCCTATGTCTCCCAAGGCCGACGCCCCCCACTTCGACATGGCACGCTACCTTTCGGTGCTGCCCCTGTTTTCCGACCTGGACGCCCACGAACGCGAGCGCCTGGCCCAGGGCTGCGTGCAAAAGCGGCTCACCAAGGGCGACCTGGTGTTCCGCCAGGGCGACCCCTGCGACGCCTTCTACATGGTGGTCACCGGCCAGATCAAGCTCTTCATCACCGCCCCCAGCGGCCAGGAGAAGGTGATCGAACTCATCAGCCCGGGCTCCAGCTTTGGCGAGGCCCTGATGTTTCTCGAGAAACCCTTCATCGTCAGCGCCCAGGCCCTGGCCGACTCGCTGCTCATCCGCGTCAGCCGCCAGGCCGTGACACAGGAGATCGAGCGCGACCCGCGCTTTTGCACCCGCATGCTCGCGGGCATGGCGCGGCGCCTGCACGGGCTGGTGATGGACGTCGAAGGCTACTCGCTGCACAGCGGCATGCAGCGCCTGATCGGCTTCCTGCTGCGCGGCGTCACCGACAAGCAGCGCAACACCGGCGCCGTGGTCACGGTCTCGCTGCCCGTGAGCAAGGCCACCCTGGCCTCGCGCCTGTCGCTCACCCCCGAATACTTTTCGCGCGTGCTGCACGAACTGGAGAGCGAAGGCCTGATCCAGATCGACAAACGCGACGTGCGCATCCTCGACATCGAACGCCTTTCCAACTACGGCTCGCACTGACAAGGCAGCCCACGCCATGTACGCGCAAGCTCTTATTGCGCAACGCGGCGTTTGATGCGATGCTGCCAGTTCTCACGCCGTCGCGCACGGCATCGTCTTTGTCGTTGAAGGCTGATAACAATGAGCAACAGTGAGCTGCAAGCGCCCGCCGACGCGGAGCGCTGGCCTTTGGATGGCGTCCATCGCAATACACTGCCTCGCATGCACGCTGCAGGCTGGGACGAAGCCCGCGACCCCCGCCCGGAAGTGGCCGACCTGATCGTGGCGTACATCGCACAACTCGGCATCGAATACGTCTTTGGTGTTCCAGGCGGCGCCATCGAGCCCCTGTACAACGCGCTCGCCCGCAGCGAGCGCCGCGGCGGCCCACGCCACGTGCTGGCCCGCCACGAAGCGGGCGCCGCGTTCATGGCCGACGGCTATGCCCGCGAAACCGGCAAGATCGGCGTCTGTTGCGCCACCTCGGGGCCAGGCGCCACCAACCTGCTCACCGGCGTCGCCTGCGCCTTTGACAACGGCGTGCCCATGCTGGCCATCACCGGGCAGCCCGCCCTGCCCTCCTTTGGCAAACGCGCCCTGCAGGAATCGGCCTGCACCGGGGTGAACACCCTGGGCATGTTTCGCCATTGCACCCGGTACGACACCCTGGTGTCCCACCCCGACCAGATCGAGAACAAGCTGGTCAACGCCTTGATGCGCGCCTCCAAGGCGCCGCGCGGCCCCTCCCACCTGTCCATCCCCGTGGACATCCTGCGCACCCCCATCGAGAGCATGGCGCCTTCCTACAACCTGGGTTCGCTGCTGCACCGCGCCGCGCTGGTCGACGAATCCCTGGTCCAGGTGCTTTGCAACGAGATCCAGTCCGCGCGGCGCATGGTGATCCTGATCGGCGGCGGGCACAACTGCGGCGAGGCGATCGAGGCCATCATCAAGCTCGCGGAAATGACCGACTCGCGCTTTGTCACCTCACCCGACGCCAAGGGGCTGGTCAATACACGCCACCGCCTGTACCGGGGCGTGTTCGGCTTTGCCGGTCATCTGACCGCAGACGCCTTGCTGCAAGACGAACCCGACCTCATCCTGGCCATCGGCACCAGCCTGGGGGAATGGACCAGCGGCGCATGGTCCACCACCGTGCTCAACCAGCGCCTGGTGCACATCGACTCCTCCGAAGAGCACCTGCTGCGCTCCCCCATGGCGCGCCTGCATGTGCGCGGGCGCATACGCGCCGTGTGCGAACACCTGGTGCGCATGCTGGCCCAGACCCCTGCGGCCGGCGCCGCACGCATAGGGCTCAAAAACCCAGACTACATGCTCGCCGAGCCCGCCAAATTTGTCTCCAACGCCAGCCCCATCAAGCCGCAGCGCCTCATGCGCGAGCTCTCCCGGCGCCTGCCCGCCAGCACGCGCTTCTTTGCCGACGCCGGCAACAGCACCGCCTGGGCCATTCACTACCTGCAACCACATGACCGCCGCGTGTCCCGCCAATACGACTACGAGGCCATGCACGGCCAGGACAAGCGCCGCCGGGGCGACGCGGGCTGGCTGCGCGTTCTGATGGACTTCGCGCCCATGGGCTGGGCCATTGGCGCGGCCATCGGCTGCGCGCGCGGCAACCCGGGCTGCCCCGTGGTGTGCATCACCGGAGACGGCAGCTACCTGATGAACGGGCAAGAGATTTCCGTCGCCGCCACCGAGGGCCTGACCGTGGTGTTTGTGGTGTTGAACGACGGCTCGCTCGGCATGGTCAAGCACGGGCAGCGCCTGGCAGGCGCCGAGCCCACCGCCTTTGCCCTGCCCAGGGTCGATTTCAGCCTGCAGGCCAAGTCCTTGGGCATCGCCGGCCACATCATCCAGAGCCCGCAAGACATCGACGCGCTGGATTTCGATGCCATCACCTCGCGCAAGGGGCCCACGCTGCTGGACGTGCGCATTGACGGCGAAGAAGTCCCTCCCATGAACCTGCGCATGAAAACCCTGGGAACCGTCTGATGCAACCAGACCGCAAAGAACGCATCCACACCCGCATCTGGCGCGAGCTACCCGAGCCCAACAACCCCTTTGCCACCCAAGCCGCCTTTTGCCACGGCTATGACGTCTACGGCGAGATGCTGGGGCGCGCGCACTGGGTGGACATGCTCTACCTCCTGTTGCGTGGCGAGGCGCCCAGCGCGGCGCAAGCGGCGGCACTGGAAGTCCTGGCCGTGGCCCTGGCCAACCCGGGCCCGCGCGACCCGTCCGTGCATGCCGCCATGTGCTCGGGCGTGGCGGGCTCCACCGCTGCCGCCTCCCTGATGGCGGCGCTATCGGTCGGCGCAGGCCGCTGCGGCGGCGCACGCGAAGTGTTTGACGCCATGAACCACTGGGCCCGCTGCAGCAAGGATCTGCAGGCCTGGCACGCCCAGGCCATGGATTTCGCGCCCGACACCCCCGACATCTGGCCCCAGCCCGAGCACCCCGCTGGTGTCGCCCCCCCAGGGGTCGAAACGCCCACCAGGGGGGTGCCAAAGCGCCAGCAGTGTGGACGGGCGGCGCCCGCCCC
>JBQTHH010000038.1:0-76777 GCA_052390055.1 Rhodoferax sp.
TTCCAAGGCGGGTGCGCTGCCGAAGCGCAGCGCTGGGCTGGTGGGGGCGGCCACCGCTGCGCGGCGTCTTCCCTGCGGTGCTCGCGCCGGGCGGGTGCCGCACAAACTCGCTCTGTTCGCTGCGCTCTCTGCGCTCAAACATGTGCGGCAAGTCAGATGACGAAGGCGCGCCTCGGCGCCCCCACAAGGCCCAGCGCTGCGCCCACAGCGCTCCCGCCTTGGACGTGGCGGTGGTGGTGCGCCCACAAGAACTCCCATGTACCCAGGTGAGGCGTTGGTGGTTCGCCCACAAAGTTCCCCATTCGCCGGGAAATAAAAGGGCGCGTGTACCACCCCCTTCGCTTTGCCGTGGCAGGCGCTGCCCGGCTCGGGCGACTTCTGCGGTGGCCGTGGCACAGGTCCGGGGGCCAGGCGCGCGTCAGCGCGCTTCGTGGTCTGGCTCGCGGGGGCTGTCTGAGCGGAGCGCCTGAAGGGCGCGCAGAGAGTTCCCCCGCGCTGGCCCCCGGGCCTGTGCCACGGCGGAGTCGGCGCAGCCGACCGCCGCAGTGGAGCCCGAGCCGGGCAGCGCCTGCCACGGCTTGGACGGGACAGCCGTGTGCCCAGGCAACGACAGCAGCGTTTGCCACGGCACAGACGGGACAGCCGTGTGTCCAGGCAACAACGGCAGTGCTTGCCACCGCATGGACGGAACAGCCGTGTGCCGATTGCCCCAGACCGCCCCGTTCCCGCACAGAAGGACCATGGGCGTATTCCGGGACCGGGCCAGGGCATTGGATGGGCAATTGACATGAATCAAGACTGGTATTAAATTACTAACCAGTCAGTCAATAGCGATTTTTCCCATGTACATCTCTTCTCCCATGCGCGGCGTGGCTGCCGCAGGGCTGCTGCTGGTGTTGGCCGCTTGCAGCAAGCCCGCCGCCCAGCCCGAGCCCATCCGCTCGGTCAAAGTCATCCAAATTCAGACCAGCGCCCTGCAGACGGGGGCCGAATACGCGGGCGAGGTGCGGGCGCGCACCGAATCGCGCCTGGGCTTTCGGGTGGCCGGCAAGCTGGTGAGCCGTCCGGTGCAGGTGGGGCAGCGCGTGCGTGCCGGGCAGGTGTTGGCGCAGTTGGATGCGCAGGACCTGCAGTTGGCGGCGCAGGCGGCGCAGGCCCAGTTGAGCGCGGCGCAGACCTCCCGCGACCTGGCGGCCGCCGATCTCAAGCGTTTCAAGGAGCTGCGCGCGCAGAACTTCATCAGCGGCGCCGAACTGGAGCGGCGCGAGGCCAATTACAACGCCGCCCAGGCGCAGTGGGAGCAGGCACAGGCGCAGGCCAAGGCGCAGGGCAACCAGGCGGCCTACACCCGGTTGGCGGCCGATGCTGCCGGGGTGGTGACGGCGGTGGACGCCGAACCCGGGCAGGTCCTGGCGGCGGGCTCGCCCGTGCTGCGCCTGGCGCTGGACGGCGCGCGCGACGTGGTGTTCAACGTGCCCGAGGACCGGGTGGCCGCGTTTGCCGTGGGCGCCAAGGCCCAGGTGCGCCCCTGGGCGGGGGGCGACTTGCTGGATGCCAGCGTGCGCGAGGTGGCGGCCAGTGCCGACCCGGTGACGCGTACCTTTGCCATCAAGCTGGCGCTGCAGGGCAGCGAAAGCCTGCCCCTGGGGGCCACCGTGACCGTGCTGCCGCAGCTGGCAGCCAACGCGCAGGCCACGGCGGCGGTGCTGCGCCTGCCCACCTCCACGCTGTACCGCAAGGGCCAGGAGACCGTGGTGTGGCTGCTGGATACGGCCAGCATGACGGTGAAGGCGCAGAAGGTGGATGTGGAGCGTGTGGACGACAACAGCGTGGTGCTGCGCTCCGGCGTGCAGGCCGGGCAGTGGGTGGTGGCCGCAGGCGTGCATGTGCTCAGCGATGGCCAGAAGGTCGTTGTTTTCAAGGAAAAATCGGCACCAGCCCCCGTCAATACTGCAGATTCAGCTACAAAAACAGTAGCAGACGCAGTTTTGCCGCCCCAGGCTCCGTCTTCCGCCCTTGCGGCCCAGTGAGGAGGGTGCCATGCCATTGAGCGACCCGAAACCGGGCTTCAACCTCTCGCGCTGGGCGCTGGAGCATGTGGCGCTGACGCGCTTTCTGATGGTGGTGCTGCTGGTGCTGGGCGCGGCGGCCTATTTCCAACTGGGGCAGGACGAAGACCCGCCCTTCACCTTCCGCCTGATGGTGGTGCGCACTTTCTGGCCCGGCGCCACGGCGCAGCAGATGGCCGAGCAGGTCAGCGACAAGATCGAGCGCACCCTGCAAGAGGTGCCCAACGCCGACAAAATCCGCGGCTACTCCAAGCCGGGCGAGTCCACCATCATCTTCCAGCTCAAGGACTCCACCCGCGCCGCCGACGTGGCCAATACCTGGTACACCGTGCGCAAGAAGGTGGGCGACATGCGCATGACCCTGCCGCAGGGCGTGCAAGGGCCTTTTTTCAACGACGACTTTGGCGACGTGTATGGCGTGATCTACGCCCTGCAGGCGCCCGGCTATACCCCGGCCGAGGTCAAGCAACTGGCCGACGAGGTGCGCCAGAAGCTGCTGCGCGTGACCGACGTGAACAAGGTCGAACTCTATGGCGTGCAGGACGAGCGCCTGTTCATCGAGCTGTCGCAAAAGCGCCTGGCCCAGATGGGGCTGGACCTGAACCAGGTCATCAACCAGATCGCGCAGCAAAACGCCGTCGAAGGTGCTGGCAACGTGCAGTCGCCGCAAGACGTGGTGCAACTGCGCGTGGCCGGCCAACTGGGCGCGGTCGAAGAGCTGCGTGCGCTGCCCATCCGGGGCGCCTCTGGCAACCAGGTGCGCCTGGGCGACATTGCCAGCGTGCAGCGCGGCTATGTGGACCCGGCCACCACCCTGGTGCGCCACCAAGGCGCGCAGGTCGTTGCCCTGGGCGTGTCCATGACCAAGGGCGGCGACATCATCGCCATGGGCAAGGCACTGCACGAGGCGGTGAACAAGCTCAGCCCGACGCTGCCCGCCGGTGTGCAACTGGTCAATGTGCAAGACCAGCCGCAGGCCGTGGGGCGTTCGGTCAACGAATTCGTGGGCGTGCTCATCGAGGCCGTGGTGGTGGTGCTGGGCGTGAGCATCCTGAGCCTGGGGCTGCACAAGCGCGCCCTGGCCAGCCGCTGGTGGCAGCGTTATTACGTGGACATGCGCCCGGGCCTGGTGGTGGGCATCACCATCCCGCTGGTGCTGGCCGTCACCTTCCTGGGCATGCAGTACTGGGGCATTGGCCTGCACAAGATCTCGCTGGGCTCGCTCATCATCGCGCTGGGCCTGCTGGTGGACGACGCCATCATTGCCGTGGAGATGATGGTGCGCAAGATGGAAGAGGGCTACGACAAGATGCGCGCGGCCACCTTCGCCTACGAAGTCACCGCCATGCCCATGCTCACCGGCACGCTCATTACGGCCGTGGGTTTCCTGCCCATCGGCATCGCGCGCTCGGCCACGGGCGAATACACCTTCGCCATCTTTGGCGTGACCGTGCTGGCGCTGGTGCTGAGCTGGTTCGTCTCGGTGTATTTCGTGCCCTACCTGGGCACCCTGTTCCTCAAGGTCAAGCCCCACGGCGTGGGCGAGCATCCCCATGAATTGTTTGACACGCCCTTCTACAACGGCTTTCGCCGCCTGGTGAACTGGTGCGTGCGGCACCGCTGGATCACCATCGGCCTGACCGTGGCCACCTTCGCCCTGGGCGTGGTCGGCATGGGCAAGGTGCAGCAGCAGTTCTTCCCCGACTCCAGCCGCCCCGAGGTGCTGATGGACGTGTGGTACCCCGAAGGCACCAGCATCGCTGCCAACGAACAGGTCACCCGCCGCATCGAAGCGCGCCTGATGCAGGAGCCGGGCATGGAAAGTGTCACCGTATGGGTCGGCTCGGGCGTGCCGCGTTTCTATCTGCCCATGGACAACATCTTCCCGCAGACCAATGTGGCGCAGTTCATCCTGCTACCCAAGGGCCTCAAAGAGCGCGAGACCCTGCGCCTGAAGCTGCCTGCGCTGATGGCGCAGGAGTTTGGCGAAACCCGTGTGCGCGTCAAGATCCTGCCCAACGGCCCGCCGGTGGCCTACCCGGTGCAGTTCCGCGTCGTGGGTGGCGAGCCCACGGGGCTGCGCGCGCGCGCCGACGAAGTCAAGGCCGTCATGCGCACCAACCCCAACACCCGCGGGGTGAATGACAACTGGAACGAGTCGGTCAAGGTGCTGCGACTGGACATCGACCAGGACAAGGCGCGCGCCCTGGGCGTGAGCAGCCAGTCCATCGCCCAGGCCACCCGCATGCTGTTCACCGGCACCACCGTGGGCCAGTACCGCGAGGGCGACAAGCTCATCGACATCGTCATGCGCCAGCCGCTGGACGAGCGCAACGCCCTGTCCGACCTGGCCAATGCCTACGTGCCCACCGCCAGCGGGCGCAGCATTCCGCTAACCCAGATCGCCAAGCCCCAGTTCACCTGGGAGAGCGGCGTGCTCTGGCGTGAAAACCGCGACTACGCCGTCACGGTGCAGTCCGACATCGCCGAAGGCCTGCAAGGCGCCACCGTCACCGCCCAACTGCTGCCTGCCCTGCGCGAACTGGAAGCACAGTGGCAACAAAAGGGTTTGCAGGGCTACCGCATCGAGGTGGCCGGCGCCGTGGAAGAGAGCAGCAAGGGCTCGGCCTCCATCATGGCGGGCATCCCGGTCATGCTCTTCATCACTTTCACCTTGCTCATGGTGCAGTTGCACAGCTTCAGCCGCGCCATGCTGGTGTTCCTCACCGGCCCCATGGGCATGGCCGGGGTGGCGTTTGCCCTGCTGGCCAGCGGGCGTCCCTTCGGCTTCGTGGCCATGCTTGGCGTGATTGCACTCATGGGCATGATCCAGCGCAACTCTGTGATCCTGATCGACCAGATCGAGCAGGACCGCGCACGCGGCGTGCCCGCCTGGGACGCCATCGTCGAAGCCGCCGTGCGCCGCCTGCGCCCCATCGTGCTCACGGCGGCCGCTGCCGTGCTGGCCATGATCCCGCTCTCGCGCAGCGTGTTCTGGGGCCCCATGGCCGTGGCCATCATGGGCGGGCTGATCGTGGCCACGGTGCTGACCCTGCTGGCGCTACCGGCCATGTACGCGGCCTGGTTCCGGGTGCGCCGCGATGAGGCGCTGGACGCCCCTGCCGCCCAGCCGCTATAATCGACGGGCTTTGCATACAAAGCACCCTGCACGCCCGGGACCGTTCCAGACCCGGGCGCAAGTCATAAACCGGAACGTTTGAGCGCCCCGTGGGGCGCCAGCCGTTTCATCCATACAAAGGAAACCACCATGATCGCCTCCAGCGTCAAGGCCGAAGTCATCCAGGCCAACGCCCGCGCCGCCAACGACACCGGCAGCCCCGAAGTCCAGGTCGCTTTGCTGACCGCTCGCATCAACGAGCTCACCCCCCACTTCAAAGAGCATGCCAAAGACCACCATGGTCGCCGTGGCCTGCTGCGCATGGTGAGCCGCCGCCGCAAGCTGTTGGACTACCTCAAGTCCAAGGACGCTGCCCGTTACTCGGCACTGATCTCCAAGCTGGGCCTGCGCAAGTAATCGCAGCACCAGGAACGAAACGCCTGAGTTAGTTCACTAGCTCAGGCGTTTTTTACTTCGGAGTCGATCAACACCAAGCGAAGCTGTGTCATTCCAAGGGGCGCCTGGGCAGGCACCCGCTGGAATGGCATCGCGGACTGTGGGGTCGAACCGGGCTCAACGGGGTAGCCTTCACCCCGGAACCACTCAGGAGTCAAGCATGACCATGTTCAACAAAGTCACCAAAACCTTCCAATGGGGCCAACACAAGGTCACCATGGAAACCGGCGAAATCGCCCGCCAGTCCAGCGGCGCCGTGCTGCTCGACATGGACGGCACCGTGGTGCTGGCCACCGTCGTCGCCAAATCCGAAGCCAAGGCCGGGCAGGACTTCTTCCCGCTCACCGTTGACTACCTTGAAAAGACCTACGCCGCAGGCAAGATCCCCGGCAGCTTCTTCAAGCGCGAAGGCCGCCCCAGCGAGTTCGAGACCCTCACCAGCCGCCTCATCGACCGCCCGATCCGCCCGCTGTTCCCGGAAGGCTTCTTCAATGAAGTGCAGGTGGTCATCCACACCGTTTCGCTCAACCCCGAGGTGGACGCCGACATCGCCGCCATGATCGCCACCAGCGCGGCGCTGGCCATCAGCGGCATCCCCTTCAACGGCCCCATCGGCGCCGCCCGTGTGGGTTACGTCAACGGCCAATACGTGCTCAACCCCGGCCAGACCCAGCGCAAGGACAGCCAGATGGACCTGGTCGTCGCCGGCACCGAATCCGCCGTGCTGATGGTGGAATCCGAAGCCCAGCAACTGAGCGAAGAAGTGATGCTCGGCGCCGTGGTCTTTGGCCATGACCAGGGCAAGATCGCCATCGATGCCATTCATGAACTGGTGCGTGACGCTGGCAAACCCGTCTGGACCTGGACCGCTCCGGCCAAGGACGAGGCCCTGATCGCCAAGGTCGAAGAGCTGGGCCGCGCCAAGCTCGAAGCCGCCTACCAGATCCGCAACAAGCAGGCCCGCACCCAGGCCTGCCGCGAAGCCTACGCCACTGTCATGGAAGGCCTCAAGGCCGCCGACATCGCCTTTGACAGCGTGACCGTTGAAGGCCTGCTGTTCGAGATCGAAGCCAAGACCGTGCGCGGCCAGATCCTGGCCGGTGAGCCCCGCATCGACGGGCGCGACACCCGCACCGTGCGCCCGATCGAAATCCGCACCAGCGTGCTGCCCCGCACCCATGGCTCGGCCCTGTTCACCCGTGGCGAAACCCAGGCCCTGGTGGTCACCACCCTGGGCACTGAGCGCGACGCGCAGCGCATCGACGCGCTCTCGGGCGAGTTCGAAGACCGCTTCATGCTGCACTACAACATGCCCCCCTTCGCCACCGGCGAAACCGGCCGTGTGGGCAGCCCCAAGCGCCGCGAAATTGGCCACGGCCGTCTGGCCAAGCGTGCCCTGGTGGCCTGCCTGCCGCCCAAGGACGAATTCCCCTACACCATGCGCGTGGTGTCGGAAATCACCGAGTCCAACGGCTCCTCCTCCATGGCCTCCGTGTGCGGCGGCTGCCTGTCCCTGATGGACGCGGGCGTGCCCATGAAGGCGCACGTGGCCGGCATCGCCATGGGCCTGATCAAGGACGGCAACCGCTTCGCCGTGCTGACCGACATCCTGGGTGACGAAGACCACCTGGGTGACATGGACTTCAAGGTCGCCGGCACCACCAATGGCATCACCGCCTTGCAGATGGACATCAAGATCCAGGGCATCACCAAGGAAATCATGCAAGTCGCCCTGGCCCAGGCCAAGGAAGCGCGCATGCACATCCTGGGCAAGATGCAAGAAGCCGTGGGCGAGGCCAAGACCGAAGTCAGCAGCTTCGCTCCGCGCCTGTACACCATGAAGATCAACCCCGAGAAGATCCGTGACGTGATCGGCAAGGGCGGCGCCACCATCCGTGCGCTGACCGAAGAAACCGGCACCACCATCGACATCGCGGAAGACGGCACCATCACCATCGCTTCCACCGATTCGTCCAAGGCCGATGAAGCCAAGCGCCGCATCGAAGCCATTACTGCCGAAGTCGAAATCGGCAAGGTCTACGAAGGCCCCATCGTCAAGATCCTCGACTTCGGCGCCCTGGTCAACCTGCTGCCTGGCAAGGACGGTCTGCTGCACATCAGCCAGATCGCCCACGAGCGCGTGGAAAAGGTCACCGATTACCTGTCCGAAGGCCAGGTCGTCAAAGTCAAGGTGCTCGAGACGGACGAAAAAGGCCGTATCAAGCTGTCCATGAAGGCCCTGCTCGAGCGCAGCGCGTCAGTGGCGGCTCCGGTGGCAGCTCCTGCCGCGCCAGTGAGTGCGGAAAACGCCTGATTGCTACTGTATTTATAGCAATAAAACCAGCATGGACGCGGGCCAAGGCAGCAATTTGACCATGAAAGCGATCGAGATCACCGGTTTCGGCGGTCCCGAGGTGCTGCGCATGGGGCTGCGCCCGCGCCCCCAGCCCGGCACGGGTGAGGTGCTGTTGCGGGTGCTGGCCAGCGGTGTCAACCGCCCCGACGTACTGCAACGCAAGGGTGCCTATCCCCCGCCGCCCGGCGTGTCCGACATTCCTGGGCTCGAAGTCTGCGCCCTGGTCGAGGGGGGCGACCCCCAGGCCATGGCGCAGGCGGGTCTGGCTCAGGGGCAGCGTGTCGTCGCCTTGCTGGCCGGGGGAGGGTACGCGCAGTACTGTGTGGCGCCTGCCGCCCAGTGCCTGCCAGCGCCCCAGGGTCTGTCGGATGCAGAGGCCGCAAGCCTGCCCGAGACCGTCTTCACGGTCTGGAGCAATGTCTTTGAGCGCGCCCGGCTGCAAAGCGGCGAAACCCTGCTGGTGCAAGGCGGCAGCAGTGGCATCGGCGTCATGGCCATCCAGATCGCCAAGGCCCTGGGGGCCACGGTCATTGCAACCGCTGGCAGTGTCGGCAAGTGCCAGGCCTGCCTGGACCTCGGTGCCGACATGGCCATCCACTACCGTGAACAGGACTTTGTTGCCGTGGCCCGGGATTACACCCAGGGGCGTGGCGTCGACGTCATCCTGGACATGGTGGCGGGGGACTACGTCGCACGCGAGGTGGAGCTGCTGGCACCCGATGGCCGCTTGGTCATCATCGCCGTGCAGGCGGGTACGCGCGCACAATTCAACGCCGCTCTGGTGCTGCGCAACCGCCTCACCATCACCGGCTCCACCCTGCGCGCCCGGCCCGTCGCATTCAAGGCTGCTTTGGCCCAGGCCTGCGCCATGCATGTCTGGCCCCTGTTGGAGGCAGGCCAGGTGCGCCCCGTGGTGCACAGCGTTTTTGCCGCCAGCGATGCGGCCCAGGCGCATGCGCTCATGGAGTCCGGGCAACACATCGGAAAAATCGTTTTGACATGGGGAGAAGCATGAGCAAACTCATTGCAGGCAATTGGAAGATGAATGGCAGCCTGGCTGCCAACGCTGCGCTGCTGCAGGCGCTGCTGGCAGCCGATACCGCTGCCTGGAAGTGCCGGGTCGCCGTGTGCGTGCCCGCACCCTACCTGGCGCAGGTCCAGACCCTGGTGCAGGGCAGCCCTATCGCCCTGGGCGCACAAGACCTGTCCCAGCACGAGGCAGGTGCCTACACCGGCGAATCCAGTGCCACCATGCTGAATGAGCTGGGGGTGCGCTATGCCATCGTGGGCCATTCCGAACGGCGCCAGTACCACGGTGAAACCGATGAGGCCGTGGCACTCAAAGCCCAGCGCGCCCTGGCCCATGGCATCACCCCCATCGTCTGTGTGGGTGAAACCCTGGCCGAGCGCGAAGCCGGTGTGACCGAATCCGTGGTCAAGCGCCAGTTGGCTGCGGTCATTCACCTCAACGGCCACTGCATCAGTGAAATCGTGGTCGCCTACGAACCTGTCTGGGCCATCGGCACTGGCAAGACCGCTACGCCCGAACAGGCGCAGCAGGTGCATGCCGTGCTGCGTGCCCAACTGCGCGCCGCCACGCCGCATTCCCAGCGTGTGCCGCTGCTGTATGGTGGCAGCATGAACGCCGCCAACGCCGCCCAGCTCCTGTCCCAACCCGACATCGATGGCGGCCTGGTGGGAGGCGCCTCCCTCAAGGCGGCCGACTTTTTGAACATCATTGGCGCGGCATCCTGAGTGCCGCTTTCCCCTGCAAGGAGTAGTTTGTGAGTATCGTCGTATCCATCATCCTGACCGTCCAGATGCTGACCGCCCTGGGCATGATCGGCCTCATCCTGGTACAGCATGGCAAGGGTGCCGACATGGGCGCCGCCTTTGGCAGCGGTTCGTCGGGCAGCCTGTTTGGTGCCAGCGGCAGCGCCAATTTCCTCTCCCGCACCACCGCCGTGCTGGCCACCGTGTTCTTTATCTGCACCCTGGCCTTGGCGTACTTCGGCAACCAGCGCCAGAGCGCCCCTGTCGGCAACTCCGGCAGCGTCCTGCAGGGCAGCGCAGTGCCGCAGGCACCTGCGGCACCGGCCCAACAGGGCAGTGCGCCGCAGCCGCAGGGCGAGGCCCAGATTCCGGCCAAATAATTTGCCCCCAAGTGGGATGCCCCTCCCGAAAATGGGGCGAAATCAGGGTAAACTCTGAGGCTGTCGGAAACGCTGGTAAACCTCTAGGTGTTTTCGGCTAACAAGCAAACAACAGCCGTCGTGGTGAAATTGGTAGACACGCTATCTTGAGGGGGTAGTGGCGAAAGCTGTGCGAGTTCGAGTCTCGCCGACGGCACCAACATCCAATCCCTTTGGGGTGCAAAGCCCCCGGGGGCGAGAAATGATCCAGATGAACCTCGATCAATACCTCCCCGTCCTCTTGTTTATCCTGGTTGGCGTAGCCATCGGCATCCTGCCCCAAGTCATAGGCTACATCCTCGGACCCAACCGTCCCGATCCCGCCAAGAACTCTCCTTTCGAGTGCGGTTTTGATGCCTTCGAGGATGCGCGCATGAAATTCGACGTGCGCTACTACCTGGTGGCGATTTTGTTCATCCTGTTTGACCTTGAAACGGCCTTCCTCTTCCCGTGGGCGGTGGCGCTGAAGGAAATCGGGTTTTTGGGGTTTTTCATCGGTGCCGAATTCGTGGTTGTTCTGACCCTGGGTTTCGTGTACATGTGGAAAAAAGGCGCCCTGGACTGGGAGTGATCCAATGATTGAAGGTGTGTTCAAAGAAGGCTTTGTCACTACGAGTTACGACTCGGTGATGAACTGGGCCAAAACCGGCTCCATCTGGCCCATGACCTTTGGCTTGGCCTGCTGTGCGGTGGAGATGATGCATGCCGCTATGGCGCGCTACGACCTCAGCCGCTTTGGCGCCGAAGTGTTCCGTGCCAGCCCGCGCCAGAGTGACCTCATGATCGTTGCTGGCACCCTGTGCAACAAAATGGCTCCGGCCCTGCGCAAGGTGTACGACCAGATGTCCGAGCCGCGCTGGGTCATCAGCATGGGCTCCTGTGCCAACGGGGGTGGCTACTACCACTACAGCTATTCTGTCGTGCGTGGCTGCGACCGCGTCGTGCCGGTGGATGTGTACGTGCCGGGCTGTCCTCCCACCGCCGAGGCCCTGGTGTACGGCATTCTGCAACTGCAGCAGAAGATTCGCCGCACAGAAACCATTGCGCGTGCCTGAGGAGGCTCTATGACGAACGTTGCCGTGCAAGCGGAGCAAATCCAGGCCGCCGTTCAGGCGGTGCTGGGCCAACGCATCCAGCAGTGTGTGGTCGACCTCGGCGAGGTCACCATCGACATCCACACCAAGGACTACCTCGAGGCCGCCGGTCTGCTGCGCGACTCCCATGGGTGCCAGTTCGAACAGCTGATCGACCTGTGTGGTGTGGACTATCTCGAATATCCCGAAGCCTCGCCCCAGGGTTTGCGTTACGCCGCTGTGCTGCACCTGCTGTCGGTGTCCCTCAACCAGCGTCTGCGCGTACGCGTGTTCGCGCCCGACGATGATGCACCCGTCCTGCCCACGGTGACCGATGTCTGGGGTTCGGCCAACTGGTTCGAGCGCGAGGCCTTCGACCTCCTGGGAATTGTCTTTGACGGCCACACCGACCTGCGCCGCATCCTGACCGACTACGGTTTCATCGGGCACCCCCTGCGCAAGGACTTTCCTGTGTCGGGCCACGTCGAAATCCGTTACGACGCGCAAAAAGCCCGTGTCGTGTACGAGCCCGTCACCATCGAACCGCGTGAAAACACCCCGCGTGTGGTGCGCGAGAGCAACTATGGGGGGATGCGCTGACCGGCGCGATTGTTTATGGCGGAAATCAAGAACTACACCCTGAACTTTGGCCCCCAGCACCCGGCCGCGCACGGCGTGCTGCGTCTGGTGCTCGAACTCGACGGCGAAGTCATCCAGCGCGCCGACCCCCACATCGGCCTGCTGCACCGTGCCACCGAAAAACTGGCCGAGTCCAAGACCTTCATCCAGACCTTGCCCTACATGGACCGTCTGGACTACGTCTCCATGATGTGCAACGAGCACGCCTACTGCCTGGCCGTCGAGCGGCTGCTGGGCCTGGAAGTGCCCCTGCGTGCCCAGTACATCCGCGTCATGTACGCGGAAATCACCCGCATCCTCAACCACCTCATGTGGCTGGGCTCCCACGGCAACGACCTGGGCAGCTCCACCATGGTGATGTACACCTTCCGTGAGCGCGAGGACCTGTTCGACATGTACGAAGCCGTCAGCGGCGCGCGCATGCATGCGGCCTATTTCCGTCCCGGGGGGGTCTACCGCGACCTGCCCGACACCATGCCGCAGCACAAGCCGAGCAAGATCCGCAACGCCAAGTCCATGGAGGCGCTCAACCGCAACCGCAAGGGTTCCCTGCTCGACTTCATCGACGACTTCACCCAGCGCTTCCCGGGCTTTATGGAGGAGTACCACACCCTGCTGACGGAAAACCGCATCTGGAAACAGCGCACCGTCAACATCGGCATCGTGTCGCCCGAACGCGCCCTCAACCTGGGCTTCACCGGCCCCATGCTGCGCGGCTCCGGCTTTGCCTGGGACCTGCGCAAGAAGCAGCCTTACGACGCCTATGACCGCGTGGATTTCGACATCCCCGTGGGCAAGACCGGCGACACCTACGACCGCTACCTGGTGCGCATGGAAGAAATGCGCCAGTCCAACCGCATCATCAAGCAGTGCGTGGACTGGCTGCGCGTCAACCCCGGCCCCGTCATCACCGACAACACCAAGGTCGCCGCTCCTTCGCGCGAAAGCATGAAGAGCAATATGGAGTCCTTGATCCACCATTTCAAGCTCTTCTCCGAGGGCTTCCGCGTGCCCGCGGGCCAGGCCTATGCTGCTGTGGAGCACCCCAAGGGCGAGTTCGGCATCTACCTCATCAGTGACGGTGCCAACAAGCCCTACCGCATGAAGATCCGTCCGCCAGGCTTTGTGCACCTGTCCGCCCTGGATGAGATGGCCAAGGGCCACATGATCGCCGACGCCGTGTCCATCATCGGCACCATGGACATCGTTTTTGGAGAGATTGACCGATGATCTCGGAAGCAATGAAGGTGCGCTTCGCCCGCGAAGTCGCCAAATACCCCGCAGACCAGGCGCAATCGGCCGTCATGGCCTGCCTGTCCATCATCCAGCAGGAACTCGGCCACGTCAGCCCCGAGAGCGAGGTCGCCCTGGCCGAGTACCTGGGCATGGCCCCCATGGCGGTGCACGAAGTCACCACCTTTTACAACATGTACAACCAGCAGCCGGTGGGCAAGTACAAGCTCAACGTCTGCACCAACCTGCCGTGCCAGTTGCGCGACGGGGTCCAGACCTTGCAGTACCTGGAAAGCAAGCTCGGCATCTCCATGGGCGAGACCACCCCGGACGGCCTGTTCACCCTGCAGCAAAGCGAGTGCCTGGGCGCCTGCGCCGACTCTCCCGTGCTGCTGGTCAACGACCGCAGCATGTGCAGCTTCATGTCCGCTGAGCGTATCGATCAACTGATCGACGGCTTGCGATCTGCCGAGGGCCAATGATGGACGCACAATCCCTGCTCAACAGCCTGGCGTCGACTGGCAACGAAACCTGCTTCCACGCCCGCCACATCACCCCCCAGATCTATGCCGGCCTGGACGGCCGCAACTGGCCGCTCAAGGACTACGAAGCACGCGGCGGCTACCAGGCGCTGCGCAAAATCCTGGGCAAGGACGGCGGCGAGGGCCTGACCCAGGACCAGGTGATTGCCACCGTCAAGGAATCCGGCCTGCGTGGCCGCGGCGGTGCCGGTTTCCCCACCGGCCTGAAGTGGAGCTTCATGCCGCGCCAGTTCCCGGGGCAGAAATACCTCGTCTGCAATTCGGACGAGGGTGAGCCCGGAACCTGCAAAGACCGCGACATCATGATGTTCAACCCGCACATCGTGATCGAAGGCATGGCCATCGCCGCCTACGCGATGGGCATCAACGCCGGTTACAACTACATTCACGGCGAGATCTTCCAGGTCTACGAACGCTTCGAGGCCGCGCTGGAAGAAGCGCGTGCTGCAGGCTACCTGGGCGACAAGATCATGGGCTCCGCGTTCAACTTCCAGTTGCACGCTGCCCACGGTTTCGGTGCCTACATCTGCGGCGAAGAGACCGCCTTGCTGGAGTCGCTCGAAGGCAAGAAGGGCCAGCCGCGCTTCAAGCCGCCGTTCCCCGCCAGCTTTGGCCTGTACGGCAAGCCCACCACCATCAACAACACCGAGACCTTCGCTGCCGTTCCCTGGATCATCCGCAATGGCGGCAAGGCCTACCTCGAGTGCGGCAAGCCCAACAACGGCGGCACCAAGATCTTTTCCGTCAGCGGTGACGTCGAGCGCCCCGGCAATTACGAAATTCCGCTGGGCACCCCCTTCGCCACCTTGCTGGAGCTGGCTGGCGGCGTGCGCAAAGGGCGCCAGCTCAAGGCCGTCATTCCCGGCGGCTCGTCCTCGCCGGTGCTGCCTGCCAGCATCATGATGGACTGCACCATGGACTACGACTCCATCGCCAAGGCCGGCTCCATGCTGGGCTCCGGTGCCGTCATCGTCATGGACGACTCCCGCTGCATGGTCAAGGCCTTGCAACGCTTGAGCTACTTCTACATGCACGAGTCCTGCGGCCAGTGCACACCCTGCCGCGAAGGAACCGGCTGGCTGTCGCGCCTGGTCGACCGCATCGAAGGCGGGCAGGGCCGCCCCGGCGACATGGATCTGCTGGACAACGTGGCCGAGAACATCCAGGGCCGCACCATCTGTGCCTTGGGAGACGCCGCCGCCATGCCGGTGCGCGCCATGCTCAAGCACTTCCGCCATGAGTTCGAGCACCACGTGACAGCCAAGTCCTGTCCCGTACCCGCACATGTTTGAGTGGATTTGAAGATGATTGAAATCGAACTCGACGGAAAAAAGGTAGAAGTCAACGAGGGCAGCATGGTCATGCATGCGGCCGAGAAGGCGGGCACCTACATTCCCCATTTTTGCTACCACAAGAAGCTCAGCATCGCTGCCAGCTGCCGCATGTGCCTGGTGGATGTGGAAAAAATGCCCAAGCCCATGCCGGCCTGCGCCACCCCTGTCACGCAAGGCATGGTGGTGCGCACGCGCAGCGACAAGGCCGTCAAGGCGCAGAAGTCCGTCATGGAGTTTCTGCTCATCAACCACCCCCTGGATTGCCCTATCTGCGACCAGGGCGGTGAGTGCCAGTTGCAAGACCTGGCCGTGGGCTATGGCGGCACCCAGTCCCGCTACGAAGAAGAAAAGCGTGTCGTCCCGGTCAAGGATGTGGGCCCCCTCATTTCCATGCAGGAGATGAGCCGCTGCATCCACTGCACCCGCTGCGTGCGCTTCGGCCAGGAGTTGGCCGGCGTCATGGAGCTGGGCATGTCCCACCGCGGCGAGCACGCCGAGATCGAGACCTTCGTCGGCGCCACGGTCGATTCCGAGCTCTCCGGCAACATGATCGACCTGTGCCCTGTGGGTGCTCTCACCAGCAAGCCCTTCCGCTACAGCGCCCGCACCTGGGAACTGTCGCGGCGCAAGTCGGTCAGCCCGCACGACTCCACCGGCGCCAACCTGATCGTCCAGGTCAAGAACAACCGCGTCATGCGCGTCGTCCCGCTGGAGAACGACGCCGTCAATGAATGCTGGCTCGCCGACCGGGACCGCTTCTCCTATGAAGCGCTCAACAGCGACGAGCGCCTGACCGCGCCCATGCTCAAGCAGGACGGCAAGTGGGTCACGGTGGACTGGGCCACCGCACTCGAATACGTGGCCAACGGCCTGCGCTCGGTGCAGAAGGACCATGGCCCCGACGCCATCGGCGCCCTGGTCAGCCCGCATGCCACCATGGAAGAAGCCTACCTGGCCAAGAGCCTGATGATGGCCCTGGGCAGCGGCAACGTCGACCACCGCCTGCGCGCGGCCGATTTCGGCTCCTACGGCGCTGGCGTGCGCCACCTGGGCTTGCCCATTGCCGCCCTGTCCGAACTGCAATCCGTTCTGGTCGTGGGCAGCAACCTGCGCAAGGACCACCCGCTTTTCGCCATGCGCGTGCGCCACGCTGCCCGCAAAGGCGCCACCGTCATGCGCATCGGCAGCCAGGCAGCCGATTGGGCCCTGCCGGTGCGCCATAGCATCACCGTGCCCGCCGGGCAATGGCTGCAAAGCCTGGCCCAGGTGGCTGTCGCCGTGGCGCAGGCCAAGGGCGTGCAGGCACCCGCCGCAGTCCAGGCCGACGAGGTGGCGCAGCAGATTGCTGCCGCGCTGCTGCGCGGTGAGCGCAAAGCCATTCTGCTCGGCAACGGTGCCGCCCACCATCCCGCCTATGGCCGTCTGTTGGCTTTGGCGCAATGGATTGGGGAGCACACCGGCGCCACGGTGGGCGTGTTGTGCGAAGCCGCCAACACCGTCGGTGCGCAGGCCGTGGGCGCCTTGCCCTCGGCAGAAGGCCTGAATGCCCAGCAGATGCTGCAGGGCGGGCTCAAGGCTGCGCTCTTGCTCAACGTCGAGCCGGATGCCGACAGCGCCTATGGCAGCCGGGGCCTGGCCCAGGCCGACATGGTCGTGACCCTGAGCCCCTTCAAGACCAACCTGGACATCAGCGACGTGCTGCTGCCGATCGCTCCCTTCAGCGAAACCTCCGGCTCCTTTGCGAACGCCGAAGGGCGCGTGCAGAGTTTCCACGCCGTGGTCAAGCCCCTGGGCGAAACCCGTCCGGCCTGGAAGGTGCTGCGCGTGCTGGGCAATATGCTCAACTTCCTGGACTTCGAGCACAACTCCAGCCAGGACGTGATGGCTGCCTTGGCCGCCCAGGGTGTGGTTGACACCGCCACCTCCCTGGTGCGGGGGCTGGACAACCGCAGCAACGCCCCGTTGGGTGACGTCAGCACGGCATCCACGGACGAACCTGTCTGCGCCGCGATATACCAGTTGGATGCCCTGGTGCGCCGCGCACCATCACTGCAAGCCACTGCCGACGCGAAAGCCGCAGCCAAGGGGGCACAAGCATGATCGATACTCTGTACAACGCAGGCCTGGGCCTGCTGGCGGCGCCCTGGTGGAGCAACCTGGCCTGGCCCGTGGTCTGGGCCTTGCTCAAGATCGTCGTGGTGGTGCTGCCTTTGATGGGCGCCGTCGCATATGCCACTTTGTGGGAACGCAAATACCTGGGATGGATGCAGGTCCGCCTCGGCCCCAACCGGGTCGGTCCCTGGGGTTTGCTGCAACCCATCGCGGATGCCTTCAAGCTGCTGACCAAGGAAATCCTGGTCCCGACCGCGGCCAACCGCAGCCTGTTCTTCGTCGGCCCGATTCTGACCATCATGCCTGCCATGGCCGCCTGGTCGGTGGTGCCCTTCGGTCCGGACGTTGCGTTGGCCAACATCAATGCCGGCCTGCTCTTCATCATGGCCATCACCTCCATGGAGGTCTATGGCATCGTGATCTCCGGTTGGGCGTCCAATTCCAAGTACGCCTTCCTGGGTGCGCTGCGGGCATCGGCACAGATGGTCAGTTACGAAATCGCCATGGGTTTTTGCCTGGTCATTGTCCTGATGACCTCGGGCAGCATGAACCTCACCGACATCGTGCAGTCCCAGGGGACGGGCATGTTCGCCGCCGCGGGTGTGGGCGTGTTGTCCTGGAACTGGCTGCCCCTGCTCCCCATCTTCGTGATCTACATCATCTCGGGTCTGGCGGAAACCAACCGCCATCCGTTTGACGTGGTCGAAGGCGAGGCCGAGATCGTTGCCGGGCACATGGTCGAATACTCCGGCATGTCGTATGCCATGTTCTATCTGGCCGAGTACGCCAACATGTGGCTGGTTTCCATCCTGGCCACCGTCATGTTCCTGGGTGGTTGGCTGGCGCCTTTCTCGCATCCGCTCATCGACTGGGTGCCGGGCTGGATCTGGTTGGGTTTCAAAACCTTCATCATCCTGAGCCTGTTCATCTGGATCCGGGCCACCTTCCCGCGCTACCGCTATGACCAGATCATGCGGTTGGGCTGGAAGGTATTTATACCGCTGACTTTGGTTTGGTTGATGGTGGTCGGTATCTGGATGCAGACACCGTACAACATCTGGAAGTGAGGGCATGACGATGTCCACGCAAAGCTCTACGTACACCGCCGCGCCCTTTTCCCTGACGGACTTCTTCCGCAGCTTCCTGCTGCTGGAACTCTTCAAAGGGCTCGCCCTCACCGGACGCTATCTGTTCCGCCGCAAGGTCACGCTCCAATACCCGGAAGAGAAGACCCCCCTGTCTCCGCGTTTCCGTGGCCTGCATGCGCTGCGCCGCTATGAAAATGGGGAAGAGCGCTGCATCGCCTGCAAACTGTGCGAGGCAGTCTGCCCGGCCATGGCCATCACCATCGAG
Organism: Rhodoferax sp.; assembly: GCA_052390055.1. Lineage (GTDB taxonomy): Bacteria > Pseudomonadota > Gammaproteobacteria > Burkholderiales > Burkholderiaceae_C > Allorhodoferax. Next base: position 18,478 of record JBQTHH010000038.1, read on the forward strand.
TCTGCCCAGCGCGAAGACGGCACCCGGCGCACCACCCGTTACGACATCGACTTGACCAAGTGCATCTTCTGCGGCTTCTGCGAAGAAAGCTGCCCGGTCGACTCCATCGTCGAAACCCACATCTTCGAATACCACGGAGAAAAGCGCGGAGACCTCTACTTCACCAAGGAAATGCTGTTGGCCGTGGGTGACAAGTACGAGAAAGAAATCGCTGCCAACAAGGCAGCCGATGCGAAATACCGCTGACCGGACCATGGAAAGACACATCCTATGAGCGTTACTGCAGGTCTTTTTTACCTCTTCTCCGGAATCCTGTTGTTTGCAGCGTTCCGGACCATCACCGCGCGCAATCCCGTGCACGCCGCCCTGTTCCTGGTCCTGACCTTCTTCCAGGCCGCAGCGGTCTGGATGCTGCTGAAGGCGGAGTTCCTCTCCATCACATTGGTGCTCGTCTACGTCGGGGCGGTCATGGTGCTGTTCCTGTTCGTCGTGATGATGATGGACATCAACGTCGAAGCCCTGCGGGTCGGTTTCTGGAAGCACTTCCCCCTCGCGGGAATGATCGGAGCGGTGATTGCTCTGGAAATGGCAGTGGTGCTGTGGCGTGGTTTCCGTGTCACGGAAAACCCGGAGGCAGTGGCTGCCCTGGCGCATGTTTCCAACACCAAGGAATTGGGGAAGCTGATGTTCACCCAGTACCTCTATCCCTTGGAAATTGCCGCAGCCATTCTGCTCGTGGCCATGTTCGCGGCCATCGCACTGACCTTGCGTTCGCGCAAGGACAGCAAGTACGTGGACCCGGCTGTCCAGGTGCGCGTCCGTTCCAAGGACCGCATGGAGGTGGTGCGCCTGGAGCCCACACGCCAGGCGGCTGCTGGCGCGTCGGCCGATGCCCCGTCGGAGAAGAAAGCATGACCATCACCCTGTCGCACTACCTCACGCTCGGTGCCCTGTTATTCGCACTGTCCGTGGTCGGGATCTTCCTGAACCGCCGCAACCTGATTGTGTTGCTCATGGCCATCGAGCTGATGCTCCTGGCGGTGAACACCAATTTCGTCGCCTTCTCCCACTACCTGGGGGACATGAACGGCCAGGTGTTCGTGTTTTTCATTCTCACCGTTGCTGCCGCCGAATCGGCCATCGGCTTGGCGATCCTGGTGTTGCTGTTCCGCAATCGCAGCAGCATCAACGTGGAAGAACTGAACTCGCTCAAGGGCTAATACGATGAGTCAAACCCTCTCTGCCGCCACCTTGCTGGCGGTCCCCTTGCTACCGCTGGCCGGTTCCGCCTTGGCCGGTATTTTCGGGACCCGTTTCGGTGGCAACGTCTTTGGACGCAAGGCCAGCCATAGCTTCACCATCCTGGGGGTGTTGCTGTCCTTTGTCCTGTCCTTCCTGACCCTGCAGGCGGTACTCGACGGCGAGCGCTTCAATGAGACCATCTACACCTGGATGGTGGTCGGTGGTCTGAAAATGGAGATCGGCTTCCTGATCGACGGCCTGACCGCCATGATGATGTGCGTGGTCACCTTCGTATCCCTGATGGTGCATATCTACACCATCGGCTACATGGACGAAGACGAAGGCTACAACCGCTTCTTTGCCTATATTTCCCTGTTCACCTTCTCCATGCTCATGCTGGTCATGAGCAACAACCTGCTCCAGCTCTTTTTCGGCTGGGAGGCGGTGGGGCTGGTGTCCTACCTGCTGATCGGTTTCTGGTTCAACAAGCCGAGCGCCATTTTTGCCAACATGAAAGCCTTCCTCGTCAACCGGGTGGGTGACTTTGGCTTCATCCTGGGCATTGGCCTGATTGCGGCCTTCGGCGGCAGTCTGAACTACGCCGAGATTTTCGGCGGTGCCAAGGAACTGGCCGCCCTGAAGTTTCCCGGAACGGACTGGATGCTGATCACCGTGGCATGTATCTGCCTTTTCATCGGTGCCATGGGCAAGTCTGCCCAGTTTCCCCTGCACGTGTGGCTGCCCGACTCCATGGAGGGCCCGACCCCCATTTCGGCCCTCATCCACGCGGCGACCATGGTGACCGCTGGCATCTTCATGGTGGCGCGCATGTCGCCGCTGTTTGAGTTGTCCGATACGGCACTGAACTTTGTTCTGGTGGTCGGCTCCATCACCGCCTTGTTCATGGGCTTTCTGGGCATCATCCAGAACGACATCAAGCGCGTGGTCGCCTATTCCACGCTCTCCCAGCTCGGCTACATGACCGTTGCCCTGGGCGTGTCGGCCTACTCGGTGGCGGTGTTCCACCTGATGACCCACGCCTTCTTCAAGGCCTTGCTGTTTCTTGGCGCCGGCTCGGTCATCATCGGCATGCACCACGATCAGGACATCCGCAACATGGGCGGCCTGTGGAAGTACATGAAGGTCACCTGGCTCACCTCGCTGCTGGGCTCGCTGGCCTTGATCGGAACCCCGTTCTTCTCGGGCTTCTATTCCAAGGACTCCATCATCGAAGCGGTGCATGCGAGCCATCTCCCGTTCGCCCCCTATGCCTATTGGGCCGTGGTGGCCGGCGTTTTCGTGACCGCGTTCTACAGTTTCCGGATGTACTTCCTGGTGTTCCACGGCAAGGAGCGTTTCCACCACAAGCCCTTCCCCGGCGAACACGATCACCATGGCGATGACCACCACCACGCCCATGAACCGCACGAGAGTCCCTGGGTGGTGACCCTGCCCCTGGTGTTGCTGGCTATCCCGTCGGTGGTGATTGGCTACTTCACGATCCAGCCGATGCTGTTCGGGGATTTCTTCAAGGATTCCATCGCCATCAACACCACGCTCCATCCGGCCATGGCCGAGTTGGCTGAGGAGTTCCACAGCGCGGCAGCGATGGGCTTGCACGCCTTTGGCACGCTGCCTTTCTGGCTCGCGTTGGGCGGCGTGGCGACGGCCTTTGTGTTCTATCTGGTGGCTCCGTCCATTCCGCAGGCCTTTGCCAGGGTTTTGCGGCCGGTCGTGGTGCTGCTGGAGAACAAGTACTACATGGACTGGATCAACGAGAACATCCTGGCCCGTCTGGCCCGGGGCCTGGGCGCAGGTCTGTGGAAAGTGGGCGACCAGGCCATGATCGATGGTGCTGTCGTCAACGGGTCCTGGAAACTCGTGGGTGTCGTGGCCGGGGTGGTCCGGCGTGCGCAGACAGGTTACCTGTATCACTATGCCCTGGCCATGATCGTCGGCATCTTTGTCCTGATGACAGGGTTTGCCATCTGGCTCAAGTAGGAGAACTAGAAGATGGGATTTTTGAGCCTTGCAATCTGGATGCCAATTGCCTTTGGCGTCTTGCTGCTGCTGGTGGGTAAGGACAGCCAAGCCGGCTTTGTCCGTGGTGTCGCCTTGCTGGGCGCCTTGTGCAGCTTCGTGGTCACCTTGCCGCTGTATATCAACTTCGATGTGGCGTCCTCTGCGATGCAGTTCGTGGAGCACAGCCCCTGGATCGGGCGCTTCAATGTGTTCTACCACCTCGGTGTGGACGGCATCTCGGTCTGGTTTGTTCTCCTGACCGCTTTCATCACGGTGGTCGTGGTGCTGGCCGGCTGGGAGGTGATCACCGAGAAGGTCAACCAGTACATGGGGGCCTTCCTCATCCTCAGCGGGCTGATGATCGGCGTGTTCTCGGCATTGGACGGCCTGCTGTTCTATGTGTTTTTCGAGGCCACCCTGATCCCGATGTACCTCATCATCGGTATCTGGGGCGGACCGAACAAGATCTACGCCGCCTTCAAATTCTTCCTGTACACCTTGCTTGGCTCCCTGTTGACCCTGATCGCCCTGATCTACCTGTACAACCAGGCAGGCGGCAGCTTCGATATTGCCACTTGGCACAAACTGCCTTTGGGCATGACGGCGCAGACCCTGCTGTTCTTTGCCTTCTTTGCCGCCTTCGCGGTCAAGGTGCCGATGTGGCCGGTGCACACCTGGTTGCCCGACGTGCACGTGGAAGCCCCGACCGGCGGCTCCGCGGTGCTGGCGGCCATCATGCTCAAGCTGGGGGCCTACGGTTTCCTGCGGTTTTCCATGCCCATTGCACCGGATGCCTCGCGCGAGTACGCATGGTTCATCATTGCCCTGTCGCTGATCGCGGTGGTGTACGTGGGCCTCGTCGCCATGGTCCAGCAGGACATGAAAAAACTCGTGGCCTACTCGTCCGTCGCGCACATGGGCTTCGTGACGCTGGGCTTCTTCATCTTCAACCCCCTGGGCGTGTCGGGTGGGTTGGTCCAGATGATCGCGCACGGTTTCGTGTCGGCGGCCATGTTCCTGTGCATTGGCGTGCTGTATGACCGCGTCCACTCGCGCCAGATCGCATCCTATGGCGGTGTCGTCAATACCATGCCGAAGTTTGCCGCCTTCGCGCTGCTGTTTTCCATGGCCAACTGCGGCTTGCCGGGCACCGCAGGGTTCGTGGGTGAGTGGATGGTGATTCTGGGGGCGGTCAAGTACAACTTCTGGATCGGTGTGGCGGCTGCCACGGCGCTGATCTTTGGAGCGGCCTACACACTGTGGATGTTCAAGCGCGTGTACCTCGGAGCGGTGGCCAACGACCATGTCCGTGATCTGACCGATATCGGTGCGCGCGAGTTCACGGTTCTGGGGTTGCTGGCCTTGGCGACCCTGGCCATGGGGGTCTACCCCAAGGTGTTCACGGACGTGATGGATGCGTCGGTGTCGCAGTTGCTGACACAGGTGTCCGCCACCAAACTGCCTTGACGCTTGGGAATAACGAGAGCACAGAAATGATTGATACGGTCAGTTTGATTGCGGTATACCCAGAAATCGTTCTGCTGGTGATGGCCTGTGCCATTGCCCTGGTGGACCTGGGTGTCAGCTCCCCACGCCGTGGGACGACCTACGCGCTTACCCAGCTAACCTTGCTGGTGGTGGCTGTGTTGCAGTGGCGTTATGCGGCCAATGGCGACACCCTGTATGGCTTCAGCAATACGCTGGTCAGCGATCCGATGGGGAATTGGCTGAAGTTCTTCGCCACCCTTGCCGTGATGGTGACCCTGGTGTATGGGCGCGCTTATGCCGCCGACCGGGACATGCTGGCACGGGGAGGGGAGTTCTTCACCCTGACCCTGTTCTCGCTCCTGGGCATGTTCGTGATGGTGTCTTCTGCGAACTTCCTGGTCTTGTACCTCGGGCTGGAACTGCTGACCCTGGCCAGTTATGCGCTGGTGGCCTTGCGCCGCGATGATCTGAACGCCACCGAGGCGGCCATGAAGTACTTTGTTCTCGGCGCCTTGGCCTCGGGCCTGCTGCTGTATGGCATCTCCATGCTGTATGGCGCGACCGGCAGCCTGAACCTGGCGGATGTGTACCGTGAGATTGCATCCGGCCATTTGCGCCAGCAGGTGCTGGTGTTCGGCCTGGTGTTCGTCGTTGCCGGCCTGGCATTCAAGCTGGGTGTGGTTCCCTTCCATATGTGGGTCCCAGACGTCTACCACGGAGCACCTACCGCCGTCACCCTGATGCTGGGCGCGGCGCCCAAGCTGGCCGCGTTTGCCATTGTGGTGCGCTTGCTCGTGGAGGGGGTGCGTCCCTTGACTGTCGATTGGCAGCAGATGCTGGCCTTGCTCGCGATCGCCTCCTTGCTGGTGGGTAATCTGGCGGCGATCATGCAGACCAACATCAAGCGCATGCTCGCGTTCTCGACCATTTCCCAGATGGGTTTCGTGTTGCTCGGCTTCGTGGCGGGAATGGTCAATGGGGACTGGTCGGCAGGCTATGGCGCCTACAGCGCAGCAATGTTCTATGTCATCACCTATGTGGTGACCACGCTGGCCACGTTTGGCGTGATCCTGCTGCTGTCGCACAAGGGGTTCGAGTCCGACAATGTGGAGGATTTCGCGGGGCTCAATCGCCGCAGCCCGCTGTACGCCGGGGTGATGGGGGCGTGCATGTTCTCTTTGGCCGGGATTCCTCCGATGGTTGGGTTCGCAGCCAAGTTGTCGGTGTTGCAGGCTTTGATCCGCAGTGGCGAGACCGCCTATATCGCTTTGGCGGTTTTCGCCGTCCTCATGTCCTTGATTGGTGCCTTCTACTACCTGCGTGTGGTCAAGGTGATGTATTTCGACGCTCCGCGTGACGATGCACCCGCAATCAGCGCCGGCGGCGATGTGCGTTTTGTGCTGACGCTCAATGGTTTGGCGGTGTTGGTGTTGGGCCTGTTCCCGGGCGGTTTGCTGGCCTTGTGCACTTCCGCCATCAAGCACATGCTGGAAACCTGAGTTCCCATGGGGCCTGTCTGCATCCTTGATGGGGCCCGAGACCGTGGGCGCTGATGAACACCTGGTGGAGCGGCTGCTCCACCAGGTGGAGCTTTTTTGCGGGCGTTTTCTGCATGCGTTCCGCGATACGGTTGCCATGCCGGACGGCAAGCAGGCCACCCGGGAGTATTTCCGCCACCCCGGGGCGGTGATGGTGATCCCATTTGATGTGGATGCTGGGGGTGGCATGCAGCTGGTGCTGGAGCGCCAGTTCCGTTATCCCGTCGGGCAGGTCATGCTGGAGTGGCCGGCCGGAAAGAAAGAGCCAGGGGAAGACTCCTGGCGGTGTGCACAGCGGGAGCTGGAAGAAGAAACCGGCTTTCGCGCGCAGCGCTGGGCGCGTTTGCCCCCCGTGCATCCGGCCATCGCCTACTCCACCGAGAGCATAGACGTGTGGCTGGCCACGGGCTTGGTTGCGGGCCGCCAGCGCCTGGACAGCGGCGAGTTCCTGGATGTCCTCAGGATGGGGCCGGATGCTTTTTTTGCGGCCTGTCTGCAAGGTGCAGTGACGGATGCAAAGACGCTGGCCGGTGCGTACTGGCTGCGCGAGTACCTGGAACACCGCCTGCACCCCGCGTGGACCGATCTGCCCGAGCATGAAAGTCTATAACCTGCGTTGCCAATTGGGGCACAGCTTCGAAGGCTGGTTCGGCTCCGAGCAGGACTACGCAGACCAGTCCGAGCGCCAGCTCCTGGCCTGCCCTTTCTGTGACAGCACCTCGGTCCAGAAAACTCCGAGCGCTCCCCGTCTGAACCTGCGCTCGACAGGTTCGCAGGACAATCCTCCGGCGCCTGTCGCTTCGGAGCCCCCCGGGCCGCAGACTGCCGCCTCCAAGGGCGAGGTGGCGAACATGCCGCCCCATCCCTGGATGCAGCGCTGGCTGGAGCTTTCGCGCCAGGTGGTGCGGGAGACGGAGGATGTCGGCGAGCGTTTCGCGCAGGAAGCGCGGCGCATGCATTACGGAGAGGCGCAGTCCCGGGGGATTCGGGGGCAGGCTTCCGCAACCGAAGTGGACGCATTGCTGGATGAGGGCATCGAGGTTCTGCCCATGCTGCTGCCCGCAGCGGCCAAAGCCACCCTGCAATAAATACGGCGCCTTGTCCTGAAGCGCGTTGGGGGGGAGGGGCCCGCGAAGCGGTGTGTCCGCGGGCCTTCGCACCGATCCCGCGGGTAAGCGGGAGCGGCGCGAACCCTGCCATCAGGGATACAGGCCGCGCAGTTCGCGGGCGTGCAGGATGCGTGTGCAGGCCACGATGAAGGTGGCGGTGCGCAGGCTCACCTTGTGTTCCTGGGCGACCTGCCATACCGAGTTGAATGCTTCACGCATGATGCGTACCAGGCGTGCGTTGATTTCCTCCTCGGTCCAGAAGAAGCTGGAGAAGTCCTGCACCCATTCGAAGTAGCTCACGGTCACGCCACCGGCGTTGGCGATCACGTCGGGAATCACCAGGATGCCCCGCTCCTGCAGTATGTCGTCGGCTGCAGGTGTGGTGGGGCCGTTGGCGCCCTCGATGATGAGCCGGGCGCGGATGCGGCCAGCGTTGTCGGCGGTGATCTGCTGCTCCAGGGCGGCAGGGATCAGGATGTCGCAGTCCACGTCCCAGAACTGCTCGTCGCGCAGGACTTCCGCTGCCTCAAACCCGGCCACCGAGCCGTGCCGGGCCACATGGGCCAGCAGCTCCGGCACATCCAGTCCCGACTCGCGGTACACCGTTGCGCCATGGTCCTGGACCGCCACGATGCGTGCGCCAGCCTGTGCGAACAGGCGGCCCGCCACGCCGCCGACGTTGCCAAAACCCTGGATCGCCACACGTGAGCCGCGGATGTCCATGCCGATGCGTTGGGCCGCCTCGACACCGACGGTGTAGACACCGCGCCCGGTGGCATCCTTGCGGCCCAGCGAACCGCCCAGGTCCACGGGCTTGCCCGTGACGACCCCGGTCGAGGTGGCTCCCTCGTTCATGGAGTAGGTGTCCATCATCCATGCCATCACGCGCTCGTTGGTGTTCACATCGGGGGCCGGGATGTCCTTGGTGGGGCCGATGATGATGCCGATCTCGGAGGTGTAGCGGCGCGTCATGCGTTCCATCTCCCCCATGGAGAGGGTGCGTGGATCGACGCGGATGCCGCCCTTGGCACCACCGTAGGGTACGTTCACGGCTGCGTTCTTGACCGACATCCAGGCCGACAGTGCCATCACTTCGGACAGCGTGACGTCCTGGTGGAAGCGCACCCCGCCTTTGCCGGGGCCGCGCGATGTGTTGTGTTGCACGCGGTAGCCCTCGAAGTGGGCGACCGTGCCGTTGTCCAGATGAATGGGAACGTCAACGATCAGCGCGCGCTTGGGGCGCTTGAGGGTGTCCGCCCAGCGGGCCAGGTGGCCCAGGTACGGGATGACACGGTCTACCTGTTGCAGGTAGATGCCCCAGGGGCCGAGATGCTCGGAGTTGAGGTAGGACGGAACCGCCAAATTGGAGGTTGTCGAGGGCATGAATACTCCTGTAGGTTTGAAAAGCCCCGACTCTAAAAGTGCCTGTTGCGCCTGTCCAAGGCCGAGTGTTTTTGCAGTTATGCAAAAAAAACATGGTTTTGGAGGGCTTGCCCTATGGTATGTAACTTGTATGTACCTTTGACGCGGAGAGCCCCGATGCAGCGGCCTGCTGCCTTGCAAGAGGGGGCATCAGGCACTGATGTGCAGCAAGGTGTTGCGGCTCGGTGTGGAGGCTTTTGCCTGCAGGCTGGCCAGGTGCGTGTAGGCTTCGACGCTCAAGCGGGTCTTGGCGGATTCGAGGCGCTGCAGAAAACGGGTGCTCGCAAGAGCGTTGTCATTGTCCGGGGTGGCGTCGGTCTGGTTTTGGGCTTGCCGCAGTTCCTGGGCGCGGGTCTGCGCGGTGGAGCGCTTTTCCTGCAGTGCCTGCTCTGCCTGGGTGGCCTGCTGGCGCAAGCGGATGGCCTGGGCCTGTGCCGTGTCGGCCTCCTGCCGGGCCAACAGGGCACGCGCCTGCAGAAGACGCATCTGCAGGCTGGGTGTGCTGGCATGGATGGCGGTGATGGCGGCCATGGCGCAGGTCCTGTGGGCTCGGCGGGCGTCCTTCAGGCCTTGGCGTCGAGCAGGCGGCCCGTGGCCTGGCCCTGGGCGTTCAGGTAGGCATGGGGCGGGCTGCTTTGCGCGCGCTTTTCGGCTTCCAGGTCTTGTGCCTGCTCCTGGCGTTGTGCGCGGTCACTCGCCTCCCGTGGCGGTGGGGATGCAGAGGCCGGGGCGGTGCTGGCTCGGGAGGGGGAAATTTCCATGGTGCTCTCCTGCGGAAGCGGCAAAGGACAGTGCCATTGTAAGAATCCGCACCTTTGTTTTCAATGCGCCCGCCCCGGCAGCGTGCCGCCTGCCCCTGTGCACAGGGCGGCGCTGGTTTACTGCATCCACTGCTGTATCAGCGCCTGTGCCTCATCGACTCCCGCAAAACCTTGGGCGACCCATTCCGGGTTGTGGTAGGTCGGCAGGTAGCGTTCGCCGGGGTCGCACAGCAGGGAGAGCACTGAACCGGCTTGCCCCTGGGCGCGCATTTCTTGCGCCAGGACCAGCATGGCATAGAAGTTGGTGCCGGTGGATGGGCCGACTTTGCGGCCCAGCAGTGCGGACAGCAGGCGCATGGCCGCAATGGAGGAGGCATCCGCCACTTCCATCATGCGATCGATCACAGAGGGGATGAAGCTGGGCTCGACGCGCGGCCTGCCGATGCCCTCGATGCGCGAGCCGGTGCTGCTCAGGCTGGGATCGCCCAGGCGGTAATAGGGTGCGAAGACCGAGCCGCTGGGGTCGGGGACGCACAAACGGGTGTCGTACCGCTGGTATCGGATGAAGCGGCCAATGGTGGCGCTGGTTCCTCCAGTGCCAGCCGCCGCTACCACCCAGCGGGGAATCGGGTGGCGCTCCTGCGCCATCTGGGTGTACATGCTTTGGGCAATGTTGTTGTTGCCGCGCCAGTCGGTGGCGCGTTCTGCGTAGGTGAACTGGTCCATGTAGTGCCCGCCCCGCTGGTGCGCCAGTTCCCGTGCGGCGTCGTAGACCTGGGAGGAGTGGTCTACAAAGTGGCATTGCCCGCCATAAAACGTGATCTGGGCGATTTTTTCGGGAGAGGTGCTGCGTGGCATCACGGCGACGAAGGGCAGGCCCAGGAGCCGGGAAAAATAGGCCTCGCTCACGGCGGTGGAGCCGCTCGATGCCTCCACCACGGTCGAGCCCTCGTGCAGCCAGCCATTGCACAGGGCGTACAGGAACAGTGAGCGTGCAAGACGGTGTTTGAGGCTCCCTGTCGGGTGGGTGGATTCGTCCTTGAGGTAGAGGTCGATGCCTTGGCTGGCGAAGCCGGGCAGGGGCAAGGCGATCAGGTGGGTGTCGGCGCTGCGGGTGTAGTCGGCGTCGATGCGCTGGATGGCCTTGTGAAGCCAGGCGCTCTCGCAGCGCGGGCGGTCAATGGTGGGCTGTGTGCTGTTCATGGCTGGATACGGGTGGGCGTGGGCGATGGTAGCGTGTGGCAGGGGCGTGTACCGGCTGCCGACACGCGGTCGTGGGGGCGTGGTGGCGCTGCTATGGGCGTGCCGGGGGGGTGGCCGACAGCGGGGGCAATGGCCGTGGGGGGACGCTGGCGTAGCTTTCCAGCGGTGTTCCCATGGCCTGTTCCAGTTGCGCCAGGCGAAGCGCGGGGGCAGGGTGGGTGCCCAAGGTCAATGAAAAAGCCGGGTGGTCGGGAGCGATGGTGCTGAGCTGTTGCAGTACCTGGGGCAGGCCATAGGGATCGAACCCGGATGCTGTTGCCAGGGCGACGCCCTGGCGGTCCGCATCCAGTTCGTCGGCCTGGTCCAGGCCACGGGCATAGACTTCCCGCCCCAATGCCAGCAACTGGTGCTGCAGCCCGTGGCTGTCGCGCTGCCTGTCGATCTGGCTGGACAGCAACTGGGCCAGGAGCCCGGCCTGTGCATTGGTTTTGAGTGCCTTGAGGTGGTGCTTGTGCACCACGTGTGAGATTTCATGGGCCAGGACGGCGGCGAGTTCGGATTCGTCGCGCATGCGCTCGACCAATCCGCGGGTGACGAACACGAAACCGCCAGGAGCGGCAAAGGCGTTGTATCCCGGGTCGTCCAGCACGCCAAACGTCCAGGCCAGGTGGGGGCGGCCGGATTGCAGGCTGATCCAGCGCCCCATGCGGGCCACATACTGTTGCAGGGCGGGGTTGTTCAGCAGGGGTTTGGCGCCCAGCAGTATCGCCGCCAGGTGGCGGCCTATTTCCTGCTCCTTGGGCTCGTCGATCGATTCCAGGGACTGGTTGAGCAGCGACAGCAGTTGCCCCAGGTCCACGGTCGGGCCGTTGCTGGCCGAGCCGGTGGCGAGCGTGGCAGGGCGCTTGGGCGTGCCTGCCGCGCCGGTGGCGCTGCCGCGCATCAGGCCCTGGAGCAGGCCTCCGAGCACCGCTGCGGGGTCTTGTTGCGCTGCCACCGCCAGCGGCAGGAGGAGCAATGCCGGGGTGATGGCCGATCGGGCCCAAGTCCAGGAGATCATGGCGGGAGCGACTCCTTGGCGGGCGTTCTGGGCACGGGGGGCAGGACGGGGGCGGGACGCGCCTGCCAACCGCGCTCCTGGGCCAACTGGCGAGCCGCGTCGTCGCTGGCGCGCTGGTCCTGCAATGTTTGCAGGGCCTGGATGTCGGGTGCGGCCTGGCGCAGGTCCTCCGGGCCGAGGCCCCGCACGCCTGCGGTCGTGGTGGCCACGCTGCGCGGGCTGGTCGAGGGCTGCAGCAGTTGCCCGATGCCGCGAAACACCGAACCCAGGCCTGCGGCCGCGCTGCTGCCCTGTGCGGCCGGTGTCGGCGTTGCCGTGTTGGGCAGCGGCTGGACGTCGAAAAGGTAGACCCAGTGTGTGAGGCCTGGGTCGCCGCCGGGGGCGCGGACCTGGACCCAGGCTCCGCTGCGCACCCCGGTCCCCTCGATCAGGGCCTGGGCCGGGAGCGTGGCCACCGTGGCGGCACTGCGGCTGGGAAGCTCGCGCAGCGCGGTGGACTGGCGCACTTGCAGCTTTTGCCCGAAGGCGTGGGGCGCCCATGCGGCCAAGGCAAGCACCGCCAGCCAGCGCAACCGGGTTGGCGCTTGGGCAAAGCGCGTGCGCCTGGGCATGGTGTGGGGGCTCGCGGCCAGGCGCCTTGCCGTGCAGGGCGCCGCTGGGCCGGGTTACTTGCTGCCCAGCAGGGCGCGTTTGATGTTTTCCTGAACCGGGCTGTCTCCAATCCAGATGCGCAGCACGGCGTTGTAGAACGCGATGTCGGGCAGGGTCTCTCCGATCTTCTTGCCATTGAGGGTGCTGACGGTGCCGGAGCCCGGGATCCAGTCCAGCGTGACGACATCGCCTTTTTTCACGGGTTCCAGGGAGGCAAACATTTCGCCGAACTTGCTTGTCTGGTTGATGACCTTGGCCTTCTCCTCCTTGGTCGAATTCTGGTTCATGGACTTGATGAACAGCTGGCCGAATTCATCGCTGTTGATCTCCCGCTGGATGTGCAGTGCGATGCGGCGTGGGGCCGTGATCGGGAGGGCCTGCACTTCTGCCGCGCTCATTTCCTTTTTCTCGGGCAGATAGAGCCCGATCGCATAGGCCCTGACGATCAGGATCTGGCGCATGGCGGCGCCATTGAGCTTGAGTTCCTTGCCGGCGACGGCTTGCACATCTTCGACCTTGACGCCATTGACATCGGCGGCGTAGGCGGTGGAGCAGGCGAGGGCCGCGCAAGCGGCCAGGATGGTCAGTGTTTTCTTCAAAGGCATGGAGGCTCCTGGAAAGGTGGGGGGTATCAAGATTCGTGTTGCAGCGCGGGCAGGGCGGGCGCAGGCAGCTGTCCGGCAGCATGGCTGTCGAGCTTGAAGCGGCTGATGGCACGGGCCAGGCGCGTGCTTTCTTCGCGCATGGCCTGCGAGGCGCTGGCGGCTTCTTCGACCATGGCGGCGTTTTGCTGGGTGACGTGGTCCATGCGTTCGATGGCCTGGTTGACCCGTTCTATGCCCGCGCCCTGTTCGCGGTTGGCGGCTGTGATGTCGCCCATGATGGCGGCGACGCGCTGCACGCTTTCGACGATTTCGGTCATGGACGAGCCGGCCTGGGCCACCAGGCGGCTGCCGTTTTCGACGTTGTTGACCGAGTCGTCGATCAATGCCTTGATCTCCTTGGCCGCGGTGGCGGAACGCTGTGCCAGGCTGCGCACTTCGGAGGCGACCACGGCAAATCCACGTCCCTGTTCGCCCGCGCGTGCCGCCTCGACGGCGGCATTGAGGGCCAGGATGTTGGTTTGGAAGGCGATGCCGTCGATCACACCGATGATGTCGGCGATTTTCTTGCTCGATGCATGGATGGCCCCCATGGTGTCCACCACTTCGCGCACCACGGCGCCCCCCTTGCTGGCGTTGTGTGAGGCGGTGGCGGCCAACTCGTTGGCTTCCTGGGTGGCCTGGGTGCTGTGGCGCACCACGCTGGTGAGCTCGTGCATGGAGCTGGTGGTCTCCTGCAGCACATGGGCCTGTTCGACCGTGCGGTCATTGAGCTGCAGATTGCCCTGCGCGATTTCCTGCGAGGTGGCGGTGATGGTCTGGGTGCTGTGGTGCACCTCGCCCACCAGATGCTTGAGGCCTTCGTTCATGTGCTTGAGCCCGTCCATCATCTGGCCGACTTCGTCGCGTGTGCGCACTTCGATCTGGCTGGTCAGGTCGCCAGCGGCGACGCACTGGGTGATGGCGCCGGCGCGGCGCAAGGGCTGCACGATGCTCTGGGTCACGAGGTAGCCGATCACGGTGCTCAGCACCGCTGCGGCCAGCGCCAGGGCCAGCACCAGGGTGGTGGTCTGGCTGGCCACCTGGTTGGAGGTGTCGTTGGCGGTTTCCATCTGGCTGTTCTGGTACTTGACGAACACGTCCAGGGCTTCGAAGTACTTGACCTGCAGAGCCCGGATGGAGAACAGGAACTTGAGCTGTGCTTCTTCCTTCTTCTCCTGGCTGACGAGGTCGATGAAGGCCTGCTGGTGCGGCTTGAGCTTGTCGCGGATGGTGATGATGGGCTTGAGCAATTCGCGGCCGGTGTCATCGGTGATGGTGCGCTCCAGGGTTTCGAAGGCCTGCCGGTTGGCGGCGCTGGTCTTTTCGATCTTTTGCACTTCGCCCTTGATTTGCTCGGGGTCCTCCATGATCAGGATGCTGAGCATGCTGCGCGAGATGTCATTGATCTGCGCCTTGATCTCGTTGGCAATCGCGGTCTTGGGATAGCGGTCCTTGATGATGGTGGCGAACTCGGCGTTGAGCTCATGGATGCGCACGACCGCCAGGCCGGCCAGTACCGCCATGAGCGCAATGACCAAAGTGAAGCTGACTGTCAGGCGTTTTCCAAGACTCATGTTCGATACCACCATAGTGTTTTCCATCGCCAGCAATGCCCAGTACTGCGCCAATCGGATGGCGGTGGTATGGCATGGTACCAAGCGGGTACCCAGGGATGTTACTGCGCCCGCAGGCCCTGTCTGGGCAGTGTAATCCCTATGTCCAGCCCATAGGGGCCGGGGTATCCAGGGGCGGGCGGCTTCGGGTCGGGCGGTGACCAGGCCGATACAATGCGCTCCGATCACCGGGGGTGCCCGTCCATGGCGGGCTGAGATGGAGAGTCTGCCTGTGGCGGGCTCGTACCCCATGAACCTGATCTGGACCATACCAGCGTAGGAAGCGTGATGTGACCCTGTCGAGACATTGGGTGGGGGCGGAGCGTTGGCGGCCGGTGTGGCGTGCAGTCCCGAGCGAAAGTGAGCGTTTTCCGTGAGCAGCCCTGTTTCTATCAAGCGTTTGTTGCAGCCCCTGGTGCTGGGCCTTGGGGTCCTGTGCACCGCGGCCATGGCCGCGGAACTGCGGGTGCTGACCCATAGTTCCTTCTCTTTGCCCAAGCCTTTGCTGGCGCAGTTCGAGCGGGACAGCGGGATCACACTCAGGATCGTCAAGGCCGGGGATGCGGGGGAGGCCTTGAACAGGCTGATTCTGACCAAGGCCAATCCGATCGCGGACGTTGTCTATGGCCTGGACAACAGCCTGGCGCCCAAGGCGCTGGCGGCGGGGGTGCTGGATGTTTCGGGCGGTGGCGCGGCCAGCCGCAAGACGCTGGTGGGCCTGCCCGGTGGCCTGGTGCCGGTCGATTACGGGTACGTCACGCTCAACTACGACAAGGCTTGGTTCGCACAAAAAGGCCTGGCTTTGCCCAAGAGCCTGGCTGACCTGGCCCAGAGCGCGTACGCCAATACGCTGGTGGTGCAAAACCCCGCTACCAGCAGCCCGGGCTATGCCTTTTTGCTGGCCACCATCGGACAGATGGGGGAGGAGGCGGCCTTTGACTGGTGGGCCAGGATGCGGGCCAATGGCCTGAAGGTGGCCAAGGGCTGGAGCGAGGCCTATTACACCGACTTCAGCCGCAGTGGCGGGCGCTATCCCCTGGTGGTGAGCTATTCCACCAGCCCTGCGGCCGAGTTGTTCTATGCGAAGGACAAGCCCAGCGAGCCCCCCACGGCCAGCCTGGACCTGCCTGGGGCGGTTTTCCGCCAGGTCGAAGGGGCGGCCTTGGTGGCGGGCGGGGGCGAGCGTGCTGCGGCCTTGCAATTCATCGATTTTCTGCGCTCCGCACCGGCCCAGAAAGCCTTGCAGACCAGCATGTGGATGTACCCCGTGGAGCCTGGCGTCGCGCGCGAGGAAGTGATCCTGCGCCACGCGCCGGAACCGGCCGCGCACGCCGCGCCCGCGGACAAGGACCTGGCAGACAAGGGACCTGCCTGGGTTGCGCGCTGGACCAAGACGGTCCTGAAGTAAGCCATCTCCTGCACCTGCGCTGCGGATGGGTCTGCCCCGGCTCAGTTTTCTCGCTTGCGCGGCGGCGGTGCTGGCCTTTCTTGGCGCCATGCTGGTGGCGCCGGTGCTGCGCCTGTGGTTGTACGCCTGGGACCAGGGCGCGGACTCCCTGGCGGGAGAGGGCTGGCTGGCACCCTTGTGGGACCCCTACTTGCGGGGCAAGCTGCTGTGGTCGCTGGCCCAGGCCGGGGCCACGGCGCTGCTGTCGGCGGTGCTGGGCACGATGCTGGCCTGGGTGCTTGCGCGTTGGCGTTTTCGCGGCAGTGTCTGGGTGGCGCGTACGCTCACGCTGCCCTTCGTGGTGCCGACCCTGGTTGCGGCGCTGGGGGTGCTGGCGGTCTGGGGGCCGCATGGCTGGTTGAGCCCCCCAGGGAGCACGGGCATGGGGGCGGCCTGGCTGCTGCTGTATGGCAACCTGTTCTTCAACCTGGGGGTGGTGGTGCGTCCTGCCATGGAGGCGCTGGGCCAGGTGCCCGCTTCCATGCTGTGTGCAGCGCGCACCTTGGGTGCCAGCCCCTGGCGCGTGTTCTGGCGGGTGGAGTGGCCCATGGTGCGTGCGGCGGTGGCGGCTGCGGCGGCGCTGGTGTTTCTGTACTGTTTTACCGGCCTGGGGCTGGCCCTGGTGCTGGGTGGGCATGAATGGGGGACGCTGGAGGTGGAGATCTATGTCCTGGTCGCGCATGAACTCCAGCTCGGTGCAGCGTCCATTCTGGCGGCGTGGGTGATGGTGGTCGGGACGGTGGTGGCAGGCCTGTATGCCTGGCTGGCCCAGCGCTCGCGTGCGCCGCTGAAGGTGCAGCCCCTGGAGCCGCAACGGCCGCAAGGGGTGCGGGCGTGGCTGTTGGTCGCTATCAGCCTCGGAGTTTTTGGGTGTTTTGTGCTTCTGCCCATCGTGGCCATTGTGTTTGTTGCTATGAATTCGATAGCATCCTGGGGCCTGCTGTGGAACGAGGAGACGGCCTTGGCGCTGGCCAATACGCTGCGTTTCGCGGCAGTGACCCTGGTCGGGGCCTGTGTGCTGGGGGTGGCGCATGGCTGGGCAGCGTACCGATGGCCGGTGTTGCGCGTCCTGATGTACCTGCCTTTCGTGGTGTCCTCGGTGCTGCTGGGCTTGGGGCTCTTGCTGCTGTACCCCCAGGGCAGCGCGCGCCTGGAGTGCCTGCTGGCGGGGTATGTGCTGTTGGCTTATCCCTTTGTGGCCAAGGCGGTGGTGACGGGGCTGGACCGGATTCCCGGGCACTGGGTGGCGGCGGCGCGCCTGCTCGGTGCTCGCCCGTGGCGCGTATGGTGGCGCGTGTTGCTGCCCCTGCTGTGGCCGTCGATCCGGCACGGGGCGGCGTTTGCCACCGCGACGGCGGTGGGGGAATTTGCCGTGACCTTGTTTCTGGCGCGTCCGGAGTGGCTCACATTGACGACCCTGGCCTACCAGCATCTGGGTCGGCCGGGGCAGGCCCATTTCCAGGCGGCCTTGCTGCTGGCACTGGCCTTGCTGGTGTTGTCTTTGCTGGTCTTTCGGCTCATTGAAGGCCCGCCCAGCGCTCAGGTGCACCATGCTTGAGTTGCGGGGTATTCACAAAAGCTGGCCTGCGTCGGCTGGCGAACCGCGCCACCTGCTGCGGGATGTGTGCCTGGCGGTTGCGCCCGGGCAAACCGTGGCCTTGTTGGGTGCGTCTGGCAGCGGGAAAAGCACCTTGCTGCGCATCATCGCCGGTGTCGAGCGCGCGGATGCCGGGCAGGTGCTGTGGGATGGGCGCTCGCTCGATGGCGTGGCGATCGAGCGCCGTGGGGTCGGACTGGTGTTCCAGGACTACGCCCTGTTTCCCCATCTGGACGTGGTCGACAACGTGGCTTTTGGCCTGGTGGAGCATGGGATGCGCCGCAGTCCGGCGCGTGCGCAGGCGCAGGCGCTGCTGCTGCGTTTCGGTCTGGCGTTTGCGCCGGGCCAGCGGGTCTGGCAGCTCTCGGGTGGTGAGCAGCAGCGGGTGGCTTTGGCGCGCTCGCTCATTGTGCAGCCGCGTGTGCTGCTGCTGGACGAGCCCTTGAGCGCGGTGGACGCCGGGTTGCGGGCGCAACTGCGCCAGGAGTTTGCCGGACGCATCGCCAGCGCCGGGTCGGCGGCGCTGTGGGTTACCCACGACGAAGCCGAGGCGCGCGCGGTGGCCCAGCGTGCCTACGCGCTGGATGCGGGGGCGCTGCGGCCCCTATGGTGAAGGGCGCTGGTCCTGGGCATACCGGGTGGCCCAGTCCAGGGCCTGCTGCCAGCCTTGCGGGCTGTCGCAGGCAAAGATCTGGCGTTGCGGCATGCTGCGCAACCAGGTGATCTGGCGTTTGGCCAGTTGGCGCGTGGCGGCGATGCCGCGCTCGGGCAGTTCGCCCATGGGCCAGGCGCCATCGAGGGCTTCCCAGGCCTGGCGGTAGCCCACGCAGCGCATGGATGCCAGTGCGGGGTGAAGGTCGCCGCGTTGGCGCAGGCGGGTGATTTCGTCGAGCAGACCCTGTTCCAGCATCAGCATGAAGCGCTGGGCGATGCGGGCATGCAGCCACGACCGCTCGGTCGGCTCCAGGCTGATCAGGGCGCAGGGCAGGGGCTGTGCGGCCCGGTTGGCGTTTCGGGTGTGGAGTTGGGACAGGGGCTGGCCACTGAGGTAGTACACCTCCAGCGCGCGTTGGATGCGCTGGCTGTCATGGGGCGCCAGGCGCTGGGCGGTGGCGGGGTCGATCTGCGCCAGGCGCGCGTGCAGGGCCTGCCAGCCGTGTTCACGGGCCTCCTGGTCCAGGCGCTCGCGCAGGACCGGGTCGGCGCCGGGCAGCGGATCCAGGCCCTCGAACAGGGTCTTGAAATACAGCATGGTTCCGCCCACCAGTACCGGCAGTGCGCTGCGCGCATGGATCTGGGCGATCAGCGTGCTGGCATCGCGGACAAACTCCGCCGCGCTGTAGGCCTGCAGGGGGTCCCGGATGTCGATCAGGTGGTGGGGGACGCCGGCGCGTTCGGTCTCGGTCGGCTTGGCGGTCCCGATGTCCATACCCCGGTACACCAGGGCCGAATCCACGCTGATGATCTCGCACGGCATGCGCTGCGCCAGCGCCAGGGCCAGCGCGGTCTTGCCACTGGCCGTGGGGCCGGCGATGGCCAGGCAAGGGGAGGGCAGGGGCTGCATGGGAGTCGGGCAGGTCGTGCTAAAATCTACAGGCTTTGCTGCCCAGGCGCCCCAAAGGGGTGTACGAGGCGCGGCGAAATCGCAAACCAGCCCCACAAGGTGCCTGCCGCTTCTGGCAGGCGATGGCTGGATTTTAGACCCAACCTTTGGAGTAGTTTTATGGCAGTAACCATGCGTGAAATGCTGGAAGCCGGCGTTCACTTCGGGCACCAAACCCGTTTCTGGAATCCCAAGATGGCACCGTACATCTTCGGGCACCGCAACAAGATCCACATCATCAACCTGGAAAAATCGCTGCCGATGTTCCAGGAAGCCATGGCCTTCGTGCGCCAGTTGGCCTCCAAGCGCGGCAACATCCTGGTGGTGGGTACCAAGCGCCAGGCGCGTGAAATCGTGGCGGCCGAAGCCCGTCGCGCTGGCGTGGCCTACGTCGACCAGCGTTGGCTGGGCGGCATGCTGACCAACTTCAAAACCGTCAAGACCTCCATCAAGCGTCTCAAGGACATGAAGGCCCAGCAGGAAGCGGGCCTGGACAACATGAGCAAGAAAGAGCAGCTCATGTTCGTGCGCGAGCTGGCCAAGCTGGAAAAAGACATTGGCGGCATCCAGGACATGAGCACCCTGCCGGATGCCATCGTCGTGATCGACGTCGGCTACCACAAGATCGCCGTGGCCGAAGCGCGCAAGCTGGGCATCCCCCTGATCGGCGTGGTGGACTCCAACCACTCGCCCGAAGGCATCGACTACGTCATTCCCGGCAACGATGACTCTGCCAAGGCTGTCACCCTGTACGCCCGTGGCATTGCGGACGCGATCCTCGAAGGCCGTGCCAATGCGGTCGAAGACGTGGTCAAGGCCGTGTCCGCCGAAGGCAGTGACGAGTTTGTCGAGGTGGAGAACGAGGCCGCTGCCTGAGTCTCCCGGCCCGATGTGTAAAAGGGGCAGGCTTGCCCCTTTTTTTTAAGCCCTTTTTTTGATAAACGAATCAACGTAACGGAGAAACAATATGGCAGCAATTACGGCAGGCATGGTGGCTGAACTGCGCGGCAAGACCGATGCTCCCATGATGGAATGCAAACGCGCCCTGACCGAGGCCGATGGCGACATGGCCAAGGCCGAAGAAATCCTGCGTGTGAAGCTGGGCAGCAAGGCTGGCAAGGCCGCCTCGCGCATCACCGCGGAAGGTGTGGTGGCCTGCTCCATCGAAGGCACGCTCGGGGCCCTGCTCGAAGTCAACTGCGAAACCGACTTCGTGTCCAAGAACGAGAGCTTCCTGGCGTTGGCCAACGCCGCCGCCCAACTGGTGGTGCAGCACAACCCGGCCGATGTGGTCGCTTTGAGCGCGCTGGCCTATGAGCAAGACGGCTTTGGCCCCACCCTGGAAGATGTGCGCAAGGGCCTGATCGGCAAGATCGGCGAAAACATGACCTTCCGCCGCTTCAAGCGCTTCCAGGGCGAGGCACAGCTGGTGTCCTACCTGCACGGCACCCGCATCGGCGTGGTGGTCGAGTTCAATGGCGATGCGACCGCAGCCAAGGACGTGGCGATGCACGTGGCCGCCATGAAGCCGGTGGCCCTGACCAGCGCCGACGTGCCTGCCGAGCTGATCGAAAAAGAGCGTTCCGTGGCCACCGCCAAGGCGGCCGAGTCTGGCAAACCCGCCGAGATCGCGGCCAAGATGATCGAAGGCTCGGTGCAGAAATACCTCAAGGAGGTGTCTCTGGTGGACCAGGTGTTCGTGAAGGCCGCCGACGGCAAGCAGACCGTGGGCGCCATGCTCAAGGACAAGGGCACGGCCGTCAAGGGCTTTACCCTGTACGTGGTGGGCGAGGGCATCGAGAAGAAGGTCGACGACTTCGCCGCCGAGGTGGCTGCCCAGGTGGCTGCTGCCAAGCAGTCCGCCTGACCGCTGCGCACCCATTCCCCCAATCCACCAAAATACCCACATCGCTTCCAGGAGGACCCGCCTATGACCATGGCCCAACCGGCTTACAAACGCATTTTGCTCAAGTTGTCGGGTGAGGCCCTCATGGGCGACGACGCCTTTGGCATCAACCGTGACACCATCGTGCGCATGGTCGACGAGGTGGCAGAAGTGATGCGCCTGGGGGTGGAGGTGGCCGTGGTCATCGGGGGGGGGAACATATTCCGTGGCGTGGCCGGAGGTTCGGTGGGCATGGACCGCGCCACGGCCGACTACATGGGCATGCTGGCCACGGTCATGAACGCCCTGGCCTTGGGGGATACCATGAACAAGGCGGGCTTGACCGCACGGGTCATGTCGGCCATCGGCATTGAGCAGGTGGTGGAGCCCTATGTGCGCCCCAAGGCCTTGCAGTACCTGGAGGAGGGCAAGGTGGTGATCTTTGCCGCCGGCACCGGCAACCCCTTCTTCACCACGGATACCGCGGCGGCGCTGCGTGGGGCCGAGATCGGTGCCCAGGTGGTGCTCAAGGCCACCAAGGTCGACGGGGTGTATTCCGCCGACCCGAAAAAGGACCCGGAGGCCAAGCGCTACGCTTCGCTGACCTTTGACGAGGCCATGTCGCGCAACCTGGGCATCATGGACGCGGCCGCGTTTGCCCTGTGCCGTGACCAGCGCCTGCCCATCAAGGTGTTCTCCATATTCAAGCACGGAGCGTTGCGCCGTGTGGTGCTGGGCGAGGACGAAGGAACCCTGGTTCACGTCTGACGCATCCCCTGCGGCCTTGCCGGATCCGGTACGGCACAATTCCATCCTGAACCAACGAGGCTTTGCGATGACGATCAACGAAATCAAGAAAACCCTGGACAGCAAGATGGACCAGTCCATCGCGTCGTTCAAGAACAACCTGTCCAAGGTGCGCACCGGCCGTGCCAACCCTGCGCTGCTGGACACGGTGCATGTGGACTACTACGGCTCCTCGGTGCCTTTGAGTCAGGTCGCGAACCTGGCTTTGCTCGATGCGCGCACCATCAGTGTGCAGGCTTGGGAGAAGAACATGGTCCCCAAGATCGAGAAAGCGATCCGCGAAAGCGATCTGGGCCTGAACCCCTCCACCATCGGCGAGCTCATCCGCGTGCCCATGCCGCCCATGACCGAAGAGCGCCGCCGCGAACTGACCAAGGTGGTGCGCTCCGAAGGTGAAAACGCCAAGGTGGCGATCCGCAATCTGCGCCGCGACTCGAACGAGGCGGTGCGCAAGCTGGTCAAGGACAAGCTCGCTTCCGAGGACGAGCAAAAGCGTACCGAGGCCGACATTCAGAAACTGACCGACCGCCACATCGCGGAAGTGGACCGTCTTGTTGCCGCCAAGGAACAAGACATCATGGCGGTTTGAAACACCGCAAGGCCTTGAGCGTCCCGCCCAGCTCCTTGCCGCGCCACGTGGCCATCGTCATGGATGGCAACGGGCGTTGGGCGTCGCAGCGCTTCCTGCCGCGCATCGCGGGCCACCGCCAGGGGGTGGAGGCCCTCAAGCGGGTGGTGCGGCTGTGTGCCGAAAAAGGGGTCGCCGAACTGACGGTGTTTGCGTTTTCTTCCGAGAACTGGTCCCGTCCGCAGGAAGAGGTGTCCGGTTTGATGGACCTTCTGGTGGGGGCCCTGGGGCGCGAAGTGGAAAACATGGCGCGCGACGGGGTGCGCATCCGCTTCGTCGGTGCGCGCGAAAGCTTGTCCGGGCGCATCCAGGCAGGGCTGGCGCAAGCCGAGGCACGCACCGCGCACAACCAGCGCATCGGGCTCAACGTCTGCTTCAATTACGGCGGGCGTTGGGAGATCGTCGCCGCTGCGCAGGCCCTGGCCCGCGAGGGGCTGGAAATCAGCGAGGAGTCGATCTCGCAGCGTTTGGCGCTGGCGCCCAGCAAGGACCCGGATCTGTTCATACGCACCGGGGGCGAGATGCGTTTGAGCAACTTCCTGCTGTGGCAGGCGGCGTATGCCGAACTGTTTTTCAGCCCGGCGCTGTGGCCCGATTTCGATGAAGCGGCGCTGGACGCCGCATTGGCCGCGTACGCGCAGCGCGAGCGCCGCTTTGGCAAGACCTCGGAGCAACTGCGCCAGACGCAGGACCGGGCATAAACACAGGAGGCATGCGCCATGCTCAGACTGCGCGTCATCACGGCGCTGGTGTTGTTGGCCATTCTGGTACCCGCCGTGGCCTGGCCCGACCCGCGCGTGTTCGCCGTGGTGGCCCTGGTGTTCATCGCTGGCGCGGCCTGGGAGTGGTGGCAACTCGGGCGCGGGCAGCGTGTTGGAGCCTTGCTGTATGCACTGGGCGTGGCGGGAGCGGGGCTGGCGCTGCTGGGCAGCGGTGCCTGGCGCCAAGCGCTGGCGCCGCTGTTTGCGGCGGCTGCCATCGCATGGGTGCTGGGCAGCGCCTGGCTGCTGCGGGGGGGGCCTGAGGCCTGGAAGCGCTGCCCGGCAGGAATGCAGCGCTGGCTCGGCGTGCCGGTGCTGCTGCTGGCCTGGTGGGCGGTAGCCCTGGCCCGGGTGCAGGGCATCAATTTCCTGTTTTCCGTACTTGCGCTGGTCTGGGCGGCGGATATCGGCGCCTATTTCGCCGGGCGCACCTGGGGCGGGCGGTGGTTCGCACGCAAGCTGGCGCCCACCATCAGCCCGGGCAAGACCTGGGAAGGGGCTTTGGGGGGCGCCGTGTGCGTCGGCCTGCTGGCCTGGGGCTGGCAGGTGTTCGACCAGCGCTTGCCTGTGGACGGCGCCAGCCTGTACACGCGCTTGGCGGACCAGGGCTGGGTCTATCTGGGGCCGGGCCTTGCGCTGCTGGTCGTGATGAGTGTGGTGGGGGACCTGGTGGAGAGCCTGATCAAACGCGCTGCCGCCGTCAAGGACAGCAGTGGTTTGCTGCCCGGGCATGGCGGCGTGCTGGACCGTGTGGACGCATTGCTGCCGGTATTGCCCCTGGCGGTGGGGATGGTGGCATGAGCAGGGACGGTGCGCGCACGCGGCTGGTGGTGCTGGGCTCCACCGGCTCCATTGGTTGCAATACGCTCGATGTGGTGGAACGACACCCTGCGCGTTACGAAGTCTTTGCCCTGACCGCCTCCACCCGGGCGGACCTGATGCTGCAGCAGTGCCTGCGCCACCGGCCGCGCTTTGCCGTGATGGTGGACCCGGTTCAGGCGAAAGTGCTGGAGCAGGGCTTGCGCCAGCAGGGCCTGCCGACCCAGGTGCTGGCCGGAAGCGCGGCCTTGGTCGATGTGGCCGGGCACGAGGAGGTGGACGTGGTCATGGCCGCCATCGTGGGGGCCGCCGGTTTGCCCGCATGCTGGGCGGCGGCAGGTGCGGGCAAAAGGCTGCTGCTGGCCAACAAGGAGGCGCTCGTCGTCGGTGCGGACCTGTTCATGCAGGCGGTGCGCGAGGGGGGCTGTACCCTGCTGCCCATCGACAGCGAGCACTCTGCCGTGTTCCAGTCCCTGCCCCAGGATCCCGCTACCTGGTCCGATTGCGTCGACAAGATCATCCTGACCGCGTCGGGCGGGCCATTTCGCACCTGGGATCCGCGCCAGCTTGCGCAGGTCACGCCGGAGCAGGCCTGCACCCATCCGAATTGGGTCATGGGGCGCAAGATCACGGTCGATTCGGCCACCATGATGAACAAGGCGCTGGAAGTGATCGAGGCGCGCTACCTCTTTGGCCTGCCTGCCCGGCGCATCGAGGTGGTGATCCATCCGCAAAGCATCATCCATTCGATGGTCCAGTTCGTGGACCATTCCATCGTGGCGCAGCTGGGTACGACCGATATGCGGGTGCCCATTGCCTATGGCCTGTCCTGGCCGCAGCGCATAGCGTCGGGCGCCAGTGCGCTGGATTTTTCCAGCATCGCGGCCATGACCTTCGAGAGCGTGCACACAGAGCTGGCGCGGCGGCGTTTTCCGGGGTTGGCGCTGGCCTGGCACAGTCTGGAGGCCCCGTCGGGGACCACGGCGGTGCTCAATGCCGCCAACGAAGTGGCGGTGGAGGCCTTTCTGGAGCGGCGCATCCGCTTTGACCAGATCCACCAGGTCAACGAGCAGACCCTGGCGCGGGTTCTGCCTCCGGCAGTTTCCTGCCTGGACGACTTGCTGCAGCTCGATGGGCAAGCGCGTGCCCAGGCAAGCCAGCAGGTGCTGGCCCTGCGCCACTGAGGGTGCCAGTGATGACCACCGTGCTGGCCTTTGTGTTCGCGCTGGGGGTGCTCATCGCGGTGCATGAGTGGGGGCACTATGCGGCGGCGCGCTGGTGCGGCGTGAAGGTGCTGCGGTTTTCCATTGGCATGGGGC
Source organism: Rhodoferax sp. (assembly GCA_052390055.1). Classification (GTDB taxonomy): domain Bacteria; phylum Pseudomonadota; class Gammaproteobacteria; order Burkholderiales; family Burkholderiaceae_C; genus Allorhodoferax. Next base: position 44,097 of record JBQTHH010000038.1, read on the forward strand.
CGACCGTGTGGTCGCGGGTTTCGGCGCGCACCGGCGTGGAGTTCGCGCTGGGCGCCTTGCCCCTGGGGGGCTATGTGCGCATGCTCGACGAACGCGAGGCGCCGGTGCCGTTGGAGCAGTTGGACCAGGCTTTCAACCGCCAGGTCCTGTGGCGGCGGGCCTGGATCGTGGCAGCCGGGCCGCTGGCCAATCTGGCCCTGGCGGTGTTGTTGTACGCGCTGGTGTACGTGGCAGGGACGACCCAGGCCAAACCCGTGCTGTCGGGGCCGGCTCCCTCCAGTCTGGCGGCTGCGGCGGGGCTGCGCAGCGCCGACGAGGTGGTGGCTGCGGCCTACCAGGGGGAGGAGTGGCAGGCGCTGGAGTCTTTCGAGTCCCTGCGCTGGTGGGCGATCCGTGCCGTGATGGACGGGCGCGATCTGGCTTTGCAGGTCCGCCGTGGCGCCCAGGTGGTGCAGTTGCAGTTGTCCACTTCCTCCTTGCCCCCGGGGGAGCTGGGGCCGGAAATGCTGCAGCGGTTGGGCCTGACGAGCCCCTGGTCGCAGGCTGTGCTGGGCCCGCTGGTCGCGGGCGATGTGGCCGAGCGCGCGGGTTTGCGCGAGGGCGACCGCGTGCTGGCCGTGGACGGCGTGCCGGTGGAGGATGCCGCCGGGCTGCGCCAGCGCATCCGTGACGCCGGGCAGCGTAGCCCGGTGCCGACCTTGCGCTGGACCTTTGTCCGCGCTGGTGCACAACGGGAGCTGGACGTGGTGCCACGCCAGGAGGCGCAGGGGGCGCAGATGGTGGGGCGCATTGGGGCGGTGGTGGGTTCTCCCGTGGCGACGGTACTGGTGCGCCATGACCCGTGGGACGCATTGGTTCTGGGGGGGCAGCGGACCTGGGAGGTGGCCTTGCTGACGCTCAAGACCATGGGGCGCATGCTGGTGGGCGAGGCATCGTGGAAGCAGGTCAGCGGCCCGGTGTCGATCGCCGATTACGCGGGGCGCTCGGCCGCTGCCGGGGGGCAGGCTTTTGTGCTGTTTCTGGCACTCATGAGCGTGAGCCTGGGGGTGCTCAATCTGCTGCCGGTGCCGGTGCTCGATGGTGGGCACCTGATGTATTATCTTTGGGAGGCGGTCACCGGGCGCGAGCCCAGTGCGACCGTTCTCGATTATCTGCAAAAGGCGGGTGTGGCCGCATTGCTGGCCCTGATGGGCGTGGCTTTGTGGAATGACGTGGCCCGGTTGACAACGGGCGTGGGTTGATTCCCGCCTTTCACTACATGAGTTCTATGCAATCCAAAAAACTGTCGCTGCGCGCGCTGGTAGGGGCCTGTGTGCTGCTTTGTTCCGGGGGGCTGGCCTGGGCCGTGGAGCCCTTCGCCGTCAAGGACATTCGGGTGGAGGGATTGCAGCGCGTCGAGCCGGGGACGGTGTTCGCGTCCATTCCGGTGAAGGTGGGCGACTCCTACACCGACGAGAAGGCCTCGGCCTCGATCCGTGCGCTGTTTGCCCTGGGCCTGTTCAAGGACGTCCGTATCGACGTCAAGGATGACGTGCTGATCGTGGTGGTGGAGGAGCGCCCCACCATCGCCGACGTGGAGTTCACCGGCACCAAGGAGTTCGACAAGGACGTGCTCAAGAAGGCCCTGCGCGACATCGGCCTGACGGACGGGCGGCCTTACGACAAGGCCTTGGTGGACCGGGCGGAGCAGGAGCTCAAGCGCCAGTACGTCAACCGCAGCATGTACGCGGCCGAGGTGGTGACCACGGTGACCCCGATAGAGCGCAACCGTGTCAACCTCAGCTTTTCGGTGGTGGAGGGGGACAGCGCCCGTATCCAGGAAATCCGCATCGTCGGCAACCAGAGTTTTCCCGAGTCCACCCTGAAGGGCCTGTTCGACCAGGACGAGGGGACGTGGCTGAGCTGGTACACCAAGTCGAACCGCTATTCACGCGCCAAGCTCAATGCCGATCTGGAAACCCTGCGGGCCTATTATCTGGCGCGGGGTTATCTGGAGTTCAAGGTGACTTCCACGCAGGTGGCCATCTCGCCCGACAAGAAGGACATCGCCATCACCATCAACGTCAGCGAAGGGGAGCGTTTCACGGTGTCCCGGGTGAAGCTGGCGGGCAACTACCTGGGCAAGGAAGACGAATTCCGCGCGCTGGTGAAGGTGCAGGCGGGCGGCGCCTACAACGCCGATACCGTGGCGCAGACCACCAAGGCTTTCACGGACCATTTTGGCAATTTCGGCTATGCCTTTGCGCGGGTGGAGGCGGTCCCGACCATTGACCGCGCCACGAACCGGGTGGAGTTGACGCTGCAGGCCGATCCTTCCCGCCGCGTGTATGTGCGCCGCATCAACGTGGCGGGCAACGACCGCACGCGCGACGAGGTGATCCGCCGGGAGTTCCGCCAGATGGAAGCGGCCTGGTACGACGGCGAGAAGATCCGCCAGTCGCGCAACCGGGTGGACCGGCTGGGTGTGTTCAAGGAGGTGTCGCTGGAGACCCAGGAGGTGCCGGGGGTGCCGGACCAGGTGGACCTGACCATCACGGTGGCGGAGAAACCCACCGGGAGCATCAGCCTGGGCGCGGGGCTCTCCAGTGGCGAGGGCTTTGGCGTGACCTTCGGCTTCAAGGAGGACAACGCCTTCGGGTCGGGCAACTCCCTGGGCCTGGAAGTGAATACCAGCAAGTACAACCGCACCCTGGTGGTCAGCACCACCAACCCGTATTTCACCGAGGATGGGGTGTCGCGCAGTTTTGACCTCTACCAGCGCACCTCCAAGCCCTACACCGATGTCGACAGCTACTCGGTGGAAACGACCGGGGTGGGGATCCGTTTCGGTATTCCGATTGCCGAGTCGGACACCATTTACCTGGGGGCGGGAGCGGACCGCACCACGATCTATACCGGCACTTACCTGCCTGACGTGTATTCCAGCTTCATCAGCGAGTTTGGCCAGACGGCCTATTCCCTGCCCCTGACCTTGGGCTGGGCGCGGGACACCCGCGACAGTGCCCTGGTGCCCAGCACCGGCAATGTGCTGCGCACCAACTGGGAGTGGAGTGTGGGCGGGGACTTGCGCTATCTGCGCTACACCACCCAGTACCAGCACTTCTATCCGGTGTCGCGCAAGACCACGGCGGCGTTCAATGCCGAGCTGTCTGCGGGGCGCAGCAACACGGGGGCCTCGTACCCGGTGTTCAAAAACTATTACTCCGGCGGCCTGGGGTCGGTGCGCGGCTTTGAGCAGGGCAGCCTGACCACGGGAACCCAGCGCGCCAATGGCCTGACGGCGACCGGGGGATCGAAGAAATTGACCCTCAATGCGGAACTTCTCTCGCCCCTGCCTGGTGGCGGCAATGACCGTACCTTGCGCTGGTTTGGCTTCTGGGACGTGGGGGGCATCTATGGCCCGGACGAGGGCATCGTCTTTGCCGACATGCGCAGCTCGGTCGGGGTGGGCATCAGTTGGGTGTCTCCGGTGGGGCCGCTGCGCCTGGCGTTTGCGCGCCCGGTACGCCAGTTTGAGGGCGATAAAATCCAATACCTGCAATTTCAGATCGGGACGACCTTCTAATGATGAAAACACGTACAACCCAGTGGCTGGTGGGGATGCTGATGGCTTGGGCTGCGCTGGCGCAAGCGCAGGAATCCAAGATCGGGTTCATCAACACCCAGCGCATCACGCAGGAGTCCACTCCGGCCAAGGCGGCGCAGGGCAAACTCGAACAGGAGTTTTCCAAACGCCAGAAGGAACTGGCCGATCTGCAAACCTCGATCAAGAGTTTCAACGAGCGTTTCGAGCGCGAAGCCCCCACCTTGTCCGAGTCGCAACGTGCGGCACGCCAGCGTGAGTTCGCGGAAATGAACCGCGACTTCCAGCGCAAACAGCGCGAGTTCCAGGAAGACCTCAACAGCCGCCGCAATGAAGAATTGCAACAGGTGCTGGACAAGGCCAACCGCGCCGTCAAGCAGGTGGCCGAAGCCGAGAAGTACGACATGATTCTGCAGGACGGGGTGGCCTACAACAACGGCCGCCATGACATCACCGACAAGGTGCTCAAGGTCTTGAACGGTTTGAAGTAAGGCGGACGGGCGTGCGCGCTGTCTCGCTCACGCTCGCGCAGATCGTGGCGGAATTGGGGGGGGAGCTGTGCGGCGCCCCTGAAACCGCCGTGACCCGGCTGGCCCCGCTGGAATCGGCGGACGCCGCTGCGCTGAGCTTTCTGAGCCATCCCAAATACCAGTCGCAACTGGCCGCTTCGGCGGCCGCTTGTGTGATCGTCGCGCCCGCGATGCGCGAGGTGGCGCGCGCGCGCGGTGCCTGCATCGTCAGTGAGCAGCCCTATCTCTACTTTGCCCGTCTGACCCAGTGGTGGCGGCGCCTGCAGCGCGATGGCGACGGGGGGCCGCGCATCCACCCCAGCGCCGTGGTGGACCCACAGGCCCAGGTGCACCCCAGTGCCCGCATCGGCGCCTTGTGCGTGGTGGAGCGTGGGGCGGTGATCGGGGCCGACACCGTGCTGCGGTCGCGCGTGACGGTGGGGGAGGATTGCCGCATTGGGCAGCGTTGCCTGCTGCACTCCGGCGTGGTGATCGGGGCCGATGGTTTTGGTTTCGCGCAGGACGGCGCGCTGTGGGTCAAGATCGAGCAACTGGGCGCGGTGCTGGTGGGGGACGACGTGGAGATCGGCGCCAACACCTGCATCGACCGCGGTGCCCTGCAGGACACGGTGATCGAGGACGGCGTCAAGCTCGACAACCTGATCCAGATCGGCCACAACGTGCGTGTCGGGCGCAATACCGCCATGGCAGGCTGCGTGGGGGTGGCGGGCAGTGCCGTGATCGGCGCCAACTGCACCCTGGGCGGCGGTGCCATTGTGCTGGGCCATTTGCAGATTGCCGATGGCGTGCACATATCGGCCGCCACGGTGGTGACGCGCTCGATTCGCAAGCCGGGCCAGTACACCGGTATGTTCCCGCTGGATGACAACGCCAGTTGGGAAAAAAATGCGGCCAGTCTCAAGCAACTGCACCAGTTGCGCGAGCGCCTGCGTGCGTTGGAGCAGGCGGGCCAATGACATGCTGGCGCTGCCGGGCCCGTAGCAGGGCGCGGCGCTCCAGCCTTACAACAAGGACGACAAAGGAACGACCATGATGGACATCCACCAAATTCTCAAACAATTGCCGCACCGCTACCCCTTCTTGCTGGTGGACCGCGTGCTGTCCATCGACAAGGGCAAGTCGATTCGTGCGCTCAAGAATGTGACCATGAACGAGCCATTTTTCACCGGCCACTTTCCGCACCGCCCGGTGATGCCGGGGGTCTTGCAGCTGGAGTCCATGGCCCAGGTGGCTGCCTTGCTGGCGTTTGATACGCTGGGCACGACGCCGGACGACAAGACGGTGTATTACTTTGCGGGCATTGACGGTGCGCGCTTCAAGCGCCCGGTCGAGCCCGGGGACCAACTGGTGATGGATGTGACGCTGGAGCGCATGAAGGCGGGTATCTTCAAGTTCAAGGGCGTGGCGCGCGTGGGCGAAGAGGTGGCCAGCGAGGCCGAACTCATGTGCACCATGCGCCGCGTAGCTTGAAGAGCAGGAGTACAGCAAGCATGGGCCTGATCCATCCCACCGCCATCATCGATTCCGGCGCCGAACTCGACAGCTCGGTCAGCGTCGGACCCTACAGCGTGATTGGGCCGCATGTGCGCGTGGGCGCCAACACGACGGTGGGGGCGCATTGCGTCATAGAGGGCCACACCACCATCGGCAGCGACAACCGCATCTTCCAGTTCAACTCGCTGGGTGCGGTCCCACAGGACAAGAAGTACCAGGGCGAGCCTTGCGAGCTGGTCATTGGCGACCGCAACACGATCCGGGAGTTCTGCACCTTCAACATCGGCTCGCCTGGCGACGCCGGTGTCACGCGCGTGGGCGATGACAACTGGATCATGGCCTATGTGCACCTGGCGCACGACTGCGTGGTGGGCAACAACACCATCTTTGCCAACAACTCGCAACTGGCCGGGCACGTGCACGTGGGCGACTGGGCCATTCTGGGCGGCTTCACGGTGGCACACCAGTTCGTGCGCATTGGTGCGCACAGCATGACGGCCATGTGCTCGCTGCTGTTTGCCGATCTGCCGCCCTTTGTAATGTGCCAGGGCCAACCCGCTGCTGCACGCTCCATGAACTTTGAAGGCCTGCGTCGGCGCGGGTTTTCTCCAGCGCGCATTGCCGGGGTCAAGGCCATGCACAAGGCCCTCTACCGCGACGAGCTGACGCTGGAGCAAGCCTGCCGCCAGATCGTGGAGATCAAGAATGCCCAGCCGGAAGCCGCGCCCGATGTGGCCATGATGCTGTCCTTTCTGGATGGCGTGTCGGCCCAGCGCGGCATTGTGCGCTGAGACGCGGGCATGCAGGCAGCGCAGCCGCCAACCCTGCCCGTGGCCATGGTGGCGGGCGAAGCATCGGGCGACCTGCTCGCGGGCTTGCTGCTGCAGGGCATGCGCCAGCGTTGGCCGGGCCTGCAGGCCCAGGGCATTGGCGGGCCGCAGATGGCGCAGCAGGGTTTTGAGGCCTGGTGGCCGCACCACAAGCTGGCGGTGCATGGGTTCAGTTGGGAGCTGATCCGCCGTTACCGCGAGATCGTCGGTATCCGCGAGCAACTGGCCCAGCGCCTGGAGCGCGAGCCGCCGCGCTTGTTTGTGGGCGTGGATGCGCCCGACTTCAACTTGGGGTTGGAGCAGCGGCTGCGCGCGCGCGGGGTGAAGACGGTGCACTTCGTGTGCCCCTCGATCTGGGCCTGGCGTGCCCACCGGGTGAACCAGCTGCGTGCCAGCTGCGACCATGTGCTGTGCCTTTTTCCCTTTGAGCCCGCGCTCTTGGCTGAGCATGGCGTGCCCGCCACTTATGTGGGCCACCCCCTGGCGCCGCACATTCCGATGGAACCCGACCAAGGGGCGGTACGGCGCACCCTGGGGCTGGAGCCAGACGACACGGTGGTGGCGGTGCTGCCGGGCAGCCGCGAGTCCGAGATACGCCACCTGTGCCCGCGTTTTTTTGCGGCCGTGGCCCGCATTCGTCATGCATTTCCTGCTACGAAATTCATAGTACCCGTGGTGCCGGGGCTGCATACCCAGGTGCAAGCCCTGCTGGACGCCAGTGGGCAAAGCGCGCATGTGCAGTTGCTTCAGGGCCAGTCGCACACGGCCCTGGCCGCCTGTGACGTGACCCTGATCGCCAGCGGCACCGCCACCCTGGAGGCGGCGCTGTTCAAGCGCCCCATGGTCATCGCTTACCACATGGCGTGGTGGTCCTGGATGCTGATGAACCGCAAGCGCCTGCAGCCCTGGGTGGGCCTGCCCAACATCCTGTGCCGCGACTTTGTGGTGCCCGAGCTGCTGCAGGACGCCGCCACGCCCGACGCCCTGGCCCAAGGGGTGTTGCAGTGGCTGCAGGACCTGCGCACCGGTGCCCCCCGGGTGCAGGCCGTGCGCGAGCGCTTCACCCACCTGCACCACAGCCTGCTGCGCAACACGCCCCAATTGGCCGCCGATGCGATCGAAAAAGTTCTGCACCCCTGATAGCGCCCACCAGATTGCCCTGGATTGGGACAGCCCTGGCCTGCTGGCCGGGGTGGACGAAGCCGGGCGCGGCCCGCTGGCTGGCCCGGTGGTGGCTGCCGCCGTGATCCTGGACGAACGCAACCCCATTGCGGGCCTGGCCGACTCCAAGAAGCTCAGCGAGCGCCGCCGCGAGGCCTTGTACGACGAGATCCGCGCCAAGGCCTTGTGCTGCTGCGTGGCCCAGGCCAGCGTGGAGGAAATCGACCAGCTCAACATCCTGCAGGCCACCTTGCTGGCCATGCGCCGCGCCGTCGAAGGCCTGCGCCTGAAACCGGCCAAGGTGCTGGTGGATGGCAACCGCCTGCCGGTGCTGGAGGTGCGTGCCGAAGCCGTGGTGCAAGGCGATGCGCTGGTACCGGCCATTTCGGCGGCGTCCATCCTGGCCAAGGTCACGCGCGACCGCTGGTGCCACGAGATCGATGCCCAGTACCCGGCCTATGGCTTTGCCGTGCACAAGGGCTATGGCACCGCGCTGCACCTGCAGGCGCTGCGCGAACACGGCCCCAGCCCCCTGCACCGGCGCAGCTTCGCCCCGGTGCGCAATGCCGAACAGGCCTTGTCCACGCCATGAACGTTCAACACATCCACTCCCGTGACAACCCGCTGCTCAAAGAGCTGCGCAAGCTCGGGCAGGACAACCTGGCCTACCGCAAGAATGGGCGGGTCTGGGCCGAGGGCGAGCACCTGTGCGGCGCCGCGCTGCAGCGCGGCGTACAGCCCCAGGTGGCCGTTTTTTCTGAGAGTTTTTGGCCATTGGCCCGCGTGGAATATAAGAATGCTGCTACAAAAAATGTAGTAATTCCAGATTCCCTGATGGCCCAGCTCAGCGCCCTGGAGTCGCCTGCGGGCATGGGTTTCGTGATCGCCTTGCCAACTGAGGCCGGGCTGCGTCCCCACGCCCCCACCCTGGTGCTGGACCGGGTGCAGGACGCCGGCAACGTGGGTTCCATGCTGCGCTGCGCGGCGGCGTTCGGCTACACCCAGGTGCTGGCGCTCAAGGGCACGGCAGCACTGTGGTCGCCCAAGGTGTTGCGCGCGGGCATGGGGGCGCACTTCGGCCTGTCACTGTGCGAGGGGCTGGAGGCGGCGGACCTGCGGGCCTTGCAGGTGCCGCTGCTGGCCACCAGTTCGCACCATGGGGAGCTGATCGAGTCCCTGGCGCTGCCCTGGCCCTGTGCCTGGGCCATGGGCCACGAAGGGCAGGGGGTGGGGGCGGCGGTGCTGGCGCAGGCGCGGCAGTTCGTGCGCATTGGCCAGCCGGGGGGCGAGGAGTCGCTTAACGTGGCCGCCGCCGCCGCCATCTGCCTGCACGCCAGCAGTGTGAGCGGGGCGGCCCGCGCAGCACGCGGCGCCTGACACGGCCCTGAATTCCTGAGCCCGGCCTCAGGGTTTGCACTAGGCACGGCTATAATGGGAGGCTTTTCTACAAGAAGCCATTCCCCCCAAGCGCCCCCGCCCCATTTCCCTACAAGCCGCTAGCGCCGAGGCATGCCCGGGCGCGTTTGGGTGAAACCGCAACCATACGGAGAACCCAGTGCTTTTGTCTCTCAAGGGAAACACCCCACCCGCCATCCTGGCGCTCGCAGACGGCACGGTCTATATTGGCACTTCCATCGGGGCTACCGGCTCCACCGTCGGAGAGGTGGTGTTCAACACCTCCATGACCGGCTACCAGGAAATCCTCACGGATCCCAGCTACTGCCAGCAGATCGTCACGCTGACCTACCCCCACATCGGCAATTACGGCATCAACGCCGAAGACGTGGAGGCCGACAAGGTGCACGCCGCCGGTCTGATCATCAAAGACCTGCCGCTGCTGGCCTCCAACTTCCGCAGCCAACAGACGCTCTCGGACTACCTGGTGGCACAAGGCACGGTCGCCGTCGCCCACATCGACACGCGCCAGCTCACGCGCCAACTGCGCACCCAGGGGGCGCAAAACGGCTGCATCCTGGCCCTGGGCGCGGGCGAGCACGTCACTGCCGCAGCGGTGGACAAGGCCATTGCCCTGGCCAAGGCAGCACCGAACATGGCGGGGCTGGACCTGGCCAAGGTGGTCAGCACCCGCGAGCCCTTCGCCTGGACCCAGGCCGAATGGGCGCTGGGGCAGGGCTATGGCGAGCAGAGCGCGCCGCGCTTCCATGTGGTCGCATACGACTTTGGCGTGAAGAAGAACATCCTGCGCATGTTGGCCCAGCGCGGCTGCAAGGTCACCGTGGTGCCCGCGCAAACTTCGGCGGCTGAAGTGCTGAAACACCAGCCCGACGGCGTGTTTCTCTCCAACGGCCCCGGCGATCCAGAGCCTTGCGACTACGCGATTGCTGCCGCCAAGCAATTGATCGACACCGGGATTCCCATCTTCGGCATCTGCCTGGGGCACCAGATCATGGCCCTGGCCAGCGGTGCCAGGACCTTCAAGATGAAGTTCGGCCACCACGGCGCCAACCATCCCGTCAAAGACCTCGACAGTGGCCGGGTAAGCATCACGAGCCAGAACCACGGCTTTGCGGTGGATGAAAAGACGCTGCCCGCCAACCTGCGTGCCACCCATGTGAGCCTGTTCGACGGCACCCTGCAAGGGCTGGAGCGCACCGACAGGCCCGCCTTCTGCTTCCAGGGCCACCCGGAAGCCTCGCCCGGGCCGCAGGACATCGGCACCCTGTTCGACCGTTTCATCAGCTTGATGGAAAAAGGATGACGAAGGTGGAGTTACTTAATCATCTTATTGGACTACTTAGTCTTGTTGTAGCGGTGCTTCCTTGGTTTTTTGATCCAAAAATCTTGGTCGCAAGATGGTGGAGAAATCGCGCACTTGCTAAAGAAAAGCGTGAATTGCTACGAGTCAGGCGCCAAATTGCCCTTCTTCGAAGAACACGGTCACCTTTTTATTCGACTACACGAATGGCTCGTGCGGTAGTAGTAGGGTTGTGTTACCTTGGGCTGCTAATTGCGTTGATGTCAGTGGCGGCAATAGATCCCAGCGTTAGTCAGGAGTTCGTTGGACTGGTTGGCTATATCGGAGGGTTGGGTCTGTATGTGACTGTGGTTGTGTTGTCGTCGAGATCAACCGCAGCCAAGTATCAAAAGAAAATGCTTGTGTTGCTGAAAAAGAGACGTGAGCTGTTGGAAAAGAGAACAAGTAATGCCAAAACGTATTGACATCCAGTCCATCCTCATCATCGGCGCCGGCCCGATCGTCATCGGCCAGGCCTGCGAGTTCGACTACTCGGGCGTGCAGGCCTGCAAGGCGCTGCGCGAAGAGGGCTACAAGGTCATCCTGATCAACTCCAACCCGGCCACGATCATGACCGACCCGGCCACGGCGGACGTGACCTACATCGAGCCCATCAACTGGCAGACGGTGGAGAGAATCATCGCCAAGGAGCGCCCGGACGCCATCCTGCCCACCATGGGCGGGCAAACGGCGCTCAACTGCGCCCTGGACCTCTGGCACCACGGGGTGCTGGACAAGTACACCGGCGCCACCACGGGCAAGCCGATCGAGCTGATCGGCGCCAAGCCCGAGGCCATCGACAAGGCCGAGGACCGCCTCAAGTTCAAGGACGCCATGACCAAGATCGGTCTGGGTTCGGCGCGCTCCGGCATCGCCCACAGCATGCAGGAGGCCTGGGAGGTGCACAAGCGCGTGGGCTTCCCCACCGTGATCCGCCCCAGCTTCACCCTGGGCGGCACGGGGGGCGGCATTGCCTACAACGCCGAAGAGTTCGAAACCATCTGCAAGCGCGGCCTGGAAGCCTCGCCGACCAACGAGCTGCTGATCGAAGAGTCGCTCGTGGGCTGGAAAGAGTACGAGATGGAGGTGGTGCGCGACAAGGCCGACAACTGCATCATCGTCTGCTCGATCGAGAACCTGGACCCCATGGGTGTGCACACCGGCGACTCCATCACCGTGGCGCCGGCCCAGACCCTGACCGACAAGGAATACCAGATCCTGCGCAACGCCTCCCTGGCGGTGCTGCGTGAGATCGGGGTGGACACGGGGGGCTCGAACGTGCAGTTCTCCATCAACCCCGAAGACGGGCGCATGATCGTCATCGAGATGAACCCGCGCGTGAGCCGTTCGTCGGCCCTGGCGTCCAAGGCCACGGGCTTTCCCATCGCCAAGGTGGCGGCCAAGCTGGCCGTGGGCTTCACGCTTGACGAGCTGAAGAACGACATTACCGGCGGCGCCACGCCCGCCAGTTTCGAGCCCAGCATCGACTACGTGGTGACCAAGATCCCGCGTTTTGCCTTTGAGAAGTTCCCGGCCGCCGACAGCCGCCTGACCACGCAGATGAAGAGCGTGGGCGAGGTCATGGCCATGGGCCGTACCTTCCAGGAATCGTTCCAGAAAGCCCTGCGCGGCCTGGAAGTGGGCGTGGACGGCATGAACGAGAAAACCCAGGACCGCGAAGTGCTGGAAAAGGAGCTGGGCGAGCCCGGCCCCGAGCGCATCTGGTACGTGGGTGACGCCTTTGCCCAGGGCATGACGGTCGAAGAGGTGCATGAGCTGACCCGGATTGACCGCTGGTTCCTGGTGCAGATCGAGCAGATCGTCAAGATCGAGCTGGAAATCGAGCGCCTGCCCCAGCCCGCCAGCGGCAGCACGCTGGACAAGATCGACGCCGCCACGCTGCGCAGCCTGAAGCAAAAAGGCTTCTCGGACCGCCGCCTGGCCAAGCAGTTCAAGACCACCGAAAAGGCCGTGCGTGAAAAGCGCCGCGCCTTGAATGTGCGCCCGGTGTTCAAGCGCGTGGACACCTGCGCGGCCGAGTTCGCCACCAACACCGCCTACCTGTACTCCACCTACGAGGCCGATGGCGCCGAGTGCGAAGCCCAACCCACGGACAAGAAGAAGATCATGGTGCTCGGCGGCGGCCCCAACCGCATCGGCCAAGGCATCGAGTTCGACTACTGCTGCGTGCACGCCGCGCTGGCCATGCGCGAGGATGGGTACGAGACCATCATGGTCAACTGCAACCCCGAGACCGTCTCCACCGACTACGACACCTCCGACCGCCTGTATTTCGAGCCCCTGACGCTCGAAGACGTGCTGGAAATCGTGGACAAGGAAAAGCCGGTGGGCGTGATCGTGCAGTACGGCGGCCAGACGCCGCTGAAGCTGGCCCTGGGCCTGGAGGCGAACGGCGTGCCCATCATTGGCACCAGCCCCGACATGATCGACGCCGCCGAGGACCGTGAGCGCTTCCAAAAGCTGCTGCACGAGCTGGGCCTGCGCCAGCCGCCCAATGCCACCGCCCGTACCGAAGCCGAAGCCCTGGAAAAGGCCGCCGCCCTGGGCTACCCCCTGGTGGTGCGCCCCAGCTACGTGCTGGGGGGCCGCGCCATGGAAATCGTGCACGAGCAGCGCGACCTGGAGCGCTACATGCGCGAGGCTGTCAAGGTCAGCAATGACTCCCCCGTGCTGCTGGACCGCTTCCTGAACGACGCCATCGAGTGCGACGTGGACTGCATCCGCGATGCCACCGGCGCCACCCTGATCGGCGGCGTGATGGAGCACATCGAGCAAGCCGGGGTGCACAGCGGCGACTCGGCCTGCTCGCTGCCGCCCTACAGCCTGAGCAGCGCCACCGTGGTCGAGCTCAAACGCCAGAGCGCGGCCATGGCCGCGGCCCTGAACGTGGTGGGCCTGATGAACGTGCAGTTCGCCATCCAGCAGATCGAGGGCAAGGACGTGATCTACGTGCTGGAAGTGAACCCGCGCGCCAGCCGCACCGTGCCCTATGTGTCCAAGGCCACCGGCATCCAGCTGGCCAAGGTGGCCGCGCGCTGCATGGCCGGGCAGAGTCTGGCGCAGCAGGGCGTGACGCAGGAAGTCACACCGCCCTACTACAGCGTGAAGGAAGCGGTGTTCCCCTTCGTCAAGTTCCCCGGCGTGGACACCATCCTGGGCCCGGAGATGAAGTCCACCGGCGAGGTGATGGGCGTGGGCAAGAGCTTTGGCGAGGCTTTCATCAAGAGCCAGATCGGCGCCGGGGCCAAGATCCCGCGCGGTGGGCGTGCCTTCCTGTCGGTCAAGCAAAGCGACAAGGAGCGCGCCGTGGGCGTGGCCCGGGGCCTGGTGGAGCTGGGCTTCGAGGTCGTGGCCACCAAGGGCACGGCGGCGACCATTGCGGCAGCGGGCATCCCCTGCGGCGTGGTGCACAAGGTGACCGAAGGGCGCCCGCACATCGTGGACATGCTCAAGAACGACGAGATCGCCCTGGTGATCAACACCGTGGAGGAGCGGCGCAACGCCATTGCCGATTCGCGGGCCATCCGCACCTCGGCCCTGGCCGCGCGCGTGACCACCTACACCACCATTGCCGGTGCCGAAGCCGCCGTGGAAGGCATGAAGTACCTGGACCACCTGGAGGTGATCTCGGTGCAGGAAATGCACGCACAGCTGGCACGCGACTGAGGCCCACGCCACGGGATTTTCCCGTGGCCCGCAGGGGCCAAAACGCGGCATAATCCGCCCCCATACCGCCGTGTGCGTCAGCGCCCGGCGGTTTGCTTTTGTCATCGCGAGAAATCACCTACGGAGTTTGTTGTGGCTACCTTTCCCATCACCAAGCGCGGCGCCGAAATGCTCAAGGCGGAATTGCACCGCCTCAAGACGGTGGATCGCCCCAATGTCATCCAGGCCATTGCCGAAGCCCGTGCCCAGGGCGACCTGAGCGAAAACGCCGACTACGACGCCGCCAAGGACCGCCAGGCCTTTGTCGAAGGGCGCATCCAGGAAGTGGAAGGCAAGCTCTCCATCGCCCAGGTGATCGACCCCAGCAGCCTCAAGGCCGAGGGGCGCGTGGTGTTTGGCGCCACGGTGGAGCTGGAGGACGAGGAGACCGGCGAGCGCGTGAAGTACCAGATCGTGGGCGAGGACGAGGCCGATATCAAACATGGCCTGCTCAACATTTCCAGCCCCATCGCGCGGGCCCTGATCGGCAAGTTTGAAGGCGATATGGCCGAGGTGCAGGCCCCTGGCGGCGTGCGCAGCTACGAGATCGTGGCGGTGTCCTACGTCTGAGGGCGCTGCCTGCACATGCAAAAAACAAGGCCGCCCATGGGCGGCCTTGTCACTGGTGCGGCAGGCGGCGTTCAGTCGGCGGCGCGTTTTTTCACGCTCGGGGCATTGGAGCGCTTCTTGGCGCGTTTGATGTTGCCGCCCTGGGTCAGGCGCTGGTTGCCCAGCACGCGCAGGGTCTTCATCTCGGGGCGCTGCCCGGGGGTCTTGGAGAACTTGAGCACGCGCACGTCGCGCGGACCGGGTTTGCGGTCTTCGTCGGGCTTCTTTTCCTTGGCAGGCTGAGGGCGCCACAGCACCAGCAGCTTGCCGATGTGTTGGATCGGGGCGGCGTCGAGTTCGTCTGCCAGGCGCTGGAACAGCGCTTCGCGCGCGGCGCGGTCATCGCCAAGGACGCGCACCTTGATGAGCCCGTGGGCCCTGAGGGCAGTGTCGGTTTCTTTCTGCACTGCGGGGGTCAGGCCATCGGCGCCGATCATGACCACCGGGTCGAGGTGGTGCGCCTGAGCACGGAATTCCTTGCGCTGGGCGGGTGTGAGTTGTATTGAAGGCATGCCGGTATTATCCCCCCAATGAAAATCAAGACCAGCAGCAAGAAGGTCAACAAGGCCTGGCTCAACGACCACGTCAACGATCCTTACGTCAAACAGGCGCAAAAGGACGGCTACCGCGCCCGCGCGGCCTACAAGCTCAAGGAACTGGACGAGACCTTTGGCCTGATCCACCCCGGCGATGTGGTGGTGGATCTGGGCTGTGCGCCCGGCGCCTGGAGCCAGTACGTGCGCCGGCGCCTGGCGCCCCAGGGCGCGGCGTCCGGTGCGTTGCAAGGGGCCATCATCGGCCTGGACCTGCTGCCCATGGAGCCCATCGACGGGGTGCATTTCATCCAGGGCGACTTCCGCGAAGACGCGGTGCTGGCCGAACTGGAGGGCGCCTTGCAGGGCCGGGTGGTGGACGTGGTGGTGTCGGACATGGCGCCCAACCTGTCGGGCATTGCCGGTACCGACGCCGCGCGCATGGAGCACCTGATCGAGCTGGCGGTGGGCTTCGCGCAAGAGCACCTCAAGCCTCAGGGCGTCCTGGTGGCCAAGGTGTTCCATGGGCCGGGCTACAACACCGTGCTGCAGTACTTCAAGAACGCCTTTGCGCAGGTCAAGCCGCACAAGCCCAAGGCCTCGCGCGACCGCTCGTCCGAGACCTTTCTGGTCGGTTTCGGCCTCCAAACGCCGCGCTGAAGCCCTTTTTTGCCTATGGCTGAGGGCTTAATTTGTCAAGGCTGGCGGCTTGAAACGCCTAAAATGCAGCCCATATTCGCGTGGTGCGCGCAGCATCGCGCCCTGACTTGGAGTGTGTCTTGAACAATCAGTGGTTTTCCAAAGTGGCGGTATGGCTGGTCGTGGCGCTGGTGCTGTTCACGGTCTTCAAGCAGTTTGACCCGCAGGGCCACACCAGCTCGGGCACCATGGCCTATTCCGACTTCCTGGACGAGGTGCGTGCCAAGCGCATCAAGAGCGCCGTGATCCAGGAGGGCAGCGGCGGCACCGAAATCGTGGCCATCACCACCGACGACCGCAAGGTGCGCACCAATGCCACCTACCTCGACCGGGGCCTGGTGGGCGACCTCATCAACAACGGCGTCAAGTTCGACGTCAAGCCGCGCGAGGAAGGCTCCCTGCTCATGACCCTGCTGGTGAGCTGGGGCCCGATGCTGCTGCTGATCGGCGTCTGGGTCTACTTCATGCGCCAGATGCAGGGCGGCGGCAAGGGCGGTGCCTTCAGCTTTGGCAAGAGCAAGGCGCGTTTGCTGGACGAAAGCGCCAACCCGGTGACCTTTGCCGACGTGGCGGGCTGTGACGAGGCCAAGGAAGAGGTCAAGGAGGTGGTGGACTTCCTCAAGGACCCCAGTAAGTTCCAGAAGCTTGGCGGGCGCATTCCGCGCGGCTTGCTGCTGGTGGGCCCCCCGGGCACCGGCAAGACCCTGCTGGCCAAGAGCATCGCGGGCGAGGCCAAGGTGCCTTTCTTCAGCATCTCGGGTTCCGACTTTGTGGAAATGTTCGTCGGCGTGGGCGCCAGCCGCGTGCGCGACATGTTCGAAAACGCCAAGAAGAACGCGCCCTGCATCATTTTCATCGACGAAATCGACGCCGTGGGGCGCCAGCGCGGCGCCGGCCTGGGCGGCGGCAATGACGAGCGCGAGCAGACCCTGAACCAGATGCTGGTGGAGATGGACGGTTTCGAGACCAACCTGGGCGTGATCGTGGTGGCCGCCACCAACCGCCCTGACATCCTGGACGCCGCCCTGCTGCGCCCGGGGCGTTTTGACCGCCAGGTGTACGTGACCCTGCCCGACATCCGGGGCCGCGAGCAGATCCTGAACGTGCACATGCGCAAGATTCCGGTCGGGCAGGACGTGAGCCCCAGCATCATTGCGCGGGGCACCCCGGGCATGAGCGGCGCCGATCTGGCCAACCTGTGCAACGAGGCGGCCCTGATGGCGGCGCGGCGCAATGGCCGTGTGGTGGAGATGCAGGACTTCGAAAAGGCCAAGGACAAGATCATCATGGGCCCGGAGCGCAAGAGCATGCTCATGCCCGAAGAGGAGCGGCGCAACACCGCCTACCACGAAGCCGGGCATGCCCTGATCGGCAAGATCCTGCCCAAGTGCGATCCGGTGCACAAGGTCACCATCATTCCGCGCGGGCGCGCATTGGGTGTGACCATGAGCCTGCCCGAGAAGGACCGCTACTCCTACGACAAGGAGTACATGCTCAACCAGATCGCCATGCTGTTTGGCGGGCGCATTGCCGAAGAAGTGTTCATGAACCAGATGACCACCGGGGCGTCCAACGACTTCGAGCGTGCTACCCAGATCGCGCGCGACATGGTGATGCGCTACGGCATGACCGAGGCCCTGGGCCCCATGGTCTATGCCGAAAACGAGGGCGAGGTGTTCCTGGGCCGCTCGGTGACCAAGACCACGCACATGAGCGAGCAGACCATGCAGAAGGTGGATGCCGAGGTGCGCCGCATCATCGACGAGCAGTATGGCCTGGCACGGCGCCTGATTGAAGAGCACAGCGACAAGATGCACGCCATGGCCAAGGCGCTGTTGGAGTGGGAGACCATCGATGGCGACCAGCTGGACGACATCATGGCTGGGCACGAGCCGCGCCCCCCGAAGGACGGCTCCCCCCGCACCCCCCATTCGGGCAGCGGTGGTGCCAACATGAGCGCCAGCCCGGCCGCCCCGACCGCCGCCTGAGCAACGGTTCACACTGGCGCTGCAAATCCTCTCGAAACGGAGCCTGCGGGCTCCGTTTCTGGCCCATGCACTGGCAAACCACCCGATACCCCATCGACCTGCGTGCCCCCGTGGTGATGGGCATCGTCAACGTCACGCCCGATTCGTTTTCGGACGGTGGCCAGTACCAGGATGCGCGCCGGGCCATGGCGCACTGCGAACAACTGCTGGCCGATGGGGCGGGCATCCTGGACATTGGCGGCGAGTCCACCCGGCCGGGCGCGCCCCCGGTGCCGCTGCAAGAGGAACTGGCGCGCGTGCTGCCGGTGCTGCGCCACGCCCTGACGCTGGGTGTGCCGGTGAGCGTGGACAGCTACAAGCCCGCCGTCATGCAGGCGGCGCTGGAGCTGGGCGCGGACATCATCAATGACGTCTGGGCCTTGCGCTGGCGTGGCGACGATGGGCTGGACGGCGCGCAGGTGGTGGCTGCCCAT
Source organism: Rhodoferax sp. (assembly GCA_052390055.1). Lineage (GTDB taxonomy): Bacteria > Pseudomonadota > Gammaproteobacteria > Burkholderiales > Burkholderiaceae_C > Allorhodoferax. The sequence continues at coordinate 62,478 of JBQTHH010000038.1, forward strand.
CCGTCTTGCGGTGTGTGCCTGATGCACATGCACCGCGAGCCCCAGACCATGCAGCAAGCCCCCATGGAGGGCGATGCGGTCTCCCAGGTGCTATCATTTTTGAAGCAGAGAATCGAATATTTACGCGGGCTAGGGGTGGATTTGAACCGTATTACGGCCGACCCCGGGATCGGTTTCGGCAAAACCGTGGCGCAGAACTTCCGCCTGCTCGCGCGCCAGGGCGAACTGGCGGCCCTGGGGGTGCCGGTGCTGGCGGGCTGGTCGCGCAAGTCCTCACTGGCGGCGGTGACGCAGACCTCGCTGTCGCAGGCGGCGGCCTTGCTGCCCCAGGACCGCATGGTGCCCAGCGTGGCGGCGGCCGTGCTGGCGGTGGAGCATGGGGCGCGCGTGGTGCGCGTGCACGACGTGAAGGAAACCGTGCAGGCGCTCAAGGTCTGGGGCGCCATGCGTGAAAACGGTGCTGCTGCCTGAGGCCCCATTCATCTGGCTACACAACAAGGAAGGAAAGAGAACCCATGTCACGCAAATACTTTGGCACCGACGGCATCCGCGGCACCGTGGGGGCGGCGCCCATCACGGCCGACTTCGTGCTGCGCCTGGCCCACGCCGTAGGGCGGGTGCTGCGTCGCAGCGAAGAAAAGCCCACTGTATTGATCGGCAAGGACACGCGGATTTCGGGCTACATGCTCGAATCGGCCCTGGAGAGCGGCTTCAACTCGGCCGGGGTGGACGTGGTGCTGCTCGGGCCTATTCCTACCCCGGCGGTGGCCTACCTCACGCGCGCCCAGCGCGCTTCGCTGGGCGTGGTCATCAGCGCCAGCCACAACCCGTTTGCCGACAACGGCATCAAGTTCTTCAGCGCCCAGGGCGCCAAGCTGCCCGATGCCTGGGAGCTGGATGTGGAAGCCATGCTGGAGCAGCCCCCGCAGTGGGTGGAGTCGGTGCAGTTGGGGCGTTCGCGCCGCCTGGACGACGCCACCGGGCGCTACATCGAGTTCTGCAAGAGCACCTTTCCGAACCGGCTTTCCTTGCGCGGCCTGCGCATCGTGGTCGATGGCGCCAATGGGGCCGCCTACCAGGTGGCGCCCAAGGTGTTCCATGAGCTGGGGGCGGAGGTGATTGCCATTGGCTGCGCGCCCGATGGCCTCAACATCAACCGCGAGTGTGGCGCCACCCATCCGCGCGCGCTGGTGGAGGCGGTCAAGGCGCACCGGGCGGACTATGGCGTGGCCCTGGACGGGGACGCCGACCGGCTGCAGATGGTGGACGCCAGCGGGCGGCTTTTCGATGGCGATGAGATCCTGTACCTGCTGGTCAAGGACCGTCTGGGCCGGGAGGGCGGCGATGTGCGGGGGGCGGTGGGCACCCTGATGACCAATATGGCCGTGGAAATCGCGCTCAAGGAGCGCGGTGTGGAGCTGGTGCGCGCCAAGGTGGGCGACCGTTATGTGCTGGAGGAGCTGGACAAGCGCGACTGGTTGCTCGGCGGCGAGGGCTCGGGGCACCTGCTGGTGCTGGACAAGCAGAGCACCGGCGACGGCCTGGTGTCGGCGCTGCAGGTGCTGCAGGCCTGCCTGCGCCATGGCATGGATTTGGCGCAGATGCTGGCTGACCTGCAGCTGTTCCCGCAGACCCTCATCAATGTGCGCCTGCATCCGGGCAGCGCCTGGAAGGACGATGCGCGCGTGCTGGAGGCCACGCGGGCTGCCGAGGCAGAGCTTGGCAGCAGCGGGCGCGTGCTGCTGCGCGCCAGCGGCACCGAACCCCTGGTGCGTGTGATGGTCGAGGCCCGTGATGCGGCCCAGGCGCGCGAGTGCGCGCAGCGCATTGCCGACGCCGTGGCGGCGGCGTGATGGGCGTGCCTGCTGTGGGGCTGTCGGCCTCTGGCGCAGCGGCCCGCCAGGGCCGCGAAGGGGCTGGCGGGGCGGCGGCAGAGCCAGCCGTGGCGCGAGCGGCCTTGCGCCTGGCGCTGGCGGACTACGCCAGCGCGGTGGATGCGCAGGCCCTGGTGCACCTGCTGGACCAGTACGCGCGCGACCCCATGGGCGGGGGCGAGCCCTTGGGCGCGCATGCGCGCGCGCACCTGGTGGCGGAGTTGGCGCGCCAGCCCCAGGCCTTTAGCGTGCTGGCCTGGGCGCCACAGCCCGACGGCCCAGAGAGGGCGGTGGGCCTGGCCAATTGCTTTGAGGGCTTTTCCACCTTCGCCTGCAGGCCGCTGGTCAATGTGCATGACCTGGCGGTGGACCCGGCCTGGCGCGGCCAGGGCGTGGGGCAGGCCTTGCTGGCCTTTGTGCTGGAGCAGGCCCGCGCGCGCGGGGCCTGCAAGCTCACGCTGGAGGTGCTCAGCGGCAACCACGGGGCGCAGGCGCTGTACCGGCGCTGCGGCTTTGCCCTGTACCAGCTCGACCCGGCCATGGGCCAGGCGCAGTTCTGGCAGAAGCTGCTGTAGCGCTTCGCGCCGGTGTTCAGCAGGCCAGGGCCCGTGCCTGCAGGAAGCGGGTGCAGGCGGGCGCATCCAGCGGGCGGCTGAAGAAGAAGCCCTGCACCTCGGTGCAGCCCTTGCGGGCGAGCAAGGCCAGTTGTTCGGCGGTTTCCACCCCTTCGGCCACGGTGTGCAGGCCCAGGCTGTTGGCCATGGCGATGATGGCGTCGACGATGGCGCGGTCTTCGGGGTCTTCGACGATGTCGCGCACGAAGGACTTGTCGATCTTGAGCTTGCTGGCCTTGAAGCGCTTGAGGTAGTTCAGCGACGAGTAGCCGGTGCCGAAATCGTCGATCGACAATGCCAGCCCATGCTGGTTGAGCCGGTCCATGGTGGCGATGGCGCTGTGCGGGTCGTGCAGCGCCACCCCTTCGGTCAGCTCCAGCACCATCTGCGCGGGGTCCACCTGGGTCTGGCGCAGGATGTGCCCCACCCGCTGTGGGAAGTCGGCCTGGCGGAACTGCACGGCCGAGATGTTGACCGCCATGCTCAGGTGCCGCAGGCCGCTGTCGTGCCACTGCTTGAGCTGCGCTGCTGCTGTGGCCAGCACCCACTCGCCCAGCGGCAGGATCAGCCCGTTGCCCTCGGCGATGGGGATGAACTCGGCGGGAGACACGGTGCCGAGCTGGGGGTGGGTCCAGCGCAGCAGCGCCTCCACCCCGGTCACGGCGCCGCTGTGGGTCTGCACCAGGGGCTGGTAGTGCAGGCTGAACTGCTGCCCTTGCAGTGCGCGGCGCAGCGCGTTTTCCAGCACCAGGGTGCGTTCCGAGCGGGCCTGCAGCTCGGCGGTGTAGAAATGGAAGGCGTTGCGCCCCTTTTGCTTGGCGTGGTACATGGCCGCATCGGCGCAGCGGCTCAGGGTGTCGAAGTCGGTGCCATCCTCGGGGAACATGGCCACGCCCATGCTGGGGGTGACGTTGAGTTCGCGCCCCTCGACCACGAAAGCGCTGTCGCAGGTGTTGAGCAGCTTTTGCGCCACGTGGGCCGCGCCCGTGGCGGGGGTGTCGGGCAGCACGATGACGAATTCATCCCCGCCCACGCGCGACACCGTGTCCTGCTCGCGCAGCGCGGCCTGGATGCGCCGCGCCAGCTGCTGCAGCAACTGGTCTCCGACACGGTGGCCGAGCGAGTCGTTGACATGCTTGAAGTGGTCCAGGTCCAGGAACAGCAGGGCTACCGGCTGGTGGTGGCGCTGCGCGGCGCTGAGCGCGGTGCCGCAGCGGTCGGCCAGCAGGCTGCGGTTGGGCAGCCCTGTGAGTGCATCGTAATGGGCCAGTTGGCGGATGTGTTCCTGCGCCAGGCGGCTTTCGGTGATGTCGCGCGCCAGCACCACGAAGCGGGCGATTTCATCGGGTGGGGTCGGTTTGCGCGCCACCGAGAGTTCGAACCAGCGCGCCTGAGCGCCCTGCTCCAGGCAGAACTGCACGCCCGTGGACCAGGCCTGCGCATGTGCCTCCTGCAGTGCCCGTGCGACGGCCTGGGCCGCCGGGGCGGGCAGCACATCGTGCACCTTGTGCCCGAGGAGATTTTGGGTGGGTACGTTCAGCAGCGCATGGTGGGGGGTGTGCATGCCGTGGCAGCGTCCGTCCAGGTCGAGTTCGAACAGGGGGTCGGGAATGGCGTTCACCGTGGCCTGCAGCTGCTGCTGGGTCTGCAGGATCTCCCGGGTGCGTTGCGCCACCAGGGCTTCGAGCTGGGCGTCGCGCGTGCGCATGGCGTACAGCAGCCAGGCGATGTAGGCCGCCAGCGCGCACAGCAGCAGCGCCAGCGCGCCCTTGATCCACCGGCCGGCGGGGTCGGTCCAGCCGCGCACCGGGGCGACGCTGAGGTACCAGGTGCCATTGGGCAGCTCCAGGCTGCGCTCGACCGGGTCCTTCAGCGCCTGCGGAGCCCAGGCCTGGATGCGCTGGCGCTCGCCGCCGTCGGGGAGCTGGCGCCACAGTTCGTAGGCGTAGCCGTGCTCGCGCAGCTGCTCCAGCCGCGCCGACTCCAGCGCCTGGGGGAAACGCAGCGTCACGTAGGTGAAGCCCCAGAAGTGGGCCTGGCCCTGCTTGTCGTCCAGAAAGATCGGCAGCCGCCCGACCACGCCCATGCCCCCTTGCGCCAGCGGCATCGGGCCGGCCAGGGTCAGGCGGCCGCTGTCGCGTGCCAGCAAGGCCTCCTTGGCCTGGGTCGGGCTGGCGAACTGGTCGAAACCGATGCTTTTTTCATTGCCCTGCAGCGGCACCACGCAGCAGATCACGCCGTTGGGCGACAGGCCCAGGGCCGCGATGCCGGGGTAGAAGGGCAGCATTTCCGAGGCCAGCGATTCGAAGTCCTGGGCCGAGGCATAGCCTCGGCGCACCATGGCGGCAATGGCGTAGGTCGGGGCGAGGGCGCGCTCCAGCCCGCGTTGCAGCGATTGGGCGTGGTCGGCGGCGGTGTCGGCGGCCAGCGCCTTGTTCTTGTCGCGCTGCTGCGTTTCGGAGTGCACGATCCAGGCGAGCGCCATGACCAGGCCGAGCAGGAACACCAGCAGGGACAGGAGCCATTGGCGGCGGGCGGGCAGAAGCGGTGCGGCGGGCATAGCGCGGGAGGCGTTGGCGCATTATGGGCACGTTTGCAGGCCGCCCACGCCCTGTGGGCTGGCCCGGGGGCGGCTTTGTCGCACAAATTGATCTTGTTCGCCCCGAGGGGCCCCCCGTCTTTTTTACAATGCGCGGCATGCTCAGCCAGTACGCAGCAGCGGCACCCGAGCCGCAAGGGTGGGGAGAGGGTTCATGAGCCAGGCGGCAGTGTTGCCCGCGGCGGCGGCGCAGCCCGCGGCGCCGCGTTTGGCCGGGGATCTGGCGGTGTGGCTCATCATCGGCGCCGAGATGCTGGCCTTTGCCATCCTGTTCCTGTCCTACGCGGTGGCGCGTTCACTGGACGTGGCGGCGTTCAATGCCTCGCAGGCCCAGCTTGCGCTGCATACCGGCGCCATCAACACGGTGCTGCTCATCACCGGCAGCTGGTGCGTGGCGCGCGCGGTGGCGGCGGCGCGCCAGGACAAGCGCCAGCGCTGTGTGCAATGGCTGCTGGCGGCGCTGGCCTGCGGCGCGGGCTTCGTGCTGCTGAAGTCGCTGGAGTTCGCGGACAAGTTCGCCGCCGGGCTGGACCTGTCGACCAACACCTTCTTCATGTTCTATTTCCTGCTCACCGGCTTTCACTTCCTGCACGTGCTGGTGGCCATGGTGTTCCTGGGCTTTTTGCTGGTGCTGGCCTGGCGCGGGGCCTATGGCGCGCACGACACCCATGCGCTGGAGAGCGGCGCCGCCTTCTGGCACATGGTCGACCTGCTGTGGATCGTGCTGTTCCCGCTGGTCTATGTGATGCGCTGAAACTCCCGAAAGTATTCCTATGGTTCGCACCCTCAACCGCATCTGGCTGTTCCTGCTGGTGGCCACGGCAGCGACTTTTGCACTGGGCGAGAGCGGCTGGGCCGCGCGCACGGGGCTGGGGGCGGTGCTGCTGGTCTTCGCGCTGGCCTTCGCCAAGGCCTACTGGGTGGTGTACGACTTCATGGAGCTGCGCCACGCGCCGCCCCTGTGGCAGCGGCTGCTGATCGGCTGGCTGGTGCTGGTGGTCGGCGGCATCGTGCTGGCCTACGCCGTGGGGGCGCGCGCGGGCTAGCTTTCTGCCGCCCAGGCTCCTGGGCGCGCCGGCGGGCGCTGGGCAAGCCAGGCCCAGGGGCAAGGGACGGGCGGGGCAGGCCAGGTCAGGCCAGGTCAGGCCAGGTCAGGTCAGGTCAGGTCAGGTCAGGTCAGGTCAGGTCAGGGCGGGGCGGGGCGGGGCAGGCAGGCCAGGCCAGGCCAGGCCAGGCCAGGCCAGGCCGGGCCGGGCTCAGGCGCTGTTGGCCGGTTGGCCCATGGCGTCGAAGGCGGCCAGGGCTTCGGCAGCGTACATCAGGGCCGGGCCGCCGCCCATGTAGACGCAGATGGCCAGCATCTCTTCCAGCTCCGCGCGCGTGCAGCCCAGCCGGAGCAGGGCCTTGACGTGAAAGCCCACGCAGCCCGAGCAATGCTGGGTGATGCCGATGGCCAGCGCGATCAGCTCCTTGTGCTTGGCGCTGATGCTGCCTTCGGCCATGGAGGCCTTGGCCAGCTGTGCGAAGCCCTGCAGGGCCTCGGACTGGGATTTGCGAAAGGGCGCCAGGTTGGCGTTGATGTTCTGGATCAGGGTGCTGTGGTCGAAAGTGCTCATGGGCTGTCTCTGGTGGGCGGCCAAGCCGGTGCCTGGCGTGCCTAGTATACATATGGGGGTATGTAAAAAAGACAAGAGCGATGGCCCCTCAAGACACTCAAGACACCACGGATCCCGGCGCAAGGCACAGCCAGGGGCTACAGGCCATGGCGGGCGTGGACAACGATGCGCCGGGGTGTGCGCGGCGGGCATGGGCACCAGGCGCTCAGCCCGAGAGCGCCTGCGCGCAGGATTTGGCACAGACCGGCCCGGTCGGCCTGGCCCCGGGCAGGTCGAGCAGGCGCACCGGGGCAAAGCCGCCCCCCGCGGAGCGGAAATTGGTGGTCTGGCCCTGGTAGATGCGCGCTGCCAGCAGCAGCACCTGGCCTGCGTAGGCGTAGGCGCGCAGGTCGTACTTCAGCTCGGCCAGGCCTTCGCCCAGGGACAGGGTGCGCTGCCCTGGCGGCACCAGGGTCTGGGCGATGTAGCCCCCGGCCACGATCTGCGCCCACACCCCGCGGGTGAGCTTGTCGCCGCGGTACACGGCGCGTGAGCCGAAGCCGTCGAGCGGCTTGAAAAAGTAGCGCCGCCGCTGCTGCCACAGGGTGTCGGCGTTGTCGGCCTGGACCCGCAGGCTGGGTGGGGTGTGGCGCAGCACGGTGCGCACGTCGTCCTCGGGCACGCCCAGCGCGCGCAGCGCCGCCGCATCGCCCAGGGTGGCCAGGTGGCGCTTGCTGGCGTGCACGGCGTGGGCATGGGGGTGCGGGGTGAGCACCACGGCGCCTGCGGCGTAGGCCTGGGCCAGGGCGGCATGGGCGCTGTCTTGCAGGGCAAAGTCGGTCAGGCGGTTGTAGACCAGGTCCAGCACGCTGCCATCGGGAGCCACCAGGCGGCCACCGTGCCAGCGCAGGGCGCCGGCGTCGAGCACTTGGCAGGGCAGGCCGCGCTGCGTGAACATGCGCTGCGCCAGCGCAAATTCGGGGGCCAGATATTGCTGTTCCGGCGCGTCGTCGACGATCGCCACCTGGCGCAGCGGCTGCCCGGGGCGCTGGCGCTGCCATTCGGCCTGGAACATGGCAAACAAGGCGTCCTCCAGGGGGTCGGGGCTGGCGGCGCGGCTGGCGTCGGTCTCGCAGCAGGCCTGCTGGGCGCGCGCCAGCACCCCGTTGAGCCAGGCGCCCCCGGCGTTGGTATTGATCTCGATCAGCTGCGGACCCTGGGCCCCGATGTGGTAGTCGTAGCCCATCAGCACGCCCAGGGGGCCGGGGTCGTGCTGCGCCAGGGCGCCCGCATGCGCCAGGGCCTGGGACCGCCACTGCGGCAGGGCCATGACGCGCTCAAGCGCGGCCACGTGCTCGGCGATGGCATCGCCCATGGCCTGTGAGAGAAACACCGTGGTGGCCGAAAACAGGTGCGCGTGCGTGTCTTCCAGGTCGGGGTGGTCGGGGCTGTGGGGCAGCAGCGCGTGCAGTTGCTGGCGCAGCGCCTGCGGGTCGAGCGTGCGGCAGGCGCAGCCCTGGTTGAGCGCGTCGGCCAAATCAAAAGGTGGGAGTGCTTGCATGGCTATATTTCAACAAAATTTGAATTGATATGTCAAATACCGGCTTCTGGGGCAAGGAGGGACGTGTGCGCGGCGGGCCTGGCGGCGGCTGTGTGGCGCAGTGGGCGGGGTGCAGCGCTAGGGCGCGTGCTGGGCAGCGCTGCGGCGCGCGCGCGTCTGTGCCAGCAGCACGCCCAGGGTGAGCAGGCAAAAGGCGGCGCCGCACAGGAAGGTGGCGGGTGCCCCCCAGGCATCCCACAGGGCGCCTGCCACGGCACTGGCCAGCAGCAGGGCGGCACCGCTGACCAGGTTGAACATGCCGTAGGCCGTGCCGCGCAGGTCGGCCGGGGCGCTGGCGGCCACCATGGCGGCCAGCAGGCCCTGGGTGAGCGCCATGTGCAGGCCCCACAGCGCCACACCCAGCAGCAGCACGGCCCAGTGGGTGGAGCTGGCCAGGACGAGGTCGGCGCCGATCAGCACCAGCAGGCCCCAGACCAGCAGGCTGCGGTGGTCCATGCGGTCGGCCAGCGCTCCGAGCGGGTAGGCGCAGGCGGCGTACACCAGGTTCATGGCCACCATGACCAGGGGGACCCAGGCCAGCGCCATGCCGCTTTGCTGCGCGCGCAGCACCAGGAACGCCTCGCTGAAGCGCGCCAGCGTGAACACCGCGCCCAGCGCCACCACGGCCCAGTAGGCCCCGCCCAGGCGGCGCAGGTTGGCGCGCGTGAGCGGGTTGCGCCGGGGCGCGCCCTGCGGTGGGCTGGCGGGCTCGCGCACCCCCAGCACCAGCAGCGCAACGGCCAGGGCGCCGGGGACCACGGCGACCCAGAACACGGCGCGGAAGTCGTTCGCCCACAGCAGCATCAGGCCCACCGCCAGCAGCGGGCCCAGGAAGGCGCCCACGGTGTCCAGGGCCTGGCGCAGGCCAAAGGCGGCACCGCGCAGCGCGGGCGGCGCCAGGTCGGCCACCAGGGCGTCGCGCGGCGCACCGCGCAGGCCCTTGCCCACCCGGTCGATCAGGCGCGCCCCCAGCACCACGGCGGGCAGGCTGGCCAGCGCGAACAGGGGCTTGCTGGCCGCACCCAGGGCATAGCCCAGCACGGCCAGCCCCTTGCGCTTGCCCCAGTAGTCGCTCAGCGCGCCCGAGAACACCTTGACCACCAGCGCCGTGGCTTCTGCCGCCCCTTCGATCAGGCCCACCACCAGGGCGCTGGCGCCCAGCGCGGTGACCATGAACAGCGGCAGCAGCGCATGGATCATTTCGGAGGAGATGTCCATCAGCAGGCTGACGAAGCCCAGCACCCAGATCGGGCGCGGCAGCGCAGCGCGTTGGGAGGGCAATTTTTGAGGCATTGAATTCCTATCTGGCCCGCGTATGTATTCATGACTCCACTGGAGGTGGCTCTGCGGGCAGCTGGTCGCGCAGCATGGCCAGCAGCGCCTGTGCCCGGGGCAGGTCCAGCGCGCCCAGCGCCAGGGCCAGCTCCTGGGTGATGTCGGGCCAGTGCGCCAGCAGGTAGGGGCGCACGGCTTCAAAGCCTTCGAGCACCTGCAGGTCGCTGGCGTTGGCGTGGCGCTGCATGTCGGCCAGCGCGGCGGCCAGCCGCCAGGGCTCCATGGCGGGGGCGGCGGGGGCCCGGGGGGGCTGCGGCGCCAGCGGCACCAAGGCCATGTCCAGGGCCTGCACGCTGGCGTGCGCGAGCGCACACAGCGGGGCGTGGTCGGCAGGGCGCAGGGGCTGGCCGTCCCGGCAGCCGCGCTCCAGTTGGGCGCAGGCCTGCTCCAGCCGGGGCAGCCCCAGGGTGGCGGCCAGACCGCGCAGGGTGTGCAGGGTGCGGCCATGGTCGCTGGCGCTGGCGCCGGGGTCCAGCGCGTCGAGCATGCCTTCGAGCTGGGCGCGGAAATCCTGTGCCAGCGTCGCCAGCAGCGCGGTATCGCCCTGCAAGCGCTCCAGCGCCGGGGCCAGGTGGCACAGGGGTGCTTCGGCGCCCGCCGTTGGCGCGCTGCCGGGGCTGGCCGGGGCCGCGTCTGCGGGCACCGCGGCTGGGCGTTCGCCCAGCAGTTCGAGCAGGGTGCGCACCAGGTTCTGCACCTCGAAGGGTTTGGACAGGTAGGCGTCCATGCCGGCCTGGGCGCAGGCTTGGCGGTCGGACTGGAGGGCGTTGGCCGTCATGGCCACGATGGGCAGGCGCTCCAGCCCCAGCTCCTTGCGGATCAGGGTGCTGGCGGTATAGCCGTCCATGACCGGCATTTGCACGTCCATCAGCACCAGATCGATGTCGGCCGCGTGCTGGCGCAGGAATTCGAGTGCCCGCAGGCCGTTTTCCTGGTGCTGCACCTGCGCCCCCTGGCCCTCCAGGGTCAGGCGCGCCACCAGCACATTGGTGGCGTTGTCTTCCACCAGCAGGATGCGCACCCCGGCCAGGGGCAGGGTGTTTTCCAGAGCCGGCTGCAGGGGTGCCGGGCCGGTGGGGTCGGCGTCGGTCTCGTGCATCGGCAGTACCACCGTGAAGGTGCAGCCCAGGCCGGGGCGCGCGTGCAGCAGGATCTGCCCGCGCATCATGTCCACCAGGCGCTTGCAGATCGCCAGCCCCAGGCCGGTGCCGCCGTAGCGCCGGGTGGTGGAGGCGTCGGCCTGTTCGAAGGGCTCGAACAGGCGCGCCTGCTGCTGGGCGCTCATGCCGATGCCGGTGTCCGATACCTCCAGGCACCAGTGCGTGGGCTCGCCCTCCTCGGGTGCGGTACAGCGGCGCAGGTGCAGCCGCACCGCCCCCTGGTGGGTGAACTTGATGGCATTGCTCAGCAGGTTGTTCAGGACCTGGCCGATGCGCAGCGGATCGCCCAGCAGGCGCGCTGGCAGATCCTTCTCCAGCACCGTGTGCAGCGCCAGCCCTTTCTGACGCGCCAGCGGTTCAAACAGCATGCGCGCGTTGTGCACGATGGTGTCGGGCGAAAAAGCGACGTTTTCCAGCACCAGCTTGTCGGCCTCGATCTTGGACAGGTCCAGGATGTCGTTGACGCTGCCCAGCAGCGTGTGGGCGCTGTGCAGGCTTTGCTGCAGCAGTTCGCGCGCCGGTGCCGGCAGCGGCTGGCCCAGGGCCAGGCGGGTCAGGCCCAGCATGCCGTTGAGCGGGGTGCGGATTTCGTGGCTCATGTTGGCCAGAAATACCGATTTGGCGCGGTTGGCCTGCGCGGCCTGGTCACGGGCGAGCAGCGCGGCTTGTTCGGCGAGCTTGTTTTCGGTGATGTCGCGCAGCGAGATCAGCACCAGCGGCTTGCCATCGGCCCCGATCTGGCGCGCGCCGCGCATCGACAGCCAGCGCTGCACGCCGTCGGCCCCGTCGAGCCGGCATTGCACCTGCGACAGGTCGCGCTGGCCCTGCAGCACTGCTTGCAGCGCCGCATCGGCGTCGTTGCGGTCGGCGCTGTGGATGTGCTGCAGCAGCACCTGGGGCGTGACGCTGCCGGGCCCGGAGTGCCCCAGCCACTCCTGCAGCACCTTGTTGGCCAGGGGGCTGCGCACCGGGTGCACCACCAGGCTGCCGATCTGGGCCAGGCGCTCGGTGTGCGCCAGCAGGCGCTGGCTCTCCTCCAGCGCGGCCTGGTTGCGCCGCGACACCAGCAGGGGCAGGCACGAGGCCATGAGAAAGTTCAGCAGGATGCCAGTCAGGTAGGACAGGCTGTAGGCCTGCTGCACCCCGCTTGAGAGGGTGTCGCTGCCCAGGGTCTGGTAAGAGATGTAGGCCCGAAAGGCAAAGCTGGCGCTGGCCGCGCCAAAGGCGATGGACAGTGCGCGCAGCAGGCGCCGCTCGGTGGCGGCGCTGCCGCTCCAGGCCAGCGCGGGCAGGGCGCAGATGCGCCACAGCTCGGCAGCGATGAAGCCCGCGATCAGCAGCAAAACGAAGGACAGGGCGAACACGCGCGTGACCATGCTGGGCTGCACGTAGGTGTACCAGGTGGTCAGCCCCAGCGTTGCCAGCGCCAGCAGCGCCATCAGCCACCAGTGTGGACGGCGCTGGTAATAGGCCTGGAAACCCAGCAGGCACAGGCAGTAGCCGCAGACCAGACTGGTGTTGGCCACGGGAATGGAGAGCCAGTCCGGCAGGACGCCCCGCAAGGCCAGCCCCAGAAACCCCAGTGCGTACAGCGATGCCCCGGTGGTCCAGGCCCGGATGGCGCGGCTGGAACGCGTGAAACGCCCCATCGCCCACAGCAGCAGCGGCAGCAGCACGCTGGTGAGCATGGCAACGAGGCCCAGGGTGGACACATCCAACATAGGGCGCCATTGTGGCGCAGCGCCAGCGCCAGCGCACCCGCCGCCGCCCTGCGCGGCCCCGTTTTCACCCCCGCTGGGGCTCAGCTCCGCGTGTCAGGGCAGGGCAGGGCCGCCACAGTGGCGTCCGCCTCCAGTCCCAGGCACAGCCAGCCCTCGCCCAGCAGCGCTTCCAGGCGCCGCTGCCAGCCCATCCATTTCCACAGCATCATCGTTCTCCTTGGTGCAAAGGGCTCAACCCTGGGGCAGTTGCAGCCAGCGGCGCTGCAGCCAGCGCGCGCGCTGCAAGGCCAGGGCTTCGCCCACGCCCCACAGCAGCACCAGCGCCAGCGCAGGCGCACGCAACAACGGGTATTTCCACAGCATGGCGGTCTCCTTGTGTCATGGGGCCAACCCCCATACGCAAGGCTAGGCGGCCTGTGTGACAGGTGCGTGGCAGTGCGGCGTGCGCGCCACAGGGGCGCTCCTGTCACAGTCCTTGCACAGGGCGCAGGCATGCTGCCCCGTTTTTTCAAGCCGCACCGATGAACCTGCCCGAACTCGACACCCTGGAGCGCGTGCTGGAGCTGGGCGGCGCGCAGCTGCAGACCCGTGTCGTGCACTGGGTGGAGCTGCGCGCCGGGCTGCGCCTGCCGGTGTATGCCATCGCGCTGGGCAACCCGAGCGCGTCGGTGCCGGTGGCAGGCTTCTTTGGCGGGGTGCACGGGTTGGAGCGTATCGGCGCCGAAGTCGTCATCGCCCACCTGCACAGCGTCGTCATGCGGCTGCAGTGGGACCGCTGCCTGCACCGCCAGCTCGAAGACGTGCGCCTGGTGTTCATGCCCATCGTCAACCCCGGCGGCATGGCCTTGGGCACGCGGGCCAACCCCCAGGGGGTGGACCTGATGCGCAATGCCCCGCTGGACGCCACCGGCGAGGTGCCGCCCTTGGTGGGCGGGCACCACCTCGGGCCCTACCTGCCCTGGTACCGGGGCCTGCGCGGCGCGCCCATGCAGCCCGAGGCGCAGGCCCTGTGCGCCGTGGTGCAGGAGGAACTGCTGTCGCGCCCCTTCGCCGTGGCGCTGGACTGCCACTCCGGCTTTGGCATGCGCGACCGGCTCTGGTTTCCCTATGCCCACACGCGCCGCCCCATCGCCCATCTGGCCGAGATGCAGGCCCTGTGCGCGCTGTTCTTCCAGACCTACAGCCACCACAACTACCTGTTCGAGCCGCAAAGCGCCCAGTACCTCGCCCACGGCGACCTCTGGGACCACCTGTACCGCCAGTCGCTGCAGGGGGCGCAGGGCCGTGTCTTTCTGCCCCTGACGCTGGAGATGGGCTCGTGGCTGTGGGTCAAGAAGAACCCGCGCCAGCTCTTTTCTCGCCACGGCATCTTCAACCCCCTCATCTCGCACCGCCAGCAGCGCGTGCTGCGCCGCCACCAGCTGTTGCTGGACTTCTTTGCCCGCGCCGCCGCCGGTTACCCGCTGTGGCAGCCCACACCGGCGCAGCGCCCCCTGTGGCACGAACAGGCCCTGCAGCGCTGGTACTGAGCGCCACCCCTTTCAAGGTTTTGCCTCCGTCTTTCGAGGATTGCCGGGTCTTTGCCTGTGCTGCCCGCATCGCCCAGGGTGCGTGGCGGCGCGTGCGCAAGGTGTGTGCGGCGGCGCGTGTGTCCAAGGTGTGTGCGGGCAGGGCACAGCGCTTTCCATGCGTGCGACCGCCGCTGCGCGTCGGTTGCCCTGCGGTGCTCGCAGCAGGCGGGTGCCGCGCAACTCGCTGTGTTCGCTGCGCTCTCGCCGCTCAAACATGCGCGGCAAGCTTGT
>JBQTHH010000039.1:0-20464 GCA_052390055.1 Rhodoferax sp.
CCCATCTTGCCCCATACGCCTTGGGCACGCGCTCCCGCGCACCTTTGGCCAGACGAGCAGCACAGGCCAAAGACCCGGCAATCCTCGAAAGACTGCAGCAAGACCTTGAAAGGGGTGGCTCTCAGGCCAGATCGCCGTGGTGCGCCACGCGGTCGCGTCCCTGGGCCTTGGCTGCGTACAGGGCGCGGTCGGCCTGGGCGTACAGGTGGTCCACATCGCAGCTTTGCCCGGGCGGCGCGTTCGTCGCGCCCAGGCTCACCGTGACCGCCAGACGCTGGCCGCCATGCAGGACCGGGTGCTGCGCCATGGCCTGGCGTATCTTGTGCGCCACCGCCAGCGTGCCCTCGCGCGCTGTGGCGGGCAGCAGCACGATGAACTCCTCACCGCCCAGGCGCGCGGCGATGTCGCTCTCGCGCAACTGCGCCTTGAGCACGCTGGCAAAGGCCACCAGCACCGCATCGCCCGCCGGGTGTCCGTGGTGGTCGTTGACCTGCTTGAAATGGTCCAGGTCGGCCACCAGCAGGCCGGTCTCGGTGCCGTAGCGCTGGGCGCGGTGCAGCTCGTGCTCGGCCTGCAGCAGGAAGGCGCGCCGGTTGTGCAGCCCGGTCAGGGTGTCGTGGCGCGCCAGGTACAGCAGCTCGTCCTGCTTGCGCTGCAGGTCGGCGTTGGTCGCGGTCAGGGCGTGGCGCAGCCGCGCCGCGGTGGCGAACTGGCGCCACATCACCCAGGCGGCGGCCACGCCCATGACCGTGCCGCTGAAACTGTGGCTGCGCGCCATCTCCAGCATGCCGGGTTCGGTCTGTACCCGGCCCAGCGCCCAGTACAGCAAGGCATAGGCGGCGCTGAACAGGCCCAGGCTGTCCAGCGGACGCAGCAGCCCGAGCATGGCCACGATGAACACCACCATCACGTAGTTGGTGGTGTTGCTGCCCACCGATTGGTCGTTCAGGGTCAGGGCGATGCCAAACCCCGCTCCCCACAGCGACACCAGCCACTGCGTGGCACGCGGCGCCAGCCATTGGCGCATGTCCGCGGGCAGTCTGGCCAGCGTGGTCAGCACCAGCATGCCCAGTGCGCACACCAGGTGGATCAGTCCGGTGCGGTGCTGGTAGCCGCGCACGGCGGCATCCGCCCCTGCGGGGACGATGAGCCAGAAGTACAGCAGGTAGCCCAGGTTGACGCACAGCGTCAGGGGCGCGAACACGCGCATGCGGCGCAGGGACTCCTGTGCCGCTTCGTCGGCCAGCGCGCGCGATGGGCGCAGCACCTGGCGCAGCCAGCGCAAGGGGCCTGCAGGGAACGAGAACGACGCCATGGCCGCATGCTGCCAGCAATGCCCTGCTGGCGCAAATGCCATTGCCGCGGCGGCATTGCGCCTGCGGGCGAATCGGCGCACAGTGCGCGTTCCACTCCCATCCGGGCGCTTCGCGCCCCCTGCACCACAGCGCCATGAGCACCGTTTACGACTTCGAAGCCCAGACCATCACCGGCAAGACCGTCCCCCTCAAGCAATACCAGGGCCGTGTCCTGCTCATCGTCAACACCGCCAGCGCCTGCGGCTTCACGCCCCAGTTCGCGGGGCTGGAAGAACTGCACAAGGCCCTTGGCGGCGAAGGCCTGGTGGTGCTGGGCTTTCCCTGCAACCAGTTCGCCAGCCAGGACAGCGGCTCCAACGACGAAATCGCCAGCTTCTGCCAGCTCAACTACGGCGTGAGCTTTCCCATGATGGCCAAGATCGATGTCAATGGCAGCGATGCCCACCCGCTGTACCAGTGGCTCACCAAAGAGGCCCCGGGCCTGCTCGGCCTCAAGGCCATCAAGTGGAACTTCACCAAGTTCCTCATCGGCAAGGACGGCGCCGTGCTCAAGCGCTACGCCCCCACCGACACGCCGCAAAGCCTGCGCCGCGACATTGAAAAGGCCTTGGCCGCGTAGGAGCCTTTGCACACGTACTCAGCAGAGCGTGGGCGGCCCCGGCCTTCAGGGCCCCGGCCCCGCAGAGATCGCAAACAGGCTCTCACACGGGGGCGCCGTGCAGCGCCGCGTCCAGCACCTCCACCCAGTGGCGCACAGGCAACTGCGTGCCGCCCTGGAGCTGGGTGATGCAGCCGATGTTGGCGCTGACGATGCACTCATCCGCTTGTGCCGCCAGGTTCTTCAATTTGCGCTCGCGCAGCAGCGTGGACAGCTCGGCCTGCAGCACCGCATAGGTGCCTGCCGAGCCGCAGCACAGGTGCGATTCGGCCTGCGCCACGCGCAGCGTGAAGCCCAGCGCGCGCAGGCCCTGCTCCACGCCGCCGCGCAGCTTTTGCCCGTGCTGCAGCGTGCACGGCGGGTGGTACACCAGGGTCGGCAGTTCGCCTTCGGTCAGCTGCGGTGCCAGCAGCGGCACCAGTTCCGGCAGCAGCTCGCTCAGGTCGCGTGTGCAGGCGCTCACGCGCTCGGCCTTGTAGGCGTAGGCCGGGTCGTGGCGCAGTTGGTGGCCATAGTCCTTCACTGTCACGCCGCAGCCCGAGGCGTTCATCACCAGCGTGTCCACGCCCTGCTCCAGGTACGGCCACCAGGCATCGATGTTGGCGCGCATCTGCGCCAGGCCGCCGTCGTGGTCGTTCAGGTGGAATTTCACCGCCCCGCAGCACCCCGCCTGGGGTGCCACCAGGGTCTGGATACCGGCCGCGTCCAGCACCCGCGCCGTGGCGCCGTTGATGTTGGGGGCCATGGCCGGCTGCACGCAGCCCGCCAGCAGCAGCGCCTTGCGCGCATGCTCGCGCGTCGGCCAGGCGCCAGCGTTGCTCCAGGGCGGTACCTTGGTTTTGAGTGCCTTGGGCAGCAGCGGCCGCACGGTCTGGCCCAGGCGCAAGGCGGGCTTGAACAGCGGCGAGGGCAGGCCTGCCTTGAGTGCCCAGCGTGCGCTGCGCTCCAGCGCGGGGCGGGGCACCTGTGCGTCCACCAGCTTGCGCCCGATGTCGAGCAGGTGGCCGTACTGCACGCCGCTGGGGCAGGTGCTTTCGCAGTTGCGGCAGGTCAGGCAGCGGTCCAGGTGCAGTTGCGTGGCGCGCGTGGGCGTCGCGCCTTCGAGCACCTGTTTGATCAGGTAGATGCGCCCGCGCGGGCCGTCCAGCTCGTCGCCCAGCAACTGGTAGGTCGGGCAGGTGGCGGTGCAAAAGCCGCAGTGCACGCACTTGCGCAGAATCGCCTCCGCTTCCTGCCCCTCGGGCGTGTCGCGGTACTGGGGGCTCAGGGTGGTCTGCATGGGGGCGGGCCGGTCAGAAGGCGGCGTACAGGCGCCGGGGGTTGAAGATGCCGTGCGGGTCAAAGCGCTCCTTCAGGCGCCGCGCCACCGCCAGTGCCGCCGGTTCCAGGTCAAATTGGCCACTGGCCCGCGTATTCATTGCATTAGGTGCTATGAAAAGACTAGCATTCCCGCCCTGCGAACCGGCCCATGCCTGCACGCTGGCCGCTTCTTCCGGCGCGCACCACAGCCAGCGCAGTGCGCCATGCCATTCCACCAACTGATCGGGCGCCACGGGCGCCACCGGCGCCGTGGCCGGCACGCTCAGGCGCCACAGCTGCTGCCCGGCGCGGCCCTGGGTGAAAAACGGCAGGCCCTGGTCGCGCAGCAAGGCCCAGTCGCGCACCGCCTGCTCCGGCGCGATTTCCTGGCCCGCGGCCTCCCGCTCCAGGCGCGCGCAGGCCGCCTGCACCGCCGCCTGCGCGCCTTGCAGGCGCACAAACAGCAGCTCGGGCGCGCCCGCCGCCGTGGTGTCGCGCACCCAGCAACTGGCGTGGATCGGCAGCGGCTGCTGGCGCCAGCGCTGCAGCAGCGCCAGGGCACGCTGCTGCGTGCAGGCAAACACCCGCGTGGCCTGCGCCGGGGCGCGCGGCAGCACCTTGAGCGACACCTCGGTCAACAGCCCCAGGGTGCCCATGGCGCCCGCCATCAGGCGCGACACGTCGTAGCCCGCCACGTTCTTGATCACCTGGCCGCCAAAGCGCAGCAACTGCCCCTGGCCATTGAGCATCTGCACCCCCAGCACGTGGTCGCGCACGCTGCCCACGCTGGCACGCGCCGGGCCGCTCAGACCCGCCGCCACCATGCCCCCCACCGTGGTGGCCGCTGCGGCAGCGCTCCAGGGCAGGTAGGGCGGCTCAAACGGCAGGCACTGGTCCTGCTCGGCCAGCGCCGCCTCCAGCTCGGCCAGCGGCGTGCCTGCGGCCACCGTCACCACCAGCTCGGTGGGCTCGTAGCTGGCAATGCCGCGCAGGGCCGTGGTGTCCAGCACCTCGCCGTGGAGCGCATGGCCCAGAAAGTCCTTGGAGCCGCCGCCACGGATGCGCAAGGGGCGGTGGTGCTGGCAAGCGTCGCGGACGCGATCTATCAATGGGGGCAGGGCAGGGTGCATGGCGGCCAATGCTAGCGCCCGACCCGGGCGGGCGGTGTGAATTTATTGCACGCGGCGTTTGAAAACCGGCTCCCGCAGTGCAGCGCCCGCGTACCCGAGCCTATTGCCCCACGCTGCTGCCACGCATCAGTAGGCGCGCCACCACCTGGCCCACCACGTAGATCAGGCTGTCGTCCGCCCCGGGCTCCGAGGTGAAGTCGGTGGGTTTGAAGGTCTCGTCCGGCATCGCCGCACTCGACGAGAGCACGATGTCGCCGCGCAGCGAGCGCACCGCGCGGCGCAGCACGTAGCGCCCCTGGGCGCGCAGCACGTACACGTCCGAGCCGGTGTCGATGCGCTTCACCCCGGGGTTGTAGACCACCAGGTCGCCCACCCCCGCAAATGCCTTCATGTCGTTGGAACTCACCCGCATCAGCAGGCAGCCCGCCGGGATCCCGATGCTTTCCAGCGTCGTGGGCTGCAGGAACAGCGAGGCCAGTTCGTCCGGGCGGTCCTGCTCGTGCACCTCCAGCATCAGGTAGCGGTCGTCAATCACCATCGGGTCGGCCGAGCCCCCCAGCAATTCGTTCGGGTCCACGTTGAGCAACTGGGCAATGCGCGGCAGCCGCCACAGCTCGGGCAGGCCCTCGCCATTGAGCCACTTGCCCGCCGTGGTGCGCGTGATGCCAAACAAGCCCGCCACCGCCTGCAGCCGCCCATGCCCGCGCGGGATGTGCTGGTGCCGGTCCAGCGCAGCATTGAACTGCTCGGCAAAGAACAGGCGAAACGCCTGTTCGGTCTGGCTGATGTCGGTGCTGGGGGTGGGGGGGGGCGCGGCGCTCATCCCCACATTGTGGCGGGAGTTGGGGAAGCTTGTCAGGCGCGCAATGGCGTGCTCCGTGTGGGCAATTCTGTCAGAAATGTGTCAATGTGAACACGTTGATCTTCATTGCATTCACAAAAGATTACTGTTATAGTCACCGTATGCAAGATGTAGTCAGTCGTGCATCTGGCGGTAGCGAGTTGGTTGTCACGCCCTAGGGAGGGTTGGGGCCTGTACGTGTGTACGGGCCCCAATCAAGGGTTCTTGCGCTGTGAGTTCTTCGTCCACGACGCGGAGGATCCAGCGTCCCCCCCCCTCTCCCTCTTGGTGGAGTCATTCCAAGGTAATTTCACCCTCGTGGAGGGTTGCCGTTTTGGCGGTAGGCGTCTGGTGCGTTTGTTAAAAATAAATCAATAAATCAACGCAATCAACGGAGCGAGTTTTGCTCTGGCTGTATTTTTGGGAGGGTACAACATGACGCCCTGGAGGGGCATTAAATATCGTTAACGCTATCAACGCCGCAGAAAATTTCATCAACCCAAAACGTAGTTATCTCATTCTTGAAGAAGAGGACCCCATATGTATCTGAAAAATAGTATCCAGAAACAACGAGGCCAAGGTATGACTGAATACATCATCATAGTTGCCTTGATTGCGGTCGCTGCCATCGCGGTGTATCAGTTTTTTGGACAGACCATACGCAGTCAGACGTCCGGTATCGCCGCTGAGGTGGCTGGTCAGTCCGCTGCAACTGCTATCAGCAACGCGCAGACCGCTGCTCAATCTGCAGAGGCGGAGGGCACCAAGAAGAAAGGTCTCAACGACTACAAGAATGACAATTCGCGCTGATAACGCACCTGGAGACTGGGTCTTGAATTCACGTCGCCGTAGAACGGCCACTGCCGCCGCGGGGCGGCGCTACCAGCGGGGGCAGGCCTTGATACTTGGCATTTTTGTGCTTGTCGCCGGTCTGGTTTCTCTGTATTTTCTGTTCAATACAGGCCAGTTGGTGCGAGAAAAGACAAAACTTGTGAATACTGCAGATACTGTTGCGTACAGTGCTGCCATTATGAATGCACGAGCACTGAACTTCAATTCATACATCAATCGAGCCATGGTCGCGAATACTGTGACCATCGCCCAAACGGTGAGCCTGGCGTCATGGGTGCGCTATGTGAATAATCTATCCATGTGGGGGTGGACTGGTGCGGGGCAAACTCACAAATATCCGCTTTACGCACCAGGTTACTATGCAGCGCAGACCTCCGCGGGGTACCTGGATGGTGCATTCATTCAAGGCGATGTCCTGAAGCATCTGGTGAACACATCTGATGCCGCAATTCGGGCCCTCCACGCGGCCCAGGGGCTTGTTCACGCGGGAATTGGCGGCGCACAGGCCCAGGTAATGAACCAAGTCGCCCAAGCGAATTACAACAACGACGGAACTGTCACCGTGGAATCAGTGCGAACGGGGGCGCCTGAGTTTCAAGGGTTTGTAAAGAAATACAGCGGCAATGACCGCGGTCGATTGGCAAGTCTCGCGAAGCTGGCAGCCTATCGGGATGAGTTCGTTCCCAAGCGAAGCTGGTCGATGGTAGCGCTCATAAACAATTGTCCACAGGCTGCTGTGGTGGGGCGCCGTGACTGGATAGAGCGCAGGGGAGGGACCGAGCTGCTGGGATTCGACGAATGGAAGGCAATGGACACGATGTCCGAAAAAGTGTGGGTCCCAAGAAGCAAATGGGATGCATTCTGCGGGGGACTGACGGATACCCCCCAGGCGTGGGGGGCGCAGGCTGCAGCGGACAACCCCAGCTTCGATTTCAACCCAAACCACTATGACAGCGCACCTGCGGCCAACCCTGGCGCAGCAGGTCTGGCGGTCGCGACGTCCGGCGAATGGGGATACTCCGGAATTCCAAGTTACTTTGACCTGGGGCCATCCCATCTACCGCTGGAGGACCCGCGCATCACGCTCGCGGTGAAGGTAAAACGCACAATCGCACAGACATTGACGTCCGAGGCGCGCTCGGAAATAAAAAAAACCGATCGGCTGAACAATTTTCAGGCAACGCCAGCGGGCGGCGAGGAACTGGTTGCGGTTTCTGCTGCAGAGGTTTTTTTTGAGCGCCCCGACCTGGATGGTTCCTGCATGACCGGAGCGCAACACCGAAAAAACTGTTACGGGCAAGATAGCTTATCCAAGGGGAAGGAAATAGGCAGTTTATTCAATCCGTACTGGCAGGTGCGTTTGGTTCAATCCAATGCAGCTATTCTGCATGCACAGACGGCTCAAGGGGTGGTGCTGCCATGACGGACCATGGTATGGGTGGGTGCTGGGCGATTATTCTCGTGTTGGTGGCATCTCTGGGGAGCTTTGCAAAACCGACCGCGGCATTGGCGGAAGAACGTCAGGAAGAAAAACAAGTTGCGCATTACGTCCGTCTGCTCGGCCATAGCGGCAATAGCGAACGGGAGCGTTTGTCTTTGCTGGAAATGCACAAGAGCTGCTCATTGCTTCGGGGAACTGCGGCAACGCCACTGCCGCCAGAGGGCGTCCCGGCGATACCACAGCCGGTGGAGATAGAGATTTATTATGGACCCGACCGCACATTAACTATAAACCGCGGGAAAATCCACGCCGTCAGGATGGAGGACTGCTCCCTGGTAGAAATACCGCATCATTTCCGAGAGCTGCATACGCGCAATGAGGCATGTAGCATTGATATGTTGAAAGAAGAGGCACGTGGAATTTGTGATGGTAACGGCGAAAAATTGAATGGCTCAAGCGCAATGCGGATCCGCCCCAGGCTTCAGGCAATACCCGCTCCAATGCGGTCGAAAACAGAGGACTCCAAGATCATTGCGGGTCACCGATGCGATATTTATCACAACAAGCTGATTGGCTACAAATTCTGCATGGCCAATCCGAAGACTGCATTCGAGATTCCGGTAGCACCACTCAACGGAGGTATCCCCGGAATTCTTCTGGAAGCCAATAATCCCGTGATGACCCTGCAGGCAGAAGAGGTTGCTCTGGAAATGCAGGTGTCTAGTGAGCTCTTCCGCATCCCTCCGGGGGTGAGGGCTGGACGGCTGTCACAGAGGGCGCCATGAAGCAAAAAAAGCGGGCTCCGCTTGGTTGCGCACAGCGTGGTCAGGCTCTAGTTGAGTTTGTTGCTGTGGCGTTGGCACTGGTGCCATTGTTTCTTCTGGTGCCGTTGATTGCGAAATACCAGGACGTTGCTCACTCCACCCAGATGGCGGCACGCTATGTTGCGTTCGAAGCGATGTCCCATAACGACGCTGTAAGTTCATGGAAGCTGGAAACTCAACTTTCTGACGAAGTGCGGCGCAGGTTTTTCAGCAACCCAGATGCGTACATAAAAACAAATGACACCGCAGGTAACTTCAGGGCACACCAGAATCCATTCTGGAGGGGGCTGTCAGATGAACCCTTGGTAAAAAAATTCGAATCCGATGTCAAAGTGGTTTTCGGGTCGGACAACAAGCCCAAGCATGGCATGGGTTTTCGTTCGGCTTCAGATGGCGCCATTTTTGCCCCTGCGGCATCGCAACTTCGTCTGCAGTCCCCGGGGATCTATACGGCCAATGTGTCCGTTGCCTTGGCGAATCTTCCGTCCGGGATAAAAAGCGTGGAGCCGTTCGATCAAATAAATTTAGTGGTCTCCAGGAACACCAGCCTCATCACGGACCCGTGGGCGGCGAAAAACCCAGAACATGCGGAATCCCGTTTTGGCGGCGATGTGGCGATATTTCCCGGGCGGACGGTACAGGGTCTCGCGGACGGTTTAGGCGTTTTGACAAACCTGATTGACCACAAATCGTCACCAAAGATCGGCAGGCTTGAGTTCTGGCGAGATCTTGTTCCGGAAGACCGCCTGAGAGGCTCGCCGTGAAAGATATGGACATGAGAAATTTCCTTATCTTCAGTCAAGACCATCGTGCATGGAAATGTGTGGCACCGTACTCCTGGTTTCGACCAGTGTTGCTGCTGCTTTGTTTGGTATCACTGCCCGCCGCTGCGGCTTCAGAGTGGCCGCAAATATCATTACCACAAAGCCTGAGGGTCTTTGAAATAGGCGGCGATAAACCGTTGTCAGTGAACGGCGTCCCGATGAAGCTCCAGGGTTTTTACTCGAATGCATCGCAAGCCCAGGTTGCCGCGTGGTTCAGGCGCGACTCCAGAAAATCCTACGCCGAACACGCAGAGGGTGGGAAAATAATATTCAGCCGCGCGCACGGGGAGTTTTTTGTGACGGTGCAAGTGGAATCGTATGTGCAGGGGAGCAAGGGATTCGTTGCGGTATCCAATCTAGGGGCTGCGGGTGACGGGAGGGGGCAGAATTTGCGAGACAGGGAGCGCTTGCTGGCACGACTGCCTGCGGGCTCCGAGCTGATCAATCAAGTGAGTTCATATGACGGCGGCAGAGAGTCCAGCCAATGGGTCGCGCTGAATGACTTTGGTGAGAAGCTGAATCGTGAACACATTAAAGAGTACATGAGGTCCGATGGAATGGCACTTGATCGAGAAGTTTCAGTAGACGGAAATGCAAATTCCATGTTGAAAGGGGCTGTTCCCGGAGCGGTGATCCTGTACTTCAATGGAAAAGGTAAAGAGGCGGTGGCTGTTGTGTACCGTGACCATGGCGGACGCACTACGGTTGTCGTGAATACCGTTGTTAACAAGGTTTCGTCCGAATGAGATCCAATATCCTGCGCAGGAAGACATCTGAAGCACAGAGGGGTCAGGCATCCATGGAGTATGTGGTCGTGTGCGCGGCAATCGCACTGGCTCTCGGAATAGGCATGGTCGACAGCAACAGTGTTCTGTGGGAGCTTGTTGATGCATTCAAAACTGCATACAAGAAATTTAGTTATGCCATATCGTTGCCAACTTAGTTATGAAAACGCGAGCATTTAATAAGATAAGACAGAACAAGACATGGTTGATTCTTTGCATAGCTGTTTCGCTGGGGCTTGTGGCTGCGTTGATCGCGAGAAGTTACTTGGTGCGCCAGATGGCCGATATAGAAGAACGCGGCAAGGGAAAGGTGATTGCCGTGGTGGTTGCAAAAACCGACCTGCCTAAAGGCGCGATAGTTTCGTCAGAGAACCTCGCTGTTCGTCGGATTCCAATGGACTATGCCCACTCGGCGGCGGTTTCTCCAGATCACTTCGAACGCATTGATGGACAAGTACTGGCCTATCCGGTGAAAAGCGGTGAAATGGTTCTCTGGGGATTGATGGAACCAAAACGCGTGCCGTCGTTTTCGGCCCGGGTGGGTGTCGGCCACCGAGCAATTACCGTGCCGGTGGATGAGATTAACTCAATTTCCGGCATGCTGGAGCCGGGGGATGTGATCGATCTGATGGCTACAGTCGATCAGAAAACCGGAATGCAGACCCGGAAGATAACATTTCCCCTGTTGCAGGGCGTGCAGATTCTGGCGACTGGCCAGCGTTCGGTAGATGACCCCCATACCGGAGAGAAAAAATCCTATTCGACAGTAACGCTGGATACCACTCCGGAACAGGCGCAGCAGATCATAGTGGCCCGCGACGTTGGGAAGATCACCGCGTTATTGCGCAACCCCCAGGATACACACCCAATGCCAGTTGCAGGGGCAGATGTGGCTGCGCTCCTGGGTATGAAGACGGGCAAGGGCGTGCCGGTTCTGGACAGCGGTGTTCCGGTGTTGTACGGAGGGAGCGGTGGAAAGCTACCCGAAGAAGGCATGGTGCTAGGGAAACGCGCGGGAAATTCTGGTGATGGCCCCGTGAGCCTGTTGCCCTGGGGAGGTGAAGGAATGCCCGCTGCGATGCGCACGACCATGCAGGGGGCCGGTAAAACGGCGGATGCCGCTTCAGAGAGGCATTAGCACTTGTCAGGAGTGCGCCAAATGGGGTTTGAATCAGGTATCGGTGAATCGTATATGAATAAATATATTTATGGGGTGGGGCGGAAATGGCGGAATGGTATGGATGTCGGCGCCAGTGATGGGGAATTGTGGTGTTTTTTCTCAAAGGCTGCGCGTGCGGGCCTGCTGCTGGTATTGGTTGGCGCAGTGTTCCCGTCTGTTGCGCAGGATGCGTCGCCCTCGGGCAGCGGTGGAGGTGTACAGAAAAATGAACACGTCACTTCTGACGAGAGGCAGCGAAATGGTTTTGCGGAAAACCTGAAATCAAAGGCAAAGCGCTCGCCAATGGCGTTAAATCAACCCTACACCCCCATCAGGAAGGAGGATGATCAGTCTCAGATACCAGAAATTGAAATGTTTGTGGGAGAGTCTCGCGTATTTCCTGCACCCGGTGTCGCTAGAATAGCTGTTGGTAATGGCCAAATCCTGACGGCAGCGGCACTGGATAACAAGGAAGTGCTGATCTTCGCGAATGGCGTGGGTACATCATCTCTATTCGTTTGGAATGAAGATGGCCGGTATCAACGTGTAAAGATCAATATTGTGGCCGGTGACACTACTCGCATAGCACGAGAAGTGGCGGCTTTTTTAACGGCCATACCGCACACCAAGGCATCCATTGTTGGGGACAAAGTTATCGTTGAAGGCGATGGCCTGTCTGATTCCGACCTCCAGAAAATTGAAATGCTGGAAAAACGCTATCCGCAAATCATCAATTTCACCAATCGCATAGGTTGGGAAAAAATGGTCATGATGGATGTCAAGGTGGTCGAATTTCCAAAAAACGAATTATACGAATTTGGTTTGAAATGGAGCGCCATGGGGGGTGCGGTCATCGGAGGCATCTGGAAGCCGATGGCCCATGGCAGTGGCGGAGGTTACGGTGTCAACATCCCTGCAGGGGGGGCTGGTCTGCCTGTCGTCAATGCAGACGGATCAACGACTGGCATTCCTTTGCCGATAAAGCTGGGTGTTACGAGTGGAGTTAATCTCGGTTTGGGTGCACAGCTCAATGTGCTCGACCAGACAGGCAAGGCCAGCGTCTTGGCGGAGCCGCAGCTTTCTGCCCGCAGTGGGTCCAAAGCCAGTTTTCTGGCGGGCGGTGAATTTCCCTATTCAGTGGCCACCGTCAGCGGCGTGACGATTATGTTCAAGCCCTACGGCATCAAGCTCGAGGTCGAGCCCAAGGTTGATCGCAACGGAGTCATTCGGGCTTCCATTGACGCCGAAGTGAGCAAGATCGACGCCTCTATAAGCACAAGCGCCGGCCCCGCCTTGCTGACCCGCAAGACGCGCACGGAATTCAATGTGCGAGACGGCGAAACCATTGTGCTGGCGGGTTTGATCAAGCGAGATGCCAGCAATAACGTCGACAAGGTACCTTTGTTGGGGGATATCCCCGTACTGGGAGCGTTGTTCCGTTCGAAGCGGTTCCAGAACGACGAAACAGAGCTCGTGGTGTTCGTGACGCCGACCGTGGTGGACACCCACTCTCCAGGTCTGGTAGATCGCGTGGAGCGTGCTACGGCGCGCCTACAAAAGGAACTCGGTGCGCCCCCCTATCTCAGCGCCCCGCTACAGCCCAACCACGATCCCGCTCGAACCAACGAACCCGGTGCGGCGGCTACATCTGCAACTACAGAGGAGGGCGAGAACGGCGGCGCGCAGGGTCCAGCCCTCTCCGCCCAACCGACGGCTATGGAGGCAGGTGCCCCCAATGCACCCACTCCGGTGGCCGCCATGGCGCCATTGGTTGCTGCGTCGGCCAATCCACTGGCGCATGCTTCGCCATCCCCTCGCGGAAGCACCTTGCGAGTCAACAAAGATGGCCTGGTCATCCGTGCACAGCCGGGTGTCAAGAACGAAGCGCTTTTGCAACTGGGCTACGGTTCCGTGGTTCAGTTGGGAGGCCAAGACCTGCAAATGGCCGGGGGCATGTACTGGCGCAACGTCATTGTGGGGCGCTACAACGGGTGGGTGATTGCCGAGGGGGTTGAGCCCTCCCACCAGCTTCCCCATATCAAACCCTACAAGAAGAGCGCCATTTCCAGTGCCGACCAGGGCGGGAATCCGTTGGCCCTGGGCGCCAATGCCAAGGGCAAAGGTGTCAGTCCTGGCGCCATGCGTACCGCCACCGCTGCTGCAGGAGATGCCGCGGGAGTTGCGCCTCTCCCGCGTTTTCGCGTCACCTTGGAACGGCTTGCCATGCGCGTGACACCCGACGTAAACGCCCCAGTGGTGCAGAACCTGGCCGAGGGGCAGGTGGTGGATGCACTGCCCCAAACCCCGCACAACAACTGGACCGCTGTGCAATTTGAAGGCAAGAGTGGCTGGGTTGCTACCCAGTGGCTTCATCCGCTTACGGCACAACAGTGATGCAGGAGGCGCTGTGCTGCAAGTAGAAATTACGGAGTCCGACGGTCGGCAGCGTTTGATACAGGCGCCTGACGAATGCGTTATTGGCAAGGGTGCACAGAACGAAATCCGCCTTGGTAGTTGGCGGGTATCCAAGGAGCACGCACGCCTGTTCAAGACGCCCTCTGGCGTTTTGATCGATGACCTGGGAGGTTTTGGGGGCGTTAGCGTCAATGGTGAACGCATAGAGGCCCAGTATGGGCCCATCAAGAATACCGATGTCATCGCCATCGGCCCCTTTCAACTCAAAGTCATGGAAATCGGCTCGGTTTCCGGTGTGGTGCAGGCGGCCTCGCCGACTTCCCGTTCCAGCGCTGCGGCCAATCGCAACAAAATCGCCACCGAAGAACTCAGGGCGTCCAGATTGGCGGCGCAACGCATGCAGCAACAGATATTGCAAGGGCAAGCGGTTGGCGCAGAAACCTCCGAAGGGGAAAAAACGGCGCCGGGCATGGCCTTGATCCTGATGCCAGAACCTGGGCGCAAGGAGCAGGAGTTCGAGTGGCGCAAGCGCATACACGCCAAGCTGCTCGAAACCATGGACCTCCGTCGGCACGATGTGTCCAAAATGAGTGATGCGGTCCTGCGCCAGGAAACAGAGGGCCTGATCCGTGAGATTCTAAAAAAAGAAAAGGAGAACATCCCCGCCGATCTGGATCCGGACCTTCTGTGCAAACAGGTTCTGAATGAAGCCGTCGGACTGGGGCCGCTGGAAGAGTTGCTTGAGGATGACCGTGTTTCAGAAATCATGGTCAATCGCTTCGACGAAATCTACATTGAACGTGCGGGTCGTTTGCAGAAATATCCATTGACATTTACCGGAGATCGGGCAGTGCTGGGCGTGATCGAACGCATCGTTGCGCCACTCGGGCGGCGTATTGATGAATCATCCCCCATGGTGGACGCGCGCCTGAAAGATGGCTCCCGGGTAAACGCCATCATTCCGCCGCTGGCACTCAAAGGACCGACCATCACCATCCGCAAGTTTGCCAAACGCAAGCTCAACGCCGAGGACCTGGTGCAATATGGATCCATCAGCCCGGAAATGGCGGAGTTCTTGCGGGTATGTGTCGAATACCGGAAAAACATCATCGTATCGGGCGGCACCGGGTCGGGTAAAACCACACTGCTCAACATTCTTTCAAACTTCATACCGAACGCTGAAAGGGTAATCACCGTCGAGGACGCCGCAGAACTCAAACTGCACCATGAGCACCTGATCAGCCTGGAGTCTCGCCCTCCCAACGTTGAAGGCAAGGGTGCCGTTCACATCCGCGACCTGGTGCGCAACACCTTGCGCATGCGCCCTGACCGCATCGTCGTGGGAGAGTGCCGCGGTGCGGAGGCACTCGACATGCTGCAGGCGATGAATACCGGTCACGAGGGCTCGCTGACCACCCTGCATGCGAACACGCCCCGCGACGCGCTGGCGCGCCTGGAGACCATGGTACTGATGGCTGGTATGGATTTACCGCTGGTCGCCATCCGTGAGCAGATATCCTCCGCCGTTGACCTTGTTGTGCAGCAGACGCGTTTTGCTTGCGGTACCCGCATGGTCACCAGCATTACCGAACTTTCCGGAATGGAGAGCGGAAAAATACAGATACAGGAGCTGTTCAAATTCGTCAACCAGGGTTACACCGGTCCCCAGGGCAAGGTCCGGGGTTTCTTCACCGGCTGCGAGACGATACCCAGTTTCTATGACGAGCTGCGCGCCACGGGTAACGATCTCGATATAGATATTTTCAAGTCGCTGGAAGCAGATGTGATGACCGACGAGAACCTGATGGAACAGGCCGACGATTAGGGGTGTGGATATGGATAGCAACACAATGGTGATATTTGTGACCACAGTCGTCGCCCTGTCCATCGGGCTGCTGACCTGGTTTGCCATCGACATTGGTACCAGCACCATGGCGCGTTATCGGGCCAACTTCACCGAGCGGGCCAAATTCCAGATCCAGGAATTCTTTCTCTTCATCGATCCGACCCAACTGTTCATGGCCAATATGGCTATCATGGTGCTTGGCGCGCTGGGCATCTGGCTTGTTACCGGCAGTGCACTCATCGCCATACCCAGCCTTTTTGTTCTGGCACTGTTGCCCCGTCTGTTCTATGCCTGGATGCGCCAGCGGCGTTTGCAGAAATTTGAAGAACAGTTGCCGGACGCACTCATGATGCTTGCGGGTGGCTTGCGGGCGGGGTTGGGCATCAGTTCGGCACTTCATCAGCTTGTTGCTGAGGCTCCTGCACCCCTGGGGCAGGAATTCGCCCTTATGCAGCGCGAACAGCGTCTTGGCGTCACGCTCGAACAAAGCCTGAATAACCTCAATCGGCGTATGCCCACGCAGACCACCACCCTGGTGGTTTCGGCCATGCGCATTGCCTCGGAAACCGGGGGGGGATTGGCAGAGACCCTGGAGCGCACATCGAACACCATACGCAGCCGCTTGCAGATGGAAGGCAAGATCAAGGCCCTGACCGCGCAGGGAAAGCTGCAAGCCTGGGTTGTCGGGGCATTGCCTTTGGTGCTGATGGCGATATTGAACAAGATGGAGCCTGACGCGATGGACTTGCTATGGCATTCCCGTCTGGGCTGGGCGACGCTGGTCGTCATCGCGTTCTTCGAGTTCATGGGCATCTACGTGATCCGCAAGATTGTGGCGATCGACATCTGACAACACCAGGGCAGTGCACGCCATGACTGAAACCAATTTCCCGAATGCCACCTTGGTCGTCACTGCGGTGGCTATTTCCACTGGGTTGTCGATTGCACTCATCGCCTGGCTGCTCAGCCGGGCATTGGCCGCGGTGCCCAAAGAAAACCGCGACTACAAGGACGATCCGCCCCTAGGATTCAAGCTGGTTTGGTGGCCGATTCAGTGGATCAGCCACTTCATCGGGCCCTATTGCGGCGGCAAGATGCATGCATCGCAGACACTCAAGCTGCGCCAGGCCGGGTTGGACTATTGCATCTCTCCAACCCAGTTCATGGCAGCCCGTCTGGTGTGCGCCGCTTTGGTGGGTGTAGTCATGGGCTGGATAGTCGGATCCTTCGATGGCACCCAGCCCGGTACGCCGGGCATCAGCGGCATGGTTTACCTGGAAATTGGTGTTTCAGGGGCGCTGTTCGGCTGGCTCTATCCCAATATTTGGCTCAAAGACCGGCTCGCCCACAGAAAACGCGAGCTGCTCAAGTCCCTGCCCTTCTTCCTCGACATCATCACCTTGTGTGTCGAAGCCGGGTTGAACGTGCAAGGCGCGATGCAGCAAGCGGTGGCCAAGGGCCCCAAGGGCGTCCTGCGCGACGAATTCCAGCGAGTGTTGCGCGACATCCGTGCGGGCAAGCAACGCGCCGAAGCCCTGCGTGGCATGGCGGATCGCCTGAACGAACCCAGCGCCACCAACTTCACCATCGCCGTGATCCAGGCCGAAAGCATGGGCATGAACCTGGGGCCGATTTTGCGTGCACAGGCAGACCAGCGCCGGGCCGAGCGGTTTTTGCGCGCCGAGAAGCTGGCCATGGAGGCTCCCGTCAAGATGTTATTTCCCCTGATCGCCTTCATCTTCCCGTGCACCTTCATCGTGCTGTTCTTCCCCATCGCCATGAAATTCATGCATTCGGGAATATAGAAATGCAAGGCCAAGGCCCCTACACCGTCCTGCTGCACACCCGTACGGGCCAGCACCCGTTGCACGTGCGGCTTGCCGACACCTTCGTTCAGCGTCTTCGCGGGTTGATGTTCAGTGCCTCCCTGGCGTCCAGGCAAGCCTTGTTGCTCACCAAGTGCGCCAGCGTGCACACCGCGTTCATGCGTTACCCCATCGACGTGGTCTATCTGGACCGCCATGGCCAAGTCACCGGCTGTGAGCCAGGGCTTCGGCCCTGGCGCACCAGCACCGCAAACACGGGCCTGGGCAAACTGCTCCCACGCGAAATGCGCGCGGCGCACACCCTCGAACTCGCTGTCGGCACCATCGCGCGGCTGCACATCGCCCCTGGAGACCGTTTGGCCCATCCGGCGTTTACGCCGCCGGACCGGCGGCCCACGCCCACGGTGGTCAGCGCTTCAACGCCAGCGCCTGGCCGACGCTCCAAAGCCACGCGCCAGCAAGGCGCCACCATGGTCGAATTCACGGTGGTTGGTCCCGTCATCATCCTGCTGGGCTTGAGCATCCTGCAATACGGACTGATGTTTTTTGCAAAGAACCAGGTGAACCACGCCGCCTTCATGGCGGCACGCGCAGGCTCCACCGGCAATGCCAGCATCTTCAGCGTCGAAAATGCCTACGTCAAAGCCCTCATTCCTCTGTATGGCGGTGGCACCAGCAGCGCGGAACTGGCCCAGTCCTATGCCAGGGCCAACGCCGACGTAGGCGCCTACGCCAAGATCGAATTGCTCAACCCCACCAAAGAAAGCTATGACGACTGGAACGATCCAGGCCTGCAAAACACCCTGGGGGGGGGCAAGCGCGTCATTCCCAACAGCAGCCTGTCAGCCAAAGACCCCACCCGCATCGGTAGCACCTCGGGGCAAAGCATCCACGACGCCAACCTCATCAAACTCAAGATCGTGCACGGCTTCGAACCCAAAGTGCCGCTTCTGGGGCTGGTGTACAAGAAGTACTTGCAATGGATGGATCCCGGCACGGACGCCGAGCACACCCGTTTGGTTGGGGCTGGACGCATCCCCATGGTCACCCACGTCACATTGCAAATGCAGTCGGACGCCATTGAGGGGCCTACCGTCTCCTCGCCCGGCATGGGCAACGACGGCAACCCTGTCGACCCTGGCGATCCGCCCACCGTTAGCACCGCCCCACCTCGATGCGCCAGCATAGGCTGCACCACCACTCCCCTGGACCCTGGCGATGGGGAGTGCGATGGACCGGACTGCCCGGTATCGCATTGTCCGCAGTCGATCTCTACCACCATCAGCGCCGATGCCCTGTTCCCCTTCGATAAATGGCATGTGGACGACATGCTGCCGGCCGGGAAAGCCAAGCTCGACCAACTGATTGCGTCCGCCCAAAACCAGCAGGTCGAGTCTGCCTCCGTAACCGGCCACAGCGACCAGATTGGTGACGACGCCTACAACATGCAGCTGTCGCAAAAGCGCGCCCAGAGCGTCAAGGACTACCTGCTTGCCCACGGTGTCCCCGCTGTGCCCATCAGCGTCGAAGGCAAAGGCGAGACCGAACCCAAGGTGGCACTCTCGGCATGCCAGGGGAAAAGTGGCGCCGCCTTGAAAGCCTGCCTGGCTCCCAACCGCCGCGTCGTCATAGAAATCAAGCCCAAAAAACGTTAACTACCGTGCAGATCTCTCCCAAACTTCTGGTTCGAGCGGTGTTGCTCAGCGTGCTGGTGATTGCCCAGTTGGGTCCGGGCGAAGTAGTGCAGGCGCGCACAGGGGGGATTGGCCCCAGCGCCAGCAGCTGCGACCCGAGCCGGCAAAGCTGTGCCGTTGACAGCAGCGCGCCCGCGCCCGCCAGTTGCGGCCCCGGCAGCACCGGCCAGCCCTGCGGCGGCGCGCAAGTGGCCAGCCAGGGAAGCGCCTCGCCGGTCAACATCGGGGTAGGCAACCCCATCAACCTCATCACCGGCAACAAATACCAGCAAGAAACAGACCTTGCAGCGCTGAGCGGCGTATTGGGTCTGGAAATCGTGCGCCACTACAACAGCCGCTTCAGTGGAGCCGCCATCCCCGCCGGCATCCTTGGGCGCGGCTGGAAACTCTCCTACGAAACCGAACTGCACCTGTACGGCCCCACCGTACAGATCGTGCAGGCCGACGGCACCCGCATCATCTTCAACCGCGACCCCTTGAACCCCAGCCAGTGCGCCAGCGCCAACCCCGCCCACGGCAGCATACGCATCCAGCGCAGCGCCTCGGCAGAGCAATACCTGTGGAGCTGGAACGACGGCAAAAAACTCAGCTTCAACAGCCAGGGCAAACTCGTACAAATCCAGGCCCCCAGCGGCGAATTCGTCAGCTTGCAGCACGACGCCCGAGGCCAACTGCTCAGCGTCACCGACCCCCAAGGCCGGGTCATGCGGCTGATCTACCCCGAGCGCAGCGACAGCGCCTACGCCACCCGCTTCAAAGGCGTCATCGCCATAGACACCCCGGTGGGGCGATTCAAATACGACTACGGCAGCGAACTGCCTGTCGGCTCCGAGCTGGGAAAAATCCACCTGGCGGCCAACCTCGTCAAAGTCAGCTACCCCACCCACTACGACAGCGCGCACAAACTGCACGCCTACAGCGAACGCGGCATCACCAGCAGCGCCATCAGCCGGCACTACCACTACGAAGACAAGCGCCACCCCACCTTGCTCAGCGGCATCAGCGTCAGCGGCTCAGGCAGCGACGGCCAACTCAGCCACCAGCGCATCGCCACCTGGGGCTACGACGCCAACGCACGCGCCGTCCTGTCCAGCCACGCCGACGGCGTCAACCGAGTCAGCCTGCAGTACGACAAAGCCGGGCAAACCACCCTGAGCAACAGCCTGGGGCAGAAAACCGTGTACCAGCACGCCATCATCGGTGGCGAATACCGCCTGGTGCAAGCCCTCGGGCCGGGCTGCGCCAGCTGTGGCCAAAGCAACATACGCCACAGCTACGACAAACTGGGCCGACTCACCCAAAGCACCGAACTCAACGCCCAGGGCCAGAGCCTGCGCGCGCTCCAGAGCGAACTCGACCATTACGGACGCCCCACCCGTGTCAGGCGCATCGACTACCGCAACGGCAAGCCCGGGCCGGCGCAACTGCTGGCAAGGTACGAATACCCGGTCCAAGGCAACAGCCCGAGCCTGATCGCACGGCCCAGCGTCGTGGCGGGCAAGGAACACCACATCCGCATCGCCTACAACGAAGCAGGCCAGCCCACCCAAATCA
>JBQTHH010000040.1:0-8815 GCA_052390055.1 Rhodoferax sp.
CCGCAGCGAAAAGCTCAGGGCCCCGGACAACATCTACTTGCTCAAGCTACCACCCTACGCGCCAGAACTTAATCCGATGGAGCACGTCTGGGACGAGCTGCGCGAGAAGTTCTTCCACAACCGCGTCTTCCAAAGCCTGGATGCCTTGGAGGACCATCTTGTTGACGCGCTCAGCTCGTCGGAACAAGACCCCACAACGATCGCCTCCATCGTATCTTGGTCATGGATCGTGGGGAGTCTATTGATTTCATTTATGAATTAGAAATGGAATTACCAGGGGACGGACGGGCAGTGGCTGCAGCCCGAACTGCCGGTGCTGCGCTGGCTGTGGAATTCGGTCAAGGTGGCCACGCTGTCGGGCCTGGTGACGCTGCTCTTGTCCACCACGGCGGCCTTTGCCCTGGCGCGGCTGCGCTTTGCCGGGCGTGGGCAGGTGCTCACGGGCCTGATGCTGATGCAGATGTTTCCCTCGGTGCTGGCGCTGGTGGCGATCTATGCCATCTTCGACCGCATCGGCGCGGCCTACCCGGCCTTTGGCATCGACAGCCACTGGGCGCTGCTGATGGCGTACTCGGGTGGCATCGCCATGCATGTGTGGACCATCAAGGGCTATTTCGACACCATCCCTCAGGAGATCGAAGAGGCCGCGCGCGTGGACGGCGCCACCCCCTGGCAGAGTTTTCGCCTGGTGTTGCTGCCCATGGCGCTGCCGATCCTGGCGGTGGTGTTCCTGCTGGCCTTCATCGGCGCGGTGATCGAGTACCCCGTGGCCTCGGTGCTGCTCAATACCGACCAGAACCTGACCCTGGCGGTGGGGGTGAAGAAGTTCGTGAACGAACACAACTTCCGCTGGGGCGACTTTGCCGCCGTGGCGCTGCTGTCGGGCATGCCCATCACGGTGGTGTTCATCCTGGCGCAGCGCTGGATGATCGCCGGCCTGACCGCCGGTGGCATCAAGGGTTGACGCGCCAGACTTCAACCGCCCGTTCCGCCCACCCCCTTTTCTTCCCAACTGCGCCCGCACACGGCGCACTTTCCAAGGAGACTCCCCATGAGAATTGAAACGATTTTATTGGTTGCTGCCCTGGGCTTGGGCGCTAGCCTGGCCCAGGCGCAGTCCTCGGCCAACCCGGCCGAAGGCAAGGTGGCGATCAACTACAGCCGCTGCGATGGCAAGTACGAGGGCTGGGGTCTGCACACCTGGAAAAACCCCGGCATCCCGCTGCCAGGCGTGGAGTGGGCCAACCCCCTGAAGCCCAGCGGCAGTTCGGAGTTCGGCGTCTACTGGCTCACCGACCTGGCCGGATACGGCAAGTCGGGCAGTGTGAACTACATCATCCACCTGGGCGACACCAAGGAAAACGGGGGTCGCGACATGAAGTTTGACGGCAAGAGCGTCAAGGAGATCTGGGTGATCGACGGCGACCGCCGCTTCTTCACCAGCCTGGCCGAGGCCAAGGCCGCGCGCGCCGAAAAGCCCTGCACGCCCTGAGTTCCTTTGGCCCATGCCCGTCCGCGCCATGCACCGCCTGTTTGCCCGCTTCGGGCCCGTCCTGTGGACCCTGCTCATGTCCCTTGCCATCGCCCACGCCCAATCCAGTGCCCCCCCGGAGGCGCCCCTGGCACGCCAGCTCGCGCCCGTGCCGGTGGGCGACACGCGCTCGCAACTGGCACCGCAGTGGCACCGGGGGGCCTTGCTGCAGGTGTATGTGCGCGCCTACCAGGACAGCGACGGCGACGGCGTGGGCGACCTGCGCGGGCTGGTGCAGCGGCTGGACTACATTCAGGCGCTGGGGGTGCGCGGCATCTGGCTGATGCCCATCTTTCGCAGCCAGGACCAGGACCATGGTTATGCCGTGGCCGACTACCGCGACATCGACCCGGACCTGGGCACCCTGGCGGACTTTGACCACCTGGTGCAGCAGGCCCATGCACGCGGCCTGGGTGTGGTGCTGGACTACACGCCCAACCACAGCGCTGCCGACCACCCCCTGTTCGAGGCCTCGCGCAGTGCGCGCCACGGGCCCTACCGCGACTGGTACGTGTGGGCCGACCAGGCCCCCGAGGGCTGGAACATCTACGGCAAGAACCCCTGGTACCCCGACGAGCACGGCTGGTATTTCGCCGGGTTTTCCGACCAGATGCCCGAATTCAACTGGCGCAAGCCCGAGGTGCTGGCCTGGCACCAGGACAACCTGCGCTTCTGGCTCAACCGGGGTGTGGACGGTTTTCGCTTCGACGCCGTGGGCAATTTGGTGGAAAACGGCCCCTATGCGTGGGAAGGCCAGGAGCAAAACCACAGCGTGATGGCCGCGTTGCGCGCCACCGTGCAGGCCTACGAGCGCCGCTTTGTCGTCTGCGAAGCGCCGGGCGACCCGGTGGCCTTCGCCGCGCCCACCTCCTGCGGGGCATCTTTTGCCTTTGGGCACCATGGGCGCGTGGTGGCGGCGGCCTTGGGCGACGCGGCCTCGGTGGAGCGCGTAGCGCCCTACTACCTGCCCAGCGACCATGCGGGCATGGTGGGCTTCGCGTCCAACCACGACGGCTTTGCCGGGCAGCGCCTGTGGGACCGCATGGGCGGTGATGCCCAGCGTTACCGTCTGGCGGCGGCTACCTACTTGCTGCAAAGCCCTACGGCGGTGGTGTACTACGGCGAGGAAATCGGCATGTCCGGCGGGCTGCGCCTGGGCGGCGACCACAAGCTGCGGGCCCCCATGAGCTGGGCGGCGCCGGGCAGCGCCCAGGGCTTCAGTACCGAGGAGCCGTTTCGCGCCTACGCCGCCAACCAGGCCACGCACCACGTGCAGGCGCAGCTGACCGACCCGGACTCGCTGCTGCATTTCTACCGCCGCCTGCTGGCCTTGCGCAACGCCCACCCCGCCCTGGCCTGGGGCGATACCACCCAGGCCGCCAGCCAGGACTGGATGATGGGTTTTGTGCGCCGCGCGCAGGACCGCCAGGCGCTGGTGCTCATCAACTACGGCGCACGGCGCGGGCAACTGCGCTGGCAGGGACTGCCGCCCAAGGCCTGGCTGCGGCCCCTGTGGAACACGCAGGCCGCGCCGGTGCAGGCCGACGCGCGCGGCCACGCCCGGCTGCGCCTGGGGGCGGCCCGCTTCGAGGTGTACGAGGTGCAGCCGTGAGCGCCGCCCAGCCACCCGAAGGCGCGCAGGCCCCCTTGGGCGGCAGTGGCGCCAAGGCAGTGGGGGCGCATGGGGGCGTCGTGAGTGGGGCGCGGGTGTGGGCTTGGCGTGCGCGGGCCCGCGGGGGCGCGGCAGCGGCCCTGCTGGCGGTGGGGCTGGGGGCCTGCGGCGGCGGTGGGGGCGGTGACGGTGCGGGCGGCACGCGCACTTTTGACACCCGTGCCGTCACGGCGCAGGACCCGGGCAGCGCCTGGGCCCGCAGCACGGGCGATGACTGGCGCGACGGCGTGTTCATGGAAATTTTCGTGCGCGCCTACCAGGACAGCGATGGCGACGGTGTGGGCGACCTGGCAGGGCTGGTGTCGCGCCTGGACTATCTGCGCGACCTGGGCGTGCGCGGCCTGTGGCTGATGCCGGTCTACCCCAGCCAGGACGGTGACCACGGCTACGCGGTGACCGACTACCGCGCCGTCGCGCCGGAGTACGGGCGCCTGGCCGATTTGGACACGCTCATTGCCCAGGCGCATGCGCGCGGCATGGGGGTGGTGCTGGACTACGTGATGAACCACAGTGCGGCCCAGCACCCGGCCTTCCAGTCCAGCCGCAGCGCCGCGGGCAACCCCTACCGCGACTGGTACGTGTGGCAGAACCCGGCCCCGGGGGGCTGGAGCATCTACGGCAGCGACCCCTGGAAGAACAGCGCCAACGGCGCCTACTTTGCCGGGTTCTGGGACCAGATGCCCGACTTCAATCTGCGTTCGGGGACGGTGCTGGCCTGGCACCAGGACAACCTGCGTTTCTGGCTCAACCGCGGGGTGGACGGCTTTCGCTTCGACGCCGCAGGCAACCTGGTGGAGAACGGCCCCAGCGCCTGGGAAAACCAGCCCGAGAACCACGCCATCTGGTCGGGCGTGCGCACCCTGCTGGACGGCTACGAGCGCCGCTACATGGTGTGCGAGGCGCCCGCGCTGCCGCAGCGCTACGCGCAGGGCGACTCGTGCAAGGGCGCCTTCGCCTTTGGCTACCAGTACGACCTGGCCGATGCCGTCAAGGGCAATGCCGACAAGGTGGCGGCCGTGGCGGCGTACTGGGCCAGCGCCCCCGAGGGCATGGCCGGGTTTGCCTCCAACCACGACAGCTTTGCCGGGCAGCGCCTGTACGACCAGTTCGGCGGCGACACGGCGCGCATGAAACTCGCCGCCGCCACCTACCTGCTGCAGGCACGCACCCCCTTTGTCTACTACGGCGAGGAGGTTGGCATGGGCGGGGCCGCAGCACTCAGCGGCGACCCCCGGTTGCGCACCCCCATGAGTTGGAGCGCGGACACGCGCCAGGCCGGTTTCACCACCGGGCAGCCCTTTCGCGCCCTGGCGGCCAACGTGGCCACGCACAACGTGCAGGGGCAAAGCGGTGTCAGCGGCTCGCTGCTGGAGCACTACCGCAGCCTCATGGCCCTGCGCAACGCCCACCCGGCACTGCAGCGCGGCCAGTACCTGAACGCCCGCAGCAGCGGCCTGCTGATGTCTTTTCAGCGCAGCCTGCCGGGCAGTGGCGGCGAGCGGGTACTGCTGGCCTACAACTATGGTGGTGCGCCAGGCAGCATCGCGGTGGCGGGGCTGGAGCCGGGGGCCAGCTACAGCGGCGAGGGGCCCAGCCTGGGGCAGACCGTGGTGGCCGACCCCAGCGGTGCCGCGGTGCTCGCGCTTCCTGCACAATCCTATGCTTTTTACCGCCGCGCCAACCCCTGAGCACGCCCGCAGCCCCGGCCCCGCCTGACGGGGGCCGGGCCCCGCGCTCCCTGGGGGCGCCTTCGTGCCATGGACGACTCACCCTCCTTGCCCCTGCGCAGACCGACCGTCGACGACGTGGCGCGCGCCTTGCGCCTGAGCAAGGCCACGATCTCCAACGCCTTCAACCGCCCGCAGCTGCTGTCCACCGAGACCCTGGAGCGCATCCACGCGCACTGCCGCGAGGTGGGTTATTTCGGGCCCGACCCGGTGGCGCGCGCCATGCGCCGCCCCGAGCTGCACGAAATGGCGGTGGTGTTCCACCACGACCTGCGCTACGCGCTGGGCGATCCGCTGAGCGTGGCATTCATGCAAGGGGTGGCCCAGGAGCTGGACCAGCGCCACCTGTCCATGCACATCATCCCGCGCTTGGGCCGGAGGCTGAACCTGGCTGCGGCATTCCAACTGCCCTCGGACGCCATCATCCTGCACGCCAACGTGCCCGAAGACCTGGTGCCCCAGGTCAAGGCCATACGCAAGCCGCTGGTGCTGGTGGACCACAGCATCGACGGGGTCACCAGCATCGGCATCGACGATTTCGGCGGCGCGCGCCAGGCCATGGAGTACGCGCTGGGCAAGCGCCCCGACCACGTGCTGGTGGTGGGGCTGCCCGCCGGGGCCCTGGACCAGGCCTCGCCCTGGCTGGCCCGCTCTGGCGAAAGCATTGGCGAGGTGCGCCGGCGCGGCTACCTGGCGGCGCTGCAGACGCAGCAGCGCAGCGCGGACAGCGTGCAGTGGCACTACGTCAGCGACGACGAACCCGAGGCGGTGACGGCGGGCACGCTGGAGGTGCTGCGCCAATGCCTGGGCAGCGGCAGCACGGCGCTGCTGTGCATGAGCGACCGCATCGCCCTGGCGCTGCTGCGCTGGGTGCGCGCCCAGGGCCTGCCCAACCCGCAAAGCGTGGTGGGCTTTGACGACATTCCCGACGCCGCGCTGCACGGCCTGAGCACCGTGCGCCAGGACGCGCACCACAAGGGCGTGTGCGCCGTGCGCGCGGTGCTCGATGGCTCGGGCTCTCAGGTGCTGCCCACCACGCTGGTGGTGCGCAAGACCTGAGTTTGGTGTGATTGTGCGTGGCGGTAGAACCGCGTGAATTCTTGTGATTGCTACTGTATTGATAGCGATAAACCAACGCCCATAAAGCGGGAGTGGCGCATTTGACTGCAAACTGTCGAGCGCAAAAGTTCGGCGGTGTATGGGGGAGGGTAAACACCGCAGGACTGTGCCAGTGCGCGCACCCGCCTCCACGGCTGGGCAGGCTACCCAATGCCTACGCCACCATCACCGTGGTGTGGCCCAGGCTACGCCTGCCCGTCTTCTTGACCACGATCTCCACGTCACGCCCCAAGCGGTTAAGGCACTCCATCATCTTGGCTTGGCTGATGCCGCGGAACTTGCCACGCAGCATCTCGGAGAGCTTGGGTTGGGGCATTCCCAGCAACTCGGCAGCGCGCTGCTGAGTGAGATGGCGGCTCTTGAGAATCTGGGCGATCTGGTGCGCCAGCTCCGCCTTGACCAGCATCTCGTCTGCGTCGGGGCGGCCCAAATCGGCATAGGGGTTGTTGCTGCCTTGCTCTATGGCAATGGGGGCGTCGTCTACAAGCACATGGGGGTGCATAGGGCTACTCCTTCTCGAAGTGGGCCACGGCCTTGAGCCGGGACTGAATCAATTCCATGTCGGGTCTGGGCGTGGCAATGCCGCTGGTCGATTTTTTCTTAAAACAGTGCAGCACATACACGGCACCGGGGTATCGCACGGTGTAGACCGCCCGATAGGTGTGCTGCTCGCATGTCCGCGCCACCCCTTCCATGGTTTTCAACCCCGTTTTTTCACGCAACCCGTGCCACATCAGCGCGTTTGCGTGTCCCGGGTCGGATTTCTTGCCCCTGCGTCTGCCCGCTTTTTAAGCAATTCTCCGCGGCAAGGTGTGTTGCCCCCCGCCTCAGCCGGACAGTGCCTTTTCTGCGATGACTGGCCATGCGTTGCGCACAGCTACCGCCGTGTGCAATAGCCCACCAGCAAGCCATCCAGCGCCTGCACCAACACGGAGCGTTTCGGTGGTGTTTGCTGCAAATCGGTTTTGCACCACCCATTCCACACCTGCGCAGGTGTGAGCCCATCCAGGTTCTGGTGGGGCCGGGCGTGGTTGTAGAACAGCGTGAATTCCTCCAACGCGGCTTGCAGCGGCTTCAAGGTGCCAAACAGCCGCTCCATCCTGCCGTTGCACCACGGCGCGCACACGGGTGTGCGCTGGTGGCCGATACCTGCCAGCTTGAGAAACGTCGTAAACACCAAGCTGGTGACAACTTCCCAGCCCTGCCTCCAAACTGGGCCGCAGGTGCCCAGCAAAAGCGGGGATGCTATGCGCTGGCAGGGGGCGCAGCGCACTACGGCCTCTTGGCGCGGCCCCTCTTGGTGGCAGCTTGGGTGGCCTTGGGCACGTCCTTCTTGTCCTCGTGCGTCACAAACCCGATTGGGCGTTTGGGCGGTTCAGGTGGCGTCATCAACTCGCGCAGCGCGTCAAACACCTGTCGAAGCTGGGCCTTCGTGTTGCGGCTGAACACGTCGTGATTCAGGGTCAGCGCGTCGGTCTTCTCTTCCAGTTCGGCCAAGCGCTTGGCCAACTCGGCGTGTGTGGCGGCCGCTTCCTTGAGACGCACAAAGGCACGTACCACGTACAAGCCCATTTCTACGGCCCGCGCTGAGTTCAGTACGTTGGCGGCCTGGATGGCGCCGTACTCCGTGAACGCATAGGGCAAGGATTTCGAGAATTTGAGCCTGTGGAGGTGGTCACAGTTTGTGACCACCTCGCCCTTTTCGGGCGCGCTGAGTTGAAACATGAAGTCTGCCGGGAAGCGCTCGGCATTGCGTTTTATGGCCTGATTGAGCGCCTTGGTGGGTACGCCGTACAGGTCTGCCAAATCGGAGTCAACGATCACCTTATGACCCCGCACCACGATGATGCGGCTTTCAATACGAGGCAATTCCAAGACCGCATCTACTGCAACACTGTGTGATCTGGATGCATTCAAGCTTTGTCCCCTGAAGAGAGTATTTTGGGTGGAGTCGCAGCGGGCGATGGTAGCAAGTCCCAGCACCACCGAAACCCTGCAAAACCTCCCCGCAGGCCAGGCCACCACCCACACCCTGCACGACGGACAAAACCAGGCCATCGAAGAACGCACCGTAGACCGGCGCTACTTTGACGGCGCCGGGCGCGTCATCCAAGACGGTGCCGGAGAAGCCCTCAACGGCGACTACATCAGCGCACTCACCGGCGAAGACCTCAACGCCAGCGGATTGACCACCCGCAAAACCCACTTCGACGCAGCAGGGCGCACCCTGGACATGCAAGTGCTCAAAGCCGACGGCGCCCTGAGCTACACCCTGTCCTATGAACACGACGCGGCTGGAAACGTCCTGACCCACCGCATCCACAGCCCCGACTACACCCAGACCTACACCCACACCTACGACAAACGCGACAGCTACCTGCAAACCCGGCTCGACGGCGTGCGCAGCGACAACACGGCCAAACCCGGCTACACCCTGAGCCAATACGACGCCAACAACCAGCTCCACAGCGTGCTCGACTACGCCCAAAGCGTCGGCACCGACGAACTCGGCCAAAGCACCACCACGGACAGCCTGCGCAGCACGCGCGGCTTTGCCTACGAGGCCAGTGGTGTGGCGCTGCGCAAAACCCAGGACGGCAACACCCTCAAGCAACTCGTCGTCAACGGCCAGGCCCTGGCCAGCTACGGCAAAGGAGCCGACCCCGACAAACAGCTCAACGACGACGGCAGCGTCAACCACGCCCAGCAAGGCGACTGGGGCACCGGCTACCAGGCCATCAACGCCAGCGCCAGCGTCGGCAGCAG
>JBQTHH010000041.1:0-65350 GCA_052390055.1 Rhodoferax sp.
CCAGGATGTTGGTCTGGAAGGCGATGCCGTCGATGACGCTGATGATGTCGCTGATCTTGCGCGAGGAGTCGTTGATGTCGCGCATGGTCTGCACCACCTGGCTGACGACTTCGCCGCCTTTGACGGCCACGCTGGAGGCCGTCTGGGCCAACTGGTTGGC
This sequence comes from Rhodoferax sp., assembly GCA_052390055.1. Taxonomy (GTDB): domain Bacteria; phylum Pseudomonadota; class Gammaproteobacteria; order Burkholderiales; family Burkholderiaceae_C; genus Allorhodoferax. The sequence continues at coordinate 161 of JBQTHH010000041.1, forward strand.
CTGGCGCGCGCTGTCGGCGTTCTGGTTGACGGTGCCTCCCAACTCGGCCATGGAGGCGCTGGTCTGTTCGAGCGCGGCGGCCTGCTGTTCGGTGCGCGCCGAGAGGTCGTTGTTGCCCTGGGCGATTTCGGCGCTGGCGGTGGCCACGCTCTCGGAGCCATGGCGCACGTTGCTGACGACGCGGGTGAGGGCCTCGCGCATGCTCACCAGGGCCGCCATGAGCTGGGCCACCTCGTCGCGCCCGCGCACCCGGATGCTCTGGGTGAGGTCGCCCTGCGCCACGGCATGGGCCAGTGCGGCGGCCTCGTCGAGCGAGCGCGAGAGCTGGCGGATCATGACGAAGGCCGCCCAGGCCGCCAGCGGCAGGCCCAGGGCCAGGGAGGCGATGGCGACGGCACGGATGAGCTGGTAGCGCTGCACCGCCGCATCGTGCTCGGCCTTGGCGGCATCCAGCTGCCACTGCACCAGGCGGCCCAGAACGGCCTGCAGCTGCTCGGCCAGGGGGTCTATGGCGTTGGCCAGCAGCTGTTGCGCCTGCGCCAGTTCAGACTTGGCCAGGGCCTCGCTGGCCGGGCGGATGCCGCTCTCCCAATAGCGCGTGCGGATGGCGACGAATTCGTCGGAGAGGGCTTTTTCCTCGGCCAAGGAGTGCTCGGCGGCATAGGCGCCCCAGAGTTGGCCGACGCGCTGGGCGTTGCCCTGGATTTCGGCGATCTTGCGCTCGATCTTGGCGGGCACCGGGTCGGCCACCGCGCTGGCCACCAGCAGCCCATTGCGGGTGGTCAGACGCGCCACTTCGGAGAGCTGGGACAGGGCCAGGGTGTGCTGGCGGTAGACCCGGTCGATGGCGGTGTCGGCTGCGGAAATGCCGTACAGACCCATGGCGGCGCCGAGTACCAGCATGAGGCTGAGCACGCCCACCAGCACCGTCAGGCGGGTGGAGATCTTGAATTGGTTCATGGGATAGAGGTTCACCGATACAAACCGCCCATGGTAGAACGGCTGCGGGTCTGGCCGAATACGAAAAAATCAAGAATCGACAACGACATGCCGGCATTCGTTTGGCCCTAAGATGCGTACACACCGGCCCCGGAACGCACCAAGGAGGTTCTGTATGCAAGCCATCGCCATGCCCAGCGTCCAGTTGCTGCAGGAGTGCCTGGCGCACTCGCGCCTGTTCCAGGGAGTGCAGTGGGCGGCGCTGGAGCAGGAGCTGGCGCAAAGCCGCTGCGTGCGCATCCCGGCAGCCGAGGTGCTGCTGGACCCGACCCAGCCCAATGCGGAAATCTACGTCGTCCTCGAAGGGGAGCTGATGGTGTGCCTGGAGCCCAGCATTGCCCGCCCGCTGGTGCGCCTGCACCCGGGCGACTGCGTGGGTGAGCTTTCCATCATCGACGCCAGTCCGCCCTCGGCCTACGTGGTGGCGGCGGCGGAGACGACTCTGCTGGCCATCACCCAGCCGGTACTGTGGCGCATGCTGGCGGCGCAGCAGGCCATGGCGCTGAATCTGCTGCACGTGCTCACCCGGCGCATCCGCGAGAACAACCAGGTGCTGCTGGGCAGCCTGGAGCTGCAGCGCCAGTACCGCAGCAAGGCCGAGACCGATGCCCTGACCGGGCTGCACAACCGGGTCTGGTTCGAGGAAGTGTTCCCGAAGCAGCTCGACCTGTGCGAACGCACCGGGCAGAACGTGTGCCTGCTGATGATCGACATCGACCATTTCAAGCGCATCAACGACGAGCACGGACACCCCATGGGCGACGAGGTGCTGCGCCACCTGGGCGCCCTGCTGCGGCGCAACCTGCGCGCCACCGATCTGTGCGCGCGCTACGGGGGCGAGGAGATCATCGTGCTCATGCCCGGCACCGAGGTGCACCAGGGCCGGCTGTCGGCCGAGCGGCTGCGCAACGCGGTGGCCCAGGCCGAGCTGGTGCTGCCCGATGGGGGCATGCTGCAGGTGCAGGTGTCGTGCGGACTGGCCCAGTGGATGCTGGGCACCAAGCTGGCCGACCTGATCCGCAGCGCCGACCACGCCCTGTACCAAGCCAAGGCGCAGGGGCGCAACCGGGTGGTGGTCAACGCTTTTGCGCAGCCGCGCGCTGCGGCCTGAGCCGCGCGGCCCCGGCCTGCAGGCGCGGCCACAGCAGGTTCAAGGCCAGGGCGCCCACCACCATCGCCGCCGCCAGCAGCTTCCAGGCCGGCAAGCCCTCGCCCAGCCACAGGGCCGAGCCGCCCATGCCGAACACCGGCACCAGCAGGGCCAGCGGCGTGACGGTGGCCGCCGGGTAGCGCGCCAGCAGCCAGCCCCAGGCGGCGTAGCCGAACAGGCTGTTGCCCACGGCCTGCCACAGCACCGCGCTCCAGGCCAAGGCATCGGCCTGCTGCAAGGCGGTTTGCACCGGGCCCCAGCCCTCCAGCGCCAGGGTGAGCGCCGCCAGCGGCGGCACGGCAAAGGCGCTGGACCAGACCACATAGGCCAGCATGTTCACCCGCCCGGCAGCGCGCGAGACCATGTTGCCGCCGGCCCAGCACAGTGCGGCCAGCAGCATCAGGCCCAGCCCCAGCGGGGTGGCGCTGCCGTCGGTGTGCAGCACGATCACGCCCAGGCCACCGGCAGCCAGGGCCAGCGCCACCCCTTGCACCGGCCGGGCGCGCTCGCCCGAGAGCAGCATGGCCAGAGCGATGGTGAAGAACACCTGCGTTTGCACCACCAGCGAGGCCAGACCGGGAGAAATGTGGCCGTTGATGGCCACAAACATGATGCCGAACTGCCCCACACCGATGAGCAGGCCATAGGCCGCCAGATTGCCCCAGGACACCGCCGGGCGCGGCAGCAGCACGATGGCGGGCACGGTGGCCGCCGCAAAGCGCAGCGTGGCGAACAGCAGCGGCGGCATCTGGCCCAGTGCGAGCTTGATGACGACGAAATTGGTGCCCCACACCGCCACCACGGCCAGGCCCAGAAGGAAGTGCCGCAAGGGCAGGGAGGTATGCATATGCTATGTATTTTGTAGCAATTGAGGCTTATTCCACGCGGGCCAGTGGCAGAAAACAGGCAGAAACTGCGGGGCCTGCGCCCTTGCCCGGGCCCCCGTGTCCAGGCAAGGGCCGCGGCAGGCGCGCCGGGGTGGGCGGCCCCGCAGCATAAGGCCACAGCCATGCGGGCATGGTTTGTCCGGGAATGGGCGCGGCCCGCCGGGGCTGCGGTCGGCTGCGGGCCAGCATCTCCGCGCAGGCTGCGCGCCGCGCGCTTTGGGGGCCCTTTCTTCGGCTATTCTCGCCAGCAACGGGAGGAACACACGGGCACACCAGTGGCGTGCACGGGCTTTCTTCGCGTTGCGAACCGCCTCCGCCCGACGGGGGCGCTTGCGCAGATGCCCTGCGCGCCATTCCAAGGGAACTCTACGATGACAAGAACGCTTGTGGCCACCAGCCTGGCCACCCTGATCCTGCTGGGCGCGTGCACGCCCCAGGAACAATCCCGCACCCTGCCCATCGCCAAGGTGGACTCCGCCGCCCAGACCTACACCGGGGCGCGGGTTCCGGTGTCGGTAGGCAAGTTCGACAACCGCTCGTCCTTTCTGCGCGGCATCTTTTCCGACGGCGTGGACCGCCTGGGCGGGCAGGCGCACACCATTTTGGTGACGCACCTGCAGCAGACCCAGCGTTTCAATGTGCTGGACCGCACCAACATGACCGAGATCAAAGAGGAGGCTGCGCTGCAGAAAAAGGCGCAAAGCCTCAAGGGAGCGGACTATGTGATTACCGGCGACGTGAGCGAGTTTGGCCGCAAGGACGTGGGCGACAAACAGCTCTTTGGCCTGCTCGGGCGCGGCAAGACCCAGATCGCCTACGCCAAGGTCAACCTCAACATCGTCAACACGCTCACCTCCGAAGTGGTGTTCTCCACCCAGGGGGCGGGCGAGTACAGCCTGTCGGAGCGCGAGGTGCTGGGCTTTGGCGGCGCCTCCGGCTACGACTCCACGCTCAACGGCAAGGTGCTGGACCTGGCGATCCGCGACGCCGTCAACAACCTGGTGGGCCAGATGGACGCCGGTGCCTGGCGTCCTGCCCAGTAAGAGGGGGAGCACCATGCAAAACCTTCGTTTTGGCGCCAGCGCCACCGCACTGGCCACCCTGCTGCTGGTCGGCTGTGCCAGCCCTTCCCCAGCCCTGTACGACTGGCAGGGCTACCAATCGAACGTGGACGCCTACCTGCGCGCCGACAAGTCCAGCCTGGCCGAACAGACGCAGCAGATGGAAAACGACCTGCGCAAGATCCAGGCCAGCGGCAAGGCGGTTCCGCCGGGCTACAAGGCGCACCTGGGCCTGCTGTATGCCAAGCAGGGCGACCTGGACCGCTTTGCGCAGCATGTGCAGGAAGAGAAGAAACAGTTCCCCGAGTCAGAGTCCTTCATGGACTTTCTGGTGCGCAATTTCAAGAAGTGAGGTGAGGATGTCTGCAATACAACGACTGGCGGCAGCCTTTGCCCTGGGCGCCGCCGCCCTGCTGGCCGGGTGTGCGTCCACGCCGCCCTTTGACTACACCGCCTTCAAGGAGAGCCGCCCGCGCTCCATCCTGGTGCTGCCCCCGGTCAACAAGACCCCAGAGGTGGCGGCCTCCAACAGCGTGCTCTCGCACACCACCCGGCCTTTGGCCGAAGCCGGGTACTACGTGTTCCCGGTCACGCTGGTGGCCGAGACCTTCAGGGAAAACGGGCTCACCCAACCCTCGGACATCCACGAAACCGCCCCGGCCAAGCTGGCGCAGATTTTTGGGGCCGATGCGGCGCTGTACATCACCATTGAAAAGTACGGCACGGTCTACACCGTGATCGACAGTGCCACGGTGGTATCGGCCCAGGCCCAGTTGGTGGACCTGAAGACCGGCAAGCCGCTCTGGAAAGGCAGCGCCTTTGCCAACAGCAACGAGTCCAACGGCCAGCAGCAAGGCGGGCTGGTCGGCGCCCTGATCACCGCCATCGTCAAGCAGGTGGTGGCCAGCACCACCGACCAGGCACATGCCATCGCAGGCATGGCGACCAACCGGCTGCTCACCGCCGGGCAGCCCAACGGCATGCTGTACGGGCCGCGCTCGCCGAACTACCGCAAGGAGTAGCGGCTGCTATAATTCGCCCATCCCGCCCTTGGCAGTAAGCCGTCCGCAGCATCCTGGACTCGCCGAACCCTAGGGCGTTTTCTTTTGTGGAATTGTCTGGGAGGCGTAGTGCCGACAGCCATACTGATAGATGGGGCGTACTTCATCAAACGCTTTCGAAGTATTGAGCCTCACAATGCCTACGATGCACGGCGCGCAGCGGAGTTCGCCTTCAGATCTGCGGTGGCGCATTTGATTGAACCCTACGGACCTAAATCTGGCAATGGCAGCCAGAGGCAGGATGCGAGGCGGCATGAGCTGTATCGAATCTTCTTCTACGATTGCCCACCTCTGGAGAAGAAGCTTCACAACCCCATCACCAAGAAGTCGGTCGATTTTGGAAAGTCCGCCGAAGCACTCTTCCGATATGAACTGCACAATCATCTAAGGCAACGCCGAAAAGTCGCTCTCCGGCTCGGGCACTTGGCCGGGGACATAGCTTGGACCATCAAACCCCAGACCATTGACGATTTACTCAAAGGGCGAAGGAAGTTTGAAGATTTGACAGACGCCGATGTCATGCCGAACGTCCGACAAAAGGGCGTGGACATGCGGATTGGTATCGACATTTCTTCGCTTGCAATCAAGAAACAGGTCGATCAGATCGTGTTGTTTGCGGGCGATGCTGACTTTGTTCCGGCTGCGAAACTCGCGCGTCGCGAGGGAGTCGACTTCGTACTTGATCCCATGTGGCAGGATATTCCCGCCGGTCTGAATGAGCACATTGATGGGCTACGGTCCACCTGTGCCCGACCAAAGCGCAAATCCGATATCACCCGCGATCCGCCTGCAGGCGAGGCGGCTCCACAGGCGGCCTCCGCAGTCCAAGCCGCATCGACATAGTTTCCGAGGATACGTCCAGGGCGTCACGCTTCTACGCGAATCCGCATGCGCCACGCGGCGCAAAACAGACGCTTGCCACCTCAGCGAAGTCCAGAAAGGGTGGGGCGCCGTCCCCTAAGGCTGAGGCCCATCGACCGGGGCCTCCAGCACCCCCAGCAGCTCCCGCCCCCAGGCGATCTCGCCTTCTTCGTACATCAGCCCTTTCTTCAGGATCAGGTGCTGGATCGCCTGGGCGCGGCTTAGCGGCTTGCCCGGGGGGAAGTCGCGCGCCGCGATGGCGCGGTACTGTGCCAGACGCGCTGCGTGCAAGGCCAGGTGGCGGCGCAGCTCGGGCGCCAGGTCCACCTCGCCCAGCACGGCATCGGCGCGCAGGCGCACCGTGAGGGCATCGCGCAGGTCGCTCGGGTCGGTGCTCTCCAGCGTCCAGCGCGCCAGCTCCTGGCGCCCGGCGCCCAGCACGCGGTAGTGCTTCTTGCGCGTCTTGCCCGCGTCGGGTGGCACAAAGCCTTCGATCCAGCCCGCGGCCTCCATGCGCGCCAGTTCGCGGTAGATCTGCTGGTGCGTGGCGTGCCAGAAGTAGCCGATGGATTTGTCGAAACGGCGCGCCAAGTCGTAGCCCGAGGTGGACTTTTCCAGCAGCGAAGTCAATACGGCGTGGGGCAGGGACATGGCGCGAGTCTAACGGCCCACGTCACAGCTGTGCAACCAGTTGCATCAATCATCGAACGGTCGTACACTTTTGTGCAACTGGTTGCATAGCGCACCGTTTTTCCATTCCAGCCAACCCTTTTTCCAAAGGACCAGCCATGACCACCCTTGCCGCGCCCTACCCCCACCTGCTCGCTCCCCTGGACCTGGGCTTTACCACGCTCAAGAACCGCGTGCTCATGGGCTCCATGCACGTGGGCCTGGAAGAAGCGCCCAAGGGCTTTGAGCGCATGGCCGCCTTTTACGCCGAGCGCGCCAAGGGCGGCGTGGGCCTGATCGTGACCGGCGGCATCGCGCCCAACCACCGCGCCCGCCCCATTCCCGGCGGCGCGGCCATGACCAGCCAGGAAGAAGCCGACAAGCACAAGGTGGTGACCCAGGCGGTGCACGACGCTGGCGGCAAGATCGCCATGCAGATCCTGCACTTTGGCCGCTACGCCTACCACCCCGAACTGGTGGCGCCCAGCGCCCTCAAGGCCCCCATCAGCCCCTTCCGCCCCCACGCACTGACCACCGATGAAGTGCAGCAGACCGTGGAGGACTACGCCAACGCCGCCGTGCTGGCGCAAAGCGCGGGCTACGACGGTGTGGAGATCATGGGATCGGAGGGCTACCTCATCAACGAGTTCATCGCCGCGCAGACCAACCACCGTGAGGACGAGTACGGCGGCGCTTACGAGAACCGCATCCGTTTTGCCCTGGAAATCGTGCGCCGCACGCGCGAGCGCGTGGGGGCCAAGTTCATCATCATCTTTCGCCTGTCCATGCTGGACCTGGTGGAAGGCGGCTCCACCCACGAGGAAGTGGTGCAACTGGCCCAGGCGCTGGAAGCGGCCGGTGTGACCATTCTGAACACCGGCATTGGCTGGCACGAGGCGCGCATTCCCACCATCGCCACCAAGGTGCCGCGCGCGGCCTGGGCCTGGGTGACGCAGCAGCTCAAGGGCAAGGTGGGCATTCCGCTGGTGGCCACCAACCGCATCAACACCCCCGAAGTGGCCGAAGCAGTGCTGGCCGAGGGCCAGGCCGACATGGTGAGCATGGCGCGCCCCTTCCTGGCCGACCCGGAGTTTGTGAACAAGGCGGCGCAGGGGCGCGCGCAGGACATCAACACCTGCATCGGCTGCAACCAGGCCTGCCTGGACCACACCTTTGGCGGCAAGATCACCTCCTGTCTGGTCAACCCGCGTGCCTGCCACGAGACCATCCTGGTGCCCCTGCCGCTACCGAAAAAAGAGCGCGTGGCCGTGGTCGGCGCTGGCCCCGCTGGGCTGGCTTTTGCCACCGAGGCGGCCCAGCGCGGGCTGGACGTGACCCTGTTCGACGCCGCACACGAGATCGGCGGCCAGTTCAACGTGGCCAAGCAGGTGCCCGGCAAGGAAGAGTTTTTTGAAACGCTGCGCTACTTTGGCCAACGCCTGCAGCAAACCGGCGTCACCGTGAAACTGGGCCAGCGCGTCAGCGCCCAGGACCTGGTGCAAGCCGGTTTCCAGCAGGTGGTGCTGGCCACCGGCATCACGCCGCGCCTGCCCGAGATCGAGGGCATCACGCACCCCAAGGTGCTGGGCTACCTGGATGTGCTGCGCGACAAGAAACCAGTGGGTAAGTCGGTCGCCGTGATCGGCGCGGGCGGCATTGGCTTTGACGTGAGCGAATACCTGCTGCACGCGGGCCAGAGCCCCAGCCTGAACAAGGCCCAATTCTTTGCCGAATGGGGCGTGGACACCACGGGCGCCGCACGCGGTGGATTGACGCCCGCCCACATCGGCGCAGTGCCGCGCAAGGTCTACCTGCTGCAACGCAAGGTCAGCAAGGTGGGCGAGTCCTTAGGCAAGACCACGGGCTGGATCCACCGCACCGGCCTGAAGAACCGCGGCGTGGAAATGATCCCCGGCGTGCAGTACCGCAAGGTGGACGATGCGGGCTTGCACATCACCGTCGGCGACAAGGACATGACCTTGAGCGTGGACAACGTCATCGTCTGCGCCGGGCAGGACCCCAACCGCGAACTGCAGGCGGCACTGGAAGCCCAAGGCGTGCGCGTGCACCTGATCGGCGGCGCCGACAAGGCCGCCGAGCTGGACGCCAAGCGCGCTGTTCTGCAGGGCACCGAACTGGCCCTGCGCCTGGACACCAGCCCCGCCCCGGCAGCGGCTGCGGTGGCTGCGCCCCAAGGCGCCCACCAGGCGCCCCCCGCCGTGCAGGCCAGCCTGAAAGCCTGGCACGCCATGGTGGCCGCGGGCGACCTGAGCGAGCTGCCCAGCATCGTGCACAAAAAGGCCGTGTTCCGTTCGCCCATGGCGCACACGCCCTACCCCAGCGCACAGGCGGTGCAGGTGATACTGAGCACCGTGAGCCAGGTGTTCCAGGACTTCACCTACCACCGCACCTACACCAGCGAGGACGGCATGAGCGCCATCCTGGAGTTTTCTGCCAAGGTCAACGGCAAGGAACTCAAAGGCATCGACCAGATCCGCTTCGACGAGGACGGCAAGATCGTGGACTTTGAAGTAATGGTGCGCCCCATGAGCGCGCTGCAGGCCCTGGGCGACGAGATGGCGCAGCGCCTGGCCCCCTACATTGCCATGATGCAAGGCGCCAAGGCCTGACCCGCCCCTGCCCGGTCCCCGCCGGTGGCGGTGTTCCCGCGCGCCAGCGGGTACGCCGCAGCCATGGGCCGGGCGCGCTTTCGGACACTACTGTTTTGATAGCATAAGAGTCAATATCCACGCGGGCCAATGGCCTAAAAACACCCCAAAGGAGCCGAGCATGCCCGACTTTGAAACCCTCAGCATCAGCCTGGAAAACCATATTGCCACCGTGCGCCTGAACCGCGCCGACAAGGCCAACGCCATGAACGCCACCATGTGGCAGGAAATCCGCCAGGCCTTCACCTGGGTGGACGAAACCCCCGAAGCCCGCGTGGCCGTGCTGCAGGCCGAGGGCAAATACTTCACCGCCGGTATCGACCTGCAGATGATGATGGGCCTGGGCGCCCACATCGCCGACGACTGCGAAGGCCGCATGCGCGAAAAGCTGCGCCGCCTGATCCTGGACCTGCAAGACACCCTGAGCAGCCTGGAGCGCTGCCGCAAGCCCGTGCTCGCCGCCATCGCAGGCGGCTGCATCGGCGGCGGCATCGACCTCATCACCTGCGCCGACATGCGGTATGCGAGCAGCGACGCCTTCTTCACCATCAAGGAAATCGACATCGGCATGGTGGCCGACGTGGGCACCCTGCAGCGCCTGCCCAAGCTGATCGGCCAAGGCATCACCCGCGAGCTGGCCTACACCGGGCGCAAGTTCGACGCCGCCGAGGCGCAAGCCATGGGCCTGGTCAACCGCGTGTTCGACAGCCGCGAAGCGCTCCACGCCGGGGTGCACGCCATCGCCGCCGAGATCGCCGCCAAGTCGCCCCTGTCGATCCGCGGCACCAAGGAAATGCTCAACTACGCCCGCGACCACAGCGTGGCCGACAGCCTGAACTTTATTGCCACCTGGAACGCCGCCATGCTGCAGAGCAAGGACCTGATGGAGGCGATGACGGCGAACATGGGAAAGAGGGCGGCGAGCTTCAAGGATTGAGGTGCCGGGAACCGCGCAATTTCTCCATGGCAGGGAAGAAATGCACGGTACATTGCAACCGCCCTCCTGCTGCGCGCCCAAACACAAGATCGCCTCACGGGAGCGCTCGTTGAGCACATCGGTGGTGAACTGCACGCGCACGCAATCCAGTTCCTCAAAGGCGTAACACAGCAGTAGCCACTTGCACTCCGTGTTCACAGGCGTGCGCTGGCAGCGTTCACCAGGGCGCCGACCTCCATAGAATCTGCGGACATGGACCAACTCCGCGCATTGCGCACCTACACCCAGGTCGTTGCCGAAGGCAGCTTTGCCGGGGCGGCGCGGGCCCTGGGCCTGGCGCCCGCCGTGGTGACACGCACCATCGCCGAGCTGGAAAAACACCTGGGCGTACGGCTGCTCAACCGCAACAGCCGCGGCCTGGCGCTCACAGAAATCGGCGCGTCCTACCTGCAGCGCGCCACCCAGATACTGGCCGATCTGGACGATGCCGACGCCCTGGCCAGCACGGCCGCCAGCACGCCCCGGGGCAGCCTGCGGGTGTTGTGCCCGCCCGCCTTTGCGGTGCACCAACTGGCCCGACATCTGCCGCGTTTCCATCAGTTGCACCCGCACATCCGCCTGGAAATCGCCGCACCCGGCCCGATCAGCGCGGCGGATGACAGCTTCGACGTTTCCATCCTGTCCATCGGCCAGCAGCCGCTGCAGGGCGATTTTGTGGTGCGCCCCCTGGCGTGCTCAGCCTTCATCATCTGTGCCGCGCCCGACTACCTCCAGCGCAAGGGCTGCCCGCGTGAGCCGCAGGATTTGTCCGGGCACCAGGGCCTGTTGCCTGCTGTATCGGCGGTGCGCCGCGAACTGACGCTGTATCGCCAGCCACCCAGTCCCCAGGCCGACGCGGTGAACCGGGTGAGCTTGCCGCTGGAGCCCGCCGTGCTGTCCACCACGCAGCTCGAGCTGATCCTTGCGGCGGCGCTGGCGGGCCTGGGCCTGGCCGGTCTGCCCTCGTTCATGGCCGAGCAGGCGCTGCGCGATGGCCGCCTGCAGCGCGTTCTGCCCGCGTGGCGCGGCACCGTGCTCACGCTGTACGCGGCCATGCCCACGCGCAAGCATGTGCCCGCGCGCACCCGCGCTTTTCTCGATTTCCTGGTAGCAACCTTTGGCGGCAAGGAAGAAGACCCCTGGTGCACCGCGTAGCGCGTGAGATCCGCCGGGCTGGAGGCCTTCTGGCAGGTGGATGCGTCCCGCGTGCAACGCTGCGCCAGCGCTTGGCGCTCGGCTCTTATATGGAGCCAATGCCCCTGGCCGCCAAAGTCGCGCAGGCTGCCATGCCCAGCACACACAGCAGTTGCCCGCCCAGGGCGCGGCGCATCTGGCCCAGTTTCTGCGGGCTGAGCACCGGCACACTGCCGCTTTTTAGCGGCGCCGCCCAGCGCCTGGTCTCCAGCGTGCACACCAGTGACAAGCCGCTGGCCACCGCGTACAGCACCAGCTTGCCGATGAACGGCAGATTGTGGAAATAGAAATCCGGGCCCTTGCCAAAGTAAAACAGGCGCACCAGCCCGATCAGCAGCACCAGGGTGGCGGCCACGCCATTGATGGCATCGACCTGCCGCAGCCGCGTGGCAGTAGTGGCGTCCAAGGGGCGCTGCAGCAAGACCAGCGCGGTGATCGGCCCCGCCAGCACCAGCGCCGCAAAAAACAGATGGGAGTAAGACAGAAGTTGGCTCATGCTCGTGTTCCAGTGGATCAACAATGCTTTTGGGGGAGGCGACGGCGCGGTGGGCGCCTCAGCGGTAGGCGGCCGCCACCGGCGTGTATTCCACCCGCGCATCCAGATCGGCCAGCGTGCCTGTCACGGTGCGCATGGGTGGCACACGCCCCTCGTAGCGCACGATGCTGCGCCGGTCGGCATCCACCACCAGCCGCATGCTGGCAAGAAAGGGGCGCAGCCACCACTGGCTTGCCGAGATCGAATACACCACCTGCTCCGGGGTGGCGGACTCCTGGCGGATGTCGAGCCCATAGCTGCGCTTGTCCTTGAGCACGATGAAGCGCACCGGCACGGTCCTTCCGGTGGCCAGCTCTGCCGCGTGCGCCAGAATGAAACCGAACAGGGATGGGCCGCTGACAGCGGGATGCTCAATGCTTTCTTCTGCGGTGCTGGCCACGCCCTTGTCGTTCACGCTGTAGCGCACACGCCGCCCGTCCGGGCTGAGCTGCGCCACACCGCTGTAACCCAACTGCAAGTTGTATGCCGAGAAGCGCTGCAGCCGGTAGCCGGGGCTGTACTGCGCCTCTTCCGCGATGACCAGACGCTGCGTGGGCTCCCGCGTCAGGTGCGTGGCGATCAGCGCCAACGGGGTGACCAGCACACGGCGCTCGTAATGGAACAAGGGCTCGGGGCCGCTGGCGTCCAGCGCAAACGTGCGCCCCTGGTAGATCAGCTCACCCGCCAGGCTGGGGGCGGCGCCCAGGGCTTGCAGGCGCACCTGGGCGGGCGCATCGAGTGCGGCACGCGCAGGGCATGCCAGCATCCACAGCAGCGCCGCACAGGCTGCGGCACGGGGGGTGGTGTGAACAGGATTCATGGGGTGGCTCGGGGGTTGAAACGGGAGACCGCACTGTAGGAATCCCGCACCGCCCAGCCCAGTAGCCGGCGGTCAAGGCAAGCTTGCCAATTCAGCAAGCATGGCGCCGGGCTGCGCTGGCACGACAATGGCGCGCACGCGAATGCACTGCCCGCACCCGACCGGCAAAGCCCACCCAGCCCATCCAGCCCCATGCCCGCCCAACTCCTCACCGGCTACTCCCTCGGCGCCCTGCTGGTGCTGGCGCTCACGCACTTCAACGTGCGCCAATACCCCAGCCACCCCGGCGTGCGCTGGGCCGGGTGGGCGCTGCTGGCGGCGCTGGCCCTGCTGCAGGGGGCGCACGCCGCCTGGCTGTGGCCGGGGGTGAACGCCATGCAGCACCCGCTCTATGGCGCCGCGCTGCTGCTGGTGGCGCCCTGCTTCTATCTGTTGGCGCGCCAGGTGCTGGCACCGCATGACCCCGCGCCAGCACCGACCCGGGTGGCGCTGCACCTGGCGCCCGTGGCCAGTGCCGCTGTGCTGCCCCTGGCCTGGACCCTGCCGCTGGCCTTTGGCCTGGGCGCGCTCTACCTGGCCTGGCTCGGGCGGGCCCTGTGGGCGCTACGCGCGGCGCGCGCCCAGTGGCTGCACGAGCTGGCGCTGCTTTCCCTGGCCGCCGTGGTGGGAGTGGCGGCGTGCGCTCTGGGTCTGACCCAGGTGTGGCTGCCGGGGCAGGACTTTTTTGCCTGGTACGCCGCCGCCATCGGCGTAGCGCTGCTGCTGGTGCAGTTGCTGCTGGGCCTGCGCCCGCAACTGGCGCAAGACGTGATGGAGACCGCCCAGGCCCTGTCCTACGCCACCAGCACCCTGGGCGCGGTGGACGTACCCGCCGCGCTGGCGCGGCTGGAGGCACTCATGCAAGCGCAGCAGCGCTACCGCGACGCCGAGCTGAGCCTGCCCAGCCTGGCGCAGGAGTTGGGCCTGGGTGCGCACCAGTTGTCCGAACTGGTCAACACGCGCCTGGGCAAGGGCTTTGCCCGCTACCTGCGCGAGCTGCGGGTGCAGGCGGCCCGCACCATGCTGGTGGCGGAACCCAACGCCTCGGTGCTGAGCGTGGGCCTGAACGTGGGTTTCAGTTCCCAGTCCAACTTCTACGAAGCCTTCCGCGAAATCGAGGGCATGACGCCGGGGCAGTACCGCAAGCTGCACGCCGCCCAAAAACGCGGCAATACGGCTGAGCCTGCTCCGGTTTGATAAAACAGAAGCAGAAAATTGCTTCGCTTTTCCCAAACGGGAAGCCCTGCATCGCCCGCCGCAAGACACTGCAGCCGTCATCCACACCACCACGGAGGTTTCCATGTCGGCCCTTTCCACTCTTGCGCTGCAGGCCACGGTCAGCGTTTTGTGCAGCTTGCTACTGCTGGCCCTTTTGCACCGTCCACTCACCCGCACCTTGCAACGCCTGTGCCCCGACGGGGATGCGGCCGGGTTTTGGTGGGCCTACGCCAGCGCCATGCTGGTGGCAGGGCCACTGGCTCTGGTGCTGCTGGTGAACCTGCTTGCCCCCGGCGCCAGCACGGTGGACCAGTTGCGCGGTGCACTCTTGACCACCCTGTGCGGGCTGTTGTGGGGCATGTACCTGTTGGGCGAGCGCCTGGGGGCTTTCGTGTCCCGACCAGGGGCCGCGCCAGCCACCGCACCATCCCAACCCACCACCAACGCGGAGGCCACATGAAAGTCCTGCTCACCGGCGCCACCGGCTTTCTGGGGCGCCACATCCACCACGCGCTGCGCCGGGCGGGTCACCCGGTGGTGCCGGTGGCGCGCGGCCTGGGGCACGACTTTGCGCGCCTGCAAACCCCGGCGGACTGGGCGCCGCTGCTCAGCGGGGTGGACGCGGTGGTCAACGCCGTGGGCATCATCGGCCAGACATCCACCCAGCGCTTTGAGCTGCTGCACACCCGTGCGCCGCAAGCGCTGTTCGCTGCGGCCCAGGCGGCGGGCGTTACACGTGTCGTCCAAATCTCGGCCCAAGGCGCGGACGACAGCGCCTTCAGCCCCTACCACCTGAGCAAGCGCGCCGCCGATGATGCCGTGCGCGCCCTGCATCGCCCGGGCTGGGTGCTGCGCCCGGGGCTGGTGTTCGGCCCCGGCGGGGGCAGCCAGGCCCTGTTCATGCGCCTGGCACGCCTGCCGCGCATCCCGGTGCTGGGCGATGGGCGCCAGGGCGTGCAGCCGGTCTATGTGGGTGATGTGGTGTCCACCGTGCTGGCCTGTTTGGCCCACGAGGGGCCGGGCCAGACCCTGGACCTGGTGCGCCCCGAGCCCATCGCCTTTGCCGACTGGCTGCACACCCTGCGCCGCCTGCAGGGCCTGCCCCCCACCGGCCTGGTGCACCTGCCCTGGGCGCTGGCGCACCTGGGTGCCGCCCTGCTCGGCCCCTTTGTGCCACTGGCCCACGCCGACAACCTGCGCATGCTGCGCCAGGGCCACCGCGCCGACGCCAGCGCCTGGCTGCGTTTCTGGGGCCACCCGCCCACGGCGCCCCAGAGCGCACACCTGCAAGGCGGCGCGCCCGCGCTGGACCTGGCACCTTGAACCCACCCACCCCCACAGGAAACACAGCATGGACTACCTGACGCTCAAAACCCTGCACATCCTGAGCATGGTGCTGCTGTTTGGCACCGGCCTGGGCAGCGCGTTTTACAAATGGATGGCCGACCGCAGCGGCAACCTGGCGCACATTGCCGTGACCAACCGCCACGTGGTGCTGGCCGACTGGTGCTTCACCACCCCCACTGTCATCTTCCAGCCCATCAGCGGCCTGTGGATGGCGCACCTGGCCGGTTGGCCCTGGGCCAGCGGCTGGATTGCGGCCAGCCTGGCCCTCTATGCCCTGGCCGGGGCGTGCTGGCTGCCCGTGGTGTGGCTGCAGATACGCATGCGCGATCTGGCCGACACGGCGCTGCGCAATGGCACACCCCTGCCAGAGCTGTACGGGCGCATGGCGCGCTGGTGGTTCTGGCTGGGCGTGCCCGCGTTCACCGCCATGGTGCTGGTGGTGGCGCTGATGGTCTTCAAGCACCTGCCGGGAGCCACCCCATGAACACCCCCAACCCCACCCACTCCGCCACCCACTCCGCCACCGCCATGCCAAACACCCCACCCAGCCCCGGCCCAGCGTGTGGCGTCGCCCCCGCACACCACCCCGCCCCCCAGCGGGGGCCTGACGGGACGGGCAGCCTGCTGGCCCAGGCTTTGGGAACGGCCTGGCAGCAACTGCACCCCACACTGCGAGCCCACTATGCGGGCGGTGCGGTGCGCGAGGTAGGTGCCATGGACGTCGAGTTTCCGCGCTGGATGGCGCCGCTGCTGTGGCTGCTGCGCTGGCTCGGCGCCCTGGTGCACCGCGCCCAGCCCCAGGTGCGCACCGTGGTGCAGCGCCACACCCAGGGCAGGCGCCAGACCTGGCAGCGCGTGCTCACCTATGCCGACGGCCAGGTGCTGCGCTTCAACAGCGTGTGGGTGCTGGAGGACGGCGCCCGGCTGGTCGAATACGTCAACCCCTGGCTGGCGCTGGAGCTGGCGCCCCAGGTGTGCGGCGACGCCCTGCACTACGAGGGCGTGTGCTTCGTGCTGCGCCTGGGGCGCTGGCAATGGCACCTGAGCGAGCGCTGGCTGCTGGGCCACACCCTGATCGACGAACACGCGCTGGACGCGCAGCACTACGCCATGGACTTTCGCCTCGTGCACCCCTGGTTCGGCCAGGTGTTTCGCTACGCCGGGCGCTTTGCGGTGGATGGGCTGGCGCAAGCCGCCCCTTGAGGAGGCCATCACGCACAATACACGCATGCCCCACGGAACTTGCACCCTGTGCCAACCTGCCGCGCTGCAGACGCTTTTGCGCAGCCACCCCCAGGCGGCCGCGCAGTGGGCGGTTCTGCCCAGGCTCGCGCTGGCCCCGGGCCAATGCCTGCTGCGTGCAGGCGAGCCGGTCACACAAAGCTGGTGGATCGAGAGCGGCTTGGTGCGCAGCTATTACCTCGATGAGCACGGGGTCGAGAGCAACCACGGTTTCCACTGCGAAGGCGATTGGGTCGGCCATGGAGTCCCCCCGGTGGAATCGGTGAGTGAATACCACATCGAGGCGCTGGAGTCCTCCGCCCTGGTCGTCGTGCCCTATGCGACGCTGCGCACCCTGTTGGCAAGCCATCCTGCTCTGGAAGCTCTGCTCCACGAGGCACAGAACAGCTGCCTGGCAGCCCAGGCACGGCGGGAGGCCAGCTTGCTGGGGCACACCCACGTCCAGCGCTACCAGGCTTTTCGCAGCAGCCACGCCCACATGCAGGAGCGCATTGCGCTGCACCATGTCGCACGCTATCTGGGCATCTCCAGCGTCTCCCTCTCGCGCATCCGGGCCCGGTTGGGGCTGGTGCCCAAGCGCTGAACACCGGACCCCCCTCAGGGCGCGGTCGTTCCCAGCACCGTTTTGGCCGCACCCGGCATCACCACGCGTGGCAGCGAGCGGGCATCGAGCACCGCGTCCGCTGGCAGCAGTCCATTGCGGTGCAGCAGGTAGGCGGTGACGGCATAGCAGGCGTCGGCATCCAGGCTTTTGGGGGCGTGCTGCGGCATGGCGCGGCGGATGTAGTCAAACACCGTGGTGGCATAGGCCCAGCGCGCGCCCATGGATTGCACCAGCAGCGGATGCTTGAGAACCCGCAAGGGGCGCAGCAGGTCGTCCCAGCCAATGAAACCATCGCTGCCCACCAGCCGCGCCGCAGGCCCTTCCCTGCCGCCCTCCCCGTGGCAAGCAGCGCAGTGTGTGGCGTACAGCGCCGCGCCTTGCGCGACGCTGCCCTGGCCCGCAGGCAGCTTGCGGCCATCGGGAAAGATGGTGATGTCGTAAGCCGCCCACTCGTGCTCGGCCAGTGCCTGGCCCAGACCGACGATGGGCGCCGCGTCAGCCCTGGCCGGTTCGCCGGCATGGGCCATGGGGGCGGGCACGCTGCCTGCTGCCTGCAACAGGACCAGCGCCAGAATCGGGCCCCAAAACCGCTTGCGTGACCCCGCAGAGATCGCAAACAGGCGCTTACGCATAGGTGTTCTGCACCTGGCCATCGGCGCCCACGGCCCAGGCCTGGATGGCGTTGTAGTGGTGAAACGAGTGGGCCGCATAACGGGCTTTCCATGCGCTGCGGGTGGGCTGCACGTTGCCCAGGGCATCGACCGCGCGGCTCATGAGCACGGCCTTTTGCCCGCGCCAGTTCCACGGCAAGGTGAACCGCGTGAAGGCGCGCTCCAGCACGGGGCCATGCAACTGGGCATCCGCCCAGCGTTTGCCGCCATCCACCGACACCTCCACCCGGGCGATGGCCCCCCGCCCCGACCAGGCAAAGCCTTCGATCTCGAAGTAGCCCTTCGGGTCGGGCAAAGTCTGTTGCCCGCTGGGGCGGGTGATGAGGGACTTGACCTCCATGGTCATGGCAAAGCGCTCAATGCGCCCGTCGGACAGCACTTGGGTATACATGCCCGACTCGTCCTTGGTGTAGGCCGGGGCGTCACTGAATTCGAGCCGATGCAGCCATTTGACGTTGGCATTGCCCTCCCAGCCGGGCACGAACAAACGCATGGGGTAACCCTGCGAGGGGCGCAGGCGTTCCCCGTTCTGGTAAAGCGCCAGCATGCCCTGCTGGCGCAGGGCCGCCAGCGGCAGACTGCGTGCATGCGAACCGCCGTCCGCGCCTTCCGCAATGACCCACTGTGCATGGGCCTTGGGGCGGGCTTCGTCGATCAGGTAGGAAAGCGGGATGCCGCTCCATTCGGCATTGGACACCTCACCGGCCAATGGCCCCAGCGGCAGATCCATGGCAAAGGGGGACAGCGCATTGGCCGCGGAGTTGCCCGCGCACTCCAGGAAATGCACGCGGCTCACGAGCGGGTAGCGCTGCAGCCGGTCCCAGTCGAACTTCAGTGGCTGCTCCACGAGCCCGTGCAGCATCAGCGTGTGGCGCTGCGGGTCGATATCGGGAATGCCGTTGTGGTGCACGGCAAAGTGCAAGCCATTGGGGGTAATGGTCCCGCGCTGGTGTTGCAGCGGGGTGCGCCACACGCCGAAACCCGCTTCGCGCGACGCGGTTCGCACCACGGTGCCCTCTGTGGAGGCGGGCAGCCCATACGGCTGATCGACGCCGCCGGGGGTTCGCATGTGGGCAGGAAGGGCCTCTCCCAGGGCAGCGGCCGCAACGGCGCTGGCGCCAGAAGCAACACCCGCCAAAGCCAGGCCCTGGCGAAGGAAGCGCCGGCGCGGCGGGAACAGAAGATCGAGCGGAGCAGGAGCAGTCATGCCCGCAATGTGCCGGGCGAGCCCTGTCAGCGCATTAACGATTGTTAATCACCAGCGCCGCCCCGGCCGCCCGCTGCACGCACTGCCCCAGGCGCTCCAGCGTGGGCAGGGGCAGGGTGGCGCACTGCCAGTACAGCGGCACGTCCAGGGGTCGGCCCGGCAGCAGCTCGACCAGGCGGCCGCTGCGCACGTGTTCGTGCACCAGGTGCCAGGGGTTCATGCCCCAGCCGATGCCCGCCAGGCAGGCGTCCACAAAGCCTTCGGTGGAGGGCAGGCGGTGCGCGTTCAGGGGCACTTCCTTGCGCACCGCGCGGCGCACCCAGCGCTCCTGCAGGCGGTCGTTGCGGTCAAACACCAGGCTGGGCGCCTGGGCCAGCGCCGCCGCCGTCACCCCGGCGCCGAACCAGCGTTGCACATAGGCGGGCGAGGCCGTGGCCAGGTAGCGCAGCGCCCCGAGCTTGCGGCTGCGGCAGCCCTGGATGGGCTGCGCCAGCGAGGTCACGGCGCCCAGCACATGGCCGCGGCGCAGCCAGTCGCCGGTGTGGTCCTGGTCGTCCACCACCACGTCCACCAGGGTGTCGTCCTGGGTGCTGAAGCTCTCCAGCGCGGCAATGAACCAGGTGGCCAGGCTGTCGGCGTTGATGGCAATGCGCACGGTGTTGCGCACCGCTCCTGCGTCTTCCCCGCCCACCCAGGGCAGGTCGCGGCGCAGGTCGTCTTCCAGCAAGGCCACGGTCTGGGCGTGGCGGCACAGGCGCGCGCCCGCTTCGGTGGGCGTGCAGGGCTGGCCGCGCACCACCAGCACGGCGCCGGCGCGGTCTTCCAGCAAGCGGATGCGCTGCGACACCGCCGAGGGCGTGACGTGCAGCGCGCGCGCGGCGCGCTCGAAGCTGCCTTCACGGGCCACCACGGCCAAGGTGTTGAGCAAGGTGGGGTCGAGCATCGATGGGCTCCCTCAGAATCGGCATTCATCAATATTGCTTCATTCAGATTAGCAGAATTTGCTGGCGCAGGGCTGCCCGCCGCTCCGATACTGGCGCCCATGTTCACCCCCGCCAGCCTTGCCCCCCACGCCGCCGCGCCCGCCTTTGCTGCGGGCCTGGGTCTGTGCCTTTCGCTGATTGCCGCCATCGGCGCGCAAAACACCTACGTGCTGCGCCAGGGCCTGCGCCGCGAGCATGTGGCCCTGGTGGTGCTGGTGTGTGTGGTGCTGGACGGCGCGCTCATGGCGCTGGGCATCAGCGGACTGGCCGCCTTTCTGGCCCATAGCACCGCCCTGCTGCGCACGGTGGCCCTGCTGGGTGCGCTCGCGCTGGCCTGGTATGGCGCCCAGGCGCTGCGCCGCGCCGTGCAGCCGCAGGCCCTGCGCGCGCAGGCCCAGGGCCAGGCGCAGCCGCGCCGGCGCGTGCTCGGTCAAGTGCTGGGCATCAGCCTGCTCAACCCCCACGTCTATCTCGACACCGTGCTGCTCATCGGCGCCGTGGGGGCGCAGCAGCCGCAAGGGCAACAAGGCGTGTTCTGGCTCGGCGCCACCAGTGCCAGCGCGCTGTGGTTCCTGGGCCTGGGTTTTGGCGCACGCTGGCTGGCGCCGCTGTTTGCGCGCCCTGGCGCCTGGCGCGTGCTCGACGCGGTGGTGGCGCTCATGATGGGCTCTCTGGCATGGGGCCTGCTGCGCCAGGCGCTGACCCCTGCGTGACCCAGGCGGCGCAGGTGCAGGCGGCGGTGGAACAGACGGTGGCCCGCTTCGGGCGGCTGGACTGTGCATGAAGTACCAGATCGCCCAGATGCTGCGCCAGGGCGGCGGTGCCATCGTCAACACCGCCTCGGTGGCAGGTCTGATGGGTGCGTCCAAGATGCCGGCCTACGGCGCCAGCAAGCACGCGGTGCTGGGGCTGACCAAGTCGGCTGCAGTGGAGTACGGGCGCAAGGGCATACGCATCAACGCCGTCTGCCCGGGCGTGATCGAGACCGAGATGTACACCCGCGCCGTCCAGGCCGACCCGAAGGTGGGCACTGCCGCCGCGGGCATGCACCCCATGGGGCGCATCGGCCAGCCCGAGGAAGTGGCCGCCGCCGTGCTGTGGCTGTGCTCAGACGCCGCCAGCTTCGTCACCGGCCTGGCGCACACCGTGGACGGTGGCTTCACGGTGGTGTAGGGCGGGGCCCGGTGGCAGTTGCTTCGCCGCAAAGGCACGCCACTGCGCGCTCATGCACAATGCTCCGCCCATGCCCACCCCCATCCTGCTGCTCGAAGACGACCCTGCCATTGCACGCACCGTGGCCTACGCGCTGCAGCGCGAGGGCTGGGCGGTGACGCACTGCCTGCTGTTGCAGGATGCGCGCCAGCAGCTCGCGCGCCAGGGCTTTGCCCTGTTGGTGCTGGACCTGGGCCTGCCCGACGGCAATGGGCTGGAGCTGCTGCGCAGCCTGCGTGCGGCGGGCCATGCGCTGCCGGTGCTGGTGCTCAGCGCCCAGGGCGAGGAGATCGACCGCGTGCTCGGCCTGGAGCTGGGCGCGGACGACTACCTGCCCAAGCCTTTCAGCCCGCGCGAACTGGTGGCGCGCGCCAAAGCGCTGTTGCGCCGCGCCGCCGCCCCCGGCAGGCCCGCCCCCGGCGCTGCGCTGGTGGACGACGCCGTGGGCCAGCGCGTGCTGCTGCGCGGCCAGGCGCTGGAGCTGACCCAGCGCGAATACCGGCTGCTGGCCTGCCTGCTGCGCGGCGCCGGACGCATCCACAGCCGCGCGCAACTGCTCGACTCTGCCTGGGGCGACGACAGCGGCAGTACCGACCGCACCGTGGACACCCACGTCAAGACCCTGCGCGCCAAGCTGCGCGCACTGGATGCGCAGCATGACTACATCCAGACCCACCGCGGCATGGGCTACAGCCTGCTGCTGCCTTGAGCGGCTGCGCCCCTCCCACCGCCGGACCCACGCCAGCCCCCGCCACCACCCCACGACAAGCTGCCCATGCGCCTCGGTCTGCGTTTGCTGTTCGCCTTCTTCCTCATCAACGGCATGGCGGCCTTCTTTGTGCTGCGCGTGTTCAGCGCCGAGATCAAGCCCAGCGCGCGCGAGGTGATGGAAGACCTCATGGTGGACACCGCCCACGCCCTGGCCGAACTCGCCAGCCCCGCGCTCGCCCAGGGCGGCGCCCAGCTCGGCCCCGACAGTCCACTCGCGCACAGCCTGCGCCAGTACCACCAGCGCCGCGTGGACGCCAGCATCTGGGGCCTGCACAAGCAGACGCTGGACCTGCGCATCTACCTCATCGGCGCCGACGGGCGTGTGCTGCTGGATTCCGCCGACCAGGCCCGGGGCCAGGATTTTTCGCAATGGCGCGACGTGGTGCTGACCCTGCGCGGCGAGTACGGCGCGCGCTCCACGCGCGAACTGCCCGGCGACGACCGCAGCAGCGTCATGCATGTGTCGGCGCCGGTGTGGGTGGACGGGCGCATTGCCGGCGTGCTCACCGTGGCCAAGCCCAACCGCACGGTGCAGGCCTTCATCGACCGCGCCGAGCGCAAGCTGCTGCTGCAGGGCCTGTGGTTCCTGGCGCTCTCGGCCGCCGTGGGCGTGGCCGTGACGCTGTGGATGGTGTGGAACGTGCGCCGCCTGCGCCGCTACGCCCAAAGCGTGCAAACCCCGGCCAGTGACCCGGCCGCCCCCGCCCCGGAAGTGCCCGCCGTGCCCGGCGAGCTGGGTGACCTGGCCCAGGCCATGGAGCAGATGCGCCTGCGCCTGCAGGGGCGCGAGTACGTAGAAGCCTATGTGCGCACCCTCACCCACGAACTCAAAAGCCCGGTGGCGGCGCTGCGCGCCACCGGCGAACTGCTGCAAGACGACTTGCCCGAGGCCGACCGGCGCGCCTTCGCCGCCCAGGTGGTGCAGCAAAGCGAGCGCCTGCAGCGCCTGATCGAGCGCCTGCTGGAGCTGTCCAAGCTGGAGCAGCGCCCCCTGGTGCACCCCGGCGCCACCGTGTCCTGGCAGGACTGCGCCCACGCCGCCCTGCAGCAGGCCCAGGCGCGCGCACGGCTGCGCGGCGTGGCGCTGGAGTGCGTCGGCCAGGGCAGCAGCGGCGCCTGGGAGGCCGAGCTGCTCACCCTGGCCCT
The DNA here is from genome assembly GCA_052390055.1 of Rhodoferax sp. Lineage (GTDB taxonomy): Bacteria > Pseudomonadota > Gammaproteobacteria > Burkholderiales > Burkholderiaceae_C > Allorhodoferax. The sequence goes on from JBQTHH010000041.1 coordinate 23,483, forward strand.
GGGCAATGTGCTGGACAACGCGATCGATTTTTCCGCGCCGGGCCACAGCGTGCGCGTGGAGCTGGACGGCGCGCGCGTGCATGTGCAGGACCAGGGCCCCGGCGTGCCCGACTACGCCCTGACGCGCCTGGGCGAGCGCTTCTACACCACGGCGCGGCCCGACGGCGAACGCAGCGGCTCTGGCCTGGGTCTGGCCATCGTGCGCCGCGTGCTCGCCCTGCACGGCGGACGGCTGCAACTGGCCAACACCCACCCGGGGCTGCGCGTCACGCTCGACCTGGGCGCGTGACAGCGCCGCCGCTTCACACCGGCTTCACACACTTCGCACCGGCCTCACACCCGCAGGACACAGTGGGCGTCTGTCCACTGATGGAGTATTCCGGTGAAAAACCCCGCTGTCCGCAAAATTGTCGCCCTGGTGGCCATCGTCCTGCTGCTGATGCTGGGCCTGGGCCGTGTCGAAGACGTCGTGCACGACCGTGCCCGGCACCGCCATCTGGCCACGCAGAGCGTGGCGCAAAGCCTGACCGGCCCCCAGACCCTGCTGGGCCCACTGCTGCACCTGGCCTGCGTGGAAAGCTGGGACGTGCTCGAAGGCGCGGACAAGGAGCGCAAACCTGTGGAGCACCGGCGCGAAAGCCGCTACACCCTGGCCCCCAGCCAGCTCACGCTGGTGGGCACGGCGCTGCCGCAGACCCTGCAGCGCGGCCTGTACCCGGTGCAGACCTACGTGCTCGAAGGCCGCCTGCAGGCCCGCTGGGAGCACCTGGAGGCGCTGCGCCCGGCGCCGCAGGAGAAGAACGGCCGCCTGCAATGCGGCGCGCCCGTGCTCATGCTGGCGCTGGGCGACACCCGGGGCATACACAGCGCGCGGCTGCAGGTGGCCGAGCGCGAGCAGCCGCTCAAGCCCGGCACCTTCCACCCGGCCTACCCGCACGGCCTGCACGCCCTGCTGCCCGACACCGTGCGCCACCAGAACGACGCCCTGCAGGTGCAGCTGGACCTGGAGTTGGCCGGCACCGAACAATTGGCCGTGGTTCCGCTGGGCGAGCAGACCGAGGTGCAGTTGCGCAGCGCCTGGCCCCACCCCTCGTTTGGCGGCGACTTTCTTCCCAGCCAGCGCAGCGTGGGCGAGGATGGTTTCGACGCCCGCTGGCGCCTGAGCGCCCTGGCCACCACCGCCGCGCAGGACGTGGCGCAGGACAAGCCCCTGTGCACCTGGGCCTGGCAGGACGCAGGCGCGGGCGAGGAGGTGGCTGCGCCCGCGCCCGGCGACAGGGAGAGTGGCTGCGTGCAGGCCCTGCGCGTGCGCCTGATCGACCCGGTCAACCCCTACACCCTGGCCGACCGTGCCACCAAGTACGGGCTGCTGTTCGTGCTGCTGACCTTCGTCGCCGTGGGCCTGGTGGAGCTGCTGCAGCGCCGCCCCGTGCACCCGGTGCAGTACCTGCTGGTGGGCAGCGCCCTGAGCGCCTTCTTTCTGCTGCTGCTGAGCCTGTCGGAGCACCTGCCTTTTGCCTGGGCCTATGGCGGCGCCAGCGCCGCCTGCGTGCTGCTGCTGGGCCACTATGGCGCACACATGCTGGGGCGCTGGGCACGCGGTGCCGCCCTGGGCCTGGGCATGGCGCTGCTGTACGGCGTGCTGTTCGTGCTGCTGCGCCTGGAGCAGACCGCGCTGCTGGTGGGCTCGCTGGCGCTGTTTGCCGTGCTGGCCAGCGTCATGGTGCTGACGCGGCGCGTCGACTGGTACGGCCTGGGCGCCAGCCCCCGGCCAGACGGCGCCCCGCGCTGATCCGAAGGTTGCCGATGCGCCCTTTGTTTGCTATTGAATTTATAGCAACATCCTCAATGAATACGCGGGCCAGGTGCCATTTTCAGCCATCAACCGCGGCAGGCGCGGCACGCCGGGCGCCCCTGCGGGCCGGCGCGGGCGCGGGGGCACCCGCCGCCGTGGCGGGCGGTGCCGACCGCACCACCGCGGGCTTGGCCGGTGGCCGCGCCGCCTTGGCGCGCTGCGGCGGCGCGGCGCCACCGCGTGCCGCCAGCGCCAGCGCGCGCACCTGCGCTATGTCTGCATCGCTGTAGGGGCCATTCACGCCCGAGATGGCCGCCAGGCGCATGCCGTGCTTGAGGCCGAGCTTGTAGATCTCGCGCACCTTCTCCCACTCGATGGCGCGGCCCACGGTGAAGTTTTCAAAACGCCCTTCCAGCGCCAGCACAATGGTCTCGGCCAGGCAGGCGTAGGCCACGCCCGGCGGCAGGCCGATGTTCTTCATGCGCACCTCACCCGGCAGCAAAATCTCGCCCGACTCGATCACCAGCACATCGGGGCGCTTGGCCACCTCGCTGGGGGGCAGGTCCAGCGGCCGCGCCACGTCGGTGATGACGCAGCCGGGCTTGACCTTTTGGATGTCGAGCACCTTCTTGCCCGCGCCGGACGTGGCGGTCACGATCATGTCCATTTCGCCCAGGTGCCCATCGGCCTGGGCCGCCAGCACCAGGCGCGCGTGCGGGCTGTCGCGCAGGATGGACGCCTTCAGGGCCAGCAGCTTGGCGGTTTCGGGCGACACCAGCGTGACCTCCTGCGCCACCATGGCCAGCAAGCGTGCACACACCGAGCCGATGGCCCCGGTGGCGCCCACCACCATGGCCCGGAAGGCCACACGCCCCTCATGGTCGGGCGCGGGCAGCAGGCCCAGGCGCAAGATCGCGTCGTGCGCCGCCCACAGCGCGCCCGAGGCGCTGTAGCTGTTGCCCGTGGTGATGGGCAGCGGGGCGCGGCGCGCCACCGTCAGACCGGCGTCGCCCACGACCTTGGTGAAGGCCCCCAGGCCCATGATCTGGGCACCGAGCTTGCGCGCCATGTCCGCCGCCTGCAGCAGCCTGCGGTAGGTGAACTCGGGATCGTGCGCCATGATCTCCCGCGGGGTGCCGCCCACCGAGATCAGCCAGCCCTCGGCCTCCACCCCGGTGGGCGAGCGGATGCCCTTGACCGTGGAGTACACGAAGGGCGGCGCATAGGCCATGATCTTCTCCAGCGAGTTCATGAACACCGGCGGCGACACCTGCGACAGCAGTTCGATCGGTTTGACCTTCTTGAAATACTCCTGCGACAGCGGGTGGATGACAAACGCAAAGCGGTTCACACGCTTGAACCCCTGGGGATAGCGCAGGCGCGGCTGCAGGCCCAACCGGGTGAGGATGTCCAGATAGTCGCCGTCCTGCCGCCCGGCCGCGCCCTGGCCCGTGGCGGCCAGCACCATGGCATCGAGCAGATAGGGGCCCAGCACATGGCCCTTGATCTCGGGCGCGCCATCCACCACCAGATGCACCCCCTGCTCGCCCAGGCGCTGCAGGCGTTCTTCGCTCAGGCCCGAAGTGATGATGGTCTTGCCCGCCAGCTCCTCCAGGCCAAAGCCGTCCAGCTCGTGCGGCTCGGCCACCAGCACCGTGGCCTTTTGCAGCGCGCGGCGCAGCACGAACTGCGCCCACTCCTGCAGCGGCCCCTGGCGCAGGTGCTCGGGCAACTTCCAGTCCTGCACATAGTGCGCGCCGCTGGCGTAGCGCTGCAGGCCCTGCACCGATCCCAGCAGCTTTGGCGCCCCCAGCTGCAGCAGCGGATCGGCGAACTGCAGATTCGGGGTCAGTTCCGCCATGGCCTGCGCCAGCTTGAAGTGCCGCAGCCCGGACAGGAACAGCACCCGCGCGTTGTCAAAGTAGTGCCCCAGCGTGGCCTGTGCGTGGCGCAGCGCCCATTCCTGCAGCAGATCCCCCAGGCGCGCGCCCGTGGTGGCCGGACAGGCCCGCGAGCGTGACAGCAGCCGACGCGTCTGCTCGGCAGTGAAGCGCTGGTCCCCGGCGCGGTAATGCGCCTGGTCCAGCCCCAGACCCAGCGCCGCCAGGCCCGGCGGCAGTTGCTGCAGCGCGCGCGCCATGGTGCGCACGCTGCCATCGCAGCCCAGGCGCTGCACCCGCAGCGGCTGCCCCAGGAAACGGGTAGTGAACGTGTAATCCTGGGCGCTGTCGCCCAGGCTGATGCCCAGCACTGTTTTCATGGTGCTCCTCCACAAAGCAAGCCCATTATTCGCCCGCGACCAGCACTGCGAACTGACCCAGTTCAAGTTTTGCTGCCATGCAGCAGAACCAGGTGCCGCAGGTGACAGACAAGCACGCGACCGGGGCGCAGACTGCCTGGCCACCCCCCGCTTTGCGCCATGGACTTCACCCCATCCCCCACCGCGCAGCGCCTGCGCCAGCAGGTGCTGGACTTCCTGCAGCGCTACCTGCTGCCCCATAACCCGGCCTGGCACCAATCGGTGGCCCATGGCGTCTATCCCCCGCCTTTTCTGGAGGACCTCAAAACCCTGGCGCGCGAACAAGGGCTGTGGAACCTGTTCCTGCCCGACCTGCCCGCCCACGCCCCCGGCCTGGGCCTGAGCAACCTCGACTACGCCTGGGTCGCCGAGCCCATGGGCCGCCTGCCCTGGGCCGCCGAAGTGTTCAACTGCTCCGCCCCCGACAGCGGCAACATGGAGCTGCTGCACCGCTTTGGCACGCCCGCGCAGCAGCAGCGCTGGCTCGCGCCCCTGTTCGAGGGGCGCATGCGCTCGGCCTTTGCCATGTCCGAGCCCGACGTGGCCTCCAGCGACCCCACCAACCTGCACACCGCGCTGCGCCCGCAGGGCGACGGGCTCGTGCTCAACGGGCGCAAATGGTTCGTCAGCGGCGCCGCGCACCCGCAGTGCGCGCTGCTCATCGTGGTCGCGCGCGAAGAAGGCGAGGACAGCGCGGAGGCCGACGCCCACGCCCGCCACAGCCTGCTGCTGGTGCCCATGGACAGCCCTGGCGTGCAGGTGCTGCGCAACATCCCCATCCTGCAGCACCACAGCCCCGAAGGGCACTGCGAAATCCGCTTCCAGAACGTGCGCTTGCCCCCCAGCGCGCGCCTGGGGGCGAGCGGCGAGGGCTTTGCCATGGCGCAGGCGCGCCTGGGGCCCGGGCGCGTGCACCACTGCATGCGCGCCATCGGCCAGTGCGAACTGGCGCTCGAACTCATGTGCGCCCGCGCCCAGGAGCGGCGCAGCTTCGGCCAATACCTGGCCGATTACGCCAACGTGCAGGAATGGATCGCCGAATCGCGCCTGGCCATCGACCAGGCGCGCCTGCTGGTACTGCACACCGCCTGGCGGCTCGACCAGGGCGCCCTGCACCACGAGCGCCACCAGGCGCGCGCCGAAGTCGCCGCCATCAAGGTCGTGGCCGCGCGCCTGCAAACCCAGGTGGTGGAGCGCGCCATCCAGCTCTTTGGCGCCATGGGCCTCTCGCCCGACACCCCGCTGGCCTGGTTCTACACCTGGGGCCGCGCCCTGCAGTTGCTCGACGGCCCCGACGAAGTGCACCTGCGCACCGTCGCCCGCCACGAACTGCGCCGCGCGCGCGAGCACAGCGCCGACACCGCCGCTTACTTCACCCTGCCCGAACAGTTGGCGGCGCCGGTGCGGTTGCGGGGGTGAGCGCAGGGCCGCACGCGGATTTTCCTGCAATTTGAAGAAATTTTTTTCAAATTGCAGGAACTGGCGTATGCTCCATTCATGATTGAGCGCAACATACGCCCCGTACTGAACCGCCTGGCACAGCAATACCCCGTGCTGACCATCACCGGCCCGCGCCAGAGCGGCAAGACCACACTGGCCAAGGCCTCCTTCCCAGACAAACCCTATGCCTCGCTGGAGGACCCGGATGTGCGCCGCTTCGCCACGGAAGACCCCCGGGGCTTCCTGGCCGCCTACCCTGAAGGGGCCCTACTGGACGAAATACAACACGCCCCGCACCTGCCGTCCTACCTGCAAACCCTGGTGGACACCGACCCCAGCCCCGGGCGCTTCGTCCTCACGGGAAGCCAGCAGTTCGCACTCATGAAACAGGTATCGCAGTCCCTGGCCGGACGCACCGCCTTGCTGCGCCTGCTGCCCTTGACTCTGGCCGAAGTCTGCCGCTTGCGGCCTGACCACACCCGTGCGCCCCTGCCCCAGGTACTGTTGGACGGCTTCTACCCCCGCATCCACGACCGCAGACTGGACCCAGCGCAGACGCTGGCGGACTACTTCGCGACCTATGTCGAACGCGATCTGCGCCAACTGGCCGCCGTGCACGACCTGCAGCGTTTTGAGCGCTTCGTGCGGCTGTGCGCGGGCCGCACCGGGCAAGTCCTGAATCTGAGCAGCCTGGGCAACGATGCGGGCGTGTCACACGCCACGGCCAGTGCCTGGATCGACCTGCTGCAAACGAGCTACGTTGTGCACCTGCTGCCGCCCTGGTTCAGCAACACCAGCAAACGGCTGATCAAGTCACCCAAGCTGTACTTCTACGACGTCGGGCTTGCCTGCTGGTTGCTGGGTCTGCGCACCCCCGAGCAGGTGGCGCGCGACCCCCTGTGGGGCAGCCTGTTCGAGAACTTCATCATCATGGAAGCGCTCAAAGACCGCCTCAATGCCGGTGACAGCGCACCCCTGTACTACTACCGGGATTCGGAAGGCAACGAGGTCGATCTGCTGATGCCGGTGGGCCCGCGCATGCATGCCATCGAAATCAAGGCCGGTGCCACCGTCAACCCCGACTACTTCAGGGGACTCAAAACCTTTGCCAAGCACCACCCCGAATCCTGCGCAGGCGGCGCCGTGGTATTCGGCGGCGAACAGGGCCAGCCCCGCAGCGACTGGCCCGTGCACGCCTGGCGCAGCCTCATGGGGCCACCGCCTGGGCACTGATCCCGCGCCTGCGCATCCACCACCACCCCTCCAGCGTGTACAGCACCAGCGCCACCCAGATCAGTACAAAGCCCCACACGCGCGCGCCGCTGAAGGGCTCGCCATAGGCCCACACGCCCAGCAGCAGTTGCAGCGTGGGCGAGATGTATTGCAGCAGCCCCATGGTCGACAGCGGAATGCGCCGCGCTCCAGCGGCAAACAGCAGCAGCGGCACCGCCGTGATCGGCCCCGCCGCCACCAGCCAGGCCAGGGTGGAAGCATCGCCCTGCACCAGCGCGCCCTGGCCTTGTGCCGCCCACCAGGCCAGCACGCCCGCCGCCAGCGGGGCCAGCACCAGGGTCTCCAGCGCCAGGCCTTCCAGGGCGCCCAGGCTGGCGAGCTTGCGCAGCAGGCCGTAGATGCCAAAGGTCAGCGCCAGCACCAAGGCCACCCAGGGCAGCTTGCCCGCCTGCAGCGTCAGCCACAGCACGCCGCAGGCCGCCAGCGCCACCGCCGCCCACTGGCCCCGGCGCGGGCGTTCGTGCAGCACCGCATAGCCCATGGCCACGTTCACCAGCGGCAAGATGAAATAGCCCAGCGAGGCGTCGAGCACGTGGTCGTTGGACACCGCCCAGACATACACCAGCCAGTTGCTCGCCAGTAGCAGCGCCGAGGCCACGAAGCCCAGCAGCACCTTCGGGCTACGCAGCGTGGTGGAGAGCCAGCCCCAGTGGCGGCGCACCGTGAGCACCACGGCCAGAAACACCAGCGACCACACCGTGCGGTGCAGCACCACCTCCAGCGCAGGAACGTGCGCCACCTGCTTGAAGAACGCGGGAAACAGCCCCCAGGCGGTATAGGCCAGGGTAGCGTAAAGAATGCCGGTTTGCATGAAATCCTCGCCTTGGGTGAATGACAGCGTGTGCGCAATGCGCACCTTAAAACAAAAAACGCGCCCGAAGGCGCGTTTTCCTGGGGGACGGGAGTGTCCTTTTTACTTGGCGACGACGCGGGCCATTTCAAGGCACTTGTTCGAATAGCCCCACTCGTTGTCGTACCAGCTCACCACCTTCACAAAGGTCTTGTCCAGGGCGATCCCGGCTTCGGCGTCGAACACCGAGGTGCAGCTCTCGCCACGGAAGTCGGTGGCCACCACCTTGTCTTCGGTGTAGCCCAGCACGCCCTTCATGGCGCCTTCGGACGCGGCCTTCATGGCGGCACAGATGTCGGCGTAGCTGGCTTCCTTGTCCAGCTCCACGGTCAGGTCCACCACCGACACATCGGAGGTCGGCCCGCGAAAGGCCATGCCGGTGAGCTTCTTGTTCAGCTCAGGAATCACCACACCCACGGCCTTGGCAGCACCCGTGCTGGAGGGGATGATGTTTTCCAGAATGCCACGGCCGCCGCGCCAGTCCTTGTTGGAGGGGCCGTCCACGGTCTTTTGTGTGGCAGTGGCCGCGTGCACCGTGGTCATCAGGCCGCGCTTGATGCCAAAGGTGTCGTTGAGCACCTTGGCCACGGGGGCCAGGCAGTTGGTGGTGCAGGAGGCGTTGGAAATGATGGCCTGGCCCGCATAGCTCTTGTCGTTCACGCCGTACACGAACATCGGGGTGTCGTCCTTGCTGGGCGCCGACATGATGACCTTCTTGGCACCCGCGTCGATGTGCTTTTGCGCGGTTTCCTTGGTCAGGAACAAGCCGGTGGACTCGATCACCACGTCGGCACCGATCTCGCCCCACTTCAGCTCGGACGGGTCCTTCACGGCGGTCAGGCGGATGCGCTTGCCATTGACGATCAGGTGGCTGCCGTCCACCGACACTTCACCCTTGAAGCGGCCATGCACGCTGTCGTACTTGAGCATGTAGGCCAGGTAGTCGGGTTCGAGCAGGTCGTTGATGCCCACCACCTCGATGTCGGAAAAGTTCTGCACCGCAGCGCGGAACACCATGCGGCCGATGCGGCCGAAACCATTGATGCCAATCTTGATCGTCATTTGCGTTTCTCCAAAGGTAAGGGATGCGGACTCACTTGCCCAGCACCGTCTGCACGGTGTCGGCCACGTTCTCGGGGGTAAAGCCAAAGTGCTTGAACAGCACCGGGGCGGGGGCGGATTCGCCATAGCGGTCGATGCCGACCACGGCCGACACACCGTACTTCCACCAGCCGTCGGTGGAGCCCATTTCCACCGCCACGCGCGGCAGCTTCGGGGGCAGCACGGCGGTCTTGTAGGCCGCGTCCTGGCGGTCAAAGGTGGTGGTGGAGGGCATGGAAACCACGCGCACGGCAATGCCGCGCTCGGCCAGCAGCTTTTGCGCCTGCACGGCCAAGGGCACTTCCGAGCCGGTGGCGATGATCACGGCCTGGGCCTTTTTCTTCAGACCCGCGTCCTTGGGCTCGGACAGCACATAGGCGCCCCGGCTGATGGCGTCCAGGCCCGAAGCGTCGGGGGCCTCGGCAGAGTCACCCTTGGCGCAGTAGGCAATGTTCTGGCGCGACAGGAGCAGCGCCGTGGGGCGGGTCTTGTTCTGCAAGGCCACGGTCCAGGCCACGGCGGTCTCGGCAGTATCGCCCGGGCGCCACACGTCCAGGTTCGGGATCAGGCGCAGCGAAGCCGCGTGCTCGATGGACTGGTGCGTGGGCCCGTCTTCGCCCAGGCCGATGGAGTCGTGCGTGAACACATGCACCACGCGCTGCTGCATCAGCGCCGCCATGCGGATGGCGTTGCGGCTGTAGTCGCTGAAGGTCAGGAAGGTGCCGCCGTAGGGGATGAAGCCGCCGTGCAGCGCCACACCGTTCATGATGGCGGCCATGCCGAATTCGCGCACGCCGTAGTTGATGTGGCGCCCGCCCACACCGGCCTCGTTCTGCACCACCGCACCTTCGTGGGTGAAGCGCAGGTTCGGGGTGGACTTGGTGTTGGTCAGGTTCGAGCCGGTCAGGTCGGCCGAACCGCCCAACAGCTCGGGCAGGGCGGCGGTGAAGGCTTCCAGCGCCAGTTGGCTGGCCTTGCGGCTGGCCACGGTCTCGCCCTTCTGGTGCGCGCCGATCACGGCGTCCACGGCGGTCTGCACAAAACCCTTGGGCAGCTCGCCCTTCATGCGGCGCACCAGCTCCTTGGCCAGCTTGGGGTGCGCCTTCTGGTAGGCGGCAAACTGCTCCTTCCAGGCTTTTTCGGCGGCAGCGCCTTTGGCCTTGGCGTCCCAGTCGGCGTACACGTCCTTGGGGATCACAAAGGGGGCATGGCTCCAGCCGATGGATTCGCGCGTGAGCTTGATTTCTTCTGCCCCCAGCGGCTCGCCGTGCGCCTTGGCGGTGTTCGCGCGGTTGGGGCTGCCCTTGCCGATGTGGGTCTTGCACACGATCAGCGTGGGCTTGTCGGCGCAGGTCTTGGCCTGGGCAATGGCGGCGCTCACGGCCGCAGCATCGTGCCCGTCCACCGGGCCCAGCACGTTCCAGCCGTAGGCCACAAAGCGCAGTGCGGTCTGCTCGCTGAACCAGGGGCCCACCTGGCCGTCAATGGAAATGCCGTTGTCGTCATACAGCGCGATCAGCTTGTTGAGCTTCCAGCTCGCGGCCAGGGCGCAGGCCTCGTGGCTGATGCCTTCCATCATGCAACCGTCACCCAGGAACGCATAGGTGTGGTGGTCGACGACGGCATGGCCCTCGCGATTGAACTCGGCAGCCAGCAGCTTCTCGGCCAGCGCCATGCCCACGGCGTTGGTGATGCCCTGGCCCAAGGGGCCGGTGGTGGTTTCCACGCCGGGGGTGATGCCCACTTCCGGGTGGCCTGCGGTCTTGCTGTGCAGCTGGCGGAAGTTCTTGAGTTCGCTCATCGGCAGCTTGTAGCCCGTGAGGTGCAAGAGCGCGTAGATAAGCATGGAGCCGTGGCCGTTGGAGAGCACGAAACGGTCGCGGTTGACCCACTGCGGATTCGCCGGGTTGTGGCGCAGGTGCTCGCCCCACAGGGCCACTGCCATGTCGGCCATGCCCATGGGGGCACCGGGGTGGCCAGAGTTGGCTTGTTGCACGGCATCCATGGCCAGTGCGCGGATGGCATTGGCCATTTGTGGGGTATTGGGGGAGTTGGCCATCGGGAGAAGCTCCGGGGGTTGGGTCCGAAAGAGTGAGGGAAAACCCGGCATTTTAGTGGAGCCCCCGAACACCGCGTTTCGCCCCTGGTACGACCGGCCCATGCGCTACAGTGCGCGCGAGCCCGACGCACACCATGACCGCACCCACGCCCCTCGACAGCCTGGCCGGGCAATACACCCTGTGCCCAGGGCAAACACCGGCCATTCGCGGGCAGCGCCCCGTGCTGGCCGACGGGCAGCTCACGCGCCTGTTGCAAGGCCAGAGCCTGCCCGCACTGCGGCACAGCCTGGGCAGCCTCTTCACCCTGTGCGCCCATGCCCACCAGGACTGCGCCGAGCGGGCCTGGCACGCCGCGCAAGGCAGTGCACCAAACCAAGACGCTGGTGCGCAAACCGCACTGGCGCACCTGCACACCGCACGCGAGCACCTGCGCTGCATCGCGCTCGAATGGCCCCAGCGCCTGCTGCACGAAGCCCCATCGCTGCATTGGCTGCAGGGCTGCCCCCTGCCCCTGACCAGCCCCAGCGGCACGCCCGACCCGGTGCCCGCGGGCGAACGCCTGAGCGCCCTGGCCGACTGGCTGGCCAACACCGTGTTGCTGCAAAGCCTGGACAGCTGGCTGGCCGCGTGCCAGCAGCCCAGTGCGCTGTGGGCCTGGTGCCAGGCGCGCGCCGCCACGCTGCCGCCCGCGCGCGCACTGGCCAGTGCGGCGGCCCTGCACACCCTGCCCGCACTTCCCCTGCGCCGCCTGGCCCCCCACGGCGCCGCCAGCCTGGAGGCCCTGGCCCAGGCCATGTGGCAGCAGAGCGGGTTTTGCGAACAGCCCACCTGGGGCGGCGCCTGCGCCGAAACCGGACCCTGGGCGCGCTGGCGCCACGCCGACGCGGGCGCGCTGTCGGCCTGGAGCCGCCTGGCCGCCCGCTGGGTCGAGCTGGTCGAACTCGCCCGCTTCGGCCAGCAAGGCGCCAGCGTGCCGCTGCTGGCGCGCGGCGCCCTCGCCCTGGCGCCCGGGCAGGGCCTGGCCTGGTGCGAAATGGCGCGCGGCCTGCTGGTGCACAGCCTCAGCCTGGACGCCCAGGGCCGGGTGAGCGGCTACCGCGTGCTCGCCCCCACCGAATGGAACTTCCACCCCGCAGGCAGCCTGGCCCAGGCCCTGCGGTCCCTGTCCGCGCAGGACCATGCACAGGCGCAGCGGCTGGCCGCCGCTTTCGACCCCTGCGTAGCCTGCGCGGTATAGACTTCTCCACCATGACCCTCAACCTGTTGTGGCTGCAATCGGGCGGCTGCGGAGGCTGCAGCATGTCCCTGCTGTGTGCGGACACCCAGGACTTCGCAGGCCTGCTGCGCGCCAACGGCCTGAACCTGCTCTGGCACCCCGCACTCTCGATGGAAGACACCGGGGGCCTAAGCACCGTGCTCGACGACTGCCTGCAGGGCCGCACCCGGCTCGATGTGCTGTGCGTCGAAGGCGCCATGCTGCGCGGCCCCGCAGGCAGCGGCCGCTTTCACCTGCTGGGCGGCACCGGCCGCCCCATGGTCGAGTGGGTGCGCGCGCTCGCCCCGCTGGCACAGCAGGTGCTGGCCATCGGCAGTTGCGCCGCCTGGGGCGGCGTCACCGCCTCGGGCGCCAACCCCACCGACGCCTGCGGCCTGCAGTACGAAGACGAGCGCCCCGGCGGCGCACTCGGCAGCGGCTTTCGCGCCCGCAGTGCCCTGCCGGTGGTCAACGTCGCGGGCTGCCCCACGCACCCGGACTGGGTGCTCGAAACCCTCATGACCCTGGCCAACGGCTCGCTCGGCGCGCAAGACCTCGACCCCCTGGCCCGGCCGCGCTTCTATGCCGACCAACTGGCCCACCACGGCTGCACCCGCAACGAGTACTACGAATACAAGGCCAGCGCGCGCCAGCCTTCGGAGCTGGGCTGCACCATGGAAAACATGGGCTGCAAAGGCACCCAGGCCCACGCCGACTGCAACACCCGGCTGTGGAACGGGCGCGGCTCCTGCACCCGCGCCGGCTACGCCTGCATCAGTTGCACCGAGCCCGGTTTTCAAAACCCCGGCCACCCCTTCCACGCCACGCGCAAGCTCGCGGGCATCCCCGTGGGCCTGCCCACCGACATGCCCAAGGCCTGGTTCGTCGCCCTGGCCTCGCTGTCCAAGAGCGCTACGCCCAAGCGCGTCAAGACCAACGCCGAAAGCGACCACGTCGTCGTCCCCCCGGTGGTGCGCAAAACGGGGGGGCGGTCATGAGCAATGGCCGCGTCATCCTCGGCCCCTTCAACCGCATCGAAGGCGACCTGGAGGTGCAGCTCGAAGTCCAGCAGGGGCAGGTGGCCAGCGCGCGCGTCAATGCCCCCATGTTCCGCGGCTTTGAAATGACCCTGCTCGGGCGCGACCCCATGGACGCCATGACCATCGCCCCGCGCATCTGCGGCATCTGCTCGGTGTCGCAATCGGTGGCGGCGGCGCGCGCCCTGGCCATGGCCTGCCAGACCACCATGCCTGCCAACGGGCAATGGGCCCACAACCTCATGCTCGGCTGCGAAAACCTGGCCGACCACCTGACCCACTTCTACACCTTCTTCCTGCCCGACTTCACCCGAGCGGCGTACCGCCAGCGCCCGTGGTTCGCGCTCGCCCGCCAGCGCTACAGCGCCGTCTTCGGCCCCGGCGGTGAGTGCGGCGAACACCTGCGCGCCGCCCTGGTGGCGCGCGCGCGCTGGCTCGAAGTGGTGGGCACCCTGGGGGGCAAGTGGCCGCACAGCGGCGCCCTCCTGCCCGGGGGCAGCTCGCGCACGGTGGAAAACGCCGAGCGCATGCACCTGCTGTCGCGGGTGCGCGAAATGCGCGACTTCCTGCAGCGCCAGGTGCTGAGCATGCCCCTGGAAAGCCTGCTCGCGCTGGACAGTTACAACGCCCTGCGCGAGGCCTGCGCGCGCAGCCCCCACAGCGACCTGGCGCAGTTTCTGATCATGGCGCACGACAGCGGCCTGGCCACGCTGGGCCCCGGCCCGGGGCGGCTGCTGAGCTACGGGGCCTACCCCGACCCCGAGCACCAGGGCGAGCCCACCCTGCCCGGCGGCGTGTGGAGCGCCAGCACCGGCGTGCAGGCGCTGGACCTGGACGGCATCCGCGAAGACACCCAGCACGCCTGGCTGCACCCCGGCCCCGGCGGCGCAGCCCTGCACCCCGCGCAGGGCCTGACCGAACCCAGCCCCGACAAGCCCGGCGCCTACACCTGGAACAAGGCCCCGCGCTGGCACGGCCAGGTGGTCGAAACCGGCGCCCTGGCACGCCAGGTGATCGCGGCCCAGCCCCTGGTGTGCAGCGCCCACGCCCAGTGGGGCGCGAGCGTGCTCACGCGGGTACTGGCGCGCCTGGTGGAAATGGCGCGCATCGTGCGCTGCATGGAAGACTGGCTGCAGCGCCTGCGCGTGCACCAACCCTTCTACCAGCCGCACACGGTACCGGAGCAGGGCGAGGGCGTGGGCCTGTGCGAGGCCGCGCGCGGCGCCCTGGGCCACTGGCTGCGCATCGACAAGGGCCGCATCGCGCACTACCAGATCATCGCCCCCACGAGCTGGAACTTTTCGCCGCGCGACGCCCAGGGCACCCCCGGCGCCCTGGAGGCCGCCCTGGTGGGCGCGCCCATGGACCCCGAAGACCCGGCCCAAAGCACCGCCGTTCAGCACATCGTGCGCTCCTTCGACCCCTGCATGGTGTGCACCGTGCACTGACCGCCCGCGCCCCCAGCCTCCGCCCCATGGCCCGCGAACGCCCCTCCCCCCTGCTGCAGCTGCCCACCACGCCCCCCGACGCCGTGGACGATGCCACCTGGCTGGACGTGATCCAGAAGATGGACGAGGTCTACTCCAAACTGGTCCACGACGAAATCGAACTGGAGGAAAAAAACGCCCAGCTCGAACAGTCGCAGCAGTTCATCATCAGCCTGCTGTCGGCCATGAGCGACGTGCTCATCGCCTGCAACCAGGACGGCATCATCGAAGAAACCAACGCCGCGCTGTGCGAACTGGTCGGGCGCACCGAAGCCTCGCTGCGCGGCACCCCGGTGCTCGAACTGCTGGCCGACAACGTTAGCGTGCAGCGCATGCTGCAGGTGGCGTTCCAGCCCGGCTCACGCGAGGGCATGGTGCTGGAAGTGCAGTTGCGCGGCGCCGACGGCCAGGCCGTCGAGGTCGACCTCAACTGCACCCCGCGGCGCGACAGCACCGGGCGCCTGGTCGGGCGCGTGCTGGTGGGCCGCCCCCTGGGCGAACTCAAGCGCGCCTACCGCCAGTTGCGCGAAGCGCACGAAGCATTGCAACAGGCCCAGCAGCAACTGCTGCACTCGGAAAAAATGGCTTCGCTCGGGCGCCTGGTGGCGGGTGTGGCCCACGAACTCAACAACCCCATCTCCTTCGTCTTTGGCAACATGCACGTGCTGCAGCGCTACGGCACGCGCCTGGCACAGTACCTCGACGCCGTGCACCGCACCGAGCTGCCCGCGCCGCTGCAGGCCCTGCGCAAGGAACTGCGCGTCGACCCCCTCATGGCCGACCTGCCCTCGCTGGTGGAAGGCACGCTCGAAGGCGCGCAGCGCACCACCGACATCGTCGCCGGGCTCAAACGCTTTGCCGCCGTCGCGCCCGAGGAAACCGGCCCGGTCGAGCTCAACGCCGTGGTCGAGCGCGCCATCCACTGGGTGCAAAAAGGCACGGCACCGGGCTTTGCCGTGCACTGGCAGCGCGGCGCCGACTGCTGGGTGCGCGGCAACGAAGGGCAGTTGCTGCAGGTCATGATGAACCTGATCCAGAACGCCTACGACGCCGCCTGCGCCGTCGCGGGCCGCAGCCCGGCCCTGCACATCACGCTGGAGCAGGACGGCGCGCAGGCGCGGCTGCGCTTTGCCGACAACGGCACCGGCATCGCCCCCGAACACCTGGGTCGCATCTTCGACCCCTTCTTCACCACCAAGGAAGTCGGCAAGGGCACCGGCCTGGGCCTGTCCATCAGCTATCGGCTCGTGGAGCAGCACGGCGGCACCCTCAGCGCCGCCAACCGCGCGCAAGGCGGCGCGGAGTTCAGCCTGGGCTTGCCCCTGGCTCCGCAGCCGCAGTGAGCCTGTTTCAGGCGCGGCCCCCACGGGGATGCGCCTGCAGCCAACGCCGCCCGCTGGCTGTCAGGCGGTAGCGCTGCTTGCTGCTGCGTGGTTTGTCGGGCAGCGTCATCTCCACCAACCCCGACGCGAGGGCTGGCAGCAGGTAGGCCTTGCGGAAATGCTCGTCATCTTTCAAGCCCAATGCGTCTTGCAACTGCTGCCTGGAAAGTGCCGCGGGCAATGCACGAACCACCTTTGTGACTTCCGGGGTAACTTCCGGGGTAACTTCCGGGGTAACTTCCCCTGTGCCCGCCGTGGGGGCAAGCGCCAGCGGGTGGCGCGGCAACCGGATCACAAACGAAAGCCGATCATCATCCGTCTCGAACACCGGGGCGGGCGAGCCGTTCGCCGCCATCTCCTTCAGGATTTTTGGAATGCCGGTAGACCGCCCTTCGGTCATCTCCAGCTCCTTCAGAAACTCGCCGATGCGCCGGTTGCGGTAACGGCGGCTGACAGCGCGGCCCGCCTTCAAGTCTTCCATCCGGATCGAGCGGTCCGGCCCGGGGAAGCTGACGACCACCAGTTCTTCGTGGCTGATGCGCACCTCAATCGGCTCGCGCTCCTCGTAGGAACGGTGATAAACCGCGTTGACCACCGCCTCTTCGATGGCAGCGTAGGGGAAGTTCCAAACCCGTGTGGCCTCGGCGCGGTCGGGATGCTTGATCACCGTCTCGGTCAGGTAGTTGCGCTGGATGTAGCCCAAGGCCTCACGCGTCATACGCGCCAGTGGCCCCTTGAAGACTTTTTCGTCGAAACGGTCGCCACCAGCACCCTCTGGGAACCAGACCACATCGATCTGCACGCCAGGGAAAAACCGCTCCGGCGTTTCGTTGAAGAACAGCAAACCCACGTTCTTGGGCCACGGTGATTCGGTGGAGCCTCCCGCCACGTTCATCTGGCGCCCCAGGGCCTCGATGGAAAGCCCCGGCGCATCCGCCGACAACGCGCTGCCCACTTCTTCCAAAAAGCCTTGCATCAATGGCCGGGCAAGATCATCGGCGCGCGCCGACTGGTTGAAGCGGTCGTCGAACGGCACCTTGGCAGCCAGGCTCAACAGCTCCTGCTCGGTGTCGCCCTTGGCCTCGACCGTGCTGCTGTACCTGCGGATAAAGTACCTCCAGACCTTGTGTTTCGCCGTAACGGCTTCCGGCGCTTTGTAGGGCCGGTTCTGCCCACCCGGTGCCCACAGCACGATCAGGTTGCGGCCTTCCACCACCTCCAGGCTCAGCACCGGGAAATACGGCGGCTGGATCAACTGGCAAGCCGCCAGCAACTCCTGTTGAATCTTGTCGAGCTGCTTGTCGGCCAGCCCCACGGGCGGAAACACCGGCAGTCCATTGGCGTCGCAGTCCTGCCCGATCACTACATAGCCGCCGCCCAGGTTTTCGAAGTCATTGGCAAAGGCACACACGGTGCGGATGATTGCGTCCGGGTTCCACCCGGCCTTGTACTCGATGCGCTCGCCCTCCACCGTGCGCTGGCGCAGCAGGTCGGTGAGGTTGATGGGGAGCTTGGTCATACCCAAGCCGTGCCTGCCTTGCGCACCCAACTCCGCAGGCCTTCAAAGTAGTGGGCATCAGCAGGCGCTGCCGGGCTGGACGTAGCACCTGCCAACAGCAGATCACGCAGTGGCAGGCGGTCATGGTCCTCGCAGACCGGTTCGCGCGAGTTCTCGCTGCGGGTGCAGCAAGCGCGCTGGCTGACCGGTTCGTTTGGAAAGGACTTCCCGGCGTCGGGAAAGGCGATGTTCCTTGTGCGCATGGCACAAGGGTACACCAGCCCTACTGCCCCAACAAAACCACCCCCACCCCGCCCAGCACTGCGCCCAGCAGGGGGGTGATCCAGTCGCTGCGCTGGCCCAGGGCGCGGCGCAGGCCCAGGCCGGCGGCCAGCCCCAGGGCGTGCAAGGCCGCCGTGGTGAACACAAAACCCAGGGCGTAGGCGCCAAAGCCCGCTGCCGGGGCTTCGGCCCCGTGGGCCCAGCCATGCAGGGCCCCGGCCAGCGCGATCACGCCCACGGCAGTGGCCGCAGGCAGGGCGCGACCTCCTGCCACCAGCATGGCGCCAAACACCACCACGCTGGCGGCGATCAGGTGCTCCATGAAGGGCAGTGTCCAGCCCACCGAGCCCAGCACCCCCGCCACCAGCAGGGCTGCCAGGAAGGCCATGGGGCCTTTCCAGACCTGGGTGAGCGGCCAGGCTTTGACCGACCACAGGCCCACCGCCACCATGGCCAGGGTGTGGTCCCAGCCCAGGGGATGGGCCAGGCCCATCATGAAACCGACCGTGCCATGGCCGGTGTGGGCATGCGCCGCCCCTCCTGCCAAGCCCAGGGCCAACAAACCAATGCCGCGCAGGGCAGACGCCGTATTCCTTTGCATGGGGTGCTCCTCAGTGTTTATGTGCCGTTCATTGCGGGCGCGCAGGGTGCTGCCACCGCCGCTGCGCCGTGGGACGGTGCTGCAATATCTGTGCCGCCGCCCTTCGCCCCCGCCCGCCCCCAGCCTGCCAGGGCGAGGGCCCAGGAACACCCCCCGTGCCGGGGCCCCGGTATGGGCAAAACTGGTTACTGATATGGTTAGCAAATAACCGCTTCCACCCCCAGCGAGGGGCCTGGCCGGAGATCTCTCGTCGGCCTCTTTCCCTCTGGAACCCGGCCCTTTCCCACCCCCTCCTGGTGACTGGCCCGCTCTTTGCTTTAAGCCCCCCGAACAGGCCCGTCCGTGGCCTGACCGATGGAGACAAACGCAATGAGCGATACCCACGATATTTTCGCGCTGGGGCGACAAGGCCTGCACGGCATCGAACAGCGTCTGGGCCTGACCCGGCGCGAATACCTGCAGTTCTGCGCCGCGCTGTCGGCCACCCTGGGCCTGGCCAAAGGCGCCGACGCCGCCGTGGCCAAGGCCATTGCCACGGCCAAGCGCCCCTCGGTGATCTGGCTGCATTTTCAGGAATGCACCGGCTGCTCCGAATCGCTCCTGCGCGCCGAGCACCCCACCCTGGAAAAGCTCATTCTGGACGTGATCTCGCTGGACTACCACGAGACCCTCATGGCCGCCGCCGGGCACCAGGCCGAGGCCGCGCGCAAGGACGCCATGAAGGCGAACAAGGGCCAGTACGTGCTGGTGGTGGAAGGCGCGATTCCGGTCAAGGACAACGGCATCTACTGCAAGGTGGGCGGGCACAAGGCGGTGGACATGCTCAAGGAATGCGCGGCCGACGCCGCCGCCGTGATCGCCATCGGCTCCTGCGCCTCCTGGGGCGGCATGCCCTCCACCGGGCCCAACCCCACCGGCGCCTCCAGCGTGTCCGATGTGCTGGGCAAGCCGGTGGTCACCATCCCCGGCTGCCCGCCCAACCCCTACAACTTCCTGGCCACGGTGGTGCACTTCCTCACCTTTGGCAAGCTGCCGGATGTGGACCACCTGGGCCGCCCCAAGTTCGCCTACTCGCGCCTCATCCACGACCACTGCGAGCGCCGCGCCCACTTCGACGCCGGGCGCTTTGCCATGGAGTTCGGCGACGAGGGCCACCGCAAGGGCTACTGCCTCTACAAGCTGGGCTGCAAGGGGCCCGAAACCTATGCCAACTGCTCCACCCTGGGCTTTGGCGATGCGGGCGAAAACAATTGGCCCGTGGGCTGCGGCCACCCCTGCATCGGCTGCACCGAGAAGGGCGTGGGTTTCACCAAACCCATCCACCAGGTGGCCAAGCTGCTCAACGTGGCGCCACCCCTGCAATACCCGGGCATTGCCGAACCTCAAGGCACCGGGGCCACGCTGGCTTCTGCCGCCGCGGTGGCGGCGCTCGCTGCCGCAGCCGCCGGTGCGGGCGTGATGCTCACGCGCAACCTGGGCCTGTCGCACGCGGCGGCCGAAGCCCAGCGCGCCAAGGAGCGCGCCGAACAAAACACCCAGGGGTAAGCCGCCATGGACAACCGCCGCCAATTCCTCAAGGGCGCGCTGGCCAGCGGCGCAGCGGTCACCACCGCTGCGGCCACTGGCGAGGCCAGCGCCCGCGAAACCCGCCATGCTCCGCCGGACGCGCTGGGCCTGCTCTACGACTCGACCCTGTGCGTGGGCTGCAAGGCCTGCGTGGCCGCGTGCAAGCAGGCCAACGACAACCCGCCCGAGTTTTCCGGCGCCGAGAACCTGTGGGACACACCGCTGGACACCACGGGCCGCACCTTCAACGTCATCAAGGTGTACCGCAACGGCAGCATGGCCACCAAGGATGCCGAGGTGGACGGCTACGCCTTCATGAAGAACTCGTGCATGCACTGCGCCGACCCGTCCTGCGTATCGGCCTGCCCGGTCTCGGCCATGACCAAGGACCCGGTCACGGGCGTGGTGGGCTACAACCCGGACAAGTGCATTGGCTGCCGATACTGCGTGGCCGCCTGCCCCTTTGGCATTCCCAAGTACCAGTACGACTCGCCCACTGGCCAGATCGGCAAGTGTGAGCTGTGCCGCCACCGCCACAAAGATGGGAACTACTCGGCCTGCGCCCAGGTCTGCCCCACCGGCGCCACGCTGTTTGGCCGCACCGAAGACCTGCTGGCCGAAGCCAAGCGCCGCCTGGCCATGAAGCCGGGCGAACTCCACACCTTCCCGCGCGGGCGCCTGCCGAGCAAGGCGGAAAAAGACGCCAAGGCCCAGGGCAAGCTGCTGCCCACCCCCTGGCGCAAGGAGCCCGACCAGCGCTACGAGGCGCCCGCAGGCAAGTACCTGCAGCACGTCTACGGCGAAAAGGAATACGGCGGCACCCAGGTGCTCAAGCTCTCGGGCGTGAACTTCCAAAAGCTCGGCATGCCCGACCTGCCGCCCGACGCCGCGGCGGCCCAGTCCGAAACCATCCAGCACACCCTGTACGGCAACATGGTGCTGCCCCTGGCGGTGCTGGGCGTGATGGGTTTCATCGCACGGCGCAACACCCAGGCCCAGGACGCGGACGCGCGCGGCCCCCATGACCAGGAGGGCAAGCCATGAGCGCCGCGCTGGGCCGCCCCCAAGCAAGCTCGCACCGCAGTGCGCAGCACGGAGGTTCTCCAATGACTAGCCTGCAACACGCAGCCCCCGCCCCGGTGGGCGGGCGCCTGCTCAACGCCGCCACCTTTACCTGCAGCGTTCTGATCGCGCTGGCCCTGGCGGTTCTCTTTGCGCGTTTCCTGTTCGGCCTGGGTGCCGTCACCGCGCTCAACGACGGCTACCCCTGGGGAATCTGGGTGGTGTTCGATGTGGTCATCGGATCGGCCTTTGCCTGCGGCGGCTTCTCCGTGGCCATGCTGGTCTACATCTTCAACCGCAGCGAGTACCACCCCCTGGTGCGCCCGGCCTTGTTGGCCAGCCTGTTTGGCTACACCCTGGCCGGGGTCGGCGTGATCTTTGACCTGGGCCGCCCCTGGAACGTGTGGAACATGTTCTGGCCCGGCTCGGCCAACCCCAACTCGGTGATGTTCGAGGTGGCGCTGTGTATTTCGCTCTACATCGTCGTGATGTGGCTGGAGTTCTCGCCCGCCTTCCTGGAGCAGATGGGCAAGCACGCGACGCGGCGCAAGCTCAACAAGGTCATGTTCTTTGTCATCGCCCTGGGCACGGTGCTGCCCATGATGCACCAGTCTTCCCTGGGCACGCTGCTGGTGGTGATGGGGGTGCAGATCCACCCGCTGTGGAACACCGTGGCGCAACCGGCGCTGTACCTGCTCTCGGCCATCACCATGGGCTACGCCGTGATCCTGTTCGAGTCCTGCCTGGCCAGCAGCGCCTACCGGCGCAGCATCGAAATGCACATGCTCACCCCGCTGGCCCGGATCATGCTCGGGGTGCTGGGCGCCTTCCTGCTGCTGCGCCTGGGCGACCTCACGGTGCGGGGTGCCTGGGGCCACGCCTTCAGCGCTTCCTGGCAGGCGCTGTCGTTCTGGGTGGAGACCCTGTCCTTTGTCGCACCGCTGGTGCTGATCGGGACAGACGCCCAGCGGCGCAACCCGGCGCGCCTGTTCCTGGCCGGTGTGCTGCTCATGGCGGGCGGCGCGCTCATGCGCGTCAATGGCTTTCTCATTGGCTACATGACCGGCGCGGGTTTTTCCTACTTCCCCAGCGTGCCCGAAATCCTGGTGACGGTGGGCATGTTCGCCATCGAGGTGCTGGGCTACATCCTCATCACCCGCCGCTTTCCCGTGCTGCCCCGCGAAGACGCAGCGCACCACGCATAAAAAACACCGGAGACCCCCATGTCCAAACGAGTCACGATTGATCCCATCACCCGCATTGAGGGCCATCTGCGCATTGACGTCGATGTCGATGGCGGCAAAGTGCAAAAAGCCTGGTCTTCCGGCCAGATGTGGCGCGGCGTCGAACTGATCCTGCTCGGGCGCGACCCGCGCGACGCCTGGGCCATCACCCAGCGCATTTGCGGCGTGTGCACCACCGTGCACGCCATCACCTCGGTGCGCGCCGTGGAAAACGCGCTGCAGATGGAAGTGCCCCTGAACGCCCAGTACATCCGCAACCTCATCATGCTGGCGCACTCGGTGCACGACTTCATCGTGCACTTCTACCACCTCTCGGCGTTGGACTGGGTCGATGTGACCTCGGCGCTGAAGGCCGACCCGGACAAGACCGCCTCCATTGCCGAGGGCCTGTCGAGCTGGCACCTGAACAGCAAGCACGAGATGCGCCGCGTGCACGAACGCCTCAAGCATTTTGTGAACGGCGGCCAGTTGGGCATCTTCACCAACGGCTACTGGGGCCACCCGGCCATGAAGCTGCCGCCCGAGATCAACCTGCTGGCCGTGGCCCACTACCTGCAGGCGCTGGAAGTGCAGCGCAAGGCCAACAAGATCGTCTCCATCCTGGGCTCCAAGACCCCGCACATCCAGAACGTGGCGGTGGGCGGCGTGGCCAACCCCCTGGCTACCGACTCGCAAGCGGTGCTCACGGTCGAACGGCTCATGGCCATCAAGGGCTGGATAGACGAACTCTCCGACTTCGTGAAAAACGTCTACCTGATCGACGTGGCCGCCGTCGGTGCGCACTACCCCGAATGGACGCAGATCGGCAAAGGGATCACCAACTACCTGTCGGTGCCGGACGTGGTGCTGGACACCAAGGGCACGCAGTTCGGCTTCCCCGGTGGCTTCATCGAAGGCGGCGACCTGGGTACCTACAAGCCCATCACCAGCTTCCACGACGAATACTTCACCAAGGGCGTGGCCGAGTCGGTCAAGCACTCCTGGTACAACTACGACAAGCCCGGTGCCCTGCACCCGTTCCAGGGCGAAACAACGCCCAACTACACCGACTTCAAGGAAAACGACAAGTACTCCTGGCTCAAGTCGCCCACCTACCACGGCAAACCCGCCCAGGTGGGCCCGCTGGCACGCGTGCTCAACGGCCTGGCTGCCAAGCACGGCCCCACCACCAAGTACGCCACCGCCGCGCTCGACACCGTCTCCGCCCTGGCCAAGACCAAGATCGGCTTGGATGCGATGCACTCCACCATCGGCCGCCATGCCGCGCGCGCCATTTCCTGCTGCGTCAACGTGGACATGCTGGCCGACCAATGGACGGCCCTGCTGAGCAACATGGGCAAAGGGGATCTCACCACCTTCAACAAACCCGTGTTCCCCAAGGGCGAGGTGCAGGGCATGGGCTTTCACGAAGCCCCGCGCGGTGCTTTGTCGCACTGGGTGGTCATCGACAACGGCAAGATCAAGAACTACCAGTGCGTGGTGCCCTCCACCTGGAACGCCTGCCCGCGCAACGAGAAGGACGAGCCCGGCCCCTACGAAGCCTCGCTGCTCAACACCCCCATCGCCGACCCGGAAAAGCCGCTGGAAGTGCTGCGCACCATCCACTCCTTCGACCCCTGCATTGCCTGCGCCATCCACCTCACCGACACGGAAAACGATACCGCCATCACCGTCAAGGCGGTGTGAGTCGCCCCGAACGCACAAAGGACCGAGCATGCGCGCAGCAGTATTGGGCATAGGCAACACCATCCTCAGCGACGAGGCCTTTGGCGTGCGTTGCGTGGAGGCGCTGGAGCGCGACCACGCTCTGCCCGACGGCGTGCAGTGCATCGACGGCGGCACCTCGGGCATGGAGATGATCGAAGACCTCTCGGAGCTGGACTTTCTGCTGGTGCTGGACGTGGTCAAGACCGGCGCTGCGCCGGGTACGGTGGTCAAAATTGCCGGCGACGACATTCCGGTGTTCTTCCGGCGCAAGCTCTCGCCGCACCAGATCGGCCTGCCCGACGTGCTGGCCAGCCTGGAGCTGCTGGACGCTGTCCCGAAGGAGATCGTGGTGCTGGGGGTGGAGCCGGTCTCGCTGGAACTGGGCCTGGACATGACGCCCACCGTGGCCGGAAAAATCCCCGAGCTGGTGGCGCGCACGGTGCAGGAACTGGTGGCACGCGGCTACGCCGTGCGCCCGCTGGCCGTGCCCCTGGCCGCCTGAAGGCAGATCGCCCATGTGCCTGGCCGCGCCCTCCAAGGTGATCGCAGTGCACGGCGCCAGCGCCGTGACCGAGTGCTTCGGCCAGACGCGCGAAGTGAGCCTGCTGCTGCTGGACGGCGAGGAGATCGCCGTAGGCGACTACCTGCTGATCCAGGCCGGGGGTTTTGCCTTTGAGCGGGTGGAGCCCGAACGTGCGCGCCAGGCCCTGGCCTTGATGCAGGAGCTGGCCGCCGCGCACCCCGAGGACGACGCCCGGCGCTGGGGGGCCCTGGCATGAGCCCGCGCGCCTACGCCCACGACCCCAGCGCGGCGGTGGAGCATACGTTTTTGCGGGTGATGCGCGAGCGCATGCACGACGTGCCCATCCTCCACCCCGGACTGCGCGTGGAAGCAGTGGGCTTTCAGCGCTGGCAGCAGCATTGGCTGGGCGTGCTGGTGACGCCCTGGTGCATGAACCTGCTGCTGGTGCCCGGCAGCGCACGGCACTGGGTGGCTGCGGGCGACCAGCAGCGCCGTTTCCTGCAGTTTCCCGCCGGATCGTTTGCCTTTCTGGACAGCCACGAAGATGATCTGGGCAGCTTCCAGACCTGTTCGCTGTTTTCTCCCATGGGCATGTTCACCCACCAGCTCCACGCCACCCAGACCGCCCGCGCCAGCCTGCTGGGCCTGATGAGTGCGCCAGCAGACGCCGACGCACCACCGGCGCCTTCGTCCACCAGGCCCCCTGCCGCAGCCGCACCCCAAGCCACCCCGGCAGGCGCCCGCTCCGGCACCCTGTCGCGGCGGGGGTTTTTCCGCCTGGGGGCCTAAACCATGCACGAGATGTCCCTGGCAGAAAGCGTGTTGCAGGCCATCGAAGAGGCGTCCCGCACCCAGCACTTCCACAAGGTGCTGGGCGTGCGGCTGGAGATTGGCCAGCTCAGCGGCGTGGAGCCCGAAGCGATGCGCTTTTGCTTTGACGCCGTGGTGCGCGGCTCACTGGCCGAGGGCGCCACGCTGGAGATTGTGGAACTGCCGGGCACCGGCTGGTGCATGGCCTGCGCCAAGACCGTGCCCATGCGCGAAGTGTTTGGCGAATGCCCCGAATGCGGCAGCGTGCAGATGCAGGTCACAGGGGGCACCGAAATGCGCATCAAGGACCTGGAAGTCTCTTGATGTCATCCCCGCCCAAGCCATACTTCCTACCATCCCCCTGAGCTTTCGGAGAACACCATGTGCACCACCTGCGGCTGCGGCCCGGACGACACCCGCATCGACGGCGAACACCTGCACGAACACAGCCATGCGGACGGCAGCACCCATGCGCACGAGCACACGCACGCTGGGCACGTGCACGGCCCCGGCTGCGGGCACGGGCACAGCCATGACCACGGACACGAAACTGACCACGCCCACCACCACAGCCACGCCCCCGGCATGGATGCCAAACGCATGGTGCAGATCGAGCAGGACATCCTGGCCAAGAACAACGCCTACGCCCAGGCCAACCGTGCGCAGTTCGCGGCCCAGGGCATCTTTGCGCTGAATCTGGTCTCCAGCCCCGGCTCGGGCAAGACCACGCTGCTGTGCAAGACCATCCAGATGCTGGGTGACCAGCCCCTGGCCGTGATCGAGGGCGACCAGCAGACCAGCCAGGATGCCGAGCGCATCCGCGCCACGGGCGCGCGGGCGATCCAGATCAACACCGGCAAGGGCTGCCACCTGGACGCCCACATGGTGGGCCACGCGCTGCAGCGCCTGAACCTGGCCGACCAGAGCCTGCTGCTGATCGAGAACGTGGGCAACCTGGTGTGCCCGGCCGCCTTTGACCTGGGCGAGGCGCACAAGGTGGCGGTGCTCTCGGTCACCGAGGGCGAGGACAAGCCCATCAAGTACCCCGACATGTTCCGCGCCGCCAGCGTCATGCTGCTCAACAAGGTCGATCTGCTGCCCTACCTGCAGTACGACGTGGACGCGGCCATCGCCTTCGCCCGCAAGGTGAACCCGCGCATCCGGGTGATCCAGGTGTCCGTCACCACGGGGCAGGGCATGGACGAGTGGCTGCAGTTCCTGCGCGACGGGCTCAAGATCGCGGCCTACAGCCGCCGCCCGGTGGCCAGCATCACCATTTAGGGAGTCAGGGTGGGCGACGTTGCGCAGCGCATCCGCGTCACCGGCGTCGTGCAGGGTGTGGGCTTTCGCCCCTTTGTCTGGCATCTGGCGCAGGAACTGTCCTTGAGCGGCTGGGTGCGCAACGACGCCCTGGGCGTGGACATCCTGGCCCAAGGGGCCGCCGAACAAGTGCAGGCCCTGATTGCGCGCCTGCGCAGCGAAGCCCCGCCGCTGGCGCGGGTGGAGCGCATCGACGCGGCGACAGCAGCACCCAGCCCCGCATGCAGCGGCTTCACCATCGCCCCCAGCGTGGGCGGCGCGGTGGCCACCGCCATTGGCGTGGACGTGGGCGTGTGCCCGGACTGCCTGGGCGAGTTGTTCAACCCCGAGGGGCGGCGCTGGCGCCACGCCTTCATCACCTGCACCCACTGCGGCCCGCGCTTTGGCGTCGCCACCGGCCTGCCCTACGACCGCAGCCGCACCACCCTGGCGCCCTTTGCCCTGTGCCCCGACTGCCAAGCGGAATACACCCAGCCCTCCGACCGGCGCTTTCATGCCGAGACCACCTGCTGCCCGCACTGCGGGCCGCAGCTGCGCTTGCTGCACACGGACGGCGAACCCCTAGCGGGCGACCCCATCACCCAGACCCTGGCACTGCTGCGCCAAGGCAGCATCGTGGCCATCAAGGGCCTGGGCGGTTTTCACCTGGCCTGCGACGCCACCAACGCCAAGGCCGTGCAGCGGCTGCGCATGCGCAAGCACCGCGAGGCCAAGCCTTTCGCCCTCATGGCGTGCAACCGTGCCAGCCTGGTGCCCTGGGTGGCGGTCAGCGCCGAAGAAGCGGCGCTGCTGGACAGCCCGGAGCGCCCCATCGTGCTGTTGGCCCAGCACCGCAGCGACGCCCTGCCCGGCGTGGCCCCGGGCCTGGCGCAGCTGGGCGCCCTGCTGCCGGTCACGCCCATCCACTACCTGCTGTTCCACGAGGCCGCAGGCCGCCCCGCAGGCACCGGCTGGCTGCAGCAGGCACAGCCGCTGCTGCTGGTGATGACCAGCGCCAACCCCGGCGGTGAGCCCATGGTGACGGAGAGCGGCGAGGCGCGCGCGCGCTTAGGCGGCATTGCCGATGCGCTGCTGGACCACGACCGGGGCATTGCCGCCAGTTGCGACGACAGCGTGCTGCGGGTGGTGGATGGCCACAGCGCCTTTTTGCGCCGCAGCCGGGGCTATGCGCCCAGCGCCATCGCCCTGCCGCGTATGGGCAGCGCGGGCGCGGGCCAGAACGTGCTGGCCTGGGGCGCTTACCTGAAGACCACGGTGTGCGCCACGCGCGGCTCTGCAGCCTACCTATCGCCGCACGTGGGTGACCTGGACAATGCCGCCACCTGCCGCTTTCTGGAAGACACGGCGCAGCGCCTGCTGGACCTGCTGCAACTGCGCCCCGACGCGGTGGCGCACGACCTGCAGCCGGACTGCCACAGCACCCACGCGGCCCAGGCTTTTGCGGCGGCGCATGGCCTGCCCTGCGTGGGCGTGCAGCACCACCACGCCCACATCGCCGCCACCTGCGCCGAACACGGCCACCGGGGCCCGGTGCTGGGCCTGGCCTTGGATGGCCATGGCCTGGGCAGCGACGGCACGGCCTGGGGTGGCGAGCTGCTGCGGGTGGATGGCGCAGGCATGCGCCGCATCGGCCACCTGCGCGCCCTGCCCCTGCCCGGGGGCGAGCGCGCGGCGCGCGAACCCTGGCGCATGGGCGCTGCGGCCCTGCAGCTCCTGCAGCGTGGCGACGAGATCCCGCAGCGCTGGGCCGGGCTGCGCGAGGCGCCCGGGGTGGCGCAACTGCTGCAACGCGGCGTGCGCTGCCCGCCCAGCACCAGCGCCGGGCGCTGGTTTGACGCCGCTGCGGCCCTGCTGGGCCTGTGCACCCACATGGACTACGAAGCCCAGGCCGCCATGCGACTGGAGCAGGCCGCGCAGGCCCATATCGCGCGCCACGGCTGGCCCCAACCGCTGGAAGTCCGAACGGGCTGTGTCGGCGCCATCCACTATGGACAGCCCGGCGAAAACCAGCGTCGGCAAGGCCCGTCTTTGCCAGATTGGCCACCCTATGACCTGGCCTCGGAGCCCGTGAACGGGCTCTCGCAACTGGACCTGCTGCCCCTGCTGGATGCCCTGAGCCACGCCCCCGACCCGGGCTGGGGCGCGGCGCTTTTTCATGCCACTCTGGCCGACACGCTGGAGCACTGGGTGGTGGCCCACGCCCAGGCTTTGGGCCTGGACACCGTGGCCCTGGGCGGGGGCTGCTTTGCCAATGCCCTGCTCAGCAGCCGCCTGGGCCGCCACCTGCACCGGCGCGGCCTACGGGTGCTGCACCCGCAACGGGTGGGCGCGGGTGATGGCGGCCTGGCCCTGGGCCAGGCCTGGGTGGCGCAACAATTTTTGGAGAATCCCAACCATGCATCCTGCGCACTGGCATAGGTTTCCTATTCCATTTTCAAATCATTTGTGTCTGGGCGCGAAGCCGCAAACAGCACAGACGTACGGCAAGGCGAAGCAACAACGACACGGATGGTTGGGACATGGAATGAAAGGACGCTGTTGATATGTGCCTGGCATTGCCTGTCAAAGTGGTGGAGGTCGGCACGGGCGAACGTGCGGGCTGGGCCACCGTGGATCTGGGTGGGGTGAAGAAGGACATTTCCCTGGCGCTGCTGGATAACGTGGCCGTGGGCGACTACGTCATCCTGCACGTGGGCTACGCCCTGACCAAGCTCGACCCTGAAGAAGCAGCGCGCACCCTGGCGCTGTTTGCCGAAATGGGCGACAGCACCGCGGCTGCCGGGCAGACTGCGCCATGAAATACATCGACGAATTTCGCGACGGCGACGTGGCCCGCACCCTGGCGGCCAAGATCGCGGCCACGGTGCGGCCCGAACGCAGCTACAGCTTCATGGAGTTCTGTGGTGGCCATACGCACGCCATCTCGCGCTATGGCCTGTCCGACCTGCTGCCGCCCACTGTGCGCATGGTGCACGGCCCCGGCTGCCCGGTGTGCGTGCTGCCCATCGGACGCGTGGACATGGCCATCCGCCTGGCGCTGGAACACGGCGTCATCCTGTGCACCTATGGCGATACGCTGCGCGTGCCCGCCTCCAACGGCCTGTCGCTGCTGAAGGCCAAGGCGCGCGGCGGCGATATCCGCATGGTGTATTCCACGCTGGACGCGCTGAGAATCGCGCGCGACAACCCGCGCAAGCAGGTGGTGTTCTTCGGCATCGGGTTCGAGACCACCACACCGCCCACGGCCCTGGCCATCCAGCAGGCGGCGCGTGAGGGGCTGCAAAACTTCAGCGTGCTGTGCTGCCATGTGCTCACCCCGGCGGCCATCACCCAGATTCTGGAGAGCCCCGAGGTGCGCCAATGGGGCACGGTGCCCATTGACGGCTTCATCGGCCCGGCGCACGTGTCCACCGTGATTGGCAGCCGTCCCTACGAGCACTTTGCCGACGAGTACCGCAAGCCGGTGGTGATTGCCGGCTTTGAGCCGCTGGACGTGATGCAGGCCATCTTCATGCTGGTGCGCCAGGTCAACGAGGGCCGCTGCGAGGTGGAAAACGAGTTTGCCCGCGCCGTCACGCGCGATGGCAATGTGAAGGCGCAAGACCGCGTGGCCGAGGTGTTCGAGCTGCGCCGCGCCTTCGAGTGGCGCGGCCTGTCGGTGGTGCCGTACTCTGCCCTGCGCATCCGCGCCGCCTACGCGCAGTGGGACGCGGAAAAGCGCTTCCCGCTACCCTACCAGTCGGTGCCCGACAACAAGGCCTGCGAGTGCGGCGCCATCCTGCGCGGCGTGAAGCGAGCGCAGGACTGCAAGCTCTTTGGCACCGTGTGCACCCCGGAAAACCCCATTGGCTCGTGCATGGTCAGCAGCGAAGGCGCCTGCGCCGCGCACTACAGCTACGGGCGCTACAAGGACATGGCATGAGCGCTGCACGGCCGCCCGAAGGCGCTCGCACCGCAGTGCGCAGCAGGGAGATTGATCGATGAGCAACGTGAAACGCGGTTACGTACGGCCGCTGGACTTCAAAAATGGCCGCGTGGACATGGGCCACGGCGCCGGTGGGCGAGCCATGGCCCAGCTTATTGGCGAGCTGTTTGCGCGCCACCTGGACAACCCCTACCTGCGCCAGGCCAACGACGGCGCGGTGCTGCCCGCGCCCGGCGGTCGGCTGGTGATGGCCACCGACAGCCATGTGGTCTCGCCGCTGTTTTTCGCGGGCGGCGACATTGGGTGTCTGAGCGTACACGGCACGGTGAACGACCTGGCGGTGATGGGCGCCACGCCCCTGTACCTGGCGGCGGGCTTCATCCTGGAAGAGGGCTTTGCCCTGGCGGACCTGGAGCGCATTGTGGCCTCCATGGCCCAGGCCGCCACGCAGGCGGGCGTGCCCATCGTCACTGGCGACACCAAGGTGGTGGAGCGCGGCAAGGCCGATGGTGTGTTCATCACCACCACCGGCGTGGGCGTGCTGCCCGAGGGCGTGCACCTGGGCGGTGAGCGCGTGCAGGTGGGCGACGCGGTGCTGCTGTCGGGCACCATCGGCGACCACGGCGTGGCCATCATGAGCCAGCGCGACAACCTCAGCTTTGACGCGCCCGTGCAGTCCGACACCGCCGCCCTGAACGGCTTGGTGGCGCACCTGCTGCAAAGCGGCGTGGAGCTGCACTGCCTGCGCGACCCCACACGCGGCGGTGTGGCGGCCACGCTCAACGAAATTGCGGCCCAGGCCGGTGTGGGCATGATGCTGCGCGAACGCGCCATTCCGGTGCGCCCGGTGGTCAATGCCGCGTGCGAGCTGCTGGGCCTGGACCCCCTGAACGTGGCCAACGAAGGCAAGCTGCTGGCCTTCTGTCCACAAGCCCAAGCGAGCGCGCTACTGGCCACCCTGCGCGCGCACCCGCTGGGGCAGGACGCTGCGATCATTGGCGAAGTGATTGCCGACGACCACCACTTCGTGCAGCTCACCACCGCCTTTGGCGGGCGGCGCATGGTGGACTGGCTCAGCGGCGACCAGCTGCCGCGCATCTGCTAAGGAACCCCGATGCGCATCCTGCTGCTATCCCACGCCTACAACAGCCTCACCCAGCGCCTGGACGCCGAATTGCGTGCGCTGGGCCACACCGTGACGGTAGAACTGGACATTGCCGACGCCGTGACCGAGGAAGCGGTGGCGCTTTTCCAGCCCGACGTGCTGGTTGCGCCCTACCTGCGCCGCACCATTCCCGAAGCGGTGTGGTCGCGCCTGCCCTGCCTGGTGGTGCACCCCGGCATCGTGGGCGACCGCGGCCCTTCGGCGCTGGACTGGGCCATCACCTTGCAAGAACCCACCTGGGGCGTGACCGTGTTGCAGGCGGAAAGCGAAATGGACGCCGGGCCGGTCTGGGCCACGCAGGAGTTCCCCCTGCGTGCGGCCGCCAAAGCCAGCCTTTACCGCAACGAAGTGACACAGGCTGCCAGTCAGGCCGTGCTGCAGGCACTGCAAGCCATGGCACAGGGGCAAGCCCCCACGCCGCTGGCGCAGTGGGCCGACGCGCGCGGCCAGTTGCGCCCACTCATGCGGCAGGACGATAGGCGCATCGACTGGGCGGTGGACAGCACCGCCACCGTGTTGCGCAAGCTGCGCGCCGCCGACAGTTTTCCGGGCGTTCTGGATGCCCTGTTTGGCGAGCCCTGCCACCTGTTTGACGCCTGCGAAGAAGCGGGCACGGTGGACAGCACCGCCGCACCGGGCACCCTGCTGGCACGGCGCGAAACGGCGCTGTTGCGGCGCACCGTGGATGGCGCGGTGTGGATCGGGCATGTCAAACGCCCTGGCAGCATCAAACTGCCCGCCACGCTGGCTTTCGAGGCCGAGAGCGCGGTCTTGCCTGAATCCGCGCTGGAAGGCTGGTGGCGCACCCCTCACGCCACCTGGCAAGACATTGCCTATGAAGAAAACGGCGCCGTGGGCACACTGCATTTCGCGTTCTACAACGGCGCCATGTCGACGCGCCAGTGCCAGCGCCTGCAAGCGGCGCTGGCCTGGGCCAAGCAGCGTCCAGTTCGCGTGCTCATATTGGCCGGGGGCGAGGACTTCTGGTCCAACGGCATCCACTTGAACGTGATCGAAGCGGCCAGCCTGGGCGACGGTTCGGCGGCGGATGCGTCCTGGGACAACATCAACGCCATGAACGACCTCACCCTGGAGTTGATCCAGACACCGGGACAGCTCACGGTGGCGGCGCTGGGCGGCAATGCCGGGGCGGGCGGCTGCTTTCTGGCGCGCGCGGCCGACCAGGTGTGGGTACGATCGGGCGTGATGCTGAACCCGCACTACAAGAACATGGGCAACCTGTACGGCTCCGAGTACTGGACCTACCTGCTCCCCAAACGCGTGGGGCTGGACAAGGCCCAGGCCATCATGCGCAACCGCGAGCCGCTCACAGCGCAGGCGTCTGTTGCCCTGGGCCTGTACGACGCCTGCCTGGAAGGCGAGCGCAGCGCCTTTGCGCACGCGGTGCAGGCCCGTGCGCAGGCCTTGGCCGAGGCCAGCGACTGGGCGCAGCAGCTGCAGCGCAAGAACGCCCAGCGCGCCCAGGACGAAGCCGCCAAGCCGCTGGCTGACTACCGCGCCGAAGAACTGGCGCACATGCGGCGCAACTTCTACGGCTTTGACCCCAGCTACCACGTGGCACGCCACCACTTTGTGCACAAGTCACTGGCCTCGTGGACCCCGCGCCACCTGGCGCGCCACCGCGAACTGGGAGCCCCTTCGCCATGAGCAGCATGAGCGCCGCGTCTGCGCGCCTGACCGTGCTGGTGGTGGACGACGAGCCGCGCTCGCTGGAGACCCTGCGCCGCACCCTGCAGGACGATTTCGAGGTGCTCACCGCGTCCGGGGCGCAGGCGGCGCTGGAGCTGATGGAAACCGAGGGTGCGCAAC
Organism: Rhodoferax sp.; assembly: GCA_052390055.1. GTDB lineage: Bacteria > Pseudomonadota > Gammaproteobacteria > Burkholderiales > Burkholderiaceae_C > Allorhodoferax. The sequence continues at coordinate 57,015 of JBQTHH010000041.1, forward strand.
TGGTGCTGTCGGACCAGCGCATGCCCGGCACCAGCGGCGTGGCCCTGCTGGCACAGATCCGCCAGCGCTGGCCCGACACGGTGCGCATGATTCTCTCGGGCCACACCGACGCCCAGGACATCATCGCCGGGGTGAACGAAGCCGGCATCTGGCAGTACCTGCTCAAGCCCTGGCACCCAGACCAACTGCTGCTCACCCTGCAAAGCGCCGCCGCGCTGTGGCGGCTGCAGCAGGACAACCAGCGCCTGACCCTGGAACTGCGCCCCAGCACCGAGCAACTGGCACTGCACGTGGGCCAGCTGCGCGAGCGCGCCAAGGCCCAGGCGGGCTTTGAGCGCATGGTGCGCGCCGAAGGCAGCCCGCTGCACGCGGTGTGCGAACTGGCCCAGCGCGTGGCCGGGCACGACCTGTCGGTGCTCATCACGGGCGAGTCCGGCACCGGCAAGGAGCTGCTGGCACGCGGCATCCACTACGCCAGCGCGCGCGCGCAAGCCCCCTTCATCGTGGAAAACTGCGGCGCCCTGCCCGACACCCTGCTGGAGAGCGAGCTGTTTGGCCACAAGCGCGGTGCCTTTACCGGCGCGACCGAGTCGCACACGGGTTTGTTCCAGCAAGCGCATGGCGGCACCCTGTTTCTGGACGAGATTGGCGAGACCTCGCCTGCCTTTCAGGTCAAGCTGCTGCGCGTGCTGCAGGAGGGCGAAGTGCGCCCCGTGGGCAGCACCCGCGCGGTGCCGGTGGACGTGCGCGTGCTCGCCGCCACCAACCGCGACCTGGAAGAGGAAGTAGCCTGCGGGCGCTTTCGCGAAGACCTGTACTACCGCATCGCCGGCATCACCCTGCACATGCCGCCCTTGCGCGAACGGGTGCAGGACATCACCCACATCGTGGCCCAGATGCTGCACAGCGCGGGCGCCCTGGACTGCAGCCTGACGCCGCCGGCACGTGAGTGTTTGCAGCGCTACGCCTGGCCGGGCAATGTGCGCGAACTGCAAAACGAGATCCAGCGCGCCCTGGCCCTGCGCGAAGGGCCGGTGCTGGGCGTGGAGCTGTTCTCGCCGCGCCTGCGCAGTAACACCCCCCCCAGCCCGGTGGTGGCCCAGGACGATCCCGCCACCTTGCGCGAACAGCTGGAGCGCTTCGAAGCCCAGATCCTGCGCGCCGCCATGCAGCGCCACAAGGGCAACAAGACCCATGTGGCGCAGGAGCTGGGGCTTACCCGGTTGGGGCTGCGGATGAAGTTGCAGCGGCTGGGATTGGAATAGACAATACTCCTATTTTTGTAGCAATATCTCCAATAAATACGCGGGTCAATGGCCATTTCTGGCATTACCTCACGGAGGCACCCCCCGTCGCTGGCCTACCCTGGGAACGAAGTGCTTGCATGGGGCGTGTGCAAGGGCCGCACGTCCGCGTGGGTAGGGCCGTAGGACCCGAACCAGACCGGCAACCCCGCGCAGGCCTGCAGCTCACCCAACAACGCGTGGTCATTGGCAATGGGCGCAAAGGCGTACAGTGGCTTTACCCGATGCAGCAGGTCTGTCAGGCGTTCTTGGTGACGCAGATCGTGCCCTCGGCTTGCCGGTAGCGCGTCCAGTACGGCGGTTTCCCCTGCGTTGGGTTGTGGTAGCTGGTAGCCCTGGCACCAACGCAGTCCGGGGGTTTTCTCAAACACATCCAGGTGGCTCACCAGCAAGCCGTCCAACACGCCCACGTTGGCCAAGGCGTACTGCAACAGCACCCTGTCTGGGTGCCCACAACGGAAGGCGCCCTGCCATCCGTCCCCCGGGTTGTGCGGCTCGGACAAGGCATCCAGGGCGGGATCGTGGGTGGGCAGTGGCCCGGCGCCGTGGCGGGTGAGGTAACTGCGCACAACACCCAGGTGCGTCATCGGACCGGTGCACCCGGCGTCGTCGGCGACAGCCTGGGCGCTGGCGGTGTCGATACTGCTCCAGGTGGTGTGGGGATGAAAACCGCGCCACTCGTCCAGCAATACGCCCTGCGCGCCTTCGAAGAGCACGGTGCCGGGCCGGTGCAGGCGCTGGCAGATGTGGTCCAAGCTGGCGGCGGGGCAGGCGGCGACCAGGCCCGCGCATTGGTCTAGCCAACGCATCTCCATCGCCGGGTCAGCCAGCAGATCGCGTTCGGCCTGGGCCCGCGCGTGCCCCGCATGCACCAGAGGCTCGATTTCCGCCCACAAGGTGCGCCGAATCTGACCTACCCGCGCCAACGCGCGCTGCGGTTCCATCAGATCACCATAGCGCAGCACTTGCTCGGGGTAGGCCAATGCATGGCGCACCGTTTCGCCCACACCGACGCCACAGCTGCCATGGGCACCCGCTCCCCGCGCCCATTCGCGCAGGCGCCCTGCCGCCTGGTGGAAGGGTGTGTTGACCCGGCAACGTGCATCAATGCGCAGCCGCTGCAAGGCGTCAGAGATGCCCAACGCCTGCAAGGCGGCGCTCTCCACCATCAAAGCACCGGGGTGAACCACCACAGGGTAGGACAAGACCGTGTGCACTCCCGGAACACACGTGCCTGCGCCCCACTGGGAAAACGTGTGGTGTCGGCCGTCGGGCAGTACCACGTTGTGCCCCGCCTGCGCCCCGCCGTTGAAGCGGACGATGGTGTGGGCCCCCCAGTGCCGCGTCAGATAGTCGGTGAACAGCCCCTTGCCGCAGTCACCAAAACCCAAGCCGATAAGCGAAACCAGCCGCGTCGCCACAGGTCTGGGCTTACGCGAACAGCTTGCGCCACCAGGAACGGGCGCCACTGGCGATGGCCCCCGTGGCGCTGGTGCGTGGCGGGGCGTTGGGGTCTATGAGCGCCGCATAGCTGCTCAACGCCCGCAGGGTGGAGGATGTGCGTTCACTGGAAATACCCGCGTCACCCAGCGTCTTAGCCACGGCGTCCAAGTTCGGCAGGACCTTTTCGGTCAAACCCACTATGGCGGCCGCCACGGTGCAGGTGTCTTGCGCGGACTCCATGCAGATCACGTGATCACCCAGTAGTTGGCGCCAACGCTTTTCGCAGTTTTTCCGCCGCCTCAAGTCGGGAATCAAGAAGAACAGGTGATAGGTTTCCGATGCGGCCGCAATCACATCCTCAATGGGGACGTCCTCGTCGAGTTGGGTGCCCACCAATGCCTCGATCTGGTGGCGAGAAACTGCAGGATAGGGCAACTCGTCGCCCGTCATGAAAAGATACCCCTTCTTGCGGCGCTTGATCCAGCAGTCCAGGTCCGTGTGCTCGGCCAGCAGATAGAAGGCCAGCTCGTAACTCTCCGATCCGCTGCCACCGCCACCACCCTCGAGGTAGGTCCAGGTGAGCCATTGGTCCATCAGCTCGGCGGTGGACTCAAATTGCCCTATCTGCAAGGGCGCCTTGTCGGACGTCGCGTCGCCCACCGCCATGAACAAGAGCTGCGGGTCCGGAATGTGACAGGCGTTGAGTAACTTCATGAAGGTGGGCAGTTCCTGACGCGCCAACAGGTCTGGGATATCGCCCATGGAACCGGTGACGTCCAGCGCAAAGGCCACTGCCAGTGCGTTGGGATGGTCCGCACTGTCGCGTGACTCACGCGCCTTGAGCCCCTTGGGGTCCATCAAAGCGTGGCAGCCCTCTTGCTGAAACACGGCTTGTTGCGGCAAGGCACTGCGGTCGGCCATAAGCGCCGCATGCGCAGCGTGCGAGTAGTTTCCGTGTCCCATAAGTCTCCCAATACGGATGTCAAGGTTGTGGATCGAATCGGATGAAGCGCGGTGGTCCAAACGCCTCCTGGGCGGCGTCACGCAAAGCGCGGTCCAGGCCCCGGGCACCCTGCTGGGCGCACCAGGCGGGGTTTTCGCATTGGCGCAGGAGCTGGGCCATGGAGGTAGGGACCGCGCGGGGAAGGTCCGTCTGGGTTGGGTCTTCGCCGCCGCACAACAGTGTGCGCAGCGCCCAAGCCACTTGTGCCAAATCCTGCCCCTGCAGCGCGGGCGTCCCCATGGCCTGTGCGGCACGGGACCATCCAATGATTTGTACGCCATGGTTTGCGGGGTGCACCAGCAGGTTTTCCGGCTGCAAGTCCTGGTGCACCCAACCGCTGTCGTGCACAAAGGCCAGTACCTCCAGCACCCGACGCCACATCCACACCGCGTGACGCGCGTCAACCACCCGCCCCCTGGCGCGGTAGCACTGCATCACGTCCTCCAGGCTGCCCCAAAAACCGGCTGGTGCGCGCAACACCAAGGCCGGGCACTCGGCGGTAAAGTTGCCCCGCGCAGTACCCTGAACGACGGTTTGCGGCAGGTGCTGCGTGAAATAGCCTGCGCCAGGCGCGCTGCTCTGCTGCAACGCGTCCAAGGCTGCAGCGCTACGCTGCAAGGCGGCTCCGTCGGCGCAGTGGGGTTTGGCCAACTTGATGACCACACGCTCGGGCAACGGGCTCACACGCTGCGCCAAGAACACCTCGGCATGGGTGCCCGAACCGAGACGTCGCAACACGCCATAGGTTTGTTGCGCGATCTCAAGGCACTGGCTGGGCCTGTCCAGTGCCCCGTAGACACGCCGGTAAGCATCCCGAAACGAGGCCACCTGTACCACCTCCTGGGACTTGCTCACACTGGTGCCACAGTACAAGCACGTCACCGTGCGCCAATGCGCTTGACGCGGCAAGGGTGCGGAGCATTGGGGGCAATTCAGGGGGGTGAAGGGCACAAGGACAGGCGTGTTGCGGTGGCGGGTAAAAAAACCATTCTAAGAGCGTGCAACAGGGGTTTCACGCGCCAACAGGCAGCGTGGACCAAGATCTGCGTGGGGTGCACGCCGCACACAGCCCATACCCGTCCATCATCGAGAACAATGGAATAAAGTCGCGACTATTTTCCATAGATAACTAAAATAGTCGCATGAAACGTTATGCCGATGAACGCATTCAGGCAGACCTGCGCCGCAAGATGGTGGTGCTCACCGGGCCGCGCCAGGTAGGCAAAACCACGCTCAGCCAGCAGTTGATGGCGGCCCTGCCCGGCAGCCAGTACCTCAATTTCGACGTTCCCGCCCACCGTGCCGTGATGTTGGCGCAGAGCTGGCGCCAGAGCGCGCCGCTGCTGGTGCTGGACGAAATCCACAAGATGCGCGATTGGAAAGCCTGGCTCAAGGGTGTGGTGGACGGGCGTGCTCCGGGCCAGCAGATCCTGGTGACAGGTAGCGCGCGCATGGACACGTTTCGCCAAGGCGGAGACTCCCTGGCCGGGCGCTACTTCCGCATGCGGCTGCACCCGGTTTCGGTGCGCGAATGGGTGCAACACGCCCAGGCTGCGCCCCACAGCGCACTGGCCCACCTGCTGGAGCGCGGTGGTTTTCCCGAGCCGGTGCTGGCGGCCAGCAGTACCGACGCACTGCGCTGGCGCAGCGACTATTTTTCCGGTCTGGTACGCGAGGACGTGCTGGAGTTTTCGCGCCTGCAAGAGGTCAAGGCCATGCGCCTGTTTGCCGAGATGCTGCGCTCGCGGGTGGGCTCGCCACTGTCTCTGGCCTCCATGGCGCGGGATTTGGGGCTGGCGCCGACGACGCTGAGCAAATACCTGGACATCCTGCAAGCGCTGTTCATTGTGTTCGTGGTGCGCCCCTGGCACCGCAACATCGCCCGCGCCACGCTACAGGCACCCAAGGTGTATTTCTACGACACCGCACTGGTGCAGGGCGACGACGGGGTTCGCTTTGAAAACTTGGTGGCCTGCCACCTGCTCAAGCAAGTGCATTGGCAGCAGGACACGCGCGGCATGGCGGTGGATCTGCACTATCTGCGCACCAAGGACGAGGCCGAGGTGGATTTTTGCCTCAGCGAGGGAGATGGGTTGACGCACCTGGTGGAGTGCAAGCTGTCGGACACCCGGCCGCACCGCGCGCTGAACCGCTTTGCCGAGCAGTTTGCACACACGCAGGCGATCCAATTGGTGCGCGAATGCCGGGCCGAGGCCGATGTGGGCCGCCTACAGATTCGTGACGCAGCTCCGTGGCTGGCTGGCCTGGAGGTATGACCGGCGGCTGTTTTCGCAACGGCCAGCGGGACAGCTTGCACGCCATGGCCCACATGGCACTGTCAGGCCGCCGCAACAACAGGTCGGTTTGCGCACCAGCGCCGGTCCAGCCGCCCTGTCACCGCACCGCGCTCGTTTTCTGTGGCGATTTTCGCCACTAGCCCGCGTAAAATAACCCCTTATTGCTATCAAATTCATAGTATGACCAGCACCACCACGGCCCGGTTGACGACCCACGACACCACCCGCATCGACGACACGCGCATCCGCGCCGTGCGCCCCCTAATCACCCCGGCCTTGCTGGAAGAGAAGCTGCCCGTGACGCAGGTGGCGCAAGACCTGGTGGAGGCCAGCCGCGCCGCCATCTCGCGCGTGCTGCACGGGCAAGACGACCGGCTCATCGTGGTGGTGGGGCCCTGCTCCATCCACGACCACGACCAGGCCATGGAGTACGCGCGCCAACTGAAGGTGCAGGCCGATGCGCTGGACCAAGACCTGCTGGTGGTGATGCGCGTCTACTTCGAAAAACCCCGCACTACGGTGGGCTGGAAGGGCTACATCAACGACCCGCACCTGGACGATAGCTTTGCCATCAACGAAGGGCTGGATATGGCGCGCCGCCTGGTGCTGGACGTGCTGGAGCTGGGCCTGCCGGTGGCCACCGAGTTTCTGGACCTGCTCTCGCCGCAGTTCATCAGCGAGCTGGTGAGCTGGGGCGCCATCGGCGCACGCACCACCGAGAGCCAGAGCCACCGCCAGTTGGCCAGCGGCCTGAGCTGCCCGGTGGGCTTCAAAAACGGCACCGACGGGGGCGTGAAAGTGGCCACCGACGCCATCCTGGCCGCGCGCGCCAGCCACGCCTTCATGGGCATGACCAAGATGGGCCAGGCCGCCATTTTCGAAACCCGTGGCAACGACGACTGCCACGTGATCCTGCGCGGGGGCAAGGCGCCCAACTATTCGGCCGAAGACATCGACGAAGCCTGCGCCCTGCTCAAAACTGCGGGCCTGCGCGAGCAGGTGATGATCGACGTGAGCCACGCCAACAGCTCCAAGCAACACGCGCGCCAGATCGTGGTGGCGGGCGAAGTGGCGCAGCAGGTGGCTGCGGGCGATGCGCGCATCACTGGCGTGATGATCGAAAGCCACCTGGAAGAGGGGCGCCAGGACATCCAGCCCGGCCACACGCTGCGCTACGGCGTGTCGGTGACCGATGCCTGCATCAGCATGGCGCAGACGGTGCCGGTGCTGCAGCAGCTCGCCGCGGCCGTGCGCCAGCGCCGCAGCGTGGGCACCAGCGTCAGCCCCTGAGTCCACTCAATCGTCCGAATCGCTGCCCAGCAGGCCCCCCAGGGCGGCGCCGCCCAGCAGCGAGCCTTGATCAGCAGAACGCCCGCCCGCAGCCGGGGCGCTCAGGATGATGCGGTTGGCCAGGCGCGACAACGGCAGCGACTGCAGCCACACCGTGCCCGGCCCCTGCAGCGTGGCAAAGAACAGGCCTTCGCCGCCGAACAGGGCCGACTTGATTTTGCCCACGTACTGGATGTCAAACGCCACGCTGGGCTGGTAGGCCACCACGCAACCCGTGTCCACGCGCAGCACCTCACCAGCAGCCAGGGTGCGCTGCATCAAGGTGCCGCCGGCGTGCACAAAGGCCATGCCGTCGCCCTCCAGGCGCTGCATCACAAAGCCTTCGCCGCCAAACAGGCCCACGCCCAGCTTGCGCTGCAGCGCAATACCCAGGCTCACGCCTTTGGCCGCGCACAGAAAAGAGTCTTTCTGGCAAATCACCGTGCCGCCCAGCGCACGCAAATCCATGGGGATGATCTTGCCGGGATAGGGCGCAGCAAAGGCCACGCGGCGCTTGGCCGTGGATTCGTTGTGGAACACGGTGGTGAACAGACCCTCGCCCGTGAGCAAGCGCTTGCCCGCGCCCAGCAGCTTGCCGAAAAAGCCCCCGTTGTGGGAGCCATCGCCAAACACGGTGTCCATCTGCACGCCGTCTTGCATGTACATCATCACCCCGGCTTCGCCCACCGCCGCCTCGCCGGGGTCCAGCTCCACCTCCACGTACTGCATCTCGCTGCCGAAAATCTCGTAATCCACCACATCCATGGCCATCGTGTGCTCCTTGTGCCGCCCCCACCAGGGGCGTAGGGGCGCCACCATACCAGCGCCGGGCGCAAATCGGCATAGGGGGCAGCCATTATCGGCTGCACCCCTGCCACACCACCCGGCATGCGGGTCCGCACCGGGCGGTTCGAGAGTTTGAGGTCATGACAGGCGCGGTACTCCCAGCCGATCAAAGTA
>JBQTHH010000042.1:0-6342 GCA_052390055.1 Rhodoferax sp.
CGCCGCTGACGCTCATCAAGCGCCGTGCGCATAACTTCCCACCGTTGACCAATCTGCGAATCAGTTGCCACATATCGGAGCATATCCGATTACAGATAATTGTCCAACTTATTTATTAACAAGCCCTTTGTACTATCTCTTGTGCGCGCATGGTAAATGCAAATGGGAGCGCCGGTGCCATTGCGCGGCGCCTGCGGCCCATTTTGTATGCACAACGCCACACCAGGGCCTCAGGAGCGTGTTCAGGGCCGGTGCGGGATCACGCCACGGTGCACTCCACGCTGCTCCACGGGGCTAGCTCCTGCAGCGTGGGCGGCTGGCAGCCGGGGCGGGTGACATTGATGCTGGCCGAAGCGATGGCGCTGCGCAGCAGGGTCTGGGCCTGTTCCGGGGTGCCGGTTTGGGCGTCCCGCCCCCAGTCCTTGGGCAGGCCCTGGCGCAACCATGCAGCCACCAGCCCCGCCAGGAAACAGTCGCCCGCACCCACCGTGTCCAGCACGTCGAGCGCGCGCGTTTCGCGGCCCATGAGCACCGTGCCATTGGCCAGCAGCAGGGCTGCCCCCTGCGCACCCAGGGTCAAGGCCACGCACTGCGCGCCGCACTGGCGCTGCAGGGCGCGGGCTTGTTCCAGCGCGTTGCGGCCCGGCACCTGCAGGTGCGCCAGATCTTCGTCACTGACCTTGACGACGTGGGCAATGCCCAGGGCATCGAAAACGTTGCGGCGGTAGGCATCTCCGTCGCGCATGACCTGGGGGCGCAGATTCGCATCCACCACCACCAGGCGCCCCAGCGAGCGTTGCTGGAGCAGCCAGGGCAGATAGGCGCCAGCGTCTTGGGGCGCCAGCGCCAGCGCGCCGGTGCACACCACCTCAATACCCGCATGGGCCTCGCACCCGGCCTGCAGGGCGCGGGCGCTGACGCGGCGGTCTGCCACACCGTCCCGGTAGAAGGCGTAGTCCGGCACACCGCCAGCGCCCAGCGCCACCACGGCCAGGGAGGTGGGCTCGTGCACGGCGCCCGGCTGCGCCAGACACACCCCGGCTTGCGCCAGACCCTGGGCCAGTTGGCGCCCAAAACGGTCGGCCGACAGGGGGTTGAGGTAGACCGTCCCAACGCCCTGCAAGGCCAAAGCGCGGGTGAGGTTGTAGACAGCACCACCCAGGCAGGGATCAAAGCAGCCTTCGGCGCTGCCGATGAGGTCGATCAGTGCTTCGCCCGCCGTAGCGACGCGAATGGGCAGTGCCGCAGGAAGCGGCTGGGAAGCTTGTTCTTGGTGCATGGGAACCTAGGGTTTACGATAACTAAAACAACTTGATTTAATAATTTCCGCCAACTATAGTTCAACGGCGCTGCAACGTAAAGCGTGTTCTGTGTAAGCAAGTACCGACCATTCCATGAGGAGCCATCCATGAAAAAGTCCGCAAGCATTCTTTCTTTCAGCATCCTGGCCCTGGCCATGGGTGCGGCCCATGCCGCTGAGCCACCCGTGATCGGCCTGATCACCAAGACCGAAACCAACCCCTTCTTCGTCAAGATGAAGGAAGGCGCCGAAGCCATGGCCCTGACCATGGGCGCCAAGCTGCTGACAGCGGCAGGCAAGGCCGACGGCGACACCGCCGGGCAGATCGCCGCGATTGAAAACATGGTTTCCGCCGGGGCCAAGACGATCCTGATCACCTCCAGCGGGGACGCCATCATCCCGACCGTGAAGAAGGTGCAGGCCAAGGGCGTGCAGGTGATTGCGCTGGACAGCCCGTTTGAAGGGGCCGATGCGCTGTACGCCACCGACAACTACAAGGCGGGCGTCCTGATCGGCCAGTACGCCAAGGCCGCGCTGGGCGGCAAGAAGGCCGTGATCGCGACCCTGGACCTGTTCCCCGGCCACCCGGTGGGGGCGCAGCGCCACAACGGCTTCATGAAGGGCTTTGGCTTGAGCGCTGCGGACGCCAAGTCCAACGAGCTGTCCAAGGACGCGGCGGTGGCCTGCATGGCCGACAGCTTTGGCGATGCCGCCAAGGGCCAGACCGCCATGGAAAACTGCCTGCAGAAGAACCCGGACATCAACCTGGTCTACACCATCAACGAACCCGCCGCAGCAGGCGCCTACAACGCGCTCAAGAAAGCCGGCAAGGAAAAGAACGTGACCATCGTGTCGGTGGACGGCGGCTGCCAGGGCATCCGTGACACCGCCTCGGGCGTGATTGCCGCCACCTCGCAGCAATACCCCCTGAAGATGGCCGCCATGGGCGTGTCCGCCGGGGTGGAGTACGCCAAGAGCGGCAAGAAGGCGTCCGGCTATGTGGACACGGGCGTGACGCTGATTGCGGGCAAATCCGTCTCCGGTGTCGCCAGCAAAGACACCAAGACCGGGCTGGAACTGTGCTGGGGTAACAAGTAAGTCCACGCAGTGCGCCCGAGCCCCAACATGGCGGCCCGGGTGCCTTTTCTCAGGCCTGCATGCCCCGCTGGGGACTGCAGGCGTCTTTCCTTCGATTTTGATTTTTTGCGTGACATGAACACCCCCACACGCCATATCCCCTGGGGCTCGATCGGGCCCTGGCTGGCCCTGGCCGCAGCCTGTTTGTTTTTTGCAACCCAATCCAACCGCTTCCTGACTGGCGAGAACCTCTCGCTGGTGCTGCAGCAGGTGATGGTGGTGGGCGTACTGGCCATCGGGCAGACGCTCATCATCCTGACTGCGGGCATCGACCTGTCCTGCGGCATGGTGATGGCCCTGGGCTCCATGGTGGTGACCAAGCTGGCCGTGGAAAGCGGCCTGAGCACCCCGCTGGCCATGCTGGCCGGGCTGGCCGTGACCAGCGGCTTTGGCCTGGTCAACGGCCTGCTGGTGACACGCGCCAAGCTGCCCTCCTTCATCGTCACACTGGGCACCATGAACATCGCGTTTGCCGTGACGCAGCTGTATTCGCGCTCCCAGACCGTGACCAACCTGCCTGAGTCGCTCACCGCCATCGGCAACACCTTCACGCTGCAGGGCACGGAGATCAGCTATGGCACCTTGCTGATGATTGCCCTGTACCTGCTGGCCTGGCGCTTCCTGGCCGACACCGCGCCGGGGCGCCACCTGTACGCGGTGGGCAACCACGCCGAGGCCTCGCGCCTGACCGGCATCCGCGTGGAGCGCGTGCTGCTGGGGGTGTATGTGGCGGCGGGCTTCTTCTACGGCGTGGCGGCGCTGCTGTCGATTGCCCGCACCGGCGTGGGCGACCCGCAGGCCGGGCAGACCGAGAACCTGGACGCCATCACGGCGGTGGTGCTGGGCGGCACCAGCCTTTTTGGCGGGCGCGGCATCATTCTGGGCTCTCTGGTGGGCGCGGTGATCGTGGGGGTGTTTCGCAACGGCCTGACGCTGATGGGCGTGGCCTCGGTGGTGCAGACCTTGATTACCGGGGTGCTGGTGATCCTGGCCGTGGCCCTGGACCAGATGTCGCGCAAGGGGGGGCGTTGATCATGAGCGCACTGTCCAACCAACTGGTGATGCAGGCCAAGGGCCTGGTCAAACGCTATGGCCACGTGACGGCCTTGGATGGCACGGATTTCGAGCTGCGCGAAGGCGAGATCCTGGCCGTGATCGGCGACAACGGGGCGGGCAAATCCTCGCTCATCAAGGCGCTCTCGGGCGCTACCGTGCCCGACGAGGGCGAGTTGCTGCTGGACGGCCAGCCGGTGCACTTCAAGTCGCCCATCGACGCGCGCCATGCGGGCATCGAGACCGTGTACCAGGACCTGGCGGTGGCCCCGGCCATGACGATTGCGGAAAACCTCTTTCTGGGCCGCGAGATCGTGCGCCCGCACCTCGTGGGCCGCTGCCTGCGCCTGCTGGACAAGAAGGCCATGCTGGAGCAGGCGGTGCAGCGCATGGCCGAGCTGAAGGTGGGCATACGCTCCATGACGCAGGCGGTCGAGACGCTCTCGGGCGGGCAGCGCCAGTGCGTGGCGGTGGCGCGCGCGGCGGCCTTTGCGCAGCACGTGGTCATCATGGACGAACCCACCGCCGCGCTGGGCGTGAAGGAGGGCAATATGGTGCTGGAGCTGATCCGCCGGGTGCGCGACCGGGGGCTGCCAGTGATCCTGATCAGCCACAACATGCCGCATGTGTTCGAAATTGCCGACCGCATCCACATCCAGCGCCTGGGCAGGCGCGCTGCGGTGGTCAACCCGCGCGCGATCAGCATGAGCGACACGGTGGCGGTGATGACCGGGGCCAAGGCGGTAGAAGACCTGCCGCCCGAGGCGCTGGCCTGAAGCGCAGCAGGAGAACGACATGCTCAAAGGCATTCCTCCCCTGCTCACGCCGGAGTTGGTCAAGGTGTTGATGGAGATGGGCCACGACGACGCCATCGTGCTGGCCGACGCCAACTTCACCGCGGTGCGCCTGGCTGCGGGCAAGCCGGTGCTGCGCCTGAGCGGCGCCAGCATGCTGCAGGTGGTACGCGCCCTCACCCAGGTGCTGCCCCTGGCCGCCGACGTGGAGCACCCGGTGGCCTACATGCAGGTCAGCGACACGGCGCAGGGCTACCGTTCGGCGCTGCAGCGTGCGGTGCTGGACCAGGTGGAGCCGCTGCTGCTGCCCCGCCAGTCGGCCCAGGCGCTGGAGCGCTATGCGTTTTACGAACGCGCGCTGCAGGCCTTTGCCGTGGTGGTGACGGGCGAGATGCAGCCCTTTGGCAACTTCATTTTGCGCAAAGGTGTGATAGCGGACAATTTGCTCCCATGACCCCGCCCGCGTCCGCCTCCTTGCCCGCCAGCACTCCCGCCACACTGCCCACCGCCGCCATTCCGCTGCGCCCGCGCGGCTCCAACCACGTGGGCATGCGCGCTTTCAACGAGCGCGTGGTGCTGCAGGCGATCCGGCTGCAGGGGAGCTGCCCCAAGGCGGAGCTGGCGCGGCTAACGGGCCTGACGGCACAGACCGTGGGCCTGATCACCACGCGGCTGGAAGAGGACGGGCTGCTGATCCGCCACGAGCCGGTGCGCGGGCGCATCGGCCAGCCTTCGGTGCCGCTGGCGCTCAACCCGGACGGGGCCTTTTCGCTGGGGCTCAAGATCGGGCGGCGCAGCGCGGACTGGCTGCTGGTGGACTTCACCGGCCAGGTGCGCCAGCGCCTGAGCCTGGAATACGCCTTTCCCCACACCGACACGCTGTTTCCGGCCATCGAACGCAACGTGGCCCAGTTGCGCGACAGCCTGGGCCCGCTGGGTGAGCGCCTGGTGGGCGTAGGGGTGGCGGCCCCGATGCAGCTGGGCGGCTGGCACCGGATACTGGGTTTGTCCCCCACAGAATCCGAACAATGGAACCAGATCGACCTGCGCGCCCAGGTGCAGGCCCTGACCAACGCGCCCGTGCTGCATGCCAAGGACACGGTTGCCGCCTGCGTGGCCGAGCTGGTGCAGGGCCGGGGTCGCGATCTGAAAAACTTCCTGTACCTGTTCGTGGACACCTTTGTGGGCGGAGGCCTGGTGCTGAACTCGCTGCCGCACATGGGCAAACAGGGCAATGCGGCGGCGGTGGCTTCGCTGCCCACAGCACTGGCCAGTGCGGGCGCGACCCCGGAGCAACTGGTGCGCTACGCCTCCTTGTGGGAGCTGGAGCAGCGCCTGCGCGCGCTGGGCGCAGACCCGCAGGCCGCCTACGACGAACGCGCGCTGCAGCCGCCGCTGCAGGCGGAGCTGCACGCCTGGCTGGAACAGGCCGCGCACGCACTGGCGCACTGCGTCATCAACGGCACGGCGTTTTTGGACATCGACGCCGTGGTGATCGATGGCAGCTTTTCCCGGGCGGTGCTGGCACTGCTGATCGAGCGCACCCACCAGGCCCTGCAGCACTACCAATGGGAAGGCTTGTGGCGTCCCGCCATCGTGGCCGGCACCACCGGCGCCGACGCCAGCGCCCTGGGCGGCGCGCTGCTCCCCCTGCATGCCAACTTCGCGCCTGACCACGATCTGTTTCTCAAGAGCGTGGCCTGATTCCAGGCCCGACCCTGATCCACCGCCTGCGCCCAGGGAGCGCACGGCCCTGCCGCCCGCGCCGTTACAGGCGCTGCTGGCGTGGCCTGGAACCATGTCTCGTCTACGCCGCTGCAGGCGTTGTCAATGTGGCTGATGCGAGGTGCACGACTGTCCCTTTCATGCCGTGGCGGGCGCTGTCAACGTGGCTGGTGCAGGGCACGCGGCTGTCCCGTCCAAGCCGTGGCAGGCGCTGCCCGGTTCGGGCTCCACTGCGGCGGTCGGCTGCGCCGACTCCGCCGTGGCTCAGGCCCGGGGGCCAGCGCGGTCGAACTCACTTCTCGCCCTGCGGGCGCTGCGCTCGGACAGCCCCCG
>JBQTHH010000043.1:0-44445 GCA_052390055.1 Rhodoferax sp.
GAGACGCCAATAGCCTTTGCTGTATCGGTCAGGCTCATACCGTAGTCCAGCGGCAACACCACCGCTTGGGCCTGGCGCAACTGCTCCACCGTTTGCGCTGTGGCGATGGCCTCTCGGGCTTTGAGCAGGATTTCCTGGTCTCCACTGGCTGGACGCGACATACCCATCTCCATCAAGGTTGATGGGGATGTATTATTACATCATTGAATTGGAAATGGAATCAGACCATCCTTACTCATAAGTTCGGTGCATTGGGTACATTCCTGGGCTTGGCTTACATCAGCGGAGCCGGATGAAAAATCAATTCCAATGCAATCCAGCCCGCGTGCTCGAACATCAGATCGAGGCACAGGGCATCGCCTTCGATCGGTTCGCAGGTGATGCCGGTCAGCATCAAGTGCAACTGGCCGGGCTCAAGCACGACGCTGCCACCGGCGGGCAGGACTAAGGGCCTGAATCTACCCTGGACCAGGTCCTCAAGCGGTCGGCCTGGGCCATGTACCAGCGCGCCGTTGGCGCCAGCCCAGGCCGCAGCAACCAGCGCGTCGTTGCTGGCGCCGTCGTTGTGTAGCACCATAAAGGCAGCTACAGCCCGATGCAGGTGCATCGCAGGACGCGCATAGGCACCTTCGATGCGCAAGGCACCGATGCGCGCATCGCGGCGTGGGAACTCGGGTTCGGCGAGATCGTCGTCGATCGGACGCCCGCCGGGCCGGTGGGCCAACTCGGCCACTGGCTCGCCGCCGATCAGATGCTGCTCCACGAGGCGCTCGCAATCTGCGGGTTGGACGTGGCCATACCAGCAGTTGTCGGGCTGCACCGTGACCAGCGGTGCCAGGTTGCAGGGTTCCTGGCAGGCGGTGCGACTGATGATCACGCGCGCACTGCCGACCTTGTCCACGCCGCTGGCCTTGGCCTGCGTGCGCAGTGCATGCAGCACCTCCCAGGCACCTGCCTGGGCGCAGCGCGGGCCCAGGCAGACCAGGACCTGATGGCGCAGCGCCGGCACGCTGGAGCGCCCGTTGCGACGGTACAGCGGCCGGTGGCTGGCCCGCAGTTCAGGCAGCCCCGCTGCCGCAGCAATGCTAGCGCCCAGGGCGGCGTGCCAGTGCGGCGAGTCGTCCAGCGGACCGGCGAGCATCACCTGCATGTGCGGCGCATGCTGTACGAGCCAGCCGGCGAGGAAGCGCGGCAGCCAGGAGCGGATATTGCGATCCCAGGGCACGAAGGCCGGCACCAGCAGCACGCGGCGCATCTCCGCAAGGCAGGCCAGTTCGGTCAGCACCTGGGTCAATGCAGGTTCGGTGATCTCGAGAAACGCGGTTCTCACCGTACCCCCGAAGCCCTGCGTGCGCAAGCGCTCGGCAAACAGCTTGAAGGACAACTGCTGCTCGCCCAGCGGCATGCCGCGACCCAGCAGCACGATGGCATCGAAGTCCGGGGGGGGCGTGGCGGCGGTGAAGGTGTCCATGTTAGTACATCGCGACGGCATGGTCCGACTCCCGGCCTGCTTGCGCCAGCCTGATGCGCTGCACCGGCAGCCCGTACAGCGCGCTCAGACGCTCGGCAGTGAGCAGCTCGCGCACTGTCCCTACTTCGGGCGTCTGACCGCGGTGCAGCAGCAAGGCGCGGTCGGCCACCGCGAGCAGATGGTCAGGGTCGTGGGTGCTGAACAGCACGCCCAGGCCCTCGGTCGCCAGCCTCGACAGCAGCCGCAGCACGAGACTCTGGTTGTCGAGATCCAGGGCCGCCAGCGGCTCGTCCAGCAGCAGCAGGCGGGTTTCGCCCGCCAGCGCCCGCGCGATCAGTGCCAGCTGCTGTTCGCCGCCGCTCAGACTGGCGAAGCGCCGGCAGGCCAGGCCGGCCAGTCCCACCCGTTCGAGCGCTGCATCCACCGCGCGCGCATCGGCGCGGTGAATGCCGCGCAGCCAGTGCGCCTTCGCCGCGCGGCCCATTTCGGCCACCTCGCGCACCGTGAAGTCGAAGGCGATCTGGCTGGCCTGCGGCACGTAGCCGACCGGCCGGACCAGCGCCAAGGCACCGGCGCTGGGGCGCACCCGACCCATCAGGGTCCGCAGCAAGGTGGTCTTGCCGCTGCCGTTGCGCCCGAGCAGGCCGGCCACGCTCCCGGCCGCGAGCGAGAACGTGAGCCCCTGCCAAAGCCAGTTGCCGGCAGCATCCCGCAGGCCCAGGCCGTTCGCCCTAATCAACGCGCCATCCCGATCCATGCGAACGTCTCAGCAAATGTATGAAGACCGGCGCACCGATCAGCGCGGTCACGGCGCCCAGCGGAATCTCCGACGCCATCACGGTGCGGCACAGTGTGTCCACGGCCACCAGAAAGGCCGCGCCCAGCAGCATGGAAGCTGGCAGCAAGCGCCGGTGATCGGGTCCGACCAGCAGGCGCGCAAGGTGCGGCATCACCAGGCCGACCCAGCCCACGATGCCAGCGACCGCGACCACCGCCGCGCAGACCAGCGCCACCGACGCCAGCACCACCAGCCGTTCGCGCTCGACGCGCAGGCCCAGTGCATGCGCCTCGTCGTCGCCGCTGGCCAGCAGGTTCATGCGCGCGCCGCGCGTCAACAGCAGCCCACCGCCCAGCACGATGGGGCCCAGGGCCCAGACCAGATGCCCCGGCGTCGTGACCGAGAAGCTGCCCATCAGCCAGTACACCAGCGAGGGCAGTTGCCGCTCCGGGTCGGCCAGGTACTGCAACAGCGTGGTACCGGCCGCGAACAATGCGCTGACCACCACCCCGGCGAGGATCAGCAGCAGGATCGTGCCGCGACCACGCGCATCGCCGCTGCCACGCGCCATCCACAGCACCATCCCCATGGCCAGGAGCCCGCCCGCAAAGGCCAGCGCCATCGCCGCCGCGGGACCCCAGGCCAGCAGCAGGCCCAGGCTGCCGCCGAAACCCGCCCCCGCCAGCACGCCGAGATTCTGCGGACCGGCCAGCGGGTTGCGCAGCACGCCCTGCAGCGCGGCGCCCGACAGCGCCAGCCCACCGCCGCACAGTGCAGCCAGCAAGGTGCGTGGCATTCGCACGGCCCAGACCAGGGTGTCAATGTTCAGGCCTGCGCCTTCGCCCAAGCCGAGCAGGCTGCGCACCACCTGGTCCGGCGCCAACGCCAGGCGCCCCAGGCACAGCGAGCCCAGCATGGCCAGCGCCGGCAGCAACGCGAGCGCGCTCCAGCGCCAGTTGATCGAGCCCGGCCGGCGCCGCAGCGTCAGCGACAGCGACAGCGCCGGATGCCGGGATGCGTCAGCGTCGGAAGGCGTCATAGCCGGCGCTGGCTTGGTTGAGCGGCAACTGCAGGATCTCGTCGCTCATCGTCTCGTCAAGGCGGTGACCGTAAAGGAACATGTATTCATCGCGCATGGACTGGCGCAAGCGATTGGGCAGCCGCCCCGGTTGCAGCAGCTGCGCCGCCCATAGCAGCGTCAGGTGCGACTCCTGGCTGCCCGGGTCCCAGCGGTAACCGCCGTGCGGGAGCTTGTAGACGCGCCGGTCCCGCACGGCCGCAACACCCGCCAGTGCCTTGTTGCCGAGCAACTGCGCGGGCGTGGCATGGTCGAAACTGCCGAGAAAGATGACCTGCGGGTTCCACGCGATGATCTGCTCGGCATTGACTTCCGCATTCATGCCCATCATGTCGGTGGCGACGTTGTACCCACCCGCCAACTCGATCCAGTGGTGCTGAAAGGTGGAGCGTCCTGCGGGCGCAAAACTGCGCTCAGCCGCGCGCAAGTACAGCACGCGCGGGCGCCGTGCGGCGGGCAGCTCCGCCATCGCGCGGGCCAGCTCGGCATGCACCGCGCGTTGACGCGCAATCAGGGCTTCGGCCCGCTCGGTCCGGCCCAGGGTCTGGCCGACAATGCGCAAATTGCTCTCGTGCGTGGCCTGATCGGGCGGATTATTGGTCAGCCCGATCACGGGCAAGCCCGCATTTTCGAGGCCAGCCACGATCGCCGCAGGCTGGCTCCATTGCAAGACCGCATCGGGCTTGAGCGCCAGCAGCGATTCCACGTTGGGCGAAAAGCCTTGGCCTTGAATGACGTCGGTTGGAATGCGCAGGGCCTCTGGGAAGATGCGGCCAAGTACCCCTTCTTGCAACGACAGCCGTGCCGAAGGGTGCATGCCCACCAGCCGCCCCGGGCCCTGGTCAAGCGTCATCACGACCGAGGCCATGGGCATCGGAATGGCCACCACGCGCTGCACGGACTGCGCGAGCTGGACCAGTTTGCCGCGCTGGTCACGCAAGGTGGTTTGCGCCCCCACGGAACCGGTGGCGCCCATGCAGAGGGACAGGCACAAGGCCAGCCAGGCCGTGCGTGGTTGATCGACAGAAATTTTCATTTGGCAGTGTTCCTCTTTTTCGTTCTCAACGGCCGCACATGGGCAACAGCGGTTCCCGCAGCCAGCGCCGGAAAAACCTGTCCCAACCGCAGCCACAGGGTCACGGAAATCCAGCCCAGTTACATCCATATTGGGAATCTCGGTCGACAGGCCCAACAAAGGCCAGAAATGAAGGCTCAGCCAGCCCGCTGCTGCAACGACCAATCCCGGCAGCATGGGGCGCGCTGCCAGACCTACAGGCACAGCATAACCGCAGCAGCAAGGCAATGCTGAAACGGGTGCGATTCAGTTGAGGTATTTGGGCCGCCCATGGTGCGCATAGGCGTCCAGGGTGCGTGGGTTGACAGGGCTGCCGTGGGCCTGTGCTTCGCCCAGTTGGCTGGGCAGGCTCATACCCCAGTCGGCATTGCGCAGCACCGCGCCCAGCAGTTGCACCAGGCCGCCCAGCAGTTCGGGCTCCAGGTGGGCCTCGACGCTGCGGTGGGCCTGGGATTGGCCGTCGAAGTGTTCGTCAAAACGCACCGAGAGGCCCCCACGCGGGCCGGAGGCCACGTGCAGCGCGGTGGTTAGCAGTGGCTCCTCACCCAGCGGCAGGCGCACGCTGTGCTCGTCGAAGGCGGTTTCGAAGTCGCCCTGGGCGGTGGGGGGCTCGGCGGCGCTATCTTGGGTCGGCGACGCCGTGGTGTGGCCGGGGTCAGCGGCCTCAGGGGGGTGAGGTGCGCCGGTGTCGGCGTCGGCCTCGCTTGCAGCCTGTGCCTCGTCTGGGGTTGTCGGATCGCTGTCGTTCAGCCCCAGGCCGCTGGCCAGTTGCTGCAGGTGGGGCAGCAGCGCCTTGAGCATGCGCCGGGTGAGCCAGATGCGCAGCTCCTCCCCCTCAAAGGTGTTCAGGCGCAGCAAAATGCGGTCCTGGTCGGTCTGGTAGCTGGCTTGCATCTGGTGGATGTGCATGGCGGGGATTGTAGTGAGCCGCATCCCTTGAAATGCCCTGGTACAGCCCCAAGTACCCGCCAACTTCAAGGGGATATTCCTATGCGAATCGACAAACTCACGACCAAATTCCAAGAGGCCCTGGGCGAGGCGCAAAGCCTGGCGCTGGGGCAGGACCACGCCTACATCGAGCCCGCCCACGTGCTGGCGGCCATGCTGCGCCAGGACGACGGCCCCAAGGCGCTGGTGCAGCGCGCTGGCGCCAACCTGGGCGGCTTGCTGGCGGCGGCCGACGCGGCGCAGAAGAAGCTGCCCCAGGTGCAGGGCCAGGAGCAGGTCACGGTGGGGCGCGACCTGGTGAGTTTGCTGCAGGCGGCGGAAAAGGAATCCATCAAGCGCGGCGACCAGTTCGTGGCCAGCGAACTCTTTTTTCTGGCGCTGTGCGATGCCAAGACCGAGCTGGCCAATGCCGTGCGCGCTGCGGGCCTGACGCGCAAGAGCCTGGAGTCCGCCATTGACGCCGTGCGCGGCGGCCAGAAGGTGGACAACGCCGAGGCCGAAGGCCAGCGCGAGGCGCTCAAAAAATACTGCCTGGACCTGACCGAGCGCGCCCGTGCGGGCAAGCTCGACCCGGTGATTGGCCGCGACGACGAAATCCGCCGCGCCATCCAGGTGCTGCAGCGCCGCTCCAAGAACAACCCGGTGCTGATTGGCGAGCCCGGTGTGGGCAAGACCGCCATTGTGGAAGGGCTGGCACAGCGCATCGTCAACGGCGAAGTGCCCGAGAGCCTGCGCGACAAGAAGGTGCTGGTGCTGGACATGGCGGGCCTGCTGGCCGGGGCCAAGTTCCGCGGCGAGTTCGAAGAACGGCTCAAGGCGGTCTTGAAGGAAGTGGCACAGGACGAAGGCCGCATCATCCTTTTCATTGACGAGCTGCACACCATGGTGGGTGCGGGCAAGGCCGAAGGGGCGATTGACGCCGGCAACATGCTCAAGCCCGCGCTGGCGCGCGGCGAGCTGCACTGCATTGGCGCCACCACCCTGGACGAATACCGCAAGTACATCGAGAAGGACGCGGCGCTGGAGCGGCGCTTTCAGAAGGTGCTGGTGGACGAGCCCACGGTGGAGCAGACCATTGCCATCTTGCGCGGCCTGCAGGAGAAATACGAGGTGCACCATGGCGTGGACATCACCGACCCGGCCATCGTCGCTGCGGCGGAGCTGAGCCACCGCTACATCACCGACCGCTTTTTGCCGGACAAGGCCATCGACCTGATCGACGAGGCCGCGGCCAAGATCAAGATCGAGATCGACTCCAAACCCGAGGTCATGGACAAGCTCGACCGGCGCCTGATCCAGCTCAAGATCGAGCGCGAGGCGGTGAAGAAGGAAACCGACGAAGCCTCGCAAAAGCGCCTGGGCCTGATCGAGGAAGAGATCGCCAAGCTGCAAAAGGAGGCCGCCGACCTGGAAGAGCTGTGGAAGGCCGAAAAAGCCCAGGCCCAGGGCAGCGCCCAGGTGCGCGAGGAGATCGAGCGCATCAAGCTGCAGATCGAAGAACTCAAGCGCAAGGGCGACTTCAACAAGGTCGCCGAGCTGCAATACGGCAAGCTGCCCGAGCTGGAAAAGCGCCTCAAGGAAGCCCAGGCCAAGGAGGCCAAGGGCCCGGGCGAAGGCGCGGGCAACAAACTGCTGCGCACCCAGGTGGGGGCGGAAGAAATTGCCGAGGTGGTGAGCCGCGCCACGGGCATTCCGGTGTCCAAGATGATGCAGGGCGAAAAGGACAAGCTGCTGCACATGGAAACCAAGCTGCACGAGCGCGTGGTGGGGCAGGACGAAGCCATCTTGGCCGTGGCCAACGCCATCCGCCGCTCGCGCTCCGGCCTGTCCGACCCGCACCGGCCCCTGGGCAGCTTCCTGTTCCTGGGCCCCACGGGCGTGGGCAAGACCGAGCTGTGCAAGGCGCTGGCCGGTTTCCTGTTCGACAGCGAAGAGCACCTGGTGCGCATCGACATGAGCGAGTTCATGGAGAAGCACTCCGTGGCCCGCCTCATCGGTGCGCCCCCGGGCTACGTGGGTTATGAGGAGGGCGGATACCTCACCGAAGCGGTGCGGCGCAAGCCCTACAGCGTGCTGCTGCTCGACGAGGTGGAAAAAGCCCACCCCGACGTGTTCAACGTGCTCTTGCAGGTGTTGGACGACGGGCGCCTGACCGACGGCCAGGGCCGCACGGTGGACTTCAAGAACACCGTCATCGTCATGACCAGCAACATCGGCAGCCCGCTGATCCAGGCCATGGTGGGGCAGGACAGCGAGGACATCAAGGACGCGGTGATGGGCGAGCTGAAAAACCACTTCCGCCCCGAGTTCATCAACCGCATCGACGAGACCGTGGTGTTCCACGGCTTGGACGCGGCGCACATCACGGCCATTGCCAAGATCCAGCTCCAGGTGCTGACCGAGCGCCTGGCCAGGATGGACCTGACGCTACAGGTGTCGGATGCGGCGCTGGCCGAGCTGGCCAAGGTGGGGTTCGATCCGGTGTTTGGCGCGCGCCCGCTCAAGCGTGCGATCCAGCAGCGCATCGAAAACCCGCTCGCCACCCTGCTGCTGCAGGGCAAGTTCGCGCCCAAGGACGTGATTCCGGTCGAGGTGGACCCGATCAAGGACCCGGGCCAGTTCCACTTCGAGCGTGTGGTGCACTGAGCAGGATTTCAGACGGTATCTCCATCGCGTGGCGGCTCGCCGCCGCTGCGTTGCATCAATTCATCAAAGCCGTCCATGTCCGCTCGGGCTTTGCGTTCGGCAAAAAAGGCCTGCGCTTGCAGCATGGCCAGTTTTTCGGCCACCGCGATGCTGACAAACTGGTTGATGCTGATGCCATCTTCCTTGCTGAAGCGTTCCACACCGAGGCGCATGGAGCGCGGCAAGCGCAGGGGATAGGTACTCAATTGACTCATGGCAAACTCCTCAAAAATGTGCCAGGTTGGGCCACTTGCAGACGGAACCGCTCGGCAGCTACGGTGAAGTGTTTCAAGTTGAAGGTCAACAGCGCCTGTGCGGAAGCGTTCACGGCGGTCTCCAACACCAATTCGTCGGCCGGGTCACGCAATTGGGGGCGCCACAAAAAATGCACCTCGACCGGCTCCACCAGGTACGCCAAACCATCCAAAAAGACGCCCAACTGACGCGCATCCAAACCAGCGGCCAGAAGGTGCTCTGGCCGGGAACACACTGTTTCGTATTCCATGAACAGGCTGACACTGGCTGCCAGTGTCAATTCACTGCGTCGGGCTTTGCGCAGCAACTCGGCCGACGCACCGCTCGGACTGCGCAGTGCAGCAACGATGGTGTCCGTGTCCATGACAATTTTCATGGTTCATGGTATCACATAAGATGAAATTTAGTGCCTTCGCAGAAGGGAAGTAACCCATGACACGTTCGGGCGCCGTATTCGGGCTGGATTCGGCTGGTGGGCCCCAAGGTGCGCGCGCTGGTGGCCTATCTTGGGCAATGCCTGGCGGCTGGGTAGCGCCCGGTGGTCTCAAGTCGGTGGCGCAAATGCCGAAAAAAGTGGGGAAAGCACAGTTTCCCGACGAGGACCGCCATGCAAGCCGCCGATGATTTGACCAAACCCGTGCGTTTGGGGCCCTTGAGCGTGGCCAAGGTCATGCGTGCCCTGTTGGACGGCCCCTGCAGCGTGCTGGAGCTGCAGCAGGTGTCGGGCCTGAGCACCAGCACCTTGCACGCCTACATGCGCGCTCTGCGCAAGGAGCGGGTGGTGCACATCAGCGGCTGGGAGAAGGACGCCACGGGCCGCGACAGCCTGCGCGTCTTTCAGCTCGGAGCCGGGCGCGATGCCGCGCGCAAGCGCAAGCCCAAGGCGCTGGTGGCGCGGGAATGCCGCCAGCGCAAGCAGGAGGCGCGCATGCTCCAGAGGGTCGCGGGTGTGCTCCCCCAGGCCGCCAACCATGCCCAGATGCTGCTGGCACCCCTGCACCGGCGCGCGCTGTAGCCTCTGGAGGCGGCAAACGCCGGATTCCATTTCCTCATCACCCGTGGCGTTGTCGCTGGGCCTTGGCCGGTACGGCTGTACGGTCTGCGGGCGGGAGCCGCAGACCGTTCAGAGCCAGGAGGTGATTTCGGCCCGGGTGGACCAGGCCACGGGTTCGTCGGCCAGCACTTCGTCTTCGTCCAGCCCCAGGCGCTGGGCCCACAGCGGGTTCCAGCCCTGTGGCTCGCTGCGGCCCGTCCAGCCCGCACGCTGCGCCCGCACACGCCACTGCGCCATGTGCAGGGTGAGCGTGAATGCATCGTGCTCATGCGTGCGCGGCTGGCACTGCCACTGCAGGGCAGCAACCATATCGGCTGGAAAGTGCCACTGGCGGGCAAAGGCGGCGGAGACGTCGGCGTAGTCGAAATCCAGCGCCTCGCGTTCGAGCGCAAAACGCTGTGGGGTGTACAGGCTGTGGGCGGGCAGTTCGGCCATGCGTGCGCCCAGGCCCAGGTGCATCACCAGCTCGCCGGTGGCATGCACCAGCCCGGCGGTAAAGCTTTCGGCCATGGGGGCGCGGGTCAGGCGCGCCAGGTGGCGGGCGAGCTTGGCCACGTCCAGGCTGAAACACCAGAATTCGATCAGGTCCAGCCCCGGTGTGTGGCGAAAGGCCCCGGCCACGGCGGCTGCGGTGGCAATGGCGCGCACCTCGCGCAGGCCGATCACCGCCAGGGCGTCGCCCACGGTGGCGATGCGCCGTGTGAGCTGGTAGTGCGCCGAGTTGGCCAACTGCAGCATGCGCGCGGCCAGCACCGGGTCGGTGTTGAGGTATTGGGTGAGCCGGCGCAGATCGGGCTCGTCCTGGTCCAGCTCGGCCAGCAGGGCACTGACCGTCTTGGGGATGCTGGGCAGGGCGCTGGGGTGGGCCAGGAGTTCGCTCAGGGTCATGGCCCCATTATTCACCCGTTTGCGCTGGCTGCACCAGGGTGGGCACGCAGCTGCGGCACACGCGCTTCGATGTGCTGCAGCAGCAGCGGCCACACCCGCGCCGCGCCCAGGCGCCGGAAGGGGCCGAAGTGGCCCAACTGGCGCAGGCCCAGCGTGTGCGGGTGCAGGTGCAGCCGCTCGACGTGCCCGGCGCTGTCGGCAAAGCACTGCGCCAGCGCGTCCACCGCGCGCTGCGGGGCAAAGGTCTTGTCGTCCTCGATGCTCCACAACTGCAGGTGGCCGCGAAAGGTTTCGGGGCGGTAGTTGGGCTGGCATTGCGGGTCGTCCAGGTAGTAGCGGCGTGACATGCCCCAGCGCGCCCAGTCCAGCGCTGCCAGGCGCGGCAGGGTTTCGCCCCCGCCCAGGGCCCAGCCGGGCAGGCGCCCGCTCAGGCGCACCCACAGCGGCACCCAGGTGCCGAAGAAGAAGCGCGTCACGCCCCGGTGCCAGCCGCGCGGCCACAGCTTCCAGTAGCCGAACTGCGAGCCCACCATGACGGCGGCGTCCAGGTGCTCCAGCCCCTGCACCAGCGGCAGGCCGTTGCCGCCCAGCGAATGCCCCACCCACAGCAAGGGCAGGCGCTGGCCGGGCCGGCTGGCGCGCTGGCGGGCGCAGGCCAGTGCGCCCGAGAGGTCGTGGCACAGCCACTGGCGCATGCTGGCGTCCTGGTGCTGTGCGCGTGTGGGCCCCATGCCCCGGTAGTCAAAGCACAGCACGGCGTAACCGCGCTCGGCCAGCCAGCGCGCAAAGGGGTGGTAGAAGCGCTGCGGCACCCCGGTGGCCGGGGCCAGCACCGCTACCGCGTGGGGGGCGCGCTGCGCCGGGGTGAACCACTGGCCGTACAGGGCGGCGCCGTCGGTGGCAGGGAAGCACACCGCGTCCTCCTGGGCCATGGGGGGCTCCTGGCCAGACGCGAAGGTGGGCAAATGGGCGTGCAGGTGGGGCAGATCGGGCGACGCCAGGGCGGGGGCGCCCGCGGCACTGGCGGCGTGGCTCAAGCGGGTGGGCGATGGTGTGGGCATGGGGTGCAAAACGGCAGTGGTCGTGCAGCCATGGTAGTGATGGGCTATTTGGTTGACTAGAGTGCTTCTTGTGGCAACACTGTTTACATGAAGTCAACAAAAGAGCCGCCCCATCTGTCTGCCGTGCAACTGCGCCGCCAGCGTGACCTGCAGGCGCTGGACGCCAATGCCTTGGAGTTGTTTGCCCGTGTGGTGGAAGCGGGCAGCTTTGCGCGCGCCGCGCGC
This sequence comes from Rhodoferax sp., assembly GCA_052390055.1. Classification (GTDB taxonomy): domain Bacteria; phylum Pseudomonadota; class Gammaproteobacteria; order Burkholderiales; family Burkholderiaceae_C; genus Allorhodoferax. Next base: position 11,519 of record JBQTHH010000043.1, read on the forward strand.
CAGCTTGGGCAGACACGCGCGGCCATCAGCCGGCGCATCAGCGCCATGGAGGCGCTGGTGGGGCAGCCGCTGCTGGCGCGCACCACGCGCTCGCTGGGCCTGACCGAGGCCGGGCGCGCCCTGGCGCTGCGGGCCCAGGCGGTGCGCGAAGCCGCCGAAGCCGCGCGCCTGGCGCTGCGCAAAGAGGGGCATGCGCTGCAGGGGCGGCTGCGCATCACCTGCATGCGCGCCTTTGGCCACAGCGTGCTGCTGCCGCTGCTGGCCGAATTCCGCCGCCAGCACCCGGGCATTGCGCTGGAGCTGCTGTTCACCGAGCGGCGCGTGGACCTGGTGCGCGAGGGGGTGGACGTGGCCTTTCGCGTGACACGCCAGCCGCCGGAGGACTGCGTGGCCGCGCCGGTGCTGCGTTTTCGGATTGGCGCCTATGCCGCCCCCACGCTGGCCACGGGCGCGGCGGGCGCCAGCAGCGCGGGCGCTGGCACCGGCACCGTGGCCGATGCCCTGGCTGGCAGCGCCATCGGTCCAGCGGGCATGGCCGCACCGGCGCCTGAGGGCGGTGCCGCTGCGGCGCAGGAAGGGCCGCAGGCCCTGCTGCAATTGCCCCTGCTGCTGCTCGAAGGCGGCGCGCAGAGCTGGCCGCTGCGCTGGCAGCGCCGCGATGGCGGCGGAAGCTGCGTGGTGGAGCTGCAGTCGCAGGTGAGCGCCGACAACCTCGAAGCCCTGCTGGCCCTGGCGCGCGCGGGCTGCGGCGTGGTGCTGGCGCCGGACTTTTGCGTGCGCGAGGACCTGGCCCAGGGGCGGCTGGTGGACCTGCTGCCCGATTGGGAGCTGCCGATTGCCGAGGGCGATTGCGTGCAGGCCCTGACCCTGCCCGCCGCCACCGCCGGGGCCAACGCCCGCGCGCTGGTGCGCATGGTGGCGCAGCGGCTGGCCCCGCTGGTAGCGTGACCCAGGCGATTGCGTGGCGGTGGGCACGCCGGTGCAATTGGGTGTAATAAATCGGTAGGGCGCAGCGACTGTGGGCTATGGCGTCGCCACGACGCCGCCGCAAAACCCCGCTGCCCAGGAGCCACGCCCATGTCCATTCTTCGTTTTGTCGCCGCGCTTGCCACTGTGCTGGCGTTTCAGATCGCCCATGCCCTGGAGCTGGCGCCCTACACCCCCCAGGCCCTGGCGGCGGCGCAGCAGGCAGATAAGCCGGTGGCGCTGCACTTCCATGCCGAGTGGTGCAGCACGTGCCGGGTCCAGCAGCAGGCCTTGCAGGCGATGCGGTCGGATGCGGGCCTGCCGATCACTGTTCTGGTGGCGGATTTCGACAAGGAGCGCCAGCTCAAGCGCAAGCTGGGGGTGCGTTGGCAATCGACGCTGATCGTTTACCGCGGCAGCAAGGAGACCGCCCGGGTGCAAGCGGAAACGGACCCGGCGCTGTTGCGCGCGGCCCTGCGCTCGGCCCTGTGAGGACGCGGCCATGGATGCGGTCCTGTCTTTGTCCCACGCGGGCCTGAGCCTGGCGGCGGGGGGGCTGACGACGCTGTCGCCCTGTGTCTTTCCCGTCTTGCCCCTGGTGGTGGGCGGGGCGGTGCAGGCCCATCGCTTGGCACCCGTGGCCATGGGGGTGGGCATGACGGGCTCTTTTGCTCTGGTGGGGCTCTTTCTCGGCGCACTGGGCCCGGCGCTGGGCATAGACGCCGACAGCGTGCGCGTGTTCGGGGCGATCCTGTTGATCGCCTTTGCGGCCACGCTGCTGGTTCCCCGGCTCGGTGTGCGCCTGGGCCAATGGATGGCGCCCATGGCCAGTTCGGCCCAGGCCGCGTCGGCGCGCCTGGATGGCGGCTCCCTGGGCGGGGCTTTGGCGCTGGGCGCGGTGCTGGGGCTGGTGTGGAGCCCGTGCTCCGGGCCCCTGCTGGCCTCGGCCCTGGCCCTGGTGGCGAGCGCGGGGGGCGCGGTGCCGGGGGCGCTGATTCTGGGTTTGTTCGGCCTGGGGGCCGCCATTCCCCTGGTGGCGGTGGCCTACGCATCGCGCAGCGGTCTGCTGCGGGCCCGGGCCTGGGTGCAGGGCCATGCCACTGCACCCAGGCGGGCGTTCGGGGCGCTGATCGGTGTTACTGGGGTGGCCCTGTTGACCGGCGCCGACAAGTGGCTGGAGGGGCAGCTCGTCGCCTGGCTTCCCGATGCCTGGCTTGCCTTGACGACATCCATCTAGTACAAGGTTTGACCTTCATACCACCAGGGAGATGCACCATGAGTCCATTCACCACCATCGGATATGTGCCAGGCGCGGCCTGGATTTGCGGCGGTTTTTTGGCCTGCGCCTTGGCGGGCCCGGCCTTTGCCGCCAACCCCTGTGCGCCGAAAAACCCGTGTGCCGCGAAGAACCCCTGTGCGGCCGCGGCCAAGTCCGATCCGAAGCAGATCCAGCGCCCGAAACCCTACAAGCCCTACCAGGGCGACAAGGCCGCGCTGCGGGCCGAAGGCGAGCGCCTGTTCAAGGACACCCGCCTGAGCAGCAACGGCATGTCCTGCAACACCTGCCATCAGGGCAACAACGCCTACCAGGCCAGTTTTGCCAAGCCTTACCCGCATGCGGTGCAGATGGCCCGGGACGGTTTCGGTCTGCGCCAGATCCATCTGGATGAAATGGTCCAGCTGTGCATGCTCAAGCCCATGGCGGCGCAGCCGCTGCCCTGGGAGTCGAAGGAACTGGCGGCCCTGGTGGCCTATCTCGGTGACGTGCAGAAAGGGTTTTCGGCGGGCGCGGCCAAGACTGCGCCCAAGAACCCCTGCGCGGCGAAGAACCCCTGCGCCGCCAGAAAGCCCTGATGCCAGGGGAGGCCGCTCTGCATGGGCGCTTCCCCGGGTTGTGCAGGCCAGTGATGCAGGACAGACATGCGGGAGAGGGTGCTGCCATGGCTCTCGCTGCTTCCTTTGCCGCCTTTGGGCCCGACGGCGTGTCCGGCGGGCCGGAGGGGGGCAAATCCGGGCACCAAGCTGCTTGGTGCGAATGTGGACCCACGTGAAAGGACTTTTCCATGAAAACCAATTCCCTCCAGCTACTCGGCATGGCCTTGATCGCCGCCGCTTTGGCCCTTCCGATGACGGCGGCCGCAGAAGGGGCGGCGGATGCCTGCGCCGCAGCCAAGGCCAAGAATCCCTGCGCCCCGTGCAATGCCAAGGCCGCCAAGGACAAGAAGAAGGCCGCCAACCCGTGCGCAGCCAAAGCCGCCAACCCCTGCGCGCCCAAGGCCGCCAATCCTTGTGCGCCGAAGGCGGCCAACCCCTGCGCGCCCAAGAAGTGAGCGGCCATGCCGATCCGCAGGCGTGTCTGGGGCTTGGCCGGGGGCATCGCGCTGGTGCTCCTGCTGGGCGCTTGCAGCCCGGGGCCCGGGTCGGCTCCTACGCCGGTTGCCTCCGCGCCGCAGCTGCACCAGGCTTTTCTGGACCAGCATTGGGCGCGGCCCTTGCCGAGCCAGGGGAGTGCGCCGAGCGCCTGGGGCGCGCAGGAGGCGTCCCTGGACCCGGCCGCTTGCGGCGCCTGCCACCGCCAGCAGTTTGAGGACTGGAAGACCGCGCTGCACAGCCAGGCCATGGGGCCGGGCCTGTGGGGCCAACTGCAGGCCATGCAGGCCGATGCCGTGGATGAGCACCAGGCCTGCCTGCGTTGCCACGCCCCGCTGGCCGAGCAGGAAGAGAGTTTGCAGCAGCAATTGCGCGCTGCGTCTGGCGCCCGGCCCGATGGGGTTTCGCATGCCCAGGGCCTCACCTGCGCCGGCTGCCATGTGCGCCAGCAGCAGCGCTTCGGGCCGCCGCGGCGCGACGGCAGTGCCCCCTTGCCGACCGAGCAGCTTCCCCATGGGGGGTGGACGGCCAGCTCGGCTTTCGAGGACTCCCGGTTTTGCGCCGCCTGCCACCAGTTCGAGCCCGATGGCGTGGCCCTCAACGGCAAGCTGCTGGAAAACACGTACGAGGAATGGCGCGCGAGCCGCCATGCCCGGGAGAACCGCAGCTGCCAGTCCTGCCACATGCCGGATCGGCGCCACCTCTGGCGCGGTATCCATGACCCGGACATGGTGCGCTCCGGTCTGGCCATCGAGACCGCGGCGCCCCGCATCGATGGGGGGCGCGTGTGGGGGGAGCTGCGGATCACGAACCAGGGGGTGGGGCACGCCTTTCCGACCTACGTGACGCCCCGTGTCCGGGTCGAAATCGCTCAGGCGGACCGCGCTGGCGCCCTGATTGCGGCCACGGTGCAGCGGCACCTGATTGCCCGCGACGTGGGCGTGGACCTGGCCGCCGAGCGCTCGGACACGCGCATCCTGCCGGACGAGTCGCGCCGCTATGCCTACCAGCACCCTTTGCACCCCCGGGCGGTCGCGCTCGCGGTGCGGATCACGGTGGAGCCGGACGCTTTTTATGCCGACTTTTACCGCGCCACCCTGGCCGACCCGGACCTCACCCAGGGGCGTGAGCCGCTGCGCCAGGCCCTGCGCCGGGCCGAGCAGTCGCCCTATGTGCTGTACAGCGCACGCCAGGAATTGCCGCTGCCGCCGCCCCCCGCGGGCACCGGCACGGGCGCGGCCACCAGGAGGTAAACGCCATGCTTGCCAGTGACGCGGAGCAAACCAGCTTCAAGATTTACAAATTGCTCAACGGCTCGATCATCGTTCTGGCGCTGCTGACGGTGCTGGAGGGAGACGCCTTGACCGAGTGGAGTGCGATGGGGGTGATCCTCATGACCCTGGTGGCCCATGCCGTGTCGGACGCCTTCTCCCGTGCGCTGGCGGACGAAATCGCCCACAAGCGCAGACCCAGCCTGGCACAAACGGGGGCCTTGTTCGGCAGTTCCTTCGTCATCGTTGCCCCGGGGCTGGTGCCTGTGCTGGCGTTTGCCGCGGTGGGCGCAGGCTGGCTGCCGCTCGGGCTGGCCTTTGCCGGGGCCTGCTGGATTCTGGTGCTGGGGCTGTTCGTCGCCGGTTTCGTGGCGTGCCAACTGGGGGGCGGGCTGCTCTGGCGCGGCCTGCTCTATGGCCTGGTGATCAGCAGCTTCGGCCTGGGGATCGTGGCCCTGCGCCTGGTGTTCCATTGAGCCGCATCGGCCCAGGCCGCAACTGCTGCCCCATTCGAAGGCAAAAATCCATGCCTGGCCCGCGTGGAATGGCGCTTTATTGCTATAAATAGCATAGCAATAAGAGCGCCCGCCGATACCTCCCTTCGTCCTGGCAGGCGATTTTCGGGCGCCTACAGCGCCACCTCCCACAGCACCGGCAGGCCTGGGAGGCTGCGGAAGATGCGCGACAGGGCGCCTGCGTGCACCAGGGCGGTGGCGGCTTCGATGTCGGGGGCCAGGTAGCGGTCGTGCGCCATGGCCGGGACCTGGGCGCGCAGGAGTGCGTGGGCCTGCTCCAGCGCGTCCGAGCTGTGCAGCGGGCGCAGGAACTCGATGCCCTGGGCGCTGGCCAGCAGCTCGATGCCCAGGATGTGCGCGGTGTTGGCAATCATGGCCTGCAATCGGCGCGCGGCAAAGGTGGCCATGCTGACGTGGTCTTCCTGGTTGGCGCTGGTGGGCAGGCTGTCCACGCTGGCGGGGTGGGCCAGGCTCTTGTTCTCGCTGGCCAGGGCGGCGGCGGTGACGTGGGCGATCATGAAGCCGCTGTTCAGGCCGGCGTCGGCGCACAAAAAGGGTGGCAGGCGCGAGACCGAGGCGTCGATCAGCATGGCGATGCGCCGCTCGGCAATGGCGCCCACTTCGGCAATCGCCAGGGCCATGCCATCGGCGGCCAGGGCCACGGGTTCGGCGTGGAAATTCCCTCCAGAAACCATGGTGCCCCCACGCTCGCCCATTGCATGTGGCGCGTTGCCCCCCGCATCAGAGAACACCAGCGGGTTGTCGGTGACGGCGTTGGCCTCGATCAGCAGGATGCGCGCGCTGTGGCGCATCTGGTCCAGGCAGGCGCCCACCACCTGGGGCTGGCAGCGCAGGCAGTAGGGGTCTTGCACGCGGTCGTCGCCGTCACGCATCTGGCTTTGCCAGGGCGGGACATCCCCCCCGGGGGGTGACTGGCGCGCAGCGTCGGTCTGGGGGCGCATGGCCTTGTGGGAGGCGCGGATGGCGCTGCCCGCGAGCAGGGCGCGGTAGTACTGCGCCACGTCGATCTGCCCGGGCTGGCCGCGCACGGCGTGGATGCGCGGGTCAAAGGGGCCGTCGCTGCCGCGCGCGGCGTCCACCGTGAGCGCGCCAATCACCAGGGCCGACTCCAGCACCGGCTCGAAGCTCAGCAGCGCGTGCAGCGCCAGCGCGGTGCTGGTCTGGGTGCCGTTGATGAGCGCCAGCCCCTCTTTGGCCGCCAGTTGCAGCGGCGCGATGCCCGCCGCCTGCAGCGCCTGCAGGGCGGGCACGCGCTGGCCGCCTTGCAGCATGTGGCCTTCGCCCAGCAGGGCCAGGGTCATGTGCGACAGCGGCGCCAGGTCGCCCGAGGCGCCCACCGAGCCCTGGCTGGGAACAAAGGGCACGAGCCCGGCGTTGTAGACCGCCAGCAGCGTGTCCACCACCACCTCGCGCACGCCGGAGTGGCCGCGCGCCAGGCTGGCGGCCTTGGTGACCATCATCAGGCGCATGATGGGCGCGGCCAGCGGCTCGCCCACACCCACGCTGTGCGAGCGGATCAGGTTGAGCTGCAGCGTGGCCAACTGCTCTTTGCTGATGCGCTGGTTGGCCAGCTTGCCAAAGCCGGTGTTGACGCCGTAGACCGGCGCTTCGCCGTCGGCGGCGGCCTGCACCACGGCTTGGGCCGCGCGCAGCGCGGTGCGGGCGTCGGGGTGCAGCTCCACGCACACGCCCTCGGCGTGGATGCGCTGGAGCTGGTCCAGGGTGAGCTGGCCGGGTTGCAGGATCAGGGTGTCGTTGTTCATAGTGCGATACGGTACTGGGCTGGGGGCGGGGTGGCAACCCGGCGCAGGCTGCCTGGCCAGCGCTGGGCATGGCCGGGCAGTGAGGGCGCTGGGATGCGGCGCGGGTTCTTGGGCAGGTGGGGCTCAGGCTTTGAGCATGGGCAGGTCCAGGCCGTTGGCGCGGGCGCATTGCTGGGCGATGTCATAGCCCGCGTCGGCGTGGCGCATGACGCCGGTGCCGGGGTCGTTGAACAGCACGCGCTCAATCCGCTGGGCGGCGGCGTTGCTGCCGTCGCACACGATCACCACGCCGCTGTGCTGGCTGTAGCCCATGCCCACGCCGCCGCCGTGGTGCAGGCTGACCCAGGTGGCGCCGCTGGCGGTGTTGAGCAGGGCGTTCAGCAGCGGCCAGTCGCTCACCGCGTCGCTGCCGTCCAGCATGGCTTCGGTCTCGCGGTTGGGGCTGGCGACCGAGCCGCTGTCGAGGTGGTCGCGGCCGATGACGATGGGGCCTTGGAGTTCGCCGTTTTTCACCATCTCGTTGAAGGCGAGCCCGGCGCGGTGGCGCTCGCCCAGGCCGATCCAGCAGATGCGGGCGGGCAGGCCCTGGAAGGCGATGCGTTCCTGGGCCATGTCCAGCCAGCGGTGCAGGTGGGCGTTGTCGGGGAACAGCTCCTTCATCTTGGCGTCGGTCTTGCGGATGTCCTCGGGGTCGCCACTGAGCGCCACCCAGCGGAACGGCCCCACGCCCTGACAGAACAGCGGGCGCACATAGGCCGGCACAAAGCCGGGGTAGTCAAACGCGTTGGCCACGCCGTGGTCCTTGGCCACTTGGCGCAGGTTGTTGCCGTAGTCCACCGTGGGCACGCCCAGGGCGTGGAAGGCCAGCATGGCCTGCACGTGCACGGCGCAGGATTTACCAGCCGCCTGCACCAGTGCGGCGTGCTGGGCCGGGTCGGCCTGCGCCGCCTTCCACTGCGCCACGCTCCAGCCGCTGGGCAGGTAGCCGTGTACCAGATCGTGGGCCGAGGTCTGGTCGGTCACGATGTCGGGCCGCGCCAGGCGCCCAGCTTCGCCCCCGGCCTGGGCGCGCCGGGCCAGCTCGGGCAGGATGTCGGCGGCGTTGGCGCACAGGCCGATGGACACGGCCTCTTTGCGCGCGGTGTGCTGGGCGATCAGCGCCAGGGCCTCGTCCAGCGTGGCGGCCTGCTTGTCCAGGTAGCGCGTGCGCAGGCGAAAGTCGATGGAGCTTTGCTGGCACTCGATGGTCAGCGAAGACGCCCCGGCAAACGTGGCCGCCAGCGGCTGCGCGCCGCCCATGCCCCCTAAGCCCGCGGTGAGCACCCAGCGCCCGGCCAGGCTGCCGCCGTAGTGCTGACGCCCGGCCTCCACAAAGGTTTCGTAGGTGCCCTGCACGATGCCCTGGCTGCCGATGTAGATCCAGCTGCCTGCCGTCATCTGGCCGTACATCATCAGGCCCTTGCGGTCGAGTGCGTTGAAGTGCTCCCAGGTGGCCCACTGGGGCACCAGGTTGGAGTTGGCGATGAGCACGCGCGGGGCGTCTGTGTGGGTGCGGAAAATGCCCACCGGCTTGCCCGACTGCACCAGCAGGGTCTGGTCCGGCTGCAGGCGGCGCAGGCTGTCCAGAATGGCGTCGAAGCATTCCCAGTTGCGCGCCGCCTTGCCGATGCCGCCGTACACCACCAGCGCGTCCGGGTTCTCGGCCACGTCCGGGTCCAGGTTGTTCTGGAGCATGCGGTAGGCGGCTTCGATCTGCCAGTTGGCGCAGTGCAGCTCTGGCCCGCGCGGGGCGCGCACGGGGCGGGGGGCAGGGTGGCCGGGGGTGGGGTCGGGGGTGGGGTCGGGGGGGGGGGTGGGGTCGGGGCGCGAGGTGGGGGGCCTGGGGCGGTCCTTTCGTGGGGGCGCCAGACCCGGCGTGCGGGGCTGGCCATGGGCAGTATTCTATAGTTGTATAGACAACTAAGGCAACATTGGTAGAAACCCGGATGTGCAAATTGTCTATACAACTTGTAGAATGCGGTGGCCATCGGATATGTGCCGCCGCGTTGCATTGTTGTCAGCCAGGCGGCGCCCACCCTGGGCTACAGTTGCTGCCATGCGCGAGACACCCATCCCCAACCCACTGCCGGCCTACGAGCAGGTCAAGGCCTTCATCAAACAGCAGATCAGCACCGGCCAGTGGCGCCCGGGCGATGCCGTGCCCAGTGAAGCCGCCCTGCAACAGCAGTTTGGCCTGAGCCGCATGACGGTCAACCGCGCCGTCAAGGAGCTGGCGGTGGAAGGGGTGGTGACGCGCGTGCAGGGTTCGGGCACGGTGGTGGCGCAGTTGCACCGCATCTCTAGCCAGCTGGCGGTGCGCGACATCCACGAAGAGGTGCTGGCGCGGGGCCATGTGCACAGCACCCGCGTGCTCACGGTGGAGCGCGCCCGCGCCACCAAGGCCCTGGCAGACCTCTTTGGCGTGCCGGTGCGCGGCACCCTGTTCCACACCGTGCTGGTGCACCTGGAAAACGGCCTGCCCATCCAGATGGAAGACCGCTTCGTGCACCCCTTGAGCGCGCCGCACTACCTGGAGCAGGACTTCAGCACCATCACCCCCACGCACTACCTGCTGGAGCACGCCCCGCTGACCGAAGCCAGCTACGCCATCGAAGCCGCCGGTGCCAGCGCCTGGGAGGCGGAGCAACTGGGTTTGAGCGAGGGCGCGCCCTGCCTGGTGATGGAGCGCACCACCGTCAGCGGCCCGCGCGTGGCCAGCTTTGTGCGCCTGGTCTACCCCGGCGGCACCTACCGCCTGTATGGGAAATTTGCTTTGTGAGCTGGAACACCGTCACCCTGGCCGAACAGCCCTTTGAGCCCTGGCGCAACGGCGGCGGGCGCACGCGCACGCTGCTGGCGCAGCCCGCAGAGACCGCCAAGGGGTTCTCAGGGCCTGAGAGTTTTGGTGTGCAAGGCGGGCATAGGCAAAAGACCCTCGGGCTCTCGGGGGCCGACTGGGACTGGCGCCTGTCGGTGGCCGAGGTGGAGCAGGGCGGGGCGTTTTCCGCTTTCCCTGGCGTGCAGCGCTGGTTTTCCGTGCTCGGCGGCGCCGGGGTGCGCCTGGAAGTGGACGATGCGGCGGGCACTGGCACTGGCGGCGGCCACGCCGTCCACACCCTGCGTCCGGGTGACGAAGCGCTGTGTTTTGACGGCGCTGCCGCCACCCACTGCCACTTGCTCGATGGTCCCACCCAGGACCTGAACCTGATGCTGCGCCAGGGCCGTGCCACGGGCGCCCTGCGCCGCGTGCAGGGCGTGCACCAAGCCACCCTGGATGCTACTGTTTTGATAGCTGTATATGCAATGAATACGCGGGCCAGGCTCGTATTTGGCACCGAAGAAAGCTGGGTGGAGCCCGCCACCCTGGCGTGGCGGCGCGTGGAGCGGCCCAGCGTGCTGCGCTGCAGCGCGCCGCTGGCCTGGTGGGTGGAGGTGCGCACGCCATGACGGTCCAGATCTGGCAGCACTGCAGCCTGGCCACGCTGCAAGGCGGCGATTGGGGCCTGGTGCACGACGGCGCCCTGGTGGTGCAGGGCGACACCCTGGCCTGGGTGGGCCCGCGCAGCGCGCTGCCCGCCACCTGGGTGCGCCAGGCCCACACCACGCACGACGCGGGTGGCGCCCTCATCACCCCGGGGCTGGTGGACTGCCACACCCACCTGGTCTATGGCGGCGACCGCGCGCACGAGTTCAACCTGCGCCTGAACGGTGCCAGCTACGAAGAAATCGCCGCCCAGGGCGGGGGCATTGTCTCCACCGTGGCGGCCACGCGCGCCGCCAGCCCTGCGCAATTGCAGGCCCAGGCCCTGGCGCGCCTGCGCGCGCTGCAGAGCGACGGCGTCACCACGCTGGAGATCAAGTCCGGCTACGGCCTGTCGCTGGAGCAGGAGCGCAAATGCCTGCAGGTGGCGCGCGCGCTGGGGCTGGGGCAGGGCGTGCAGGTGCGCACGAGCTTCCTGGGGGCGCACGCCGTGCCGCCCGAGTTCGCGGGCCAGACGGACGCCTACCTGGAGCAGGTGCTGGCCATGCTGCCGGTGCTGCACGCGCAGGGACTGGTGGACGCGGTGGACGCCTTTTGCGAGCGCATCGCCTTCAGCCCGGCGCAGGTGCGCCGCGTGTTCGAGGCCGCGCGTGCCCTGGGCCTGCCGGTCAAGCTGCATGCCGAACAGCTCAGCGACAGCGGCGGTGCCGCCTTGGCGGCGCAGTTTGGCGCCCTGAGCTGCGACCACCTGGAGTGGCTCGGCACGGAGGGCGCCCAGGCCATGGCGCGCGCGGGCACGGTGGCGGTGCTGCTGCCGGTGGCTTTTTATTTCTTGCGCGAAACGCGCCTGCCGCCCGTGGCCCTGCTGCGCGAACACGGCGTGCCCCTGGCCGTGTCCACCGACTGCAACCCGGGCAGCTCGCCCTGCAGCTCGCTCTTGCTGGCGCTGAACATGGCCTGCACCCTGTTTCGGCTGACGCCGCTGGAGGCGCTGCGCGGCGCTACCGTGGTGGCGGCGCGCGCCCTGGGCTTGCACGACCGGGGCTGCCTGGCGGCGGGCCAGCGCGCCGACTTTGTGCTGTGGGCAGTAGAGCACCCGCAAGCCCTGTGCTACGCCCTGGGCGCGCAGCCGCGCATTGCCACGGTGCAGGGCGGGCAGTTGCTGGCGCAAATGCGCGCTGCGGGCCGCAGTTGAGCGCGGTGTTCCATGCCTGAAAGCGCCCCTGCCCCAGGGCCCAACCTTGTTTCCATGAGCAGCACATGACCGATCTGGCTCCTACCCTCTTTCCCGGCACCGTGCCCCTGCTGCTGAGCCTGCCGCACGCGGCCACCGCCATCCCGGCCGCACTGCGCAGTGCCTACACCGAACGGGCTTGTGGCGTGGAAGACACCGACTGGCACCTGCCGCGGCTCTATGCCTTTGCCCAGGAACTGGGCGCTTCGGTGCTGGTGCCCGCCGTGTCGCGCTACGTGATCGACCTCAACCGCCCCGCCGACAACGCGCCCATGTACCCCGGCGCGTCGAACACCGAGCTGTGCCCGACGCGGTTTTTCACGGGCGAGCCGCTGTACCGCGAAGGCTGCGCACCCGGCGCCGCCGCCCAGCACGAGCGCCTGCAGCGCTACTGGCAGCCCTACCACCAGGCCCTGGCCGCTGAATTGCAGCGCCTGCGCGCCCTGCATGGCTACGCCCTGCTGTGGGACGGGCACAGCATCCGCAGCCAGATCCCTTGGCTGTTCGAGGGCACGCTGCCCGACCTGAACCTGGGCACGGCGGGGGGTGCCAGCGCCCATCCGCGCATCGCCCAGGCGCTGATGGACTGCATTGCGCAGCACGCGCCAACGACCTCCCGGGTGCTCAATGGCCGCTTCAAGGGCGGCTACATCACCCGCCACTACGGCGCCCCCGAGCAGGGCATCCACGCCGTGCAGTTGGAAATGTGCCAGCACCTGTACATGCAGGAGCAGGCCCCCTTTGCCTACGACGACGCCGGTGCCGCGCGGGTGCAGCCGCTTCTGCGCGCCCTGCTGCACACCGCGCTGGACACCGCCAAGGAGCTGTATGTCTGATCCCACGTCTATTCCCACCCCCGCCACCACCGCGTTCTGGGCCCCCCAGGCCTGGGTCGATGGCCGCTGGCAGCACGGTGTGCTGCTGCAGGCCGACGCCCGTGGCCACTGGTGTGGCGTCACGGCCCACACCCGGTCCGAACAGCACCCCGGCGCCCAAAGGTTGGACGGCCCGGTGCTGCCCGGGGTCGTCAACGCCCACAGTCACGCCTTCCAGCGCGCCATCGCGGGCCTGACCGAAACCTGCGCCACCGGCGCCAGCGTGGGGGAAGATTTCTGGAGTTGGCGCACACGCATGTACAGCGCCGCGCTGCGCATCACGCCGGAGCAACTGCGCAGCATTGCCACCCAGCTCTACGCCCGCCTGGCCCAGGCCGGTTACACCCAGGTGTGCGAGTTCCACTACCTGCACCACGACCTGGACGGCATGCCCTACGCCCGGCCCGAGGACATGTCCCTGGCGCTGGTGCAGGCTGCGCAGGACGTGGGCCTGGGCCTGACCCTGCTGCCCACCCTGTACATGCACGCCGGTTTTGGCCCCCAGGCCCTGGGCGAGGACCAGCGCCGTTTTGCCGGTACACCGCAGATGCTGATGGACATGGTGCAGGCCCTGCAGCGCCACAGCGCCGCCATGCCCCGCGTGCGCGTGGGCCTGGCCCTGCACTCGCTGCGCGCGGTGGACGCGGGGGCCCTGCGCGAAATGGCCGCCTATGCCGAGCAGGGGCAACTGCCGGTGCACATCCACATCGCCGAGCAGACCGGCGAGGTGAACGACTGCCTCTCCCACACCGGGGCGCGCCCCGTGGCCCATCTGCTGGAGCTAGGCGTGGTCGATGCGCGCTGGAACCTGGTGCACGCCACCCACACCACGCCCAGCGAACTGCAGGGCGTGGCCGACGCCGGGGCCAGCATCGTCATCTGCCCCAGCACCGAGGCCAACCTGGGCGACGGCGTGTTCGACCTGCCGCGTTACGCCGGTCTGCTGGGGCGCTGGTCCATCGGCTCGGACAGCCACGTCACGCGCTGCTGGAGCGAAGAGCTGCGCCTGCTCGAGTATTCGCAGCGCCTGACCCGGCGCCAGCGCAACGTGGCCGCGCAGGCCGCCGTGTGCAGCGCCAGCGCCAGCGCGCTGTTCGAAGGCGCCCTGGGTGGGGGCAGTGGCGCCGCAGGCCTGCCCCTGGGCGGTTTGGCGGTGGGCCAGCGCGCCGACTTCCAGGTCTTGGACCGGGGCAGCGACGCCCTGCTGGGCGTGCCCGACGCCCAGGTGCTCGACGCCCAGGTGTTCTCCAGCCCGGACGCCCTGCCGGCCCAGGTCTTTGTCGCGGGGCAACCGATTCCCCGCGACCGCGCCGACATCTGGGCGCGGGACTATGCCGGGGTGATGGCGGCTTTGTGGGGGGAGTCAGAGGCTCGATGAGCCTGCGCGCGTAACCAGGCCGTTGCCCGCCCCAGCGGCGAGTGCCCTTCGCGCGCGTGGGGTCCGGGCTGCGGCAGCGCCGTCCATTCCTGCCGAATCGCTAGAATTTTCGGATTATTCAAAGCGAGGGAGTCCCATGGCAGGGGGGGATGTGTGTTGGGACGATATTCGGGTTTTTCTCGAATACATCCGCAGCGGGTCGGTGGCCAACACCGCCCGCGAACTGGGTATTAGTGCGCCCACGGTGAGTCGGCGAATCACTGCGCTGCAAGAGGCGGTAGGCGTGCCCTTGCTGCAGCGCACGGGCCAGGGCTTGGATGTGGCCCAGGGGGCGCAAACCCTTATCGAAGTTTGGCAAGACGCAGAGCGACTGCTGGTCAATGCCCCGGCCCTGGTCAGCCGCCTCAGCAACGCGCAGTCGATCCATTTGCGCTTTTCCACCACCCCCGCATTGGCCACGGCCCTGGTGTTTCCCAACCTCTATTCCTACATGGACCGTTGGCCCAACGTGCGCCTGGACGTCGATACCTCGGTACGCATGGTCGACATCGGTGCCGGGCAAGGGGATATTGCGCTGCGTTATGTGGAGCCCGACCGGGGCGCTGTGGTGCGCCAGCGCGTGGGCGCCCTCAGCTTCAACGTGTACTGCGCGGCGGCCATTCTGCCCGACAACTTTCGGCCAGCGTCCAGTTGGGATGAACTGTCGAAAAGCGGCATTCGCGCCGTGACCTGGGCCGCCAGCGCCAGTGTCAGCATGCCGCAATACAAGCTGCGCGAGGTGTTGGGGGCCCAGCGCAGCAGCATTTCCATTTCGGAGTATTCCGGCCTGGTGGATGCCATCTGCAACGGTATCGGCGCGGGCATCCTCCCCGACGTGGTGGGGCGTCGGCTGGCGCATGTGGTACCCATCGTGGCGCCCGGGGTGGTGAGCGACATGCCGCTGTGGCTGGTGACAGCCGAGCGCTTGGTGGGCTACCGCCACGTGATGGAGTTTCGCGACTTCCTGCGTGAGGTGGTTCAGCGCGAGACGGCAGCCAGCGCCGGATCTGCTACGCCCATCGGCTCTGGCGCGTCAAGCGGTCTTTAGCGATCTGCCATCGGTATATCGGGCCCCCGCCACCGCCTGGTCCGAGAACGCCAGGGACAGCGCGGCAATCCAATCGGGCGGCAGGTGAAGATCCACGGCTGCGGTGTTTTGGGTCAGGTGCAACCGCTTGCGCGCGCCTGGAATGGGAAGGATGTCGCTCCCCTGGGCCAGCAGCCAGCACAGCATGACCTGTGCGACCGCCAGTCCAGTCTCGGCCGCTGCGCGTTCGACCAGATCGAACAGGGGCGCATTGGCGGCAAAGCTGCTGTGCGCAAAGCGTGGCAGTGTGTGGCGGAAATCGCCGGGCTCCAGGGTGGGCTGCTGACCCGCGTGTCGAATCAACCCGCGCCCCAGCGGGGAGTAGCAGACCAATGTGGCGCCGATGCGCCGGATTTCGGGCAGCACTTCGTTTTCGACCCAACGGGTCCATAAGGAGTATTCCGACTGCACCGCGTCCACCCGAACCACCGTGGCGGCGCGGCGTAGTTCTTCGGCGCTGGGCTCCGAGATCCCAATGGCGCCGATCTTGCCCTCTTGCTGAAGGTCGCGCAGCGCCCCCATGCTCTCCTCCACCGGCACCTTGGGGTCTACCCGGTGCAAGTAGTACAGGCCAATGTGCTCCACGCCCAGACGCTTCAGGCTGCGCTCGCAACTGGCGCGAATGTAGTCCGGGTGACCATTGCGGTCACGGCGAAAGTTGCCATCCGAGAGGATTTCGTCGGTGCGCACAATCCCGCATTTGGAGGCAATGGTGGGCCGTGCCCGGGTCTGGCGCAAAAAACGCCCCAGCAGTTCTTCGTTGTGGCCGTCACCGTACAAATCGGCGGTGTCGAACAGGGTGATACCCAGGTCCAATGCCGCGTGCAGTGTCGCCAGGTTTTCCACCTCGGACGAGGAGCCGTAAAACTCGGACATGGCCATGCAGCCCAGCCCCATCACCGAGGTATTCAGGCCGCTTTGGCCGATTTTTCGTTGCAACATATGTGTTGTCCTTTCCTTCTCAAAGCAGTTCCACAAGGCACAGGCTGCAGCTGAATCCCACCCCAGCGGCCACTATCAGCACCCGTGATCCCGGGGGGAGTGCGCCCACGCGGCGCAGCTCGGCAAGACCCACCCAACCGTCCGTGGTGCCCAGGTGACCCAGGTGCTGGCCCATCTGCCATCCGTTGGTGCGCCCCAGTGGGGCGAAGGCAGCCTCGTAGCTGGCTTGGGGTATCTTGGCGCCCACGAAGGGCGTGAACACCCAGTCCACCATTCCTGTCCATTGCGCGCTGGCCAACAGTCCGCTGCGCAGGCGCGCCAGTGCCGCGTTGAGCGGAGCGGTAAAACCCTCGGTTCCATGCGCGACCAGAAAGGCCTTCTTGCTGCGCCGTATGTCGTATTCCGTGCGCCAACTGGCGGGGCCTTCTGGTGTGGCTGCGGCGTCGCGGTGCAGTGCCTCCAGTTCAGGGACACCGTCGATGGCAAGGTGCAATATGCGCGCAAAGCCGGTCTGCGCAGAAAGTACGAGGGCCGCCGCTGCATCCCCATAGAGCACACCGTAGTCCGAGGCCCAGCGGTCAAAGCCCGAGTCCTCGAAGCGGTCCGCGCCCGTCAAAAGCAATGCATGACCGGGGTTTGCTGCGCACAGGGGCGCCAGCGACGCCATGAGCTGCATGAGGCCGTTGCAGCCCTGCTGCACGGCCAAGACCGGCGCAGTGCTGGGTACTCCCAACTGGCGTTGCAGCCACGATGCGGGGGACCAAAGCCGGGGTTGCCCGTGGCGATGAATGGATGCGTGGGCCAATGTCCCTACGCGCGCACCAGACACGCCAGCCTCAGCCAGGGCGGCGCGGGCCGCATTCAGGGCCATGTCGTAGGGCGCGCGGTTCGGTTCGCGGCAGAGCGACACATAGCCATCGGCGGCTGCGTTCTCGGCCGCGTAATGCCCCCGCGCCACCGCGTCGGCCACGAAAAGCCGCTCTTGCCCCAACTCCGCCGCCAGGCCCGCCAGGTAAAGACCGCTCATGGCATGCACCCGGGCAGCGCAGCCAGTCCTTGGGCCACGTTCGTGTCGCCCGGGTGCTGGTCTATGGCCAGCACATAGCCGTCTGGGCGCAGCAGCAACCGGGCTGCGCCCTTCAATCGGCGCAATTCTTCGGCCTCGATGGGGTGAACTTCCAGGTGCGGGTCGGGTTGTGCTGGGGGGCGGAAATAGCGGTTGCTCACCAGTCGGACCCGACGCAGCGGCAAGGTGCAAGGCGGCAGCGGGGCGCCGCACAGGTCGAGCAAAGTCAGTCGGCCGGGGCTGAGCAGATCGAACCCGTCTGCGCCCTGCGCCAGCCGGAACCACACCAGGCGTGCCCCAGGGGCGTGCTGGGTCGGCGCGCCATAGGCCACAGCCAACTGCGCCATGGCCCGGATCAACCGTCGGGGTTGCCAGACCCGGCAGAGCAGAGGGGCCAGCCAATGCAAGGCGGCCCGGTGGTGCCACCGCCGCGAGCCCACCAGGCGAAGTGCCTTGTCTGTTCCATCGGCGACCTTCTGCGCCACTGCGCGGCGCTCTGCGGCGTAACTGTTCAGCAGCGCACACGCAGGCGCGCCGCAGGCCATTGAGAGCTTCCACGCGAGATTGGCGGCGTCTTGCATGCCCATGTTCATGCCCTGTCCACCAGCGGGTGAATGGATGTGGGCGGCATCGCCCGCAAGAAATACGCGTTCGGACATGAAACGCTCGGCGACGCGTTTTTGCATCCGGTAAGACACCACCCGTGAGGGGCTGTGCAGGCCCGCGCCGGGCAGTAACCCGTTGCGGGACAACAAGGTGGAAAACGCGTCGAAGCTGATGGCCGCGCCGGAATCCAGCCCGGTGTCGGCCTGCGGATCGGGGCCGACGAGTCGGTACGCGCCATTGGGCAGCGGGATGGCGGCGACGACAGAGTCGTCGGCCACAATGACGTGGGTGGCGTCGGTGGGCAGCCGGTCTTGCGCGATGCGCACCTCCGACAGCACAAAGCGTGCGTCGTAGGTTGTGCCGGAGAAGGCAATGTCCAGGCATTTGCGGACGAGGCTGCCCGCACCGTCGCAGCCCACCACGTAGGGGTAGAGGGCGCTGCCGTTGGCGACATGCGCCCGCACGCCCGCGGACTGTTCTTCGAGATCCAGTAGCGGCGTATTCCATTCCACCTCGCCCCCCAGGGCTTGCAGTTTTTCGTAGAGCAGCGCTTCGGTGGTGGATTGCGGCAGGATCAGATAGAACGGATACGCGGTTTCGCGGCCCAAGACCCTGAAATCAAGAGAAAAGAGCGCTGTGTTCTTGCGGTGAAACGTCATGCGCCGGGTAACGCGGCCCGCCTGGACAAACGCTTGGGCCAAGCCCAACGTTTGCATCAGCTCCAGGGTGCGCGCGTGAACGCCGAGTGCGCGCGAGTCCCGCACCGTTCCGGGCTTGCTGTCGATAAGGCGAAAAGGGGTGCCGGCCGCAGCGAGCAGGCACGCCAGTGTCAGGCCCACGGGACCGGCGCCTACGATCAGAATGCGTGCATCGGTCGTCATGGGCGCCCCCCGGACTCGGACAGCCATGCCTGCAGCACGTGGAGTGTGCGGCCTGCGGCCACGGCGTCATAGCGCTGCCACTGGCCTTGCGGGTCGGCGTCCTCGTCGGTGAAGCCGTGGCGGGCGTGGCCCAAGGCCACGCTGAGCCAGTCCACCTGTGCCGCTGTCATTTCGTGCTGAAACGCGGTGAGCTGGTCCATGCCGATGATGGGGTCGCTGGCACCATGGATGGCCAGAAAGCGGGTATTGGCGGCCAAATGGGTGATCGGCACCTGGGTGGAGGGGATGCCGTGCACACAGGCCACTGCGGCCACTGCGCAGTCGCTGCGACCCATTTCGAAAGACAGCGCACCGCCCAGGCAATAGCCCACAACGGCCATCTTTTGCGGCTGGGTTCCGAGCTTTTCGGCCAGCGAACCCAGGTAGCTGCGCAGCGTGCGCCGCAGGGTCACGGGGTCGGACAGCGCGTGCTGGACCCAGCGCTCTGCGTCTGCGGCATAGGACCGGGGGCGGTAGGCGGTGCCATAGAGGTCGCTCACCACGACATTGCAGCCCAGGGCCCGGTGCAACTCCTGGCCTCGGCGCGCAGCGCAGTCGGTCTGCCAGCCACGCCAGTCGGGGAGGACCAGCACGTTCATGGCGGAATGGCCAGGCAGGTGGATGCCAGCATGGGGGGTGCTACCCACCGCAAAGTGCAGGGTGTGAGACACGCGGATTCCCCTTACGCGGCAGACTTGGCAAAGGCGCGCTCATGAAAGGGCATGGCACGCAGGGTTTGGTGCTGGGCTTTCAGACGGGGGCGATCGTCCAGCAGAGCCGGGTCCACCGCTTGTGCCCAGTTGAGCATGACCAGCAGCAGGAAGTCCGACGTGGTCAGCTGTGCACCGGCCGCGAACGCGCGCCCCTGCAGTTTGGAGTCCAGGGCATCCAGCGCCGTGGCAATGGCCGCGGGCGCGCGCGCTTGCACCTGCGCGCGGCCCAGATCCGTGTCCGCAGACCGGTCGGGGCGAAAGTGCAGCAGGAAAGCGCTGTACACACTGGTGGACAGCAGGCCCAGCATTTCTTCGTTGTGTGCCCGCTCCAGCGCGCCACGCCCCAACAGTTCGGAGACATGCTGGCGGGCGATATGGTTCAGGATCGCGCCGGTTTCGGTCAGTACCAGGCCCTCCTGGTCCACAAGCGTCGGAACGGTGCGCTGTGGGTTGACCGCTTGCAGTGCCTCCGGGTAGAGCTTGCGTTCCTTGATGCCGATGGGCAAGCCTATATGGGCGCACAGTGCCACCACGGCGTCGGAGCACGATCCTGTGATGGAAAAAATGGTGATATTCGATGTCATGTAAATCGCTTGCGTGAGGGTTGATGGGCCGGATTTTCGGCGTGTTTCATCCATCGCACGAACTACAAAAATGCAACACGCGTTTCATTTTTGTGCACGGATGCAGGCCTCGTAATCCAGAATAATTCACGTTCCTTATATCCAACGGGAGTTGTTGTGCCATTTGCTATTTTTGTTTTGGCTCTGGGCATATTCGTTATTAATACCAGCGAATTTGTCATCATGGGTCTTTTGCCGCAGGTGGCGGCGGATTTGGGTGTTTCCATTCCTGCTGCCGGTTATTTGATCAGCGCCTACGCCTTTGGCGTGGTGCTGGGCGCTCCTTTGTTGACGCCGTTGCTGGTGCAATACTCCCGCAAAGGGGTACTGATTGCCTTGATGCTGGTATTTACCATCGGGAATATGGTGTGTTCCTTGGCGCCGAACTACGAAGTGATGATCGTTGCGCGTGTGGTGACAGCCCTGGCGCAGGCCACGTTCTTTGGTCTGGGTGCGGTGGTTGCCACCCAGTTGGTGGAGCCAGGGAAGGCTGCGCGCGCCATCGCAGCGGTGTTCTTGGGGTCGACCATTGCCAACATGTTCGGGTCACCGGTCGGCACCTTGGTGGGGCAGGCTTTCGGCTGGCGCTCGACCTTCGTGATTCTCTCTTCCGTGGCGGGCCTGGCAGCCTTGTTGTTGGTGTTAGGGCTGCCCAGCGTTGCTTCGGCGCGCGCAAAGAACCTGCGGGCTGAGTTTGCCGTGCTGACCCGCGCGCCCATGCTGCGTGCACTGGCGATGACGACGCTGGGTTTTGGTGGCACCTTCACCACCTTTACCTTTATCGCCCCTATGTTGACGGAGGTGAGCGGCCTGCCCCCGGGCTGGGTTTCCGCATTGCTGCTTCTGTTTGGTCTTGGCATGTTCCTGGGTAATCCGCTGGGCGGGCGTCTTGCCGACTGGAACATTGACCGCGCCGTGCAGATCAGCCTGTTGTTTTTGATCACGGTGTTGCTGCTCATGGCGGTGGTGATGCCATGGGGCGGCGCCATGATTGCCGCAGTCTTCTTCTTCGGTATGGCCTTGTTTTGCACCATACCCCCCTTGCAGGTGCAGGTGATGTCGCGTGCAGGCGATGCACCGGTATTGGCATCGGCGTTCAATATTGCCGCCTTCAACCTCGGTAACGGCATGGGCGCCTGGCTGGGTAGCACAGCATTGGAGCGGGGGCTGGGTTATGCGCAACTGCCGCTGATCGGAGCTGGCATGTGCGCAGCCGGGTTGGTGTTGGCTCTGGCTGGGCGGGCCCGCCAAACAGCCATGGCTTGATGGGATTGCAAGACGGTCCGGGGGCACTCTCCCGGTCCATCCAGGGTGTTCTGGGGCTTGCGATGTGCAGTTTTTCGCGCCAGTGCACCGGTACTTCAGGGAAGAGAATAATGGAATATTTTACAGAGCGCTATTTTGTGGTGGGTGATACTTTTTCCGGAACCGCACGCAGGTTGCCGGAAATTTTGACGGAGACGGAAGCGTTGGAAAAAATCGGTTCTGCCAGCCATCTTTCAGGCAGTATCTGGTTTTATGCCCAGCAGGGGGTCGATTTGCGCAGCCTGTCGGCCGCGGTGGAAGATTTCAACAGTAATACCGATGCAGGAGCGCGCCTGCATCTGGTAACACCCAGCTGTGCTCCCCGCGCCACCAAGCGACTGGCCCACAAAGCACGGGCGGAGAACATTCTTATCAGTGCGCCGCGCCGCATCGGGGAGGATAGTTTTGAGATGGATCTGTGTTTTTCTTCCCAAAACGAATTTTTCCTGGACCACATGACCGGCATGCATATCCAGGGCATGGTGTTGATGGAGGCCGCCCGGCAAGCGTTTCTCGCAGTGACCGAGGCATTTTTCCTGCGCAGTGAGACCTCGGACTACTATTTTGTGGTCAAGCGCATGGATGCGGCATACACAAACTTTGTTTTTCCCTTCGACGCACGCCTGCGTTACGACATCACAAGAAGCTCCATCAAGCAGGGGCGTTATGGATTTGAGGCAGACATCACCATATTGCAGGCCGACGTTGTTTGCACCACGGTAAAGGTGGCATTTACTGCCTTCGAAACCGACACCATCGCCGCCAAGGAACATGGCGTTGCGTTGGAGTGCTATTCCAGATTGTTGGCAAGTTACGCGGGTACGCAGGTAGCCACAGCGGCTGCTGCCGACTCCGGGGTTTTGGTCTGAGGGGGCGCAGTGTTGCACGGTACGCAGCGGCGTGGGGTGGTGGCGGTGTTTGACCTGGATGAAACGCTGATCCGGTGCAAATCCATGTTTTCCTTTCTGGAATATTCCCTCGTTGCCAGACTGGGCCCTGAGGTGGGGGGCGTGGCATACCAGCGTGCGCTGGCTGCGCTGGAAGAGGACCGCCAGCGCCTTGCGCGTGAGGACGTGAATCGGCGTTTCTGGCGCCATTTCGGCGGTTGGCGGCTGGAGGATCTGGCGGCGTTGGCACAGGACTGGTTTAGGGAACTGGTGGCAAAGACTGACCCTTTTATCCCTGAGACACTGGCGCGCTGGCGTGGCCACCAGGCGGCAGGGCACCAGACCGTGTTGCTATCCGGGTCCGCAGAGTTCATCGTTGCGCCGGTTGCGCAGGCCCTGGGCGCCGACGCGGTGTTGGCCATTGAACTGGCACAGCAGGCCGATGGCAGCGCATCGGGCGAGATCAAGGGCATTCAAACCATTGGTGTCGGCAAAGCGAAGGCGCTTGCGGGGTTTTTGGCGCTGGGCCGCCAGGGGAGTCAGGTATTCGGTTACGGCGACCACGCCAGTGACCTGCCCTTTTTGCAACTGTGCGACCACGCGCACTGCGTGCTTGCGGCGCACACGCCCTTGCCACCGTGGGCCCTTGGGCTGGAGCGGGTGGATGTGCACTTGGCATGAGCCTGGGCGCTCGCGGATGGCGGTGCCCAGGTTTCGCGCCTATCCCAGGCGCACCTTGTGCGCGCGCTTGTGCACAAACTCCCCCAGGCGCGCTTGCACGTCGTGGCCGGTCTGCACCACGGCGGCCATCAGGCCTTCGCAGAACAGGCCCTCGGCGGGGGCCATGTCGGCAATGCGCGGGACGGCGCTGACGATGGCCACGTTGGACAGCGCCGCGTTGCCCGCGATCTTGCGCGCCAGCTCCATGCCCAGCTCAAAGGCCGATTGCGGCCGCTGCGCGGTGTTGCACACGTAGTGCGCCAGGCCCCAGCGCTCGCCCTCGGCGGCGTCGAGCACGCGGCCGGTGAGCATCATCTCCACCATGCGGCTGGCGCCGATGATGCGCGCCGTGCGCACCGTGGCGCCTCCGCCGGTGAAGATGCCCCGCGTGCCTTCGGGCAGGGCAAAGAAGGTGCTCTGGTCCGCCACGCGCACGTGGGCGGCGCTGGCCAGCTCCAGCCCGCCGCCCACCACCGCGCCTTGCAGGCAGGCGATCACCGGCACGCCGCCGTGCTGCATCTTGTCGAACGCGTGGTGCCAGGCCTGGCACACGCGCCAGAACTCCAGCGCGCCGCGCTCCTGGTCGTGGTGCTCCTTCAGGTCCAGCCCGGCGCAGAAGTGCGCGCCCTCGGCGGCCAGCACGATGGCGCGCAGGTGGCGCGGCAGTTGAGAGAAGTAGGCGTCGATTTCCGCAATGGCGCTTTCGTCCAGCGCGTTGCGTTGGGCGGGCCGGTCGAGGACGACGACGCCGATGGGGCCTTGTTCCGAGGTGCGCAAAAACGGTGTGCTCATGGGGTGCTCTCCTGCTTGGTTTGCTAAAACCGCCATACCATTGGAGGCCTGCCGTGGCGGCGCGCGCGCTGCCCCTCGCTCCATGCTGGGGCGCAAGGCTGCGTTTTCTCTCTGTGACAGGCCCGCATGGCGGTGCGGCTGGGTATCAGCTTAGGGTCTGGCGGCACCGCATTCAATGACCAATGGTGACGATGAATTTGCAAAAACCGACAATCGGCGCCGCAGTGCCAGCGCTCTGGCCCCAGGGCCGCACGGCCACCGTCTCGCTGGCCCTGGTGCAGGACTGGCTCGACAGCCTGCGCGCCCAGTGCCCGACAGCCGTGCTGGACCAGTGCCTGCGCCAGGCCGGCATCGCCACCGCCTTCATGGGCCACCCCGGCTACCGGCTCACGCACGACCAGATCGTGCGCCTGTACCAGGAAAGCGCCGCCGCCACGGGCGATGAAATGATGGGCCTGTGGAGCCGCCCGATCCGCACCGGCTCGCTCAAGTACATCGTGCGCAGCGTGATGGGGGCGCCCTCGATCCGGGTGGCCCTGTACCGCTTCACCCAGTTCTGGAACCTGCTGCTCGACGACTACCGTCTGGAGCTGCGCAGCAGCCCCGAGCACCTGGGCCTAGCGCTGGTGCCGCGCAGCCCCGCCGTGGCGGTGCAGCGCTTTGGCCACGCGCTGCTGCTCAAGCTCACGCACGGCATCGTCTCCTGGCTGCTGGGGCGCGAAGTGCCGGTGCAGCAGGTGGCCTTCGCCTTTGCGCGCCCGGCCTTCGCGCCCGACTACGCGGTGCTGTTTCCGGCCCCGGTGGTGTTTGGCGCGCAGCACTCGTGCATCCGCTTTGCCGCCGAGCTGGGCGCGCAGCGCGGGCAGCGCCAGGCCACCGAAGTGCGCGCCTTCCTGGAGCGCGCGCCACGGGACTGGATCTTTACCGCCTACCACGAGCACGCCCTGGGGCTCAAGGTGCGCGAACTGCTGCATGCCGACCTGGGCCGCAGCCTGGACGACGTGGCGCAGCGCCTGCACCTGTCGCCGCGCACCCTCATGCGCCGCCTGCAGGACGAACAGCTTTCCTTCCAGTCCATCAAGGACGCGCTGCGCCGCGACCTCGCCCTGCTGCACCTGGCCCATGGCGCGCTGCCCCTGGCCGCGCTGGCCGACGCCCTGGGTTTCAGCTCCCCGGCGGTGTTCCACCGCGCCTTTCGGCACTGGACCGGCATGACCCCGGGCCAGGTGCGCCGCGCTGCCCCCGAGCCTGCCAGCGCTACCTGAAAGCGTTTTGAGGCGCGACCGCATCGGCCAAACTTGACCTGGGGCAAGAGCCGCGCGCCGCGCCTGGGTGACAATCGCCCCATGCACCGCCTGCGCCAACGCCCCCTCATTGCCCGCCTGGTCCTGGCGTGGTTCGTGTGGGTGCTGGGCGTTGCAGTGGCTGCGCCCCTGATCAACCCCGAGGCCAGCGCGCGCAACGCCATGCTGGTGTGCTCGGGCGCCGGTTCGGTGCTGGTGGCCATGGCCGATGCCGACCCCGCCAACGGGGGCGACCCCGGCGCCGCCCCGCGCCCCATGGGGCTGGACTGCCCCTTGTGCGCTGCCGTGGCCCCGCCACCGGCGCCTGCGCTGGCTGGCGCGGCCAGCGCCTTGCCCGCCGGGCCCGCGCCCTGGGCTGCCCACGCGGCGCCCCGGGCCACGCGCGTGGCCGCCCCCCTGCCGCCCCGCGGCCCCCCTGCGCACGCCTGAGCCTGAGCCCGTTCGGGCCAGTGCGTGCGCCAGCACCTGGCGCGCGCCGGTCCGAGCGCCTGCGCGGGCTCTGAACCCGCCCTGGTGCGCCTGGGGCAAGGCCAGCCGCGTCCCCGCAGCCGGGGGCACCACAGGTCAAGCCCTTCCCGCACTGCCTGGCGGTGGACGCACAAGGCGTCTGCCGCGAGAACCGGCAGCCGATGCGCCAGCCACTGGCCGCACGGCTGTTCCAGATCGGCGCACACGCGCCTTTGCCAAGCGGCAGACCCACGTATTCCTGAACCCGGTGTGAACCCCCAACGGAGCAATGCAATGATGAAGAAATGGATTTCCTGGCTGCTGGCCGCCAGCGCCGTGCTGGCGCAGGCCGCCACCCCCGCGCCCGATGGCGCCAGCACGCCTGCAGCCCCTGCGCCCCATACGGCCCAGGCCGCTCCCCCGGCCACGGGCGGACACGCCAAAGGCGCGCTGGGCAGCGGCGTGGCCTTTGGCCCGGACGGGCGTTTGTGGCTGGTGGGCCTGGACGCGCACGGCGCCTTGTTCGTGCAGCCCACCCAAGGGAGCGGCTCCACGCGCTGGTCGGCGGCGCGCGTGCTCGACACCCAGGGCGCCATGCCCATCGCGGCAGATGGCGAGAGCCGCCCCAAGATCGCCTTTGGCAAGGACGGGGTGGCGGTCATCAGCTACACCCAGCCCACGCCGCGCCCCTACACCGGCAACATCCGCATGCTGCGCTCGGTGGACGGCGGCCAGACCTTCTCGGCGCCCTTCATCGTGCACGCCGACCGGCAGGAGATCACGCACCGCTTTGACGCCATCGCGTTCGACGGCCAGGGCGCCTTGCACACCCTGTGGGTGGACAAGCGCGACCTGGAGCGCGCCCCCAAGGTGAATGGCAAACCCAGCTACCGGGGCGCGGCCATCTACCGCAATGTCTCGCTCGACGGCGGCGCCAGCTTCGGCCCTGACATCCGCGTGGCCGACCATTCCTGCGAGTGCTGCCGCATCGCCCTGGCCCCGGGGGTGGACGGCACGGTGCGCGCCATGTGGCGCCATGTGTTCGAGCCCAACATCCGCGACCACGCCCTGGTGGCGCTGGACACCGAGGGCAAGACCAACCCCGCGCCGGTGCGCGCCACGCTGGACGACTGGCGCATCGACGCCTGCCCGCACCATGGACCCGCCCTGAGTGCCAGCGCCCAAGGCGGCTTCCACGCGGTCTGGTTCGGGGTGCGCAAGCAGGGCACCGAGGACGACCCGGCCGTGCGCTACGGGCGCCTGGGCGCGGATGGCACGCCCGACGTGGCCAGCGTGCGCGCCCTGCCCGACGAGATGGCCGAGCACGCCGACGTGCTGGCCCAGGGCCAGCGCGTGGCCGTGGTGTGGCGCAGTTCGCAAGGGGCGCTGACCCGCTTGCGCGCCTGGCTCTCCAGTGACGGCGGCCAGAGCTTTGCCCTGCGCGAGCTGGGCCAGGCCCAGGGCCCGAACGATTTCCCGCGCCTGGCCCAGCATGGCGCGCGCATGGTGGTGGTGTGGCGCACGGCACAGGAGGCACAGATCCATGAACTGGCGTTCTGACATGGTGGACAGGCGTGGGCGCTTGGCGCCGCGCCGTGGCGCCTGGGCGCGGTGCTGGGCCTTGGGCTGGGCCTGTTGCGTGGCGGGCATCCCCGTGGGTGCCTGGGCGCAACACGCGGTCCCGGGTGCCGCGGCGGGGACAAGCCTGGTGGCATCGCAGGCCCACGCCCATCCCTCGGGGGCGCAGCCGCCCATTCGCGGCACGCTGCGTTTTGATACCAACACCTGGGCCCAGCTGCTGGCGCAGGGGCCGCGCCCGGCGGCCTATGTGTTTTCCACCACGCACTGCCCGACCTGCCCGCTGGCCTTCGAGGCCTTGCACGACGCGGTGCGCGCCAGCGGCCAGCGCGTGGAACTGGCCGCCGTGGTGATGGACGCCCAGGGTCCGCAGGCCCTGGCCCATCTGCGCCACTACAGCGGCGTGACGCGCGCCTACGCCTTTGACGGCTTCGAGCCCGAGATCCGCCACAGCGTGGACCCGAAGTGGCGCAACGTCACACCCTACGTGGTGCTGGTGGACCGCCAGGGCCGGCTGCAGCGTTTCACCGGCCAGCCCCAGGCCGCGCAGTTGCAGGCATGGCTGCCGTGATGCCGTCAATTGCTATATAAAACATAGCGCCATCATCAATAAATACGCGGGCTGGTGCCATTTTTTGACAGATATTTCTGCCACCACAGCAGCAGCGCCAGGTTGGGCACCCAGCACAGCCAGGCGACCACGGCATAGCTCTGGTAGCTGTCCAGCCCGAGCAGGCCCGACAGCGGCATGTACAGGCGCAGCGTCACGGCGGCGAAGGTGAGGGCGTAGTTGCGCTGCATCCAGCGCCGGTGCTGCGCCACGTCGCGGCGGCGGATGTGGTGCAGCGCCAGCGCCGCGCTGCCCATCCAGGCCAGCGCCAGCACGGCAAAGCCGCTGCGCGCCAGGGGGCCGCCCCAGGCGCCCAGCGCCAGGTGCAGGCCGCTCATGCCCCCCACCAGCATGCAGGCCATGTAAGCGCGCCCCAGGGCGCGGTGCCAGGCCAGGCGGCGCGTGCGCTGGCTCCACCACTGCAGCGGCCCCAGCGCCAGGGCCAGGGCGCTGGCCAGGGCGTGGGCGTAC
The DNA here is from genome assembly GCA_052390055.1 of Rhodoferax sp. Lineage (GTDB taxonomy): Bacteria > Pseudomonadota > Gammaproteobacteria > Burkholderiales > Burkholderiaceae_C > Allorhodoferax. The sequence continues at coordinate 39,542 of JBQTHH010000043.1, forward strand.
AGGCTCCAGGGGCGGGCGCGAAAACCCGCCGCCATGGCTTCGGGGAAACCGCTGCCCAAAGGGCTCAGCAGGGTGTTGAGCAGGGCGTACAAGGCCACGCCGGTGCTGAAAAATACCAGCAGGGCGGTGGCCGCAGCGGGGGCCAGGGCGCGGCCGCCGGGGGGCGGGGCGATGGCGGCGGCGGTAGCGGAGCTGGCAGTGGGCGTGGGTGGCGTGCGGGGTGGGGTCATGGTGTGGCTCCCTTGGGGCGGCAGGGGGTCCCGGCGCATGCCGCAAGGGGCGTGCACCGAGGTCGAAAAAAGGGCGGCAGCGGGGGCGGGCCCGCGATGGTGGGGGCGCGGTCAGCGCGGCGCGGTCTCGCCCAGCGCCTGGTGGCCCAGGCGCACCTGGGTGCCGGGGTGGCGCTGCACCAGGGCCTTGAGGGCGAGCAGGGCGGCGCGGTTGGCGCTGGCGTCGGCGGTAAAGCTGCCGGGCTCCACGCCGTGCTCCCAGCCCCAGGCGGTGTGGCTGGTGTCGCCCACCATCAGCACCGGCCCCTGGGGCGTGCGCGCCAGGTAGCTCATGCTGCCCGGGGTGTGGCCGGGGGTGTGCAGGGCAAACACGCTGGCGTCGCCGAACACGTCCCACACCGCGGCAATGCCCGCCCCCGTCCCGCTGCCAGCGTTCGGGCCTGCCTGCGGGCTGTTGCCGGGGCTGGCTGCGCTGCCAGGGAGGGGGGCCGTGCCGCTGCCAGCGGGCCATTCCCGCAGCGCGCGCTGCGGCCCCAGCAGGGCGTCGGTGGGGCCTTGCACGAAGGCGTTTTTCACGCCCCGGTGGCGCGACTCCATCGGGCCCACGTACACCGGCACGCCCTGGTCCAGATCGGGCATGCCCAGGATGTGGTCCAGGTGCAGGTGGGTCAGGAACACGGCGCGCGGTGCCGCACTGCGCGCCAGGCTGGCGCTGTCCTGTCCCGGCACGCTCTGGAGCTGGTCCAGCGGCATCAGGCGCAACAGCAGCCAATTCAGGCCATGCGCCTGGGGGTGGCGCAGCACGTCCAGCGACAGGCCGGAATCCACCCAGTACACACCCTGCTGGGGGTGGCGCAGCACGTGGGCGTACAGCGCAATCGGTTCGCTGCGGTCCTGCAGTGCGGCGGCCTGGGCCGCCTCGTGGCGCAGGTTGAGCAGGCCGCCCAGGTTCACGGCCCAGTGCGCGGCGGTATGGGTCTGTAGCTGCACCGGGCCGGGCTGGTCCATGAGCGCTTCCATGCGCGCCAGGGTGCTGGGCTGGCCCAGCGCTGCGGTGGTGGCCACGGGCAGGCTGCTCTGGGTGCAGGCGGCTGCGCCCAGCGCCAGCGCGGCAGCCAGCAGGGTGCGCCGTGCACGCCCCAGGGCGATGCGGGGACGGCCCTGGACGGGCCGGTCAGGGGGCGGAGAAATGGTGGTGTGCATGGCGGGTGATCGTATATATTCATTTTTGGTGAGGCAATTCCAAAATAACGGATGGGTGCATCCAGAAATGGATTGGTATGGATGATTGGCGCTGGGACGACATGCGCTTGCTGGTGGCGGTGCACGAGGGGGGCAGCCTCAGCGCCGCCGCGCGCGCCCTGGGCCTGGGCCAGGCCACGCTGAGCCGGCGCATGGCCGAGTTCGAAGCCCGCCTGGGCGAGCCGCTGCTGGTGCGCCAGCCCCAGGGTGTGCGCCTGAGCCCCCTGGGCCAGCGCCTGCTGCCTGCGGCGCAGCGCATGGCGGAGTGGGCCGCCGAGGCCGCCGCCAGCGCGGCACGGGTGCCCAGCACGCCCCAGGGGCGTGTGCGCATCGCCGCGCCGCCCGGGGTGGCGCAGGATTTTCTGGCCCCCTTTGCGGCCCAGTTGCTGGGGCAGCACCCGGGGCTGCAGATCGACATCCTGTCCGGGGTGGACGTGCTGGACCTGGCGCGCGCGCAGGCCGACCTGTCCTTGCGCACCCAGGCGCCGCAGGACGGCGATCTGATCGTGCTTGACCGCATCGAGGGGCCGGCGCGGGTGTTTGCCGCGCCAGCCTATGCCGACACCTTGCGCGCCGACTGCACGCTGTCGCAACTGCGCTGGGTGAGCTGGACTTCGGACTGGGCGCACCTGCCCGCGCCCCGCGCCCTGGCCAGCGCCATCGACGGGTTCGCGCCCGTGCTGGCCAGCAACGACTACAACGTGCAGCGCAGCGCCTGCCAGGCCGGTGCCGGCGCCATGGTGGAGGCCGCCATCTACCACCGCTGGGCGCTGGTGCAGCAACTGCGCTGCCTGCCCTTTGACCTGGGGCCGGCCGCGCAGGCGCAGCTGCACCTGGTGTGCCACCGGCGCCTGCGCCATCTGCCCAAGGTCGATGCGGTGGTGCGTGCCGTGCGCGCCGAGTTTGACTGGGCCCGGCAGGAGACGGCGCGGCGGCTGGGCGCCGCCACGGCCGACGCGTGACACCCGGGCGGAAAAGCTCCACAATGTCCCGCACAGGGCGGACCCTCGGATGTTGGGCTCTGGGCCTGGGCCGCGGGACAGCACCCTCCCGCCGCGTGGGCGCTGGCCGCAGGATGGTCGGGCTCTGGCTTGGATGGCTAGCGCCACAGGAGGGTATTGTGAATTCGGAAGACCCACAACCGCAGCCGGAGGATGGCGCCGATGGTGATGTGCCCGATGCGGCGGGTGCAGAGGTCGCGGCCGGGCACGTCGTGCTGAGGCCGGACGGCTACCACTGGCTGGCCGGGGATGGACGCAAGGAGTTCGGGCCTTTCTCCAGCCGGGAGGAGGCCCTGGCCAATATGCTGGCAGCCATGGAGGAAGGGATGGAGCCCGGAGAGAGCTTGGAGGAGGCGGAGCATGAAGCGCGGCGCGAAAATTGACCGCCTCCACGCGCGATAAATGGGACAGCTTTCATTTTCCAGCATCTGCAAGTGAATTGCACTTTCGCGGGCTAGAACAGGCCACCGAGGGCGTCCGGCTCCCAGTTGGTGATCACCAGTTCGCGGCTGGTTTCCGGTGCGCCGTGCGCATTGCCGGTGCTGTACTTGATGTCCAGCCCCTCCATCCAGAAACCGTTGAAGGCCGCCCGAATGTCTGGGTGGTCATTGATGCTGACCATCACCTGGCCCTTGCAGCTCCGCATCGTATGAGCCAACTGTTCGTATTGGTCGAATTCGAAGGGTACGCCGTAGCCCTCCGTTTGCCAGTAGGGTGGATCGGCATAGAAAAATGTATGTGGACGGTCGTAGCGCTTCAGGCAGTCTTGCCAAGACAGGTGCTCGACGTAGGTGCCTGCTAGTCGCAGGTGCGCGGTGCTGAGGTTCTCCTCGATCCGGCACAGGTTGATGGCCGGGCCGGTGGTGGCGGTGCCGAAGGTTTGCCCGCTCACTTTGCCCGCAAACGCATGGTGCTGGAGGTAATAGAACCGCGCTGCCCGCTGAATGTCGGTCAGCGTCTCCGGACGCGTCATCTGCTGCCACTTGAACACCTCGCGGCTGCTGATCGCCCATTTGAATTGCCTGACGAACTCTTCCATGTGGCTTTGCACGACCCGATACAGGTTCACGAGTTCTCCGTTCACGTCGTTCAGCACCTCAACCGGGGCCGGGACATGGCGCAGGAAGTACAACGCCGCCCCGCCGCAGAACAGCTCCACGTAGCACTCATGCTTCGGGAACAGCGGCAGCAGCTTGTCGGCCAGGCGGCGCTTACCGCCGAGCCAAGGGATGATCGGACTGGCGTCCATCGGGTTCTCCTTGTCGGGGCGCTCGCGGGCGCTCAGGGGGGAGGCTCGGGGCCTTCAGGTGGTTCACCGCCCGGCAACGCGGGCACTTGATGGTGAGTTCGATGTAGAGGCCGGTTGCCAGCTTGCGCTGGCACTGACCGCAGCGGATTTCTTTTGCTTGCAGCATTCGCAAAACCTTTTCCTATTGTCAAAACCACCATAGACTCCATCCCGCTCGTGCACGGGTGGGGAAGCCCTGGCCAATGGTTTGCAGGTCTGCTGCAAGTCTGCGGGTCCGTCCGGTGCTCTAACACCGGGCGGTCGCTTCCTCTTTTTTCAGTTGCTCTTTCCCTCCCTTCAGGCCAGCAGCCGACGCGCATCGGCGGGCGTGATGCCGAGCCGGTAGCGCGGACTCGCCAGGCGCTCGGCGGCGGCTTCCAGCGTCAGGTGGCTGCCTGTGGCATCCGGGTGGCGCATCTGGACACGGTAGGCCTGCACCTCGGCCCACAGCCGGTAACGCGGCCACAGTGCGTACGCCAGCGGGTGGGCAACGAAGCCCAGCGGGGCGAACTGGGCCGCCGAGGGCAGCGCAGTAATGATGACTGCCGCGAGCAAGCCCAAGGTCCACCACTGGCGCACGTGCTCGTACTCATGCGCGTGGATGCCCTGGTCCGCCCGGTATTCCGTGCGGATGCGTACCAGGGGGCCACGCGCCTCGCCGCCGACGCCCTCGGGCAGGGCATCGGTGTAGTGGGTCAGGTGCGGCCAGTTCACGGCTGGATTGCCTCAAGGGCTGCGGGGTCGGGGGCCTCGCCGTTGCTCCAGGCGCGGCAGGCGTCGATGAACGCGCCCATCTTTGCGACCTCGGTCGCATCGCCCTTGCGCAGGGTGTTGAGCTGCTTGTGGGCGGGGTAGTAGCGCTCGATGTGGGCGGCGCAGTGCTTGCGAGCGCCTGCTGCAGAGAGTTGAATCGCGTCGAATTGAGCACGGAACTCGGGCGAGGCGAGCACTTCTTGGGGAACATCGCCAATGACTACATTGGCACCATTTTTCTTTCCGATATACATGATTAGCGGCCTTCGATTGAATTGGGGGCGTGGTCAACGTAGCCTGCTGTGAGCCACGGATTGGCAAGGAACAGGGTAAGGGGAGCGGTGCGGGCGCTCACCATCAGAAGGAACGGCACGCCGGACGTCCCTGTAT
>JBQTHH010000044.1:0-53687 GCA_052390055.1 Rhodoferax sp.
AGTCGCGGCCACAGCAACCCTCGCGGCGTCAAGCGCAAAATGAGTAACTTCAACGTACGCCATCGCGGGGAAGCCCTTCATCAAAAGCACCACCCAACACCGGTGCTTCGTATCTGAACAGTATTGGGGTTAGCGGCCTATTTCCCCCATGGGTTGATCAACTGCACCCCGGTGTTCACAAAGTCTTGCGTATTGCGCGTGGCCACGGTAAACCCATGCTCCAGCGCGGTCGCGGCAATCATGGCATCGCGCTCAGACCGCGGATCGGGCACGTGCAGTGCGGCGCACACGCTTGCGGCTTGCTCGGTGAAGGGCAGGATGCGTCCCGCGAAAGCTGTCCGCACACCGGACAGCCACACCCGAAGCGCTGCGCCTTGTGGTGGGGTTCGCCGCTCCAGTAGCAGGATGCCTTTTTCCAGCTCCAGGATGGTGATGGCGCTCAGGTACAGCATGCTGGCGCGGTGTTGCGCCGCCCAGTTGCGCACTTCGGCAGACTGGTTGGGCTTGCCTTGACGCAGTTCCGAGATGACGTTGGTGTCCAGAAGGAACATGCAGCCCGCCTATTCCAGCTCGGCGGCGCGGGTGGTGATGTTCAGGCGTGGTGCGTCAAATTCGATACCGTCGCCACCGGCAATCTGGTCCATCACCGCCAATAGGGATGGCTCACCTTGCCCGACCATGCGGTAGTAGTCGTCGATAGTTAGCAGCGCGTAAGCAGGGCGGCCGCGGTCGGTGATGAACACGGGGCCCTCTGCGGCGGCGCGTTTGGCACTGGACACGTCGCGGGTGAAGTCGCGGCTGGAGAAGGTGTGAACAGACATGTGGGGGGCTCCTTCTGAGGAATTGTTTGTATGTTACGACAAATATCAAATGTGGTCAAAGATAGGAGTAGAGTTCCGGCTGATTGCCACAGACCTGGCCGAGTAGAGCGCACCCCCCGCAGGCTGCGGCACCATGGCGCCATCACCCACCACCGGAGCCTTCCATGAAAAACCTTGCCTTCGTCCAGCGCAGCCAGGGCAGCTACTGGGTGGATGACGGTTTTCCGGTGCGCAATCTGTTTTCGTACAACGACATTGCGCAAGAGCTGTCGCCCTTTCTGAAGTTGGACTACGCCGGGCCGACCCAGTTTGGCCCCACGGCCCAGCGCCGTGGCGTGGGGCCGCACCCGCCCCCTGGCTTTGAGACCGTCACCATCGTCTATGACGGCGGCGTGTCGCACCGCGACTCCAGTGGGGGCGGCGGCCCCTTCGAGCTGGTGCAACTGTGGGTGAACCTGCCTGCGCGCCGCAAGATGGCGGCACCGGCCTACCAGCCCATCACCGCCGACCAGATTCCCACTGTGCCATTGCCCGGGGCGGGCAGCGCGCGGCTGATCGCTGGCGAATGCCAGGGCGTGCAGGGCCCCTTTGTCATGAACAGCCGCGAAGAGATCGTGCAGGCGATCCATGACTTCCAAACCGGACGGTTTGGGCCACTCGATTGAGGCTTCATACCCATGATCACCTTCTACAACACCCTCCATCCCCGCCACCAGGGCCAGGTGGAAATGTTCCGTGGCCACCTGGTGCCCTGCCACGAGGTGCCCGCGCGCGCCGACTATGTGCTGGCCGAACTGCAAAGCCGCAGCCTGGGCCCGGTGGCCGATCCCGCCGCATGGGACGTGGCGCTGCTGGAGCGCGTGCACAGCGCACGCTATCTGCGCTTCCTGCAGACCGCCTGGGCGCAATGGGTGGCGCTGGACCCGGCCCATGCCACGCAGGACGCGCTGCCCTCCGTGTGGCCGGTGCGCACTCTGCGCCATGACCTCGAACCCGAGAACTTCTCGGCCCGCATGGGCCTGTACTCCATGGACGCCGGCACGCCCCTGACGGCAGGCACCTGGGACGCGGCCCTGCACGGCGCGCGCTGCGCCCTGAGCAGCGCCCAGGCGGTGTTGGACGGGCAGCGCGCCGCCTTCTGCCTGAGCCGCCCGCCCGGCCACCACGCCGGGGCCGACTTTTTTGGCGGCTACTGCTTCCTGAACAACGCCGCCCTGGCCGCGCAGCACCTGCGCGATGGCGGCGTGGCGCGCGTGGCGGTGCTCGACATCGATTACCACCACGGCAATGGCACCCAGGCCATCTTCTATGACCGCCCCGATGTGTTCTTTGCCAGCGTGCACGGCGACCCGCGCACCGAATACCCCTTCTACCTGGGTTATGCCGATGAAACCGGCGCCGGGGCCGGGCAGGGCGCGAACCTGAACCTGCCCCTGCCACGCGGCAGCGGCTACGCGCGCTGGGCCGAGGCGCTGGAGCAGGCCTTGCAGGCCATTGAGCGCTTCGGCGCCCAGGCCCTGGTGTTGTCCCTGGGGCTGGATACCTTCGAGGGCGACCCGATCTCGGGCTTTTTGCTGCGCAGCGAAGACTATTTGCGCGTGGGCGAGCGCCTGGCCGCCACGGGTCTGCCCACGGTGGTCGTGTTCGAGGGCGGCTACGCCGTGCAGGCGGTGGGTGTGAACGCTGCCAACGTGCTGCAAGCCTGGGGCTGAGCGGGGGGGCCCGGACGGCGCTGCGGGGCGTGCGCCCACGCCGGAGTGCAGAATTCCGGGGGACACAGGCGTACACTGGCGTGCACAGGTATGGCTGCGCTGCGGGGGGGCGGCGCACAACCCGGAGGTTGGTGCATGGGTGTTGCTCACTGCTACCGTTCGCGTCCCGGTGCGCCTGCTGCGCGCTTCGGGGGCGTGCGTGCGCGTGGCCGGGGAGGGCCGGGGAGCATGCATGCTTAACGCCCTGTTGCGCTTCAACCTGCGCCGCTCCGTGCGGCTGCGCCTGGCGGTGCTGCTCATGGGGGTGGTCACGCTGCTCACCGCCATCATCGGTGCCTGGTCGTACGGCCTGGCACAGCAGCGCCTGCAAAACGAGCGCACCCAGTTCAAGGCCGACCTGGCCCGGCAGTTGGGCGCACCCCTGGCCAGCGCCATGTGGAACTACGACAAGACCGCCGCCACGGTGCTCATGGACACCAAGATCGGCACCCAGATCACGCGGCTGACCCTGTTCGACACCAAGGGCGAGCCCTGGCTGACCCGCGCCCAGGACGCGGGCGCAGACACGTCCGGCGCCGTCGAGGTGCTGCGCATGGACCTCCCCCAGGTCGAAAACACCCCCATGGGCGCACTGGAGGTGCGCTGGTCCGACGCCCCCTTGCAGCAGGCCATGGCGCAGACCTTTCGCGTGGTGGTGGTGCAGGTGCTGCTGCTCAACGGCTTCTTGCTGGCGGTGTTCTGGATCGGGGTGGACCGGCTGGTGTTTCGCCGCGTCAAGGCCTTGCAGCACGCCCTGGACCATGCCGCCAGCCGTGAGCTGGCCACCGACATCGTTTCGCTGCCCATCCCCAACCAGGACGAATTCGGCGCGCTCACCCGCTCCATCAACACCATCACCTCCCGCCTGCGCGAAGAGCTGGAAGCCGGGCTGGAGTCTGAAGAAGAGGCGCGCAACGCCCTGAACAACCTGCGCAACGCGCAAGAGGGTCTGGTGCGCGCCGAAAAAATGGCCGCCCTGGGCAGCTTGGTGGCCGGGGTGGCGCACGAACTCAACACCCCCATCGGCAACATCGTCATGGTCGCCAGCACCCAGCAGGAGCGCTGTGCCGAAATCACCAAGGCCACCAAGGAGGGGGCCTTGACGCGCAAGGGGCTGGACCGCTTCATGGAGCAAACGGGCGAAGGGGCGAACCTCGTCTTCCACAACGCCACGCGCGCGGCCGAGCTGATCCAGAGCTTCAAGCAGGTGGCGGTGGACCAGACCAGCGACCGCCTGCGCGAGTTCGATCTGGCCACGCAAATCTCGGAAATCCTGGCCGTCACCTCACCCGTGCTGGGCAAGCGCAACATCGTGGTGCAGCGCGATCTGCAACCCGGCATCACCATGTACACCTACCCGGGGCCGCTGGGGCAGGTGCTCACCAACCTGCTCTCCAACACCGTGTTTCACGCCTTCGAGCACCAGCCGGCGGGCATCATCCAGCTGCGCTGCAGCGCGCACGAGGGCACCGCCACCATTACCGTGCAGGACAACGGCTGCGGCATGAGCGCCGAGGTGGTCAGCAAGATATTTGACCCCTTCTTCACCACCAAGCTGGGCCGTGGCGGCAGCGGCCTGGGCCTGCACATCAGCCACAACATCGTCTACGGCCCGCTGCACGGGCACCTGAAGGTGCACAGCGAAGTGGGCGTGGGCACCACCTTCACGATCGATCTGCCCTGCCGCCTGCCCCAGAGCGGCTGAGCAGCAGCGCCGCCAGCCCCAGGCCCGCCACCGCCAGCAGCGCCGCCGGAAAGGCCACCCGCGCCGAATAGTCCAGCAGCACCCCGCTGGCGCTGGATGCCACCAGCCCGCCCAGGGTGTAGGTCAGCACCAACACCGCAGTGGCATTGACCAGGGTCAGGCCCTTTTCGCGCGAGCCGATGTCGATCATCACCAGCGTGTACAGCGAGCCGCCGGCACCGCCCCACACGAACACCAGCGGCCAGGCCAGCGCCGGTGTGTCCGCCACCCAGGGCATCAGCGCCGTGGCGGCCAGCATCAGCGCGGCGCACGCCTGCATCAAGCGCAGGCGGCCGCGCACCGGGTCGGCAAAGCGGTCGGCCAAGGCGCCTGCGGGCACCATCATCAGCACCCCGCCCAGGCCGCTGGCCGACACCAGCAGCGCCGCCTGCGCCCCGTCCAGGCCCAGCGCCAGCCCGTACAGCGGCAGGATGCCGGTCACCCCGGTCTCGAAAAACCCGCCCACAAAGCCCACCAGCATCACCAGCGGCGCAGTGCGCAGTGCCGCCCACAGCCCCTGCCAGCCGGTGCGCGTGCTGTGGGCGTCGTGCGCCGTGGGCAGCGGCGGCACCAGCGCCGTCCAGGCCAGGCCAAAGAGCGACACCGCCACGATCAGCCCCAGGGTATTGCCCTGCTGCGGCCCCACCCCCACCAGCGCCGCCGGTCCCAGGATGAAGGTGCTGCTCACCAGGGTCTGGAAAAAACCCACAAAGCGCCCGCGCTGCGCTGGGGGGCAGAACTCCGCAATCAGCGCCTCGGCCAGCACCCAGCGCAGCGCCATCGCCGCGCCCGAGACAAAGTTCAGCACAAACCAAGCCGCCACCTGGTCCACCAGGCTGTAGCCCAGCGCCACGGCGCTCACCACCGCGCTGGACGCCCACAGCGCGCGCCGCTGCCCCAGCCGCTGCGCCAGGGTCGAGGCAAAGGGCGTCATCAGGAAAATGCCCAGCCAGCCTGCCGCTGCAAACAGCCCCCCGGCGGTGTTCGACAGCGCCGCCGCCTTCATGCGCAGCAACAGCAGCGGCGAGAGCATGAAGTGCGCCACCAGCAAAAAGAAGGTCGAGCCAAAAATGGCCGCCAGCCCCAGCGTGGCCTGCGGGCCCAGGGTGCGGGTGTGCTCGCTCACCGCGCCTCCACAATGGCCTGCGCCAGTTCGGCAAAACCGGCGCCGCGCGCGCCCCGGCACAGGTAGCGCGGGCGGTGCGTGAGCGTGGGCAGCACGGCGGCGATGTTGGCCACCCCCACGCTGTGGGCAAAGTGCGCAAACATGGGCTGGTCGTTGCCCGAGTCGCCCACAAAGGCCCAGCGTTCCAGCTCCGCGCCCAGCTCGCGTTGGAGCAGCGTGCGCACGATCCAGCACGCGCCGCTCCACTTGTCAAAGGCCTGCACGCAGCCGTGGATGTGGATGCTGCTCACCGCCGTGTGCAGGCCCTGGGCGCGCAGCAGCGCCAGCACCGCCTGCACCGTCTCGGGCGGGTGCTGGTCGAACTCGGCATAGTCAAAGGCAATGTCGGTCTCGCGCCCATCGCTGTCGCGCGAGCGGCGCACGCCGGGCAGGGCCGCCTCCACCTGCGCCGCCACGGCCTGCAGCCGCTGGTACTGCGCCGCGCGTGTGGGGGCATCCAGTTGATACAGTTTTTGTAGCAAAGAACCCTTATTCCACGCGGGCTGGGTGCCAATTTCTTTCCATAAATGGGGGAGCACCCAGGCCGCTGCGCCGTTTTCCGCCACGATCGCGTCCACCGGCCAGCGCTGCGGGTTGTCGGCTGCCAGAAAGGGCGCGCACCAGCCCAGCGGCCGCCCGGTGATGGGCACCACCCGCACCCCGACCTGGCGCAGCGCGTGCAGCGCCCCGCGCGCATCCGCCGTCAGCTCGCCATGGGTGGTGAGCGTGTCGTCAATGTCCGTGAACACACCCACCAGCGCGCGCCGCTCCTGGGCCGGCCACGCCGACAAGGGCAAGGGCGCGGGGGCCAGGGTCGGGGCGGGCGGGGCACTGAGGTCGGTCATGGGCGGCTGAGGGGGTGGATGGTTGCAGGCGTGGGCCGGGTGGGGCAGGGGACGGCGGGTTCGGCAGGGCGGGTTCGGCAGGGCGGCTGGGGGCCGGTTCAGGGCACCAGCGCGTACAGCGCCGAGCCGTCGCCATTGTCCTTGAGCAGGCGAATGCCCGGGTGCTGCGCCAGCAGCTTGGCCGCCGCGCTGGACGACAGGAAGGTGGGCTGCACCCCGGCAATGGGCGCAATGCGCCAGTTGCCGTCGGCGCGCGGGTTCACCATGCGGTCCGGGCTGAAGCGCTCGCTCATGCTCAGGTAGTCCACCAGCGCCTGGCGATTCTCGTCCGGCGCGTCCAGCACCACCTTGGCGGCCGTCAGCCCCGGAAAGCTGCCCCCGCCATAGGCGCGGTAGTTGTTGGTGGCCACGATGAAGCGCGCGTTGGCGTCGATGGGTTGGCCCGCAAAGCGCAGGTTGCGGATGCGCTGGGCCTGCGGGTTGGCCACCTGCCCATTGCTGGCGTAGCGCGCCGGCTGCGTCACGTCGATCTCGTACTCCACCCCGTCGATCACATCGAAGTTGTAGGACGGAAAGGCCTCGTTGATGAGCGGCTGCTGCGCAGCGCCCTGCGGGTCAATCTGGCGGAACTGGCCCGCCGCCATCTCCAGCCACTCCTTCACCTCTGCGCCGGTGAGCAGCATGGCCTTGAGCGTGTTGGGGTAGATGTAGAGGTCGGCCACGTGCTTGATCGCCAGGGGCCCGGCCGGGATGTCGGTGTAATAGCCCCAGCCCTGGCGCCCCCCGGCCTTGAAGGGCGCCGCCGCCGACAGCACCGGCAGTTTTTCATAGTCCGTGCCCTGCATGGCGCGCTTGACGTAGGCGATTTGCGCGTTGGAAACGATCTGCACCGAAGGGTCGTCCGCCACCTGGGCGAAATAGCTGTAGATGGGCGCGCTGCTCACCGCCACCTTGTTGCGCACATAGTCCAGCGTCTGCTGGTGTTCTGTGCCCACCAGGTCTTGCACCATGGGGTCCGCGTCTGCGACCGACTTCTTGGCCGCACGGTCATAAATGGGGCGGATGTGCGCGCGGCTGCCCACCACCTTCCAACTGCCCGTGCTGTTGTCCAGCGTCAGGTCGATCACGCCCAGGTGGTCGCCCCAGCGTCCCGGCATCACCGCAGGCACACCGTTGATGGTGCCGCGCTCTACGTCCGCCTTGGGGTGGTTGGCAAAGGCCTTGCTGGGAAATTCGGCGTGCGAGTGGCCAAACAAAATGGCATCCACCCCGGCAATATCGGCCAGTTTGGACACGGCGTTTTCGCCCAGTTGGCCCACCGCGCCCTTTTCAAAGCCCGAGTGGGGGATGGCTACCACCAACTGCGCCCCCTTGGCGCGCATCTCGGGCACGTATTTCTGCGCCATCTCGGCCATATCGCGCGTGGCCACGCGCCCCTCCAGGTGCGCCTTGTCCCACTGCATGATCTGTGGCGGCACAAAGCCGATCACCCCCACCTTGATCGGGTGGCGCTGGCCCTGCGCATCCACCATCTGGCGCTCCAGGATCACATAGGGCGTGAACGCATGCGTGGGCGCGGCGGACTGCTGCTTGCCATCGGCCAGCACCACGTTCGCGTTCACATAGGGGAACTGCGCCCCCGCGATGGCGCGGCGCAGAAAGTCCAGTCCAAAGTTGAACTCATGGTTGCCGATGTTGGCGGCGTCATAGCCCAGCGCATTCATCACCTTGTAGGCCGGGTGCGTCTGGCCGTCTTTGAGCGGGTGCACCTTGGCCACCACGTCGCCCAGCGGGTTGCCCTGCAGCAGGTCGCCGTTGTCGAACAGCAGGCTGTTGGGCGCCTCGCTGCGCGCCGCCTTGATCAGCGTGATGGCCCGCGCCAGCCCGTACTGGTCCGTGGCCTTGTCCTGGTAATAGTCGTAGCTCAGCAGGTTCATGTGCACATCTGTCGTTTCCAGAATGCGCAGTTGCACCTGCTCGGCCAGCGCTGTCCCACTCAGCAGCAGTGAGCCGCCCAGCAGGCCCATTGTTCGCAACACCATCATGTTTCCTCCAAAAAAGACCAACCCGGCAAAGCCGGGCTGGGGGCAGGGACCCGGCGCAATCGCCCGGTGGAGGATTTATCTTACCAAGTGGTGAAGAAAATGGTGTGACGGCGCGGAGCACAGCGGCTTGGGGCAACCGGCCAAATTCGGCCAGCGGTTTTCGCGGTCATAACCCGGTGCTCCAGACGGTCATCGCGCAACTGCGCTGAACACTCATTGGCTTGGGCCATGCCTGCACTGGCCAGCGCTTGGGCGCATCAAACGTGTTGCTCAGCGCGCGTCACACCCAATCGCAAGCCCGCCGCTGTCAGCACTGTCAACAGCGTTTTGATGGTTGGGTTGCCCCTTGGCGACAAGGCACGGTAAAGGGTTTCACGCGGAATGCCCGCTTTCGCCGCCACGTTCGCCATGCCTTGCGCTTCCGCAATGTGGCGCAGGGCGGCCAGCAATGCGAACTGCCCGCCGGGCAGGTTGGCTTCCTCCAGCGCCGCCGCCAGGTACACGTCGGCCATCTCCGGGTCGGCTTTGAGCATCTCGACCACCGTTTCGTCGTGCGCTTGCGAGGCTTTCATTTGGCGTTCTTCCTTTTCCAGTCGTTCCAGTAACCGACAGCAGCATCTATATCGGCCTGCTGTTTTCGCTTGTCACCCCCTGTGAGCAGCAAGATCAAGCGCTTGCCAGACTGTGCGTAATACACGCGGTAGCCTGGCCCCCAGTCAATACGCAATTCCCAAACACCATCGGCAACCGGTTTGCAGTCGCCAAAGTTGCCACCTGCCATCCGGCCCACTCGCACCAGCACACGGGCCTTCGCTTGTCGATCTGCCAAGCACGCAAGCCACTTTGCGTAGGGCTTTTCACCTTGATCGTTTTGATAGGCCAGAACTTCAAACATCTGTTTGTGAATTATGTGTCACAGATCGTTTGGTTTCAAGGCGCATCAATGGTCGACTTCTGACATTGACCCGCGCATCACCCCGCGCTCTGCAGCGCCAGCCCCGCGTGCTCGCGCAGCGGGTGGAAGTGGATCTTGGGGAAGCGCTCCTGCGCCAGGCGCACGTCGTAGGGGCTGGTGCACAGGTAGGCCAGGGTGTCGGCGGCATCGCGCGCCATGCGCAGTGGATAGGTGTTGCAGAAGGTTTTCAGGTCTTCGGCCTTGTCGGCGGTGATCCAGCGCGCGCCGGTGTACTGGCAGCCCTCCAGGCGAATGTCGGCGTCGTATTCGGTTTTCAGGCGGTGCTGCACCACCTCGAACTGCAGTTGCCCCACCGCGCCCAGCAGCATATTGCCCCCGGCTTCGGGCTTGAACACCTGGATCGCGCCTTCCTCACCCAGCTGGGCCAGGCCCTGCTGCAGTTGCTTGGTGCGCAGCGGGTTCTTCAGCACAACGGTCATGAACATTTCGGGGGCGAAGAAGGGCAGCCCGGTGTAGAGCAGGTTCACGCTGCCGTCGGTGATGGTGTCGCCCAACTGCACCCCGCCATGGGTGGTAAAGCCGATGATGTCGCCCGCATAGGCTTCGTCCACCGCCTCGCGGCGCTGGCTCATGAAGGTCACCACGCTGGTCGGGCGCAGTTCCTTGGCGGTGCGCATCACCTTGAGCTTCATGCCCGGCGTGTACTTGCCCGAGGCCACGCGCACAAAGGCAATGCGGTCGCGGTGGTTGGCATCCATATTGGCCTGCACCTTGAACACCACGCCCGAAAACGCCCCATCGTCGGGCTGCACCTCGGTGGTCTGCGGTTGGCGGTTGACCACGGCATTGCTGGTGCGGCTCTTGGGGCTGGGGGCCAGGTCCACCAGCGCGTCCAGCACCTCCATCACACCGAAATTGTTCACGCCCGAGCCGAAGAATACGGGCGTCTGCTTGCCCGCCAGAAAGGCCTCGCGGTCGAACGCGGGCGAGGCCCCGGTGGCCAGCTCCATGCCGTCAATGGCGGCATCAAAATTGCTGCCAAAGCGGGCCTGGAGCACCTCGGTGTCGGCCAGGCGGATGTGCTCGAACTCCTGCGGGCGGCGTTCACTCCCCGCTTCGAACACCGACATGGTCTGCGTGTGCAGGTTGATGATGCCGCCAAAACCCTTGCCCTGGCCCACCGGCCAGGTCATGGGCACGCAGGGCATGCCCAGCTCGCGCTCCACCTCGTCCAGAATGTCCAGCGGGTCGCGCACCTCGCGGTCCATCTTGTTCACGAAGGTGATGATGGGCGTATCGCGCTGGCGGCAGACCTCGATCAGGCGCCGCGTCTGGCTTTCCACCCCGTTGGCGGCGTCGATCACCATCAGGGCCGAGTCCACGGCGGTGAGCACGCGGTAGGTGTCTTCCGAAAAGTCCTTGTGGCCCGGGGTGTCGAGCAGGTTGATGACGTGCTCGCGGTACTGCATCTGCATCACCGAGCTGGCCACCGAAATGCCGCGCTGCTTCTCGATCTCCATCCAGTCGGAGGTGGCGTGGCGGCTGGCCTTGCGCGCCTTCACCGAGCCCGCGATCTGGATCGCACCCGAGAACAGCAGCAGCTTTTCCGTCAGCGTCGTTTTACCTGCGTCCGGGTGGGAAATGATGGCAAAGGTGCGCCGGCGGCGCGTTTCAAGCGTAAAAGACATAAACAAGGCTCGGTCAGTGGCCAGGGCAGAAGGGGCAGCGCTGTGGGCGCCGTGCCGGGCACGCCAGTGGGGCCGCGCGCTCCCGCGTCCTCGTGAAGACGGCAGTGGAGGTGCCGCAGGTGGCAGGGTGGCAAGGGGCGCATTTTACCGGCGCGGTGTTTCACCGCGCTTCACGCACCCGCAGGCCGGGCCAGCGCTGGCCCCTCCGTGTTTTCCCGTAGTGCCATTTCCGGTCATTGGGCTACAATTTTGAAAACGTTTTCAAGAATTGCCATGAAAAACCCGAATTCACCGTGTGTGTGGGCATTCGGGTTTCTACCAAGTGCTTTCAAAAACGTTTTTGGTAAGATCAAAACCGTTTTTGGTTGAGTCAACTACGTCTTGTTGGGTGAAGTCTGTGGGGTTGAAGGGTATGAACCAGTCCGACGTGCGCTTGCGCGCCATTGAAAAAAGTTACGCCAGTCACCGGGTCATCCATGGGGTGGACCTGGACATCGAGCCCGGCGAATTCGTCGTGTTCGTGGGCCCCTCGGGCTGCGGCAAGACCACCTTGCTGCGCATGATCGCGGGCCTGGAAGAAATCACCGGGGGCGACCTGCGCATTGGCGGTGCGCGCATGAACGAGGTCTCCGCTGCCCGCCGCGGCGTGGCCATGGTGTTCCAGAGCTATGCCCTCTACCCGCACAAGACGGTGTACGACAACATGGCCTTTGCCCTGCAGATCGCCAAGATCCCCAAGGCCGAGATCGACCAGCGGGTGCGCGAAGCCAGCGAAATCCTGCAGCTCACGCCCTACCTGCAGCGTCTGCCCAAGGCCCTCTCAGGCGGTCAGCGCCAGCGCGTGGCCATTGGCCGCGCCATCGTGCGCAACCCCAAGGTGTTCCTGTTTGACGAACCCTTGTCCAACCTGGACGCCGCCTTGCGCACCAAGATGCGCGTCGAGCTGGCCACGCTGCACCGCCGCCTGGGCGCCACCATGGTTTACGTCACCCACGACCAGGTCGAGGCCATGACCCTGGCCGACAAGATCGTGGTGCTCAACCAGGGCCGTATCGAGCAGGTGGGCCGCCCGCTGGACCTCTACCACCAGCCCGCCAGCCTGTTCGTCGCCGGTTTCATCGGCTCGCCGCAAATGAACTTCCTGGGCGGTGCCTTTGCCCAGAGCCTGGGGGCCCACACCGTGGGCCTGCGCCCTGAGCACCTGCGCGTGGATGCGCAAGGCCCCCTGTCCGGCACGCTGCGCCACGCCGAGCAACTGGGCAACGAAACCTTTGCCTATGTGCAAATTCCCGATCTGGGCGACGTCACCGTGCGCACCGAAGGCACGGCGCCGTGGCAACCCGGGTCCAGCGTGCAACTGGGTTTTGCGCCCGAACACCTGTACCGCTTTGACGCGCAGGGGCGCCGCACGGCCAATTGATTTTTTCGCCCGGCGGATGGTCCGTGGGGCATTTCACTGAGGAGACGTTAGGCATGTTCAAGAAACACCATATCGCCGGTGCATGCGCGCTGGCGGCAGCCGTGGCGCAACCGGCGCTGGCCGCGGACTACAAGGGACCCGACCTCAAGGGTGAGGTGGTCACCGTCACCTGCCCGTGGACCGGGGCGGAAGAGGGCATGTTCAAGAAAGTGGTCGCCAAGTTCGAGGCCGCCACCGGCGCCAAAATCAAGCATTCCTGCTCGCAAAGCTCCGAGCAGCAGATCGTGATCGACATCAAGGCCGGCTCGCCCTCCAACATCTCGGTGTTCCCCCAGCCCGGCCTGGCCGCCAACATGGCCGCCATCGGCGGGCTGGTGCCCCTGGGCGACAAGACCAAAGATTGGGTCAAGAAAAACTACGCAGCGGGTGAATCCTGGGCCGACCTGGGCACCTACCCCAACAAGGACGGCAAGAACGAGTTCTACGGCCTGTTCTACAACGTCAACGTCAAGAGCCTGGTCTGGTACATCCCTGAGAACTTCAAGGAAAAGGGCTACAAAGTGCCCAAGACCATGGAAGAACTCCAGGCCCTGACCAAGAAAATCGCCGCCGACGGCGGCAAACCCTGGTGCATCGGCCTGGGCAGCGACGCCGCCACCGGCTGGCCCGCCACCGACTGGGTGGAAGACTTCATGCTGCGCACCCAAGCCCCCGACGTGTACGACGGCTGGGTCAGCAACAAGGTCAAGTTCAACGACCCGCGCGTGGTGGAAGCCATCGAAGCCTACGGTGCCATCGCCCGCAACGACGCCTATGTGGACGGCGGCGCCAAGGCCGTGGCCACGGTCAGCTTCAAGGACAGTCCCAAGGGCATGTTCGGCTCGCCCCCGAAGTGCTACATGCACCGCCAGGCCAGCTTCATCCCCGCCTTCTTCCCGGACGGCAAGAAGGACGAGGCGGACTTTTTCTACTTCCCCTCGTTCGCCAGCAAGAAGCTGGGCAACCCGGTACTGGGTGGCGGCACCATCATGACCATCACCAAGGACAGCAAGGGTGCGCGCGCCTTCATGGAATACCTGCAGCACCCCCAGTCGCATGAAATCTGGATGGCCGAAGGCGGCTTCATCACCCCGCACAAGGGCGCGGACGTGAACAAATACGCCAACAAGATGCTCAAGAAGCAAGGCGAGATCCTGCTCGGGGCCACCACCTTCCGCTTTGACGGCTCCGACCTCATGCCCGGCGCCGTGGGCGCGGGCAGCTTCTGGAAGGGCATGGTCGACTACTCCGGCGGCAAGAGCGCCAAGCAGGTGGCCGATGAGATCCAGAAGAGCTGGGACGCTTTGAAGTAAGCGTGCAATGCACAGCGGGTGGGCGGCGTCCCCGCCCCCCCGCGCCACCGATTTTGTAAGCCATGAACCAAGAACTGCTTCAGACCTTTGCCGCCGTGGCGGTCAGCATCGGCGTGTGCCTGCTGTACTTCGCCGGGTCCAACTACGTGGTGGACCAGATCGTGCGCCTGCCCGTGGGCACGCTGGCACACCGGCAGGCCTGGCGCTCGCGCATCCGCCCCTGGTTGTTCGTGGCGCCCGCCCTGCTGCTGCTGGGGGTCTACCTGCTCTACCCGCTGCTGGAGACCTTCCGCCTCAGTTTTTACGACGTCACGGGCGCGCAGTTCGTGGGCCTGGCCAACTACCACTGGGTGCTGACCGACGCGCAGTTCTGGACCACCATCCGCAACAACGCCCTGTGGCTGCTGGTGGTGCCTGCCGCCGCCACCGCGCTGGGCCTGGTGGTGGCCGTGCTGGCCGACCGCGTGTGGTGGGGCACGGCAGCCAAGACCCTGGTGTTCATGCCCATGGCCATCAGCTTTGTCGGCGCCAGCGTGATCTGGAAGTTCGTGTACGACTTTCGCGGGCCGGAAAGCGGCCAGATCGGCATCCTCAACGCCATCGTCATGGGGCTGGGCGGTGAGCCGCAGGCCTGGGTGACGCTGCCGTTCTGGAACAACTTCTTTCTCATGGCCATCCTGGTGTGGATCCAGACCGGCTTTGCCATGGTGATCCTTTCGGCGGCGCTGCGCGGCGTGCCCACGGAGACCATCGAGGCGGCGCACCTGGACGGCGCCAACGAGTTCCAGATTTTCTTTCGCATCATGCTGCCGCAGATCCTGTCCACCGTGCTGGTGGTGTGGACCACCATCACCATCACCGTGCTCAAGGTGTTCGACATTGTCATGGCCATGACCGGCGGCCAGTGGGACACCAGCGTGCTGGCCAACCTCATGTACGACTGGATGTTCCGTGGCGGCGGTGACTATGGCCGCAGCTCCACCCTGGCCATGGTGCTCATGTTTGCCGTGGTCCCCGTCATGGCCTTCAACATCCGCCGTTTCCGCACCGAAGAGGCCCAGCGATGAACCGCATGCATTTTTCTCCCGGGCGCATCGCCGCCCACCTGGCCCTGCTGGCGCTGGTGCTGGTCTGGGTGCTGCCCACCTTCGGCCTGCTGGTGTCGAGCTTTCGCGTCAAGGACGACCTCATCACCAGCGGCTGGTGGACTTCGCTCTCCACCCAGACCCGCTCCGACATGCGCCGCACCGCGGGCGCCCAGAGCATGGTGCGCGAAGGCGATGCCTACGTGATCCAGGGCCGCCTGCTCGCTCCGGACGCACCCCAGCAATTGCAGCGTTTTTCGCTGCAGTCTTCGCGGCCCGACGCGGCTGCCGTGGGCGCCACCCTGGAAATCGCCGATGGCCAGGTGCTGGACGAGGAGGACGGCCGCCCCGACGGCACCCTGACGGTGCAGGCCGATGGCCGCTACCGCCTGGTGCTGACCGCGCCGTACGACAAGGACCGTGGCGTGCGCGTGTTCTTCATGGCGCAGACGCCGCCGCGCTTCGTGGCCGACAACTATGCCAAGGTGGTCGCCTCCGAGGGCGTGGGCCAGGCCTTTTTGAACACCTTCAAGGTCACCATTCCCGCCACCTTCATTCCCATCCTGATCGCGGCCTTCGCTGCCTACGCCTTCAGCTGGATGGAGTTCGCCGGGCGCAAGTGGCTCTTTGTCGTGGTGGTGGGCCTGCTGGTGGTGCCGCTGCAGATGTCGCTCATCCCGCTGCTGCGCCTGTACAACGGCCTGGGCGAGAGCCTGGGGCTGGAGTCCAAGTCCTACCTGGGGGTGTGGCTGGCGCACTCGGCCTTTGGCCTGCCCCTGGCCATCTACCTGCTGCGCAACTACATCGCAGCCCTGCCGCGCGACATCATCGAGAGCGCGCGCATGGACGGCGCCTCCCACTTTCAGATCTTCACGCGCATCGTGCTGCCGCTGTCACTGCCTGCGCTGGCCAGCTTCGCCATCTTCCAGTTCCTGTGGGTGTGGAACGACTTTCTGGTCGCCCTGGTCTTCCTGGGCAAGCAGCCCGAGCAGATCGTGCTCACCATCAAGCTCAACGACCTGCTGGGCTCGCGCGGCGAGAGCTGGGAGATCCTCACCGCCAGCGCTTTCGTCTCGATTGCGGTGCCGGTGGCGGTGTTCTTTGCCCTGCAGCGCTTCTTTGTGCGCGGCTTGCTCGCGGGCTCAGTCAAGGGGGGGTGAGGCCGTGGTGCGGTGCCTTCCAGGCCCCGCAGCGCCGTGCCCGTGTTTTTTTTCGTGTCGATACAACCATTCATGCATTCTTCTTCTCCAGCACCCTGGTGGCGCGGCGGCGTCGTGTACCAGATCTATCCGCGCAGCTTTCAAGACAGCAACGGCGACGGCGTGGGCGACCTGCCCGGCATCACCCGCCGGCTCGAATACGTCGCCGCCATGGGCGTGGACGCCATCTGGCTCTCGCCTTTCTTCAAGAGCCCGATGAAAGACTTCGGTTACGACGTCAGCGACTACTGCAACGTAGACCCCCTGTTCGGGCAGCTCGACGACGCCCGCGCCCTGGTGCAGCGCGCCCATGCCCTGGGCCTGAAAGTCATCATCGACCAGGTGCTCTCGCACACCTCCGACCAGCACCCCTGGTTCGCGCAAAGCCGCTCCAGCCGCGACAACGACAAGGCCGACTGGTATGTCTGGGCCGACGCCAAGCCGGACGGCACCCCGCCCAACAACTGGCTCTCCATTTTTGGCGGCAGTGCCTGGGCCTGGGACACGCGCCGCTGCCAGTACTACCTGCACAACTTCCTCACCAGCCAGCCGGACCTGAACTTCCACTGCCCCGCCGTGCAGGACGCCATTCTGGACACGGTGCGTTTCTGGCTCGACCTCGGGGTGGATGGCTTCCGCCTGGATACTGCCAACTTCTACGTGCACGACGCCCAGTTGCGCGACAACCCGCCCCGGGGCATGCCCGATGGCTCCGACCCTGCCGTGACCAAGGTCAACCCCTATGGCTGGCAATGGCACCGCTACGACAAGAGTCAGCCCGAAAACCTGCTGTTCCTGGCGCGGCTGCGCGCCCTGCTGGACCAGTACCCCGACACCACCACCGTGGGTGAGATCGGCGACGACGACGGCCTGGCGCGCATGGCCGAGTACACGCGCGGCAGCGAACACCTGCACATGGCCTACTGCTTCGACCTGCTGGGCGAACAGCACGGCGCGCCCTATTTGCACGGTGTCCTGTCACGTTACGAGGCGCAGGCCCAGGACAGCTGGGCTTCCTGGGCCCTGTCCAACCACGACGTGCCGCGCCTGGCCACGCGCTGGGGCGGCGCCCAGCCCGATGCGGGCCTGCTGCGCCTGGCCGCGCAGTTGCAGATGGCGCTGCGCGGTTCGCCCTGCATCTACCAGGGCGACGAGTTGGGCCTGACCGAGGCCGACATCCCCTTCGAGCAGTTGCAGGACCCCTACGGCATCACCATGTGGCCGCAGTTCAAAGGCCGCGACGGCTGCCGCACCCCCATGCCCTGGGATGGCGCCGCCGCGAACGGTGGCTTCTCCCACGCCACGCCCTGGTTGCCGGTGCCGCCCGAGCACGCCGCGCGCAGCGTGGCCGCGCAGGAGGCCGACGCCGGCAGCCTGCTGCACTTCTACCGCGCCTTGCTGCGCTGGCGCAAGACCCAGCACGCCCTGTGGCAGGGCAGCATGGAGCTGGCCCCGGCGCACGAGCAGGTGCTGGCGCTGGTGCGGCGCACGCCAGAGCAAACCCTGGTGTGCGTGTTCAACGCCAGCGCGCGCAGCGCCTACTGGGAATTGCCCGCAGCCTGGGCCCAGGCGCGCGGTGTGGCCGGGCCCGCAGGCGCGGCCCGGGAATGGCGCGCGACGCTGGAGCCCTGGCAGGTCTGGTACGGCACGCTGTAGGCGCGGCATGGCGGGCACGTACACTGCGCGGCGCAAAGTGAGGTGCATGTGAACATCAAAGAACTGGCCAAGGCCCTGGGGCTGTCCACTTCCACCGTCAGCCGCGCCCTCAACGGCTACCACGACGTCAACCCGCAGACCCGCACGCGGGTGGCCGAGATGGCGCAGCAGTTGGGGTACCGGCCCGACGCGGGGGCGCGCCGCCTGGTGCGCGGGCGCAGCGACGCCATCGGCATGGTCTACTCCGCCGCATTGGAGAACATGGGTAACCCCCAGTTTCTGGAAACCGCCGCCGGTCTGGCGCAGCGGCTGGAAGTCGCGGGGCTGGACCTCTTGCTCGCGGTGGCCGAGAAAGAGACCGAACTGGCCATTTACGACCGCCTGTTCAACGGCGGGCGGGTGGATGCCGTCATCGTGCCCAACACCCGGGTGCAGGACCCACGTATTGCGCACTTCCTGGCGCGGGGCTATCCCTTCGTGGCTTACGGGCGCACGGCCGTGTGCGCCCACTATTCCTGGTTCGACTTCGACAACGACCTCGGCAGCCACCTGGCGGTGGAGCATCTGGCCGGGCTGGGGCACCGGCGCTTTGCCTACGCGCACGCCCCGCTGGAGCTGAATTTCGCCTACCAGCGCCACCGGGGTTTCATGACGGCGCTGGAGCGGGTGGACCTGCAGTGCCCGCCCCAGCACCAGTTGGGCGGCGTCATCGACCGGCGCAGCGGGCTGGAGGCGGCGCAGCGCATCCTGGCCCTGAACCCGCGCCCCACGGCGGTGGTGGTGGACAACAACCTGGGCGGGGTCGGTGTGCTGCGCGGCCTGGCCAATGCCGGCATCCGCCTGGGGCAGGACATGTCGCTGGTGGTGCATGGCGACGTGCCGCCCGACACCTTGCTCTACGGCCTGGAAGTCACCACCGTGTCGCAGCCCACCGCGCGGCGTTCGGGTGAAACCCTGGCCGAGATGGCTTTGCAGGTGGTGCATGGCGACTCGCATGCGCCGCTGCAGATTCTGCGCGCGCCGGTCCTGGTGGTGGGCTCCACCACGGGCGCGGCCCTATAATCCGCCCCACGTTTCCGAGGAGCGTTGCAGCCGTCCGCCCAGGCCGGTGAGGCTCGGAACCCCTACCTAAAGGTCCAACGACGCTCACCCACGATGGCTGTGGCGTGAGTGTGCGACCGCAGCCAGCGTGGATTCAACCCAGATTGGAGCCCACCATGACTGCTACCACCCCCACCACCGACTGCGTGATCGCCGATATCTCCTTGGCCGATTGGGGCCGCAAGGAAATTCGCATTGCCGAAACCGAAATGCCGGGCCTGATGGCCATCCGCGACGAGTTCGCCGCCAGCCAGCCCCTCAAGGGCGCGCGCATCACCGGCAGCCTGCACATGACGATCCAGACCGCGGTGCTGATCGAAACCCTCAAGGCCCTGGGCGCGGACGTGCGCTGGGCCTCGTGCAACATCTTCTCCACCCAGGACCACGCCGCCGCCGCCATCGCCGCCAGCGGCACCCCGGTGTTCGCCGTCAAGGGCGAAACCCTGGAGCAGTACTGGGACTACACCCACCGCATTTTTGATTTTGGCTCCGCTGGCCCGAACATGATCCTGGACGATGGCGGCGACGCCACGCTGCTCATGCACCTGGGCAAGCGCGCCGAGCAAGACCCGTCGCTGGTGGCGGGCAATGGCGGCAGCGAGGAAGAACGCATCCTGTTCGCCTCCATCCGCGCCAAGCTGGCGCAGGACCCCACCTGGTACAGCCGCAAGAGCGCCGAGATCATCGGCGTGACGGAGGAGACCACCACCGGCGTGCACCGCCTCAAGGAAATGTCGGCCAAGGGCACGCTCATGTTCCGCGCCATCAACGTCAACGACTCGGTCACCAAGAGCAAGTTTGACAACCTCTACGGCTGCCGCGAGTCGCTGGTGGATGGCATCAAGCGCGCCACCGACGTGATGGTGGCAGGCAAGGTCGCGGTGGTGTGCGGCTATGGCGACGTGGGCAAGGGCAGCGCCCAGGCCCTGCGCGCCCTGTCGGCCCAGGTCTGGGTGACCGAGGTGGACCCGATCTGTGCGCTGCAGGCCGCCATGGAAGGCTACCGCGTCGTCACCATGGATTGGGCTGCTGACAAGGCCGACATCTTCGTGACCTGCACCGGCAACAAGAACGTCATCACCTACGCCCACATGGCGCAGATGAAAGACCAGTCCATCGTCTGCAACATCGGCCACTTCGACAACGAGATCGACGTTGCCGCGCTGGAAGCGAAATGCCGCTGGGAAGAGATCAAGCCCCAGGTGGACCACGTGATCTTTGAAGACGGCAAGCGCATCCTCCTGTTGGCCAAGGGCCGCCTGGTGAACCTGGGCTGCGCCACCGGCCACCCCAGCTACGTCATGTCCAGCTCCTTTGCCAACCAGACCATCGCCCAGATCGAGCTGTACGCGCACAAGGAGGCCTACGACATCGGCAAGGTCTACGTTTTACCGAAGCACCTGGACGAAAAAGTGGCGCGCCTGCAGCTCAAAAAGCTCAACGCCCAGCTCACCGAACTGACGGTGGAACAGGCTGCCTACATTGGCGTGCCTCCGCAGGGCCCCTACAAGGCCGACAGCTACCGCTACTGATGCGCGCCGACCAATTCCTCGTCGAAGGCGGTCTGGCCGCCTCGCGCTCGCAGGCGCAGCGCCTGATTGCCTCGGGGGTGGAGTGGCGCGCGGGCGCGGCTTCCCCCTGGAACAAGGTGGCCAAGAATGGTGACGACATTCCGGCCGGGTGCGAGGTGCGCTTGCTCGACGCCGCCGAGGCCCGCTACGTGTCCCGTGGTGGGCTCAAGCTCGAAGGCGCGCTGCAGCAGGCGGGGGTGGACGTGCACGGCAGGCTGTGCCTGGACGTGGGCCAGTCCACCGGCGGCTTTACCCACTGCCTGCTGGCGCAGGGCGCACGCTACGTGGTGGGCGTGGATGTGGGCCACGACCAGTTGCATGCCAAGCTGCGCACGGATGCGCGTGTGGCCTGTCTGGAAGGGCTCAACGCCCGCGCCCTCACGCCCGATTCCCTGGCCCGGGCCTGGGAGCTGGCGCTGAGCGAGGTGGTGCAGGACGAGGAAGACGACACCGAACCCGAAGCCCCCTACGCCTGGATGCGCAACGGTGGCGAGGTGTCCGATGACTACGACGACAGCGACGACGTGCGCGAGCACGAGGTCGAGGCCCACAAGGCCGAGCGCGCGCAGCACGCCCAGGCCCTGCAAGAGGGCACGCTGCCGGTGCTGCGCCAGCGCAGGGCCGAGTTCGCTGCGGTGCAGACCACGCCGGTGTTCGACCTGGTGGTGGGGGACCTGTCCTTCATTTCCCTGACGCTGGTGCTGCCCGCCCTGGTGCCCTTGCTGGCTCCGGCGGGGCAGTTGCTGATGCTGGTCAAGCCCCAGTTCGAGCTGCAGCCCGGGCAGGTGGGCAAGGGCGGCATCGTGCGCGACCCGGCGCTCTACGCGGTGGTCGAACAGCGCCTGCGCGAGGCCTGTTCTGCGCTGGGCCTGACCGTGCTCGGCTGGCACGACTCGTCCATTGCCGGTGGCGACGGCAACCGCGAATTTTTCATCCATGCCGTGCGGCCCTGAGTGCCCCCAGGCGCTCAGAGGCCATTCACCACAGGTTCAGAGGTTTCCATGACACAGCCACGATTGCCCATCAGCCTGGAGTTTTTCCCCCCCAAGACGCCCGAGGGCGTGGACAAGCTGCGCGCCGTGCGCCAGCAGCTCTATACCCTGCAGCCCGAGTTCTGTTCGGTCACCTTCGGTGCTGGCGGATCGACCCAGGAGGGGACCTTCCACACGGTGCGCGACATCCTTGCCGAAGGCGTGGACGCGGCCAGCCATTTCTCCTGCATCGGTGCCACGCGCGAGGGGGTGCGCGCCCAACTGGCCACGCTGCAGGCCATGGGCGTCAAGCGCCTGGTGGCCCTGCGCGGCGACCTGCCCAGCGGCTACGGACTGGGCGGCGCCTTCCAGTACGCCAGCGACCTGGTGGCCTTCATCCGCGCCGAGACCGGGGACCACTTCCACATCGAAGTGGCTGCGTACCCCGAGATGCATCCGCAGGCCAAGTCTCCGGCCAGCGATCTGCAGGCCTTTGCCACCAAGGTGCGTGCCGGGGCCAATTCCGCCATCACCCAGTATTTCTACAACGCGGACGCCTATTTCCGCTTTGTCGAGGAGGTGGACGCGCTGGGGCTGAGCGTGCCGGTGGTGCCGGGCATCATGCCCATCACCAGTTCGGCCCAGTTGATGCGTTTTTCCGACGCCTGCGGCGCCGAGATCCCGCGCTGGGTCCGCTTGCGCCTGCAGAGCTTCGGTGACGACACTGCGTCCATCAAGGCCTTTGGCCTGGACGTGGTGACGGACCTGTGCGCCCAGCTCATCGCCGGGGGGGCGCCCTCGATCCACTTCTACACCATGAACCAGAGTGCCGCGACGCTGGCGCTGTGCCAGCGCCTGGGGTTGGGGGCGTAACAGGCACCGAACGCGGGCTCAGCTGCCGCTTTCCAGGCTGTGGGCGGCGTTGCCGTCCTGGCCCAGGACCTCGGCCAGGAAGGGCAGAGCGTCCTTGAGCGCTTCCTTGAGCGTGTGGGGCGGATTGATGACGAACATGCCGCTCGCGGGCAGTCCCGGGCGGATGTCGTGGCCGCTCTCGCTGTGGTGGATCTTGCTGGATTTGACCGTCAAGCTGGCGTGCAGCCAGGCCCGGCCGGTGCGTTGCGCCAGGGTCTTGAGCCGCTTGGGCAGGTCGTGCGCTTCGGGGCGCGGAATGATGGGGTACCAGATGGCGTAGGTGCCGGTGGCAAAACGCTGCAGCGCGTCGGTCAGCATGGCCACAATGCGGGTGTAGTCGTTCTTGATCTCGTAGCTGGGGTCGCACAGCAGCAGGCCGCGGCGCGAGGGGGGCGGCAGCAGCTTGCGCACGCCCTCGAAACCGTCTTCGCGCAGCACCGCCACCTGGCGCCCGGCCTGGAGCTGGGCGATGTTGGCTGCCAGGGTCTTGGCATCGGTGGGGTGGATCTCGTAGGCCTTGAGCTTGTCGCGCTCGCGCAGGAACTTCTGGATGATGAAGGGCGAACCCGGGTACACCTTCCAGGGCGTCTGGGTGTTGAAGCTGCCTACCACGTCCAGGTAGTCCTGCACGGCAGCGGGGGCGGCTTGTGCCAGGCCTTGCAGCCGGGAGACCCCGTCGGCTGCCTCGCCGCTGGTCTGGGCGTAATCGCCGTCCAGGCGGTACAGCCCGGCTCCGGCGTGGGTGTCCAGCACCATCAGCGGTGTTTCTTTCTGGACCAGGTGGCGCAGGATGGCAATCAGCACGGTGTGCTTGAGCACATCGGCATGGTTGCCCGCGTGAAAGGCGTGGCGGTAACTGAACATGGGCCGCATGGTAACCGCCCGCCACCTCCTTTGGCTTGCCTGGCCGCAGGTCCTCTTCTATAATGCCCGGCTTCGCAGCGATTTTGTGGCTCCGCGGCGAAGCTTGAAACCCTCCACCTAAGAGATTCCCTTCAGAGGAAAACCGAACGTGGAAAAGAGCCCGACAAACCTTTCTCGAGAGAAAACATGACTACTTTCAGCGCAAAGCCCGCTGAGGTCGTGCACGAGTGGTTTGTGGTTGACGCGACCGACAAGGTCCTCGGACGAGTAGCCAGCGAAGTTGCTCTCCGTCTGCGCGGCAAACACAAGGCCATTTACACGCCTCACGTCGATACCGGCGATTTCATCGTCGTAATCAACG
This sequence comes from Rhodoferax sp., assembly GCA_052390055.1. Taxonomy (GTDB): domain Bacteria; phylum Pseudomonadota; class Gammaproteobacteria; order Burkholderiales; family Burkholderiaceae_C; genus Allorhodoferax. Next base: position 23,468 of record JBQTHH010000044.1, read on the forward strand.
CCTCCAAGCTCAAGGTGACCGGCACCAAGTCCCTGGACAAGGTGTACTACCGCCACTCCGGTTTCCCCGGTGGCATCACCGCTACGAACTTCCGTGACATGCAAGCCAAGCATCCTGGCCGCGCCTTGGAAAAGGCCGTCAAGGGCATGCTGCCCAAGGGGCCCCTGGGCTACGCCATGATCAAGAAGCTCAAGGTGTACGGCGGTGCAGAGCACCCGCACACCGCCCAGCAACCCAAAGTTCTGGAAATCTGAGGAGCGCTAAATGATTGGTGAATGGAACAATGGCACTGGCCGCCGCAAATCCAGCGTGGCCCGTGTTTTCCTGAAGAAGGGCTCCGGCAAGATCACGGTCAACGGCAAGGACATCGAACAGTTCTTTGGCCGCCAGACCTCGATCATGATCTGCAAGCAGCCCCTGGTGCTGACCAACAACACCGAAACCTTTGACGTTCAGGTCAATGTGCACGGTGGCGGTGAGTCTGGCCAGGCCGGTGCCGTGCGCCACGGCATTACCCGCGCCCTGATCGACTACGACGCAGCCCTCAAGCCCGAACTGAGCAAGGCCGGCTACGTCACCCGTGACGCCCGCGAAGTCGAACGTAAGAAGGTCGGTTTGCACGGCGCCCGCCGTCGCAAGCAGTTCTCCAAGCGTTAATCGCATGGCTGCCCGCAAAGCCGCCCCGGCCCTGGTGCTGGCGGCGGCTTTGTGCTTTCTGGCGGCTGGTTTCCTGTAAGGACCGATACGATCCATGCGTTTGCGTCTGCTCAAACGGCGTCTGACGATTTCCGCCCCGCGCATGGCGGTGCGCAGCCACCTGCCCTGGCCCTTTCGCTGGGCCGTGGTGGCGATCGTGCTGGGTTTTTGCGCCGCCATCGGCTTGTGGGCATTCGAGTTCGGCAAGGACATTGCCGGCCTGGACCGGGGCGTGAAAGAAGAGCTGGCCCAGTTGCGCCAGCAGCACGGCACCTTGCAGCAGGAGCTGGTCCAGACCCAGCAGGAGCGTGATGCCGCACAGGCCGTGGCCAATACCTCGGGCACCCTGGTGGCCACCGAAAAGGCTGCGCAGGAGCAGTTGGCCGCGCGGCTCAAGCTGTTGGAGCAGGAGAACCAGGCCCTGCGTGACGACCTGCATTTTTTTGAGCGGCTCATTCCGGCAGCCGGCAACGACCCGGTGGCGATTCGCGGCCTCCATGCCGAAACCGTGGCGGGCCAGAAGCTGCACTGGCAGGTACTGGTGATCCAGTCGGCCAAGAACGCGCCCGAACTCTCGGCTTCTCTGGAGCTCATGTTCACCGGCGTCCTCAACGGCAAGCCCTGGAGTATGGCCTTGCCTGGCGGGGCGCTCTCGTTCCGTGTCAAACAGTATGGCCGGCTCGAAGGAGAGATCGAGCTGCCTGCGCAGGCCCAGGTCCGGGGGGTCACCGCGCGCGTGCTCGAAGGCAGCACGGTGCGCTCCACCCACACCATCAAGTTGTAGTCCGGTTCCATTCCCATCACTGCAAGGAGTGCCATGTTCAGCAAGACCAAACAAGCCCCGATCAAGAGCCTGATTGCCGCAGGCAGCCAGATCCGCGGCGACATCGTGTTCACCGACGGCTTGCGTGTCGATGGCGAGGTGATCGGCAATATCCAGGCCCAGGACGGTTCCCCCAGCATGCTGGTGATCTCCGAGTCCGCCAGCGTGGTCGGGTCCATCAGCGCCGATCTGGTGGTGGTCAATGGCAGTGTGCGGGGCCCGGTCCACGCCAGCGGCATGCTGGAGCTGCAGCCGCGCGCGCGCATCGAGGGCGACGTGGACTACCACGCGATCGAGGTCCACAAGGGAGCCCAGATCAGCGGGCTGCTGCGTCCTGCCTTGCTGGCCGACGAGGTCAAACCCACACTCAAGTTGGCGGCAAACAACCCGTAATACAATACCCGACAGTTTTTCTAGGTAATTAGGAGAGTGCCATGAGCGCCGCCCCCGAATCCACTGCCCCGGCCATGCCCGAACCGCTGGTCTTCACCGATGCCGCCGCAGCCAAGGTGGCCGACCTGATTGCCGAAGAGGGCAACCCCGACCTCAAGCTGCGGGTGTTCGTGCAGGGGGGGGGCTGCTCCGGCTTCCAGTACGGCTTCACCTTCGACGAAATCACCAACGAGGACGACACCACCATGACCAAGAACGGGGTGTCGCTGCTGATCGATGCGATGAGTTTCCAGTACCTGGTGGGGGCGGAGATCGATTACAAGGAAGACCTGCAAGGGGCGCAATTCGTCATCAAGAACCCCAACGCCACCACCACCTGCGGCTGCGGTTCTTCGTTTTCGACCTGAGCGCCAAGTTGCCCGGTCTTCTGCCGCCTGTGCGCCAAAGTCAGGCCGGGTAGAAGGCCCCCAGTATGCGCGCTGCGCGCGCCCCGGTCACCGTTGGCAGGTTGGCACTTTCGCGGCGCAGCCAGCAGGCCGCCAGCCAGGCAAAGGCGCAGGCCTCCACCTGTAGCGGCGGCAGGCCCACCGTCTGGGTGGTCTGTACCTGGCACTGCGGCAGCAGGTCTTGCAGCAGTGCCATCAGGTGCCGGTTGTAAGCGCCGCCCCCACACACCAGCAAACGTTCGCACTGCGGCAGGTAGGTCTGCAGCGCTTGCGCGGCGGCGTGCGCGCTCAGGGCCGCCAGGGTGGCTTGCACGTCCTGCGCACTCACGCTGCCAAAGTCGGCCAGTTTTTGCTCCAGCCACGCGGGGTTGAAGAGGTCGCGCCCGGTGCTCTTGGGCGGTGGCGCGGCGAAAAAGGGCTCCTGCAGCAAGTGCGCCAGCAGCGCGGCGTGGATCTGGCCTCCTGCGCCCCAGGCCCCGTCGCGGTCAAAGGCCTGCCCTTGGTGGCGTTGGCACCAATGGTCCAGCAGCGCATTGGCCGGTCCGCAGTCAAACCCCCGTACTTCGGGGGCCTGGCCAGGTTGGAGCAGGCTCAGGTTGCCGATGCCCCCCAGGTTGAGCAGGGCCATGCGCTGGCCCTGGGGGTTGAGGTAGCGGGCATGGAAGGCGGGTACCAGCGGTGCGCCCTGGCCCCCGGCGGCGAGGTCGCGGCTGCGCAGGTCGGCCACCACGCCGATGCCGCTCAGTTCGGCCAGCAAGGCCGGATTCTGCAATTGCAGGGTGTAGCCCTGAGCGTCGAATTCCTGGGGGCGGTGGCGCACGGTCTGCCCATGCGCGCCGATGGCGGCTACGGCGCTGGCGGACAGGGCGCTGCGCGCCAGCAGCGCCTGCACGGCCTGCGCGTACAGGCGGCTGAGCGCGTTGCCGGCCAGGGCGGCGCGGTGCAGTTCATTGTGGCCCGGGGTGTTCAGGGCCAGCAGCTCCTGGCGCAGGCCATCGGGCATGGGCAGGGCCACGTCGGCCAACACGCGCATGCCGCCACCGGGGGCCCACTGGACCAGCACGCCATCGACCCCGTCGAGCGAGGTGCCGGACATCAGTCCGATGGTGCGCACAGGGGGGATCACGGGGAGGGTGGGGCGGCGCCAGCCCGTGCGGGCCGACATATCTGGGGCGTGGGCTTATTGGGCGCCGTTGCCGGCATCGGCCAGGCTGGCGGCGCCCAGCAGCACGCGCGCTTCGCTGGCCGCGCTGGCAAACGCGGTGCGGGCGTGCGCGGGCAGGGGAATGGCTTCGCTTTGGCGGGCAATGGTCAGCGGGTCGCGGTGCTGGCCGTTGACGCGGAATTCGAAGTGCAGGTGCGGCCCGGTGGCCCAGCCGGTGGAGCCCACGGCCCCGATGGTCTGGCCCTGGGACACGCTCTGGCCCTTGCGCACGCCGATGCGGCTGAGGTGCGCGTACACCGTGGTGTGGTTGCTGCCGTGCTTGACCATGATGACGTTGCCAAAGCCGTTCTGTACCCCTGCGAATTCGACGACGCCGTCTCCGACGCTGCGCACCGGGGTGCCGGTGGTGGCAGCGTAGTCCACGCCCAGGTGGGCCTTCCACTTCTGCAGGATGGGGTGGAAGCGCATCTTGAAGCCGCTGGTCACGCGCGAAAACTCCATCGGCGAGGCCAGATAGGCGCGGCGCAGGCTCTCGCCCGCCAGGGTGTAGTAGCCACCCCGCGCCGGGGCACTGCCCGCCTGGGCCTGCGGCGTGAACCACATGGCTTGGTAGGCCTTGCCGTTGTTGACGAACTCGGCGCTCAGGATGCGCCCGGCGCGCAGGGGCTCGCCGTCGCCCTCCAGCGTTTCGTACACCACGGAGAAGCGGTCGCCCTTGCGCAGTGCGCGGTGGAAGTCGATGTCGCCGGCAAAGATATCGGCCATCTGCACCGCCACGCTGTCGGGCAGCCGGGCCTGGTCGGTGGCGGCAAACAGAGAGGACTGGATGCTGCCGCTGGCCATGCGTGTGGATGCCACCAGGGGGGCGGATTCGAGCCGCGACTGCCACCCGGAGCCCTTGCGTTCCACGCTCAGGCGCTTGAAGCTGCCGTCCTCGCTGGTGCCCCAGCGCGCTACCAGGCGTAGCAGCTGTCCATGTGCATCGGTCTCGGCGCTGACGCTGCGCCCGCCGCGCCCGAGCAGTTGCTGCTGCACCAGGCGGTCGTTGCGCAGGAACTGGATGGCGGTTTCGTCCACCACGCCCAGGCGGCGCAGCAGGCTGGCGGCGCTGTCGCTGGAACGGGAGAGCTCGCTGCGGTACAGCGCCTGGCTGGCTTGGGCCATCTGCTCGATCTGCGTGGCCAGGTCGGGCTGCTGCAATGCTTCTACGACGGTGCGGGTGGGCAGTGCGGTGGCGGCGTCGGGGCCGAGCTCTGCCACGGCAAAGGTGGCGCCCGTGCCGACCAGCAGCAAGGCGGCGACCAGGGCGGTGAATTGGTGGGGCTGGGCATGGATGCGCCGCTGTACGGCGCGTGCCCAGGCTTGCATGTGTTCGGTGGCGGAGGAAATCAAGGCGCAATCTCCGGGATGTGGCCAGACTAAAATCCGGTGGCCTGCGCATCCCGTACCGGGATGCCAAAAATCAGCCGACCAGTATAACGGCCTGCTGCACCGCCGCATCGATAAAAACCCTTATGAATCAAGCCTCCCGCACCGAATTTCCTGTGACCGACCGCGTCCGTGAAGCCCTGGCCGTGACCCTGCGGGGCTGCGAGGAGTTGATTCCGCAGGAGGATTGGCTGAAGAAGCTCGCCCGCTCCGAAGCCACCGGCGTGCCGCTGCGCATCAAGCTTGGCCTGGACCCGACCGCGCCCGACATCCACCTGGGCCACACGGTGGTGCTCAACAAGATGCGCCAGTTGCAGGACCTGGGCCACACGGTGATCTTCCTGATCGGCGACTTCACCAGCATGATCGGCGACCCCAGCGGACGCAACACCACGCGCCCGCCGCTCACGCCCGAGCAGATCAAGCTCAATGCCGAAACCTACTACCGTCAGGCCTCGCTGGTGCTGGACCCGGCCAAGACCGAGATCCGCTACAACAGCGAGTGGAGCGACCCGTTGGGCGCGCGCGGCATGATCCAGCTCGCCAGCCGCTACACCGTGGCGCGCATGATGGAGCGCAACGATTTCCACCAGCGCTTCACGGCCGGGACCTCGATTGCGGTGCACGAGTTTTTGTACCCGCTGATGCAGGGCTACGACAGCGTGGCCTTGAAGAGCGACCTGGAGCTGGGCGGCACGGACCAGAAGTTCAACCTGCTCATGGGGCGCCATCTGCAGGCCGAGTACGGCCAGGAGCCGCAGTGCATTCTGACCATGCCGTTGCTCGAAGGGCTCGACGGCGTGGAGAAGATGTCCAAGAGCAAGAATAACTACGTGGGCATCGGCGAGGACGCCAACACCATGTTTGCCAAGGTGTTGTCGATCTCGGACGAACTCATGTGGCGCTGGTACACGCTGCTGAGCTTTCGCTCCATGGCTGAAATCGACGCGCTGCGCGCCGAGGTGGCGGCGGGGCGCAACCCCAAGGACGCCAAGGTGGCGTTGGCCAAAGAAATCACGGCGCGTTTTCACAGCGTTGCGGCGGCGGATGCGGCCGAACAGGACTTCATCCACCGTTCGCGCGGCGGCATTCCCGACCAGATCGACGAAGTCCGTCTGCCCCTGGGAGAGGGCGGCGCGGCGCAGGGCATTGCCCTGCTGCTGAAGATGGCGGCCCTGGCGGCGTCCACCAGCGAGGGCAACCGCCTGATCGACGGCGGCGGTGTGCGCGTGGACGGCGGCGTGGTCAGTGACAAGGGGCTCAAGCTGGCGGCAGGCACCTATGTGCTGCAGGTCGGCAAACGCAAATTCGCGCGGGTCACTCTGGGGTAAAAAACGTCGGTGAGGGGCGCCCGCGCCCTGCGGGTGCGCTGGTGTCTGGGTGGGTGTAGGATGCATGCAACGCGCCTGACGCGAAGCATGGAGGTGACACCATGACCGATACGACACACCTGGGGGCCAAGGTCCTGCTGCTGGAAACCGATGCGGTGCAGGGCAAGCTGCTGAGCGAGTTCTGCCACCGCATGGGTCTGATCGCCATGCTGCGCACCAGCCACGACGCGCTCAGCACCCTGGAGCGGCACAAGGACCTGGCGGGCGTGTTGCTGGGGGAGGACCTGGATTGCCAGAATACCAACAGCCTGTGGCTGGCCTGCGACATCCACCGGGTGCGCCCCGAATTGCCGGTGTTTTTGCGCCGCACCCGCGATGACCCGCTGACGGTGGCCCAGGCCCAGGCGATTGCCTACAGCTGGCGCAGTGGCGAGATCGAACAACTGGAGGCGCAGGTGGAGCGCGCCATTTTCAGCCTGCGCTATCCCACGGCGCTGGTCGATGGCATCGTGGAACTCACACTGACGGCTTTGCGCTCCATGTTCCCGAATGCACAGATCGAGCACGAGCCGCCCTACGTGGTGCACGACCGCATCATCCACGGCGAAGTGTCCACGCTGATACCGATCGAGAGCACCTGGTGCCGCGGCTACATGATGCTGCAGACCGAGGAAAGCGCGCTGCGCCAGGGCCTGCTGCGCGGCCTGAGCTACGAGGGCCTGGGCGGGGAGCTGAATTTCCGTGATCTGAACAACATGCTGGGGGAGACCACGAACCTGATCTGGGGGGCCTTCAAGAACCGCTATGTTCCGCCCCAGGCCTTCAACATCCCGCAGATTCAGGTGCCCATCGTCATCAACCATGCGCACAAGTACATCTCGTTCGGCTCACCCGACCCGCAGTTGTGCATCCGCTACCTGCTCACGGGTTCGGGGGGGGTGGGATTGCCCCCGTTGACGATCGTGCAGCGCTTCATTTTCAATTTGCACTGGTCTCCGGAAGAGTTCGTCCACTACGTTACCCCGGACGACGATGTTTCCAGCACCGGAGAGCTTGAGTTGTTTTGATGGCGGTGGGGCTGCATGTGGCGGCCCGCACGCCCCAAGGAGTGAGAACCATGGCCCAGATTCTGGTGGTTGACGATTCCAGCACCATGCGCGAGATCGTGACCACTTTCTTGCGCAGGAACGGCTTCGATGTCAGCACCGCGTCGGACGGGCGCGACGGCCTGGCCCAGTTGCGCCAGGACCCGGACATCCGCATCGTGCTCAGCGACGTGAACATGCCGCTCATGGACGGCCTGACCATGGCGGAGAAGATCCGCACCGACATGGGCAACAAGAGCGTGCACATCATCATGCTCACCACCGAGGACAACGCCATGATGCGCGAGCGCGGGCGCTCCATCGGCGTGACCGGCTGGATCGTCAAGCCCTTCAAAGGCGAAGCCGTGCTGGGGCCGTTTCGCAAGATGTGCGGCGTGGCGGCCTGACGCTGCTCCCGCCTTCCGCGTGTATGGTGCGAGGGCGTGGTGCCCCGGGGGGCGTGCTCCAAGGGCACGCCGTGCGCGCGGCCTCGGCCTGTCAGTGCGGGTGCACCACCACCAGCCAGCCGGTGGCGGGGGTCTTGCCCGCGTTGCGGATGGCGTGGGCGCGGTCGGCGTGGTAGCGCGCGCTCTCGCCGGTCTTGAGCTTTTGCAGTTCGGTGCCCGAGCGCACTTCCAGCGAACCGCTGATCACGCTGAGGTGTTCGCGTGTGCCGTCCTCGTGGGGGTGCGATTCCAGCACGCCGTCGGGCTGCAGGTTCAGGGCGTACCACTCGAATTGCCCGGCCAGCTCGATCGGGCCCAGGATGCGCAGCTCGCCCAGGCCGTCGGGCGTGCGCAGTGCCGGGGTGGCGTGGGCGGGGACCACCTGAATCGCTGCGGCAGGCGCGGGGGGCGCGCCTTCGAGCAGTTCGGCCATGCCCACCCCCAGCGCATTGGCCAGCCGCCACACCACGGCGACTGTCGGGTTGGCCTGCGAGCGCTCGATTTGCGACAGCATGGACTTGGAAACGCCTGCGGTGCGCGAGAGTTCGTCCAGCGACAGGGCGCGCGCCTGACGCAGGGCGGCCAGGGTTTCACCCACGCGGGGCGGCTCGGAGGGGGCGGGCTTGTTGCTGCGGGTGGCCATATTCGATATACTGCACAAAAATTCGATATATTGAATTTTGTTCAATGGGTTCGACATTGTGCCCGAAAAGCGGCCAGGGACCCGGTGCACCACCTTCCAGGAGACCCTTATGAGCAACGCCCCCCATCCGTTTTACGCCCATCTGCGCCAGGAGCTGGACAGCATCGCCCAGGCCGGTTTGTACAAAAACGAGCGCATCATCAGCAGCACCCAGGGCGCGCGCATCCGCGCCACCGGGCCGGACGGCGCGGCGCGCGAGGTCATCAACCTGTGCGCCAACAACTACCTGGGCCTGTCTTCGCACCCGGCGGTGGTGCAGGCGGCGCATGCCGCGCTGGACAGCCGGGGCTACGGCCTGAGTTCGGTGCGCTTCATCTGTGGCACGCAAGACCTGCACAAGACCCTGGAGGCGCGCCTGGCGGCCTTTCTGGGCACCGAGGACACGATCCTGTATGCGGCGGCCTTCGACGCCAACGGTGGCCTGTTTGAGCCGCTGCTGGGGGAGCAGGACGCGATCATCAGCGATACCCTCAACCACGCTTCCATCATCGACGGCATCCGCCTGTGCAAGGCCAAGCGCTACCGCTACCAGCACAACGACATGGCCGACCTGGAGCGCTGCCTGGCCCAGGCGCGCGACGAGGGCGCACGCTTCACGCTGGTGTTCACCGATGGCGTGTTTTCCATGGACGGCACGATTGCGCAGCTGGACGTGATGCGCCGCCTGTGCGACCAGTACGGGGCGTTGCTGGGGGTGGACGAATGCCATGCCAGCGGCTTCATGGGGGTGCGGGGCCGGGGAACGCACGAGCACCGCGGCGTGTTTGGCCAGATCGACATCATCACCGGCACCCTGGGCAAGGCCCTGGGCGGCGCCAGCGGCGGCTTTACCACCGGGCGGCGCGAGGTGATCGAGCTGCTGCGCCAGCGCTCGCGGCCCTACCTGTTTTCCAACACCGTGGCGCCGTCCATCGTGGGGGCCTCGATCGCGGTGCTGGACCTGCTGGAGGGCTCCACCGCCTTGCGCGACACGCTGGAGGCGAACACGCGCTATTTCCGCCAGGCCATTGCCGCAGCGGGCTTTGACATCAAGCCCGGTGAGCACCCGATCGTGCCCATCATGGTGCACGACGCGCGCAAGGCGCAGCAACTGGCCGCGCGCCTGCTGGAGCTGGGGGTGTACGTGGTGGGCTTTTTCTACCCCGTGGTGCCGCAGGGCCAGGCGCGGGTGCGGGTGCAGATCAGCGCCGTGCACAGCCGTGCCGACCTGGAGGCGGCGGTGGCGGCCTTCACCCAGGCGGGCCGTGAGCTGGGCCTGGTTGGCGCCGGGGGGCGGGCATGAGCGCCTCTCCCCGCATTTTGATCGTCGGCGCCAATGGCCAGATCGGCACCGAGCTGACCCAGGCCCTGGTGGAGCGCCACGGGCTGGGCGCCGTGCTCACCAGCGACATCGTGCCCACCGGCAAGGTGCACGGCGTGCAGCACGAAATGCTGGACGCTACCGATGCCAGCGCCCTGGGGGCCCTGGTCAAGCGCGAGGAGGTGACGCAGATCTACCTGCTGGCGGCGGCCCTGTCGGCGCGCGGCGAGCAGCACCCGCAGTGGGCCTGGGACCTGAACATGAAGAGTCTGCTGGCGGTGCTGGAGCTGGCGCGCACGCGCCGCCTGGACCGTGTGTTCTGGCCCAGCTCGATCGCCGCCTTCGGCCCCGGCACCCCGGCGGTGGATACGCCGCAGAGCACGGTGATGGACCCGAGCACGGTGTACGGTATCTCCAAGCTGGCGGGCGAGGGCTGGTGCGCCTGGTACCACCGTGTGCATGGGGTGGACGTGCGCAGCCTGCGCTACCCCGGCCTGATCAGCTGGAAGACCCCGCCCGGCGGCGGCACCACGGACTACGCGGTGGAGATCTTCCATGCCGCGCTGGAGCAGGGGCGTTACACCTGTTTTCTGGAGCAGGATACGGCACTGCCCATGATGTACATGCCCGACGCCATCCGCGCCACGCTGGAGCTGATGGAGGCGCCGCCAGAGCAGGTGCGCGAGCGCCATTCCTACAACCTGGGCGGCCTCAGTTTCACCCCGGCGCAGCTGGCTGCGTCCATTGCGCGCCGGGTTCCCGGCTTTGTGCTGGACTGTGTGCCCGACTTCCGCCAAGCCATCGCCCAGAGCTGGCCGCGCTCCATAGACGACAGCCGCGCCTGTGCCGACTGGGGCTGGCAGCCGCGCTACGACCTGGATGCGATGGTGGACGACATGCTGGGCAACTTGCGCCGGGTGCGCGCTGTGCGGGCCTGAGAGATAGCCTCTGAAGGGCGGGATGCAGGCGGGTCAGCGCGCGCGCCGCTCGGTAAGGCGGTGCAGCACGGTGGCGGCCGCCACGCTCAGGGCCCAGCTCAGCAGCATGCCCAGGGCCGCCATGGCCACGCTGTGCGGCCACAGGTGGTGCACGGTGCTGGCCACGATCAGGAACACCGGGTAGTGGACCAGGAACAGGGCGTAGGAAATGTCGGCCAGAAACCGGGTGGGTGCGCTGTTTTGCCACGCCTGCTGGGCCGTGGCCAGCAGCAGCAAGGCGGTCACGCCCGCCACCAGGATGCGGGTGCGCCATTGCACGAACAGGGCCACGCCCACGAGCAGGAGCAGCAGCGCCGCGCCCAGCATGCGCTGGCGCGTCTGGCAGGCGCGCTGGGCCAGCACCCCCAAACCATAGGCGCCGAAGAAATAGGGGGCCCAGGCGTCCAGACCGGCATCGCGGTTCCAGCCCCACAGCGAGGCGGCGGTCAAGGCGGCGCAGGCCAGGCTGGCCAGGGTGGCGCCCTGGTCCGCGGCGGTGCCGGTGAGGCGGCGCGCTGCCCACATCAGCAGGGCCAGCAGGGCAAAGAGCTGCCAGTCGATGGCCACGTACCACACCCCGGCCGAGAGCGCCTCGATGCCCAGCACGTCCTGCAGCAGGGCCAGGTGGGCCAGCAGCTGCGCCACGGTGGGCGCGGTGGGAACCGACTCCAGCGGCGCCCAGGCGCGCGCCAGGGCCGCGCCCAGCAGGGCCAGGGCCAGCGCGGGCAGGTAGGGGCGCAGCAGGCGCAGGTAGCGCTGGCGCAGCAGGGCCCACAGCGGCGGCGCCTGCGGGGCCGAGAAGCTGGCCGACAGCGAGCGCGCGGCCAGAAAGCCACCGACCACCAGGAAGGCCTGTACCGCGATGCGGGCCTGGTCGTAGAGCCAGTCGAACAGGACGGTGGCGTGGGGCTGGACCAGGTCGGACAGGGGGCCGTAAAAGACCAGGTGGTGCCAGACGATGAGCTGTGAGGCCAGTGCCTTGACGGCCTGGACGAGAGGGTTGTGGCTGGGTTGGGCGGGTGCGTTCACGGGCGCAATGCTACAGTGGGGAAAACACACAGGAGACCTATGCCAGCGCAGGAAAGCCCCCAATCAAAAAAAGGCATTGTGTTGCAGACGCCCGATGCCACAGCCCTGGAGCGGGCGCGCGCCGGTGTGCTGGCGTGGCTGGATGCGATGGGGCTGGCGGCCCATGTGGAGCTGCAGCCAGCGGCGCCGCACGCATGCGCGTTCGCGCTGGAGCCGGGCTGCGCGCAGCGCTGGGCCCCGGAATCCGACACCACGGGACTGTGCGAAGCGCTGGGGCTCGATACCCAGGGCCGCAGCGAGGACCTGGAGCGGGAGATCGTGCTGGCCATGCTGTTGTCGCCGGTGGCCTTTGTGTACCCGAACTGCGAGGAACTGGCCGCGGCGGTGCGCATCCGGCGCAACATCGTGGTGGCGGCGCGGCGCACCGGCCTGGCCTTTCACACCAGCAAGATCGAACGCCCCACGGACTGCTGGACCTACCAGGAAGGGCGGGGCTTCACGGTGCTGCCCGGGGTGGCGCTGATCGACGCCCTGCACAAGGCGACCCAGCCCCCCGATGGCGGGGAGCTGTATGCGTTTTCCTGCTACCGCGCCACGGAGTACGTCATCCTGCTCGGCCTTGCGCAGGAGCTGCGGGACTGCAACCCGGCCCTGTTGCAGGCGCTGCAGCGGCAGTGGGAGTCGCGCGCCATCATGTCGGGGCAGTTCCATGAGGTGTTCCTGCGCGAATACGGCTCCATGGAGGAGCCCTTGCCGGCGCGCTACTACGTGCCCGGGGACCGCCTGTGGTTCCGCAACCCGGACGAGCACTCCTCGGATGTGACGGGCTACGAGGGCTCCTGGGTGTTCTACCTGGGGGGCGGGCTGTTCACCAATTTCTGGGACCGCGACCACCCCTATACCCTGACTGCCAAGTGCGTGGAGGTGTACCACTGGCGCCATGGCGCCTACCGCGACCCGCAGGGGGAACTGCAGATGGACGAGGAGGTGGTGGCCCGGCATGTGTGCGCCACCATGGAAAATGCGCAGGAAAAGGAGCGCATCGTCACGCAGATGATGCGCCTGCGCGAGCCCAAGGGGGTGTACCGGGACGGGGGCTGCATCGATACCACGCGCGAATACCCGCGCTGGGTCTGCCCGGGGACGGCGGACATGGTGTTGCCGGGCGCGTAGCCAGCCCACCCACTTCCTGGCAGGGGCGGGGGAGCCGATGCGGCCCCGATGGCCCCGGTGGCGGCCCCAACTGCACCGTGGAGGCTCTGATGGTTCAGGGCGCCGCCGTGCCGCCGCCCACGTCCGCACCGTGGCGGCCCTGGCCGCTGCTGAAGTGGCGCGCACCGGCCAGCGCCTGGCCCAGACAGGCGCGGCCCTGGGCCCATTCCTGCTGCAGGGCCTGCTGCAGGGGCAAACCGGCCTGCTGGTAGGCGCTGAGCCGGTCGGCGTTGAGCGTGTCCTGCGGGAAGGCGGCCAGGCTGCGCGCCAGCTCCAGCGCGCCCTGCAGGGCCTGCCCCGCAGGCACCACACGGTTGGCCAGGCCCAGGGCGCGGGCCTCGGGGGCGTCCACGCGCCGCCCCGTCAGGATCAGGTCCATGGCATGGCCCAGACCGATCAGGCGCGGCAGGCGCACGGTGCCGCCGTCGATCAGCGGCACGCCGAAGCGGCGGCAGTAGATGCCGAAGTAGGCGTCTTCTTCCATCACCCGCAGGTCGCACCACAGCGCCAGCTCCATGCCCCCGGCCACGGCAGCGCCGCTGATGGCGGCCACCACGGGTTTGCGCAGCAGCAGGCGCGAGGGGCCCATGGGGCCGAGCGGCTGGGTGCCGTGTTCAGGCCACTCCAGGTGGGCCAGGGCTTGGGGGTCATCCGGGTCGAGCCGCGCACCGGCCTGCAGGTCCCAGCCAGCGCAGAAGTGGCCGTGGGCGCCGTGGAACACCGCCACCGGGCTGCTGTCGTCGGCCTCGAAGGCCAGGAAGGCGGTGTGCAGGGCGCGCGCGGTGTCGGCATCGACCGCGTTGCGCACCTCGGGGCGGTTCAGGGTGACGACGGTGATGGCGCCGTGGCGTTCGGTATGGACGGAGGTGGGCATGGTGGGTTGGGTGGGGGTGAAGGGCTCAGCTGCGCCGGTCGGCGCCATTGGAGCCGCTGGCCACCGAGAAAAACTGAAAGGCATTGCGTCCACGTTGTTTGGCGACATACATCGCATGGTCGGCGTTGCGCAACAGGGTTGGAGAATCGCTGCCGTCGTCGGGGTAGAGCGCGATGCCGATGCTGGTGGTGACATGCACCTCCTGCCCGGCAATCCGGTAGGGGAGAGGGAGCACCTCGATGATTTTTTTTGCGATGGCGGCGGCACCCTGGGTGTTGGTGATGTCGAGTGCCAGCAGCACGAATTCGTCGCCCCCTAAGCGCGCGACGGAGTCGTTTTTCCGTAAGCAGCCCAAGAGTCTGCCCGCCACCTGCTTGAGCAATTCGTCGCCGCTGGCGTGGCCCAGTGTGTCATTGACCTGCTTGAAACGGTCCAGGTCAAGAAACAGCACCGCCATGGGCTGCTGGTGGCGCTGGGCGAGTGCCAATGCCTGCTGCATGCGGTCCATCAGCAATGGGCGGTTGGGGAGGCCGGTCAATGCATCGAAGAAGGCGAGCTCGTGGATGCGTTGCTCGGCCCGCCGGGCATTGGTGATGTCGCGCAGCACCAGGACCGCACCCAGGGTGCGTCCGTTCTCGGTGATGGGGCTGGCATGCAGCTCAAACACCCCGGGGCGTGTGGCGTTGTCAAACACGGCGTGCATGTGTTGACCTTCTTGCAGTGTTGCGAGGTCGTGCCATCCGTCGGGGGGGGCGGCACTGCCGAATACCAGATCTTTGCAATCGGGGTGGTTCCCAGGCCCGCCCGCGCCGGGGAACCAATCGGATGCGACCCGGTTGCGCTGTTGCACCTGCTGGTCGGGGGTCAGAATAAAGATGGCATCGTGGACCGCATCGAAGGTGCGCGCCCAGTCTTGTGCCGCCTTGTGCGAGGCCGTCAACGCCAGATCGAGCTCGCCGACCAGGGTGGAGAATGAGCGTGCCAGACTGCCGATTTCGTCGTTGCTGCGTACCCGGCGCAACAGTCCCTGGCTGTATTCGCGGCCGAGATGGCCGCTCTTCTTTTGCAGTTCCTGGCCGATGTGGATGGTGGCCAGGTGCAGATCGGTGAGCGGACGGGTGATCCGCTTGACAAACACACTGCCCAAAAGCGCGGCAATGGCCAAACTGGCCGCGGTGATCAGCGCGATGCGCGCGCGTGCGGCGGTCAAGGGGCGGTAGGCTTCGGCCTGCGGTTGCTGCACGCCCAGAATCCAATCGGTATTGGGAATGTGTTTGAGCGCCAGAAGCATGGGAATGCCGCGGGAGTTGATGGTGTCGCCCACGCCTTCGAAGCCCTTGAAGCCCGCGCCTGTGCCATGGGGTCCGTCTACCGTTTCGCCGACACCGTTGAACCCCGCCAGCGCGGCGTCCAGCAGGGCATTGGCGCCTGGGGGGACGTCGCGTTTGAGGATGCGCTCGTCCATCGGGTGCATGATCATCAGGCGCGTGCTGTCGATCAGGTAGAGGTAGCCCGTTTCCCCCAGACGCAGCATGCGCAGGTTGCCCAGCGCGACGGGGGAGAGCAAGTCGGTCGAGCAGCCGACGATGCCTATCAGTTTTCCGCCGCGGTCACGGATGACCCCTGTGAAGGTGAGCACCGGCTTTCCGGTGCGTGCGGAATGGTAGGGCGTACCGACCGCGCCACGTCCCTGCGCCAGGGTGCGCTGGAAGTAGTCGCGGTGGGCGAAGTACTTGCCGTGCAGTTCGGGATGCGCCGGGTAGTCCGCCATGAGCCGACCTTCGTGGTTCAGCACGAAAAGGCCATTGCTGAACTTGGGGTTGAGTGCCAGCATGTTGCGCAGGTGGTCTTCCATCTGGGCCACCTGGTTTTGCTGCAGGTTCTCGGGCGCCAAGGTGCTGGCGATCAACTGGGCATCATGGGTGGCATCGTGCAAAAAGGTGGTGATGGCCTGTGCCGTGGTGCTGGCCATGCCTTCGGCACCCTGGAAAATGCTTTCCTTGAGCGCCTGCTGCTGGTAGTGCAGCATCACCAGCCCGCTGAGCACCAGGGTCAGCGTTATCAGACAGGCCAGCAAAGCGGTGGTCTTGCTGCGCAGGGTCATGGCGGCTGTTGGGCAAAGGGCTGCGGCGCGGTGGGCCGCATGGTGTGGGCGCAGCGTAGCAGATGGTATGGCGTTTTGCCATACCCACCCCTGCCGGCGTGCGCGGCGCATCCGGCCCCGTCCCCGGGTTTGCGCCGGACCGTATCATGGGCGCCCTGGCGGCGCAGTGGGCGTCGGCCTTGCCTGGGATACCCATGTCACCTGCCAACGACAACACCCGATGGAGCCTGGGGGCCAAGATGGCCCTGGTGGGGGGGCCTTTGCTGCTGCTGACGCTGCTGCCCATCGTGGTGACGCTGTGGATGTCGTTCAAGCTGGATGCGGGCACGGCGGCGGTGAATGAGGCGCGGCGCATGCGCATGCAGGCCTACCGCATGGCGCTGTCGGTGGCGCAGAGCAACCCGACCAGCCTGGCCACCCAGATCCAGGAGTTCGAGTCCAGCCTGGCGCTGCTGCGCCTGGGCAATCCGGTGCGGCCCCTGTCGGTGCCCTGGGACGATACGGTGTCGCAGCAGTTCGAGGCGCTGGAGCAGCAGTGGGCGGACTACCGGGCGCGCTGGGCCAGTCTGTCGGTGACGGATCAGAGCGGGCTGACGGCGGCCACGCACACGATGGTGAATGCCTTGGAGGACTTTGTGCGCGGGGTGGAGCAGCGCCTGCTGGAGTGGACCACGCTGCTGCACCTGATGCAGACGGCGGTGCTGGTGCTGGCGGTGATCTGGGCGCTGGGCCTGCTGGTGGCGGCGTACAAGCTGGTGCTGGAGCCGATCCGGGAGCTGCACCGTGCCATGCGCGCGTTCCAGAATGGGGACTGGAATGTGCGCATGGAGCGCGGCGACACGCTGGAGTTCGATGACCTGGGCCTGGGCTTCAATGCCATGGCGGCGCACCTGCAGCACTTGTATGAGGATCTGGAGCACAAGGTGCAGGCCAAGACCGCAGAGCTGCAGGACAAGCACGAGCGGCTGGAGCAGCTCTACGAGGTCACGGCCCTGCTCAGCCGTTCCAGTTCGCTGGAGCAACTGGCGCAGGAGTTTGCGACTGCGGTGCAGCGCATCGCGCGCGCCGATGCGGTGGCGCTGCGCTGGTCGGACCAGGCGCACGAGCGCTACCACATCCTGGCCAGCGCCGGGCTGCCGCCCGCCATGGTGGAGTCGGAAAACTGCCTGGAGGTGGGGGTGTGTTACTGCGGCCGCACCCCGGACAACACGGGCATGGTGGTGATCCCTCTGCACCAGTTGCCGCAGCGCAGCCTGCGCCACTGCGAGAAGGCCGGGTTTGCGTCGATTTACAGCGTGCCGATCTTGCTGCAGGAGCGTCTGTTGGGCGAGGTGAATCTGTTTTTCCGCCAGCCGGTGGCCGAGCCCAGCGCGGGGGAGCGCCATTTGCTGGAGGCCCTGGGGCGCCAGCTGGCCACGGCGATGGAGAACCTGCGCCTGGGCGCGCTGGAGCGCGAGGAGGCGGTGTCGGGCGAGCGCACGCACCTGGCGCGCGAGCTGCACGACTCGATCGCCCAGTCGCTGGCGTTTCTGAAGATCCAGGTCGGTCTGATGCGCGCGGCCATGGACAGCCAGGACCCGGCGCAGGCGCGCGCCACCCTGGACGAGATCGACGCCGGGGTGCGCGAGTGCTACGGCGATGTGCGCGAGCTGCTGGTGCACTTTCGCACCCGCACCAATACCGAGGACATCGTGCCGGCGCTGCAGACCACGCTGCGCAAGTTCGAGCACCAGACCGGCATCAAGGCGCGGCTGGAGGTGCACAGCCTGGGGGTGGGGCTGCCGGCGGATGTGCAGATCCAGGTGCTGCATGTGCTGCAGGAGGCGCTGTCGAATGTGCGCAAGCACGCGCGGGCCTCGCAGGTGGTGTTGACGGTACAGGGGCAGCCGCAGTGGCGCTTCGAGGTGCACGACAACGGCGTGGGCTTTGACGCCCAGGCGCCGCGCACCGAGACCCATGTGGGTCTGGGCATCATGGCCGAGCGCGCGCAGCGCATCGGGGCTTCCTTGCAAATTGTCTCGACGCGCCAGCAGGGCACGGGGGTGACGCTGCTATTGTCGCGGGCATGAACCAGAGTTTGCACAATTCGATCCGGGTGCTGGTGGTGGATGACCACACCCTGTTCCGCCGCGGCCTGTCTTCGCTGCTGGCGCGCGACGCGCGCGTGGTGGTGGTGGGCGATGCCGCCGACGCCACCCAGGCGCAGCGCCGCGCGCTGGAGCTGCAGCCGGACCTGATCCTGCTGGACAACCACTTGCCCGGGGTGACCGGGGTGGAGGCGATTGGCGCCTTGCGCGAGGCAGCGCCGCGCTGCCGCGTGGTCATGCTCACGGTCAGCGAGGATGCCGACGACATGGCCCGCGCGCTGCGTGCCGGGGCTGCCGGGTATCTGCTCAAGACCATGGATGGCGACGACCTGATCGAGGCCCTGGTGCGCGCCGTCAAGGGCGACAAGGTGCTGGCCGAGGAGATGACCGACAAGCTGGTCAGCGCCTACCTGGGCGCGGCCGCGGCCCCTGCGGGCAGTGGGGTGCCGGCGAGCGTGGCGCCGGCCAGCGCGGCCGCCATGGAGGCCTTGTCCGGGCGCGAGCGCGACATTCTGCGCGGCATTGCCAAGGGGGCCAGCAACAAGGAGATCGCACGTGAGCTGGGCATTGCCGAGGCCACGGTGAAGATCCATGTGCAGGGGGTGCTGCGCAAGCTCAAGGTCACCACGCGGGTGCAGGCAGCGGTGATCGCCACCGAGAACGGCCTGGCTTGACCTGGGTCAAGGCCTGTGGGGGTAGTTCGATCGGACTAGGCGGGTATACCCCGGGGTAGTTCAATTGCGTCATGGACCAGCTCCATCGGTGGATGCCGGGGGGGCGGCAAGGGCCCTAAAGTTGACCCAAGTCAAACCACTACCCCCCACGCGCCATGCAAATCCCCTGCTTTGACACCCAGCGCCACCTCTCCAATCTGCCCCTGTTCTCGGGGTTTTCCCAGGCCCAGCGCGAGCAGGTCGCCCAGGGCAGCCAGATCCGGCGCTATGCGCGCGGCGACATGCTGTTCTGGGCTGGGGAGCATTGCGATGCCTTCCACTTCGTCATTTCCGGCCAGGTCAAGCTCTACGTCGCATCCAGCAACGGCATGGAAAAGGTGGTGGAGCTGATCGGCGCCGGGCAGAGCTTTTCCGAGGCCATGATGTTCCTGCCCAACCCGCACCTGCTCAATGCCCAGGTGCTGTGCGACTCGATGATCCTGTCGGTGAGCAAGGAGGCGGTGTTCCGCGAGATCGAGCGCAACCCGGGGTTTTCCATGCGCATGCTCAGCGGCATCTCGAACGGATTCCATCGCCTGCTGCAGGACGTGGAGAGCTATTCGCTGCAAAACGGCATGCAGCGTCTGATCGGCTACCTGCTGCGCGATGTGGAGTGGGAGGAGGGCCAGGACCCGGGGGTGGTCACGGTATTGCTGCCGGTGAGCAAGGCGACCATCGCCTCGCGCCTGTCGCTCACCCCCGAATACCTGTCGCGGGTGCTGCACCAGTTGGAGTGCGAGGGCCTGATCCAGATCCAGCGCCGCGAGATCCGGCTGCTGGACGTGCGCCGCCTGGCGCGCTACGGCACGCATTGACGCACGGCCTGTGACCGTTGGCACGCGGTGCGTGTCTGCGCAGGTGTGAAATCCGCACGGGCGCTCCCGCCCATCCCGCCCGCATGGCGCAAGCCCTGCGGGCTTGTCCGTATCATGGCCCCTGATTTTTGGGGGTATGGCGATGAACTGGGTGCGTTGGCGCAAGCGTGCGCTGGGTGGGGTGGGGGCGTTGCTGGCGTTGTGGCTGCTGGCCTGGGTGGCGCTGCCGCCCCTGCTGCGTTCGCAGTTGGAGCAGCAGGCCAGCGCGGCGCTGGGGCGGGGCGTGCAGGTGCAGTCGGTCTCGGTGCAGCCCTGGCGCCTGGCACTGGCGCTGGAGGGGCTGCAGGTGGATGCGGCCCAGGCCGGGCAGCCGCCTTTGCTGCAGGTGCAGCGCGTGGAGATCAATGCCTCGCTGGAGTCGCTGCTGCGCTGGGCGCCGGTGCTGGAGTCGGTGCAGGTGCTGGCGCCGCGTGTGCGCCTGACCCACCTGGGCGGCGGGCACTACGACATCGACGACCTGTTGCAGCGCCTGAGCGAGCCGCCCTCTGCCGCGCCCAGCCCGGTGCCGCGCTTTGCCCTGTCCCATCTGCAGCTCGATGGGGGCGAAGTCCTGTTCACCGACCAAGGCGCGCCCGGTGCCCCCACCCACCAGGTGCGCGACATCGCGCTGCAGCTGCCCTTTGCCAGCAGCCTGCCCGCTCAGGCCGAGCGCGAGGTGCAGCCGCGCCTGGCCTGGCGCCTGGGCGAGAGCCGCTTCGACAGCGCGGCCCAGGCCACGCCGTCTGCCGCCCAGCCCCGGGGCCAGTTGCAGCTGCGCGTGGCGGCCCTGGATCTGGGCGCCTACCGCGCTTACTGGCCTGCGGTGCTGCCGCTGCGGCTGCACAGCGGCGTGCTCGATGCGGACTTGCAGGCGCGCTTCGTGCAGCAGCCGCTGGGGGTGCAGATTCGGGGCGAGGTGCAACTGAAGGACCTCGCCCTGCACGACGCCCAAGGCCAGCCGGTGCTGGCCTGGGAGCAGTTCCAGGTGCAACTGGGCGAACTCGATCCCGTGCAGCGGCGCCTGGTGCTGCAGCGGGTGCAGTGGCAGCGCCCCGCGTTGCGCCTGTGGCGCGATGGGGCCGGGCGCGTGCAGCCGCTGGAGTCCTTGTTTGCTATAAAAACAGGAGCAACATCGGCACATTCCACGCGGGCTGGGGGCCAAAAAGACCAAGAAAAACCGGCGCCCTGGTCGGTCCAGGTGGAGACGCTGGAGTTGGGCGGCGGGGTGCTGCGCTGGCACGACGCCCTGACCCAGCCGGTGGCGCAACTGGCCGTGCAGGCGCTGGAGCTGCAGGCCAGTGGCCTGCGCTGGCCGCAGGGCGGCAGCAGCGCCACGGCACGCCTGAGCGCCCAGCTCAGCGCCCCCGGGGTGCGGCAAGCCGCCCGCCTGGCGCTGGATCTGCAAGGCGCTCTGGACCAGGGCCGCGCGCGCCTGGAGCTGCAGCAGGGGGCCTTGGCCCTGGCGCGCCCCTACCTGGCGCAGTGGCTGGTGCCGCAGCTCGACGGTCGCCTGGACCTGCAGGCGCAAGCGCAGTGGCAAGGCCAGGCCGTGCAGGCGCAGGTGGAGCAACTGCGCCTGGCCGATGTGGCGCTGCGCGAGGGCGGGCAGGAACTGGCCACGCTGCGGGCGCTGCAACTGCGCCAGCTGCAGCTCGACCCGGCGCGGCGCAGCGTGCGCGTGGGCGCGCTGCAGCTGAGCCAGCCCAGCGTGCGCGTGGCGCGCCTGGCCAATGGCCAGTGGCAGGCCCTGCAGTGGCTGCGCCAGCCGCCGTCCGCAGCGGCGGCGGCGCCTGCGCCGGGGGCGCCAGCCCCCTCGGCGCCGCGCGCCATGGCGGCAAGGGCTACGCCCAGCGCTGTGGCGTCCCCGCCCACGGCAGCGTGGGATGTACGCCTGCAGGAGCTGCGCGTGGACGGCGGCGCCCTGGCCTGGCACGACGCCAGTACCGCCACGCCCGTGGCCTTGCAGCTCAGCGGCCTGGGCCTGCGCGCCCAAGGCCTGGCGCTGGACGGTAGGCGCGCGGTGCAGGTGCAGCTCGACACGCGCCTGGGCGCGGGCCGCGTCGAGCCCGGGCGGCTGCGTTTTCAGGGCGAATTGGCCTGGGCACCGCAGCTGCGCACCCAGGGCCAGCTCACGCTGGAAGACGCCCCCGCCCACGCGCTCGTGCCCTACATGGCCGAACGCCTGGCGCTGGAGGTCTTGCGCGCCGAGGCCAATTTCGACGGCAAGTTCGCGTACGAAGACACTGCCGCCGGGGCGAAGCTGGAGCTGCAGGGCGACGCGCTGCTGGAGGACTTCCGCGCCAACACCGTGCGCGCCGACGATGGGCGCGATGAGCTGCTGAGCTGGAAGGCCCTGACCCTGCCCGGCGTGCGCCTGCGCATGGCCCCGGGCGAAGCGCTGCAACTGGGCCTGCGCGAGGTCACGCTCAGCGATTTCTACGCACGCCTCATCGTCAGCCCCCAGGGGCGGCTGAACCTGCAGGACCTGCTCAAGCCGGCTGCCCCCCCGGCGCCCGGGGCTGGGGCTTCTGCCGGCGCGCCCGAACCCGCGCCCGAGATCGAGGTCGGCGCCGTGACGCTGGCGCATGGGCGTGTGCTGTTTTCCGACCGTTTCATCCAGCCCAACTATTCGGCCCACCTGAGCGAACTCAACGGGCGCCTGAGCCGCCTGTCCTCGCGCCCGGTCAACGGCGCGGTGGAACTCGCCGAGCTGGAGCTGCGCGGGCGCGCCGAGGGCACGGCCACGCTGTTCGTGGCGGGCAAGCTCAATCCCCTGGTTCAGCCGCTGGTGCTGGACATTCAGGGCAAGGTGCGCGATCTGGAGCTGTCGCCGTTGTCGCCCTATGCCGTCAAGTACGCGGGCTATGGCATCGAACGCGGCAAGCTCAACGTGGACGTGGGCTACAAGCTCAGTGCCGACGGACAGCTGCAGGCCAGCAACAACATCGTGCTCAAGCAGCTCCAGTTTGGCGACAAGGTCGAGGGCGCCCCCCACAGCCTGCCGGTGAAGCTGGCCGTGGCCCTGCTGGCCGACAGCAACGGTGTGATCGACATCGACCTGCCCATCAGCGGCTCGCTCAACGACCCGCAGTTCAAGCTCGGAGCGGTGATCTGGAAGGTGATCACCAACCTCATCGCCAAGGCGGTGACCGCGCCCTTCAAGCTGCTGGCGGGGCTGTTTGGCGACAACGACGCCGGGCAAGGCGCGGCGGTGGCCTTTGCGTATGGGCAAAGCGTGCTGGACGAGCGCGCCCGCACCACCCTGGACAGCCTGGCGCAGTCCCTGGCCAAGCGCCCGGCCATCACGCTGACCGTGGTGGGCTCGGCCGACCTGGTGCTGGAGCGCGAGGCCCTGCAGCGCGAGCGCCTGCGCGGCATGCTGCTGGCCGAAAAACGCCGCCGGGTGGCTGCCGAAGGGGGCGATGCGGCGGCCGTCACCACGGTGGAGGAGGGCGAATACGCCCGGCTGCTGGCGCAGGTCTACAAGCGCGCCGACATCAAGAAGCCGCGCAACCTGGTGGGGCTGGCCAAGGACCTGCCCGATGCCGAGATGGAAAAACTGCTCATGGCCAGCGTGGCGGTCAGCGACGAGGCGGTGCGCGAGCTGGCGCTGCGCCGCGGCGTGGCGGTGAAGGACTATCTGCTGGCGCACCAGGTGCCCAGCGAGCGCGTGTTCCTGGGGGCGGTCAGGACCAGCGGTTTTGACGAAACCTGGGCACCGCGCGCGGACCTGAGCCTGGGGATGTGAACGCGGGGCGGCGCGTGTGTTCTGAGGTGGGTGGTGGTGCAAGGCACGCGGGGAGGTGCGTGTGCTCCAAGACGGATGCTCGTGCAGGGCATGCGGGGTGGCCCGTGTGTCCACGGAATTTGGAGCGGTGGGTGGTGGTGCAAGGCCTGCGGGGCGGCGCGTGTGCTCCAAGGCGGGTGCGCTGTGGGCGCAGCGCTGGGCCGGTGGGGGCGGCCACCGCTGCGCGGCGGCTTCCCTGCGGTGCTCGCGCCAGGCGGGTGCCGCACAAACTCGCTCTGTTCGCTGCGCTCTCTGCGCTCAAACATGTGCGGCAAGTCAGATGACGAAGGCGCGCTGCGCGCGCCCCCGCCTGGCGCTGCGCGCCTCGGCGCCCCCACAAGGCCCAGCGCTGCGCCCACAGCGCACCCGCCTTGGAAGTGGCGGTGGTGGTACGCCCACAAGAACTCCCATGTACCCAGGTGAGGCGTTGGTGGTGCGCCGACAGGAACTTCCATGTACCCAGGTGAGGCGTTGGTTGTTCGCCCACAAAGTTCCCCATTCGCCGGGAAATAGCGCTGTGGTGTGCACCGTAAAAAGGGTGCGTGGTCCACCTCCTTCGCTTTGCCGTGGCAGGCGCTGCCCGGGGCGGGCGACTTCTGCGGTGGCCGTGGCTCAGGCCCGGGGGCCAGGCGCGCGTCAGCGCGCTTCCCAACTGACTCGCGGGCGATGTTTGAACGGAGCGCCCGCAGGGCGCGCAGAGAGTTCGACCGCGCTGGCCCCCGGGCCTGTGCCACGGCGGAGTCGGCGCAGCCGACCACCGCAGTGGAGCCCGAGCCGGGCAGCGCCTGCCACGGCTTGGACGGGACAGCCGTGCGCCCACGCAACAACGGCAGCACCTGCCACGGCTTGGACGGGACAACCGTGTGCCCAAACCACTCCAGCAGCGCCTGCCACGGCACGGACGGGACAGCTGTGCACCCCGCATCGAAGTCCAGGCACCTATTTTGCTACAAAATGCATAGCAATAAACCGAATGCTGACGCGGGCCAGATGCCATTTTTTTCCGAAAATCAGGGAGGGATTCCCGGCTCCGCACCCCGACCCCTAGGGTTTCCCCTAGTGTTCACAAATCGTTAATTAATGAAAAATTAATGAAACCAGGACGGCATGGTGCCGGACCGGGTTGAAGCCGACCCGTCGGAAACGGGACTACTTATTTGGAGACGAGATGATGAAGCTTTCCAAGCTTGCCACTGCGGTGGCGATGGTTGTAGCAGGGTCTGCCGCCGTTGCTGGCGAAGTGGAAGTGTTGCACTGGTGGACCTCGGGCGGTGAGGCCAAGTCGGTGGCCGAGCTGAAGAAAATCATGCAGGGCAAGGGCCATACCTGGAAGGATTTCGCTGTGGCCGGTGGCGGCGGTGACAACGCCATGACCGTGCTCAAGAGCCGCGTGGTGGCCGGCAACGCCCCCGCAGCCGCCCAGATCAAGGGCCCGGCGATTCAAGAGTGGGCCAACGAAGGCGTGCTGGCCAATCTGGACGCCACTGCCAAGGCCGAGAAGTGGGACGAGCTGCTGCCCAAGGTCGTGGCCGACGTCATGAAGTACAAGGGCAACTACGTGGCTGCCCCCGTGAACGTGCACCGCGTGAACTGGATGTGGGCCAACAAGGCCGTGCTGGACAAGGCCGGTGTCAAGGCTGCTCCCAAGAACTGGGACGAGTTCTTCAAGGCCGCCGATGCGGTCAAGAAGGCGGGCTTGATCGCTGTGGCCCACGGTGGTCAGAACTGGCAAGACTTCACCGTGTTCGAGAGCGTGGTGCTGGGCGTCGGTGGCGCCAAGTTCTACCAGGACGCCCTGGTCAAGCTCGACCAAGCGGCTCTGAACAGCGACACCATGAAGAAGTCGCTGGAGACCTTCCGCAAGATCAAGGGCTACACCGACGCAGGTTCCCCTGGCCGCGAATGGAGCCAAACTACCGCGATGGTGATCAAGGGCGATGCTGCCTTCCAGTTCATGGGTGACTGGGCCAAGGGCGAGTTTGCCGCCGCGGGCAAGACTCCAGGCAAGGACTACATCTGCGCCGCTGCTCCCGGCACCGCCAATGCCTACACCTTCAACGTGGACTCCTTCGCCATGTTCAAGCTCAAGGACGCCAATGCCCAGAAGGCCCAGTCCGACCTGGCCGCCAGCATCATGGGCAACGACTTCCAGGAAGTGTTCAACCTGAACAAGGGCTCCATCCCGGTGCGCCTGGCGATGAAGATGGACAAGTTTGACGACTGCGCCAAGCTGTCTTCCAACGACTTTGTCGGTACCGCCAAGACCGGCGGTCTGGTGCCTTCCGTCGCCCACGGCATGGCGATCAAGCCTGCCGCTGCAGGTGCTATTCAGGACGCTGTGAGCCAGTTCTGGAACGATGACAAGATCTCTGTGGCCGACGGTGTGAAGAACATCGCCAAGGCCGCGGCGACCAAGTAATCCCCGCCCGGGTATCGCAGACTGCGATACCTGCCCCGCAGGCCGCGCGCCTGTGGGGCAGGCGGGGTTCGTTTTTTCTCAACCAGAGTGTGGGGCGTAGCGATGGACAGGAGCGGCAAATGCTGGGGCTGGCTGTGCGGCTGGCTGTTGCTGGGTTCGGGCTTGGCGGCGCAGGCCGGCGAGGTCGAGGTACTGCACTACTGGACTTCCGGGGGTGAGGCCAAATCGGTGGCCGAACTCAAGGTGGCCATGGGCAAGCGCGGCCACACCTGGAAGGATTTTTCCGTGGTGGGCGGCGGCGGGCAAAACGCCATGACCGTGCTGCGCCAGCGCGTGCTCAGCGGCGATGCGCCGGCGGCGGCGCTCATCAAGGGCCCCACGATCCAGGAGTGGGCCGATCTGGGCGTGCTCACCAATCTGGACAGCATGGCCGCCTTCGACAACTGGGACAAGCTGCTGCCCAAGGTCGTCAGCGAGCACATGAAGTACAAGGGCCACTACGTGGCCGTGCCGGTCAACGTGCACCGCGTCAACTGGCTCTGGGCCAGCGCCGCCGTGCTGCAAAAGGCCGGTGTCGGCGCCGTGCCCAAGACCTGGGACGAATTCTTTGCCGCCGCCGACAAGGTGCGCGCGGCAGGCCTGATCGCCGTGGCCCACGGCGGGCAGGACTGGCAGGACTTCACCACCTTCGAGAGCGTGGTGATGGGCGTGGGCGGCACCCGGCTGTACCAGGACGCGCTGGTCAAGCTCGACCGCGAGGCCCTGGCCAGCGACGACTTCCGCCGTGCGCTGCAGACCCTGCGCCGCATCAAGGGCTATACCGATGACCAGGCCAAGGGGCGCGACTGGAACGTGGCCACCGAGATGGTGATCAAGGAGCGTGCGGCCTTCCAGTTCATGGGCGACTGGGCCAAGGGCGAGTTCCTGGCCGCAGGCAAGACCCCGGGCAAGGAATTCCAGTGCGTGCCCGTGCCGGGCACCGAAGGCGCCTTCACCTACAACGTGGATTCCTTTGCCATGTTCCAGCTGCGCAACTGGGAAGCCCAGAAAGCGCAGGGCTACCTGGCCTACCAGCTCATGGGGCGCGAGTTCCAGGAGGCATTCAACCTGCGCAAGGGCTCCATCCCGGTGCGCCTGGGCGTGGCCATGGACCGCTTCGACGACTGCGGCAAGCGTTCGGCACAGGACTTCGAGGCCACCGCCAAGAGCCAGACCCTGCTGCCCTCGGTGGCCCACGGCATGGCCTTGTCGCCCGCCGCCCAGGCCAGCATGCGCGCCGCGGTCAGCGAGTTCTGGAACAACGACAAGATGCCCGTCAATGAACTGGTGGCCAAGCTGCAGTCCATCCACCGATCTTCTACCAAGTAAAAAACCATGAAAACCATTGAAAACATCCTGCCCAAGGTGGTGATCGCACCCGGCTTCGTGCTCGGGTTCGCCTTCATCTACGGCTTCATGATCTGGAACGGCATCCTTTCGGTCACCGGCAGCCGCATGCTGCCCAACTACGACGAATTCGTCGGGCTGCAGCAGTACGCCCAGTTGTGGGACATGGACCGCTGGTACGTGGCTCTAAGGAATCTTGGTCTGTTTACGGTGTTCTATGTGGGGGGCTCCATGCTGCTGGGCATGGTGCTGGCCATTTTTCTGGACCAGAAGGTGCGCGCCGAAGGCTTTTTGCGCACCGTCTACCTCTACCCCATGGCCCTGTCCTTCATCGTGACCGGCACGGCCTGGAAGTGGATTCTGAACCCAACCCAGGGCCTCGAAAAGCTCATGCACGACCTGGGTTGGAGCAGCTTCAGCTTTGACTGGTTGGTGCAGAGCGACACGGCCATCTACTGCGTGGTGATTGCCGGTGTCTGGCAGTCGGCGGGTTTTGCCATGGCCCTGTTCCTGGCCGGGCTGCGCGGCATTGACGACAGCATCATCAAGGCCGCACAGATCGACGGCGCCAGCCTGCCGCGCATCTACTGGCGCATCATTTTGCCGATCCTGCGCCCGGTGGTGTTCTCCACCATCCTGGTGCTGTCGCACCTGTCCATCAAGGCCTTCGATCTGGTGATGGCGCTCACATCTGGCGGCCCCGGCTTCTCGTCCGACGTGCCTGCCACCTTCATGTTTGCCATGAGCTTCACCCGCGGCCAGATTGGTCTGGGCGCGGCCAGCGCCACCATGATGCTGTGCTTCGTGGCCGCCCTGGTGGTGCCCTACCTGTACAGCGAGCTGCGCACCAAGCCGCACGACCGTTGAAGCCATTGCCTAGCGAGTGACAACCATGCAAAAAATTCTTTCCCGTACCGTGGTCTACGGCATCCTGCTGGTGGCAGCCTTTTTCTTTCTGGCGCCCATGTACGTGATGATCGTGACCTCGCTCAAGGACGCCGACCAGATCCGCAACGGCAACCTGCTGAGCCTGCCCAACTACCTGAATTGGGACTCCTGGTCCCTGGCCTGGTCCTCGGCCTGCACGGGCGTGGACTGCCGCGGCCTCAAGCCCTACTTCTGGAACTCCGTGGCCATGGCCGTGCCGGCGGTGCTGATCTCCACCTTCTGGGGCGCCATCAACGGCTACGTGCTCTCGATGTGGAAGTTCAAGGGCTCGGACCTGCTGTTCGGCTTCATGCTCTTTGGCGTGTTCATGCCCTTCCAGGTGGTGCTGCTGCCCATGAGCCAGGTGCTGGGCTACCTGGGCCTGGCCAGCTCCATCTGGGGCCTGATCCTGGTGCACTGCCTGGCCGGCGTGGCGGGCACCACCTTGTTCTTCCGCAACTACTACACCGCCATTCCGCGCGAGCTGGTCAACGCCGCGCGCATCGACGGCGCGGGCTTCTGGCGCATCTTCTGGCGCATCGTCGTGCCCATGTCCACCCCGATCATGATGGTGACCCTGATCTGGCAGTTCACCAACATCTGGAACGACTTCCTCTTCGGCGTCTCCTTCAGCGGTGCCGACAGCAAGCCCATCACCGTGGGCCTGAACAACATGGCCAACACCACCACGGGCGTCAAGGCCTACAACGTGGACATGGCCGCCGCCATCATCGCGGGCCTGCCCACCATGCTGGTGTACGTGCTCGCTGGTCAATATTTCGTCAAAGGCCTGACTGCAGGCGCTGTGAAAGGGTAATTACAAATGGCTTCTTCTTTGAAAATCGATGGCATCCGCAAGGTCTACGGCAAGGGCGAAAACGCCGTCGAGGTGCTCAAGAAAATCGACATCGACGTACCTGCAGGCGAGTTCCTGATCCTGGTGGGTCCCTCGGGCTGCGGCAAGTCCACGCTGCTCAACATCATTGCCGGCCTGGAAGAGCCCACCGAAGGCCACCTGCACATTGGCGGCACCGACGTGATCAACATGGCCCCGGCGCAGCGCGACATTGCCATGGTGTTCCAGAGCTACGCTCTGTACCCCACCATGACGGTGGCCGACAACATCGGCTTTGCGCTGGAAATGCGCAAGGTGCCGCTGGACGAACGCAAGAAGCGCATCGCTGAAGTGGCCTCCATGCTGCAGATCGAGCACCTGCTCGACCGCCGCCCCAGCCAGCTCTCGGGCGGCCAGCGCCAGCGTGTGGCCATGGGCCGGGCCCTGGCGCGCGACCCCAAGCTGTTCCTGTTCGATGAGCCGCTGTCCAACCTGGACGCCAAGCTGCGCGTGGAAATGCGCGCCGAGATCAAGCGCCTGCACCAGGAGTCGGGCATCACCAGCGTCTACGTCACCCACGACCAGATCGAGGCCATGACCCTGGGCAGCCGCATCGCGGTGATGAAGGACGGCATCCTGCAGCAGATCGGCACCCCCGACGACATTTACCGCCGCCCGGCCAACACCTACGTGGCCGGTTTCATCGGCTCGCCCACCATGAACTTCATCCGCGGGCACGTGCAGGGCGAAGGCAGCGCGGCGAAGTTCGTGTTCGAGGGTGCGAGCCTGGACCTGCCCTGCCCGCAGGTGCACGACGTGATCCTGGGCCAGCGCCCCGAGCACATCCACCTCAGCGAAGACTCGCCTTGGCGCGGCGCCGTGACCCTGGTCGAGCCCACCGGCGCGGACCTCTATGCCGTGGTCAAGACCGCCACCGGCTCACTCACCGTGCGCCTGCACCCCAGCACTGCCATCAAGGTCGGCGACAACGTCGGCCTGACCATCAGCGACCGCCACAACAACTGGTTCGACGCCAAGAGCACCAAGCGCCTGGCGCTGTAAACCCCTGATTCCATTTCTAATTCAATGATGTAATAATACATCTCCATCAACCTTGATGGAGATGGGTATGTCGCGTCCAGCCAGTGGAGACCAGGAAATCCTGCGCAAAGCCCGGGAGGCCATTGCCACGGCACAAAC
>JBQTHH010000045.1:0-29503 GCA_052390055.1 Rhodoferax sp.
ACGGCGAAGAGGCGCTGTAGTACACGAACCATGGAAATGCCCACCAGGGCAAACATGCAGTCCCCCGTTTTACCATCAGCGCCACTTCCCGCGAAATTGCATTTCCTGTGGGCATGCCACCACCGCCACTTCCAAGGTGTGTGCGGGCAGGGTGCAGCGCTTGCCCTGGGGGCGCCGAGGCGCGCAGCGGCAGGCGGGGCGCGCGCAGCGCGCTTCGTCAACACTCTCGCGGCGGCTGTTTGAGCGCAACGCCCGCAGGGCGTGGAGCGAGTTCTGCCGCGCTGGCCCCCGAGCCTCTGGCACGGCAAAGTCGGCGCAGCCGACCGCTGCAGCAGGAGCGCGCACCGGGCAGCACCTGCCACGGCCTGACGGGACAGCCGTGTAAACCAGGCACGCATCTCACCCGGGCAGCGCATGCCACGGCCTGATGGGGCAGCCGTGTACTCATAACCAAGACCTTGAAAGGGGTGGGCCCCAGAGCCTGCACACAGCGTGCGTTCATGCACCGTTGCGCACCGTAAAATCGCCGTCTTTGCGCACCGCGCACGCCCCCCACAGTGAAGGACCTCCCATGAGCGTAATCCCCCCCTCCATGTCCGACCGCGACGGCAAAATCTGGATGGACGGCCAGTTGGTGGACTGGCGCGACGCCAAGATCCACGTGCTCACGCACACGCTGCACTACGGCTGCGGCGCCTTCGAGGGCGTGCGCGCCTACAAGACCGACAAGGGCACCGCCATCTTTCGCCTGCAGGAGCACACCGAGCGCTTGTTCAACAGCGCCAAGATCCTGCGCATGGCGATTCCTTTCACCCAGGATCAGGTGAACGAAGCGCAAAAAACCGTGGTGCGCGAAAACCAGCTGGAAAGCTGCTACCTGCGCCCGCTGACCTGGATCGGCGACAAGAAGCTGGGCATTTCCCCCAAAGGCAACACCATCCACGTGATGGTCGCCGCCTGGGCCTGGGGCGCCTACCTGGGCGAAGAGGGCATGAAGCGCGGCATCCGCATCAAGACCAGCAGCTACACGCGCCACCACGTCAATATCACCATGACGCAGGCCAAGACGGTGAGCAATTACACCAACTCCATCCTGGCCAATATGGAAGCCACCGACGACGGCTATGACGAAGCCCTGCTGCTGGACCCGAGCGGCTTTGTGTCGGAAGGCGCGGGCGAGAACCTGTTCGTCATCAAGGGCGGCGTGGTCTACACCCCCGACCTCTCCGCCGGGGCGCTGAACGGCATCACGCGCAACACCGTGCTGCACATCTGCAAGGACCTGGGGCTGGAGCTGGTGCAAAAGCGCATCACGCGCGACGAGGTCTATATCTGCGACGAGGCCTTCTTCACCGGCACCGCCGCCGAAGTGACGCCGATCCGCGAGCTGGACCGCATCCAGCTCGGCGCTGGCAGCCGTGGCCCCATCACCGAAAAGATCCAGTCGGCCTTCTTCGACATCGTGCAGGGCCGCAACCCGAAATACGCCCACTGGCTCACGCCCGTGGCCGCCTGACCCCCCGCCCACGGAGCACGCCCACCATGGCATCCCAACCCGTCGAACTCTCTGCCAAAGACCTCAACCGCGAAGGCGGCGTGTACTGCCCCAGCCCGCTGGCGCAGATGCAGGCCTGGAGCAGCCACCCCAAGGTGTTTTTGAACGTGGCCCGCACCGGCCAGGCCGCCTGCCCCTACTGCGGCACGGTGTACCGGCTCAAGGCAGGTGAAGCGGTGGCACACCACCACTGAGCCCCTCCTTGGCCACAGCCCCTTTGCCACGGCCCCGCATGGGGCCGTTTTCTTGCCCATGAGCCTGCCCCCCGCGCCCGTGCGCAGCCTGGTGATCGCGCCACAGTGGATCGGCGACGCCATCATGGCCGAGCCGCTCTTGCGCCAGCTGCACGCCCGGGGCGAGACCCTGACCGTGGCGGCGCTGCCCTGGGTGGCGCCGGTGCTGCGCGCCATGCCCTGCGTGGGCGCGGTGCTGGAGCTGCCCTTTGCCCACGGCGGCCTGCAATGGGGCGCGCGCCGTGCCCTGGGGCGCATCCTGCAGGGCCAGTTCGAGCGCGCCTACGTGCTGCCGAACTCGCTCAAGAGCGCCCTCATCCCCTGGTGGGCCGAGGTCCCCGTGCGCGTGGGCTACCAGGGCGAGCTGCGCTGGGGCCTGCTCACGCACCGCCTGCCCAACCCGCCCAAGGGCGATCGCCCCCCCATGGTGGCGTGGTACCTGCGCCTGGCGGGTTTGGCGGCCCTGCCGGGCGAGGCAAGTCCTGCGGCCCACCCGCCTGGCGCCGCAGGGTCCGGCGGCGCCTACCCGCCCAGTGCGACGGCCCGCGCCGGGACGCAGGCCGACGACACGGGCCCCAGCGGGGCCGGGGCAGCCCGCCCACAGCTGCAGGCCCCCGACGCAGCGGTGCTGCAGGGGCTGGACCTGCCCCCAGCCCCCTATGTGGTCATGGCCCCGGGGGCGGAGTACGGCGCGGCCAAGCGCTGGCCGGTGGAACATTTCGCGGCCCTGGTGCGCGCGCTGCCGCACCCGGTGCTGCTGCTGGGCTCGGGCAAGGATGCGCCGGTGTGCGAGGCCATCGTGGCCCAGAGCGGCACGCCGCGCTGCGTGTCGCTGGCCGGACGCACCACGCTCACCCAGGCGCTGGCGCTGATCGCCGCATCGCGCGCCATGGTCAGCAACGATTCGGGCCTGATGCACGTGGCCGCCGCGCTGGACGTGCCCCAGGTGGCACTGTTCGGCTCCTCCAGCCCGCACCACACGCCGCCGCTGAACCCGCACGCCCAGGTGCTGTGGCTCAAGAACGACCCGGGCTACCAGCCGCCGCTGGACTGCGCGCCCTGCTTTGCGCGCGAATGCCCGCTAGGGCACCTGCGCTGTCTGCGCGATCTCACACCCGCCATGGCGCTATCAAAACTGGAGCAATATCTCTAGCAAACACGCGGGCTGATGCCCAATTTCTCCCTCAAAAATCGGCACATCAGGGCGCGCGCATCTCCCCCACCACACGCCAGGCGGCGTCGATGGCGGCATCGGTATAGGCGCGCCCGGTACTGTCGGCGCCCGCCATGTGGATGTGGCCCAGCGCGCGCGCCGAGAGGCGGTGCGCGGGCTCGCCCTCAAAGCGCGCCTCGTCCCAGGTGTAGCCGTGGCCCCAGCGGTTCACGGTCAGCGCGGCCACGTCGCGCTGGGCGTCGAAGCCGTGCGCGCCGTACATG
This sequence comes from Rhodoferax sp., assembly GCA_052390055.1. Classification (GTDB taxonomy): domain Bacteria; phylum Pseudomonadota; class Gammaproteobacteria; order Burkholderiales; family Burkholderiaceae_C; genus Allorhodoferax. Next base: position 3,226 of record JBQTHH010000045.1, read on the forward strand.
GCCTGCAGCTGGCGCAGCACCTGGGCCTCGTACTGGGCGAAGTCTGTGCCCAGCACCTCGCCGCGCCCGGCGCGGATCTGGTCTTCGGGGCGGGCGTCGAGCATGGGCGCGGGCAGGCGGATCATGAGCAGCACCGCCGGTTCGTCCGGGTTTTTCGCGGGTGTCTGGCCGCCGAAGCGCACCGGAAAATCCATCTGGCAGTACTGGAAGTAGGCCCCCGGCGCATAGGCCACCGCAATGCCCGCACGCTGCAGTGCGTGCCAGCGCCGCAGCACCACCTGGGCATAGACGAAGGGCAGCTTGAGGTTGGCGCGCATGGCGGCCTTCTGGCGCGCCGGCAAGCCCTGCACGATGTGCGCGTTGGCCATGCTCCAGCCCGCCATCACGGTGTGCGGCGCCAGCGCCGCAGCAACGCGCCCCTGGGTGGCATAGACCACGCGCGTGCCCTGGCCCTGGTTGCTCACCTGCACCGCCGTGCTGCCCAGGCGGATGCGCACCGGGTTGCTCGGGCTGTCGAGCTGGGCGTAGTCAAAGCGCGCATCCACGCACTGGGCCGGGCTGCCCACGCGCGCCAGACCCGGCACCAGGCGCTGCGCCAGCAGCCGCGCCACGGTGGCGTTGCCGTCGGGAAAATGGAAGAAGTAACCGTCCAGGTCCTCATCGTCGCCATTGACCGGCAGGCTCTCGGCCTGGGTGCGCGCGCGCTGCCCGCGTGGTTCGGTGCCCAGCAGGCCGCCGTCGCGCGCCGCCTCCCACGAGACGGTACTGCCGCCCAGCGCGCTGTCGTCGCCCATGGCCATGGACAGCAGGGTCAGCAGCGCGTCGTCCTGCACCCCGTAGGCCTGGCGCAGCACGTCCACATAGCGCAGGGATTCGTCCTCGAAATCCAGGCGCGTGGCGCGGCGCTGGCCCTTCATCACGGCCTGCAGCTGGGCGCGCTGGGCCGCGCTCAGCGGCGCCTTGTCCAGGGTCTGGGCAAAGGCGGGGGGCACGCCGATGCCGGGCACGTAGTGGCGCGCGTAGGAGCTGGGGTGGGCCAGGGTGGGCAGGCTGCTGGGCAGCAACACGTCGCGCCCAAAGGTGTCGGCGTCGTAGAACATGCCCAGCCCCAGGCGGTGGCGGCGGAAGTAGTCCAGGTCGTAGGCGCGGCGCAGCGCCACCAGGTCCACGCCCAGTTCGCGCAGCAGGCCCATGGCCACGGCGCTGTAGTTCTCCGGGGTGTCGAGCGACTGGGTGCCGCCGTAGCTCAGGATGCGCCGCCCCTGCACGGTGAATTCGTTGCGCCGCGCGTGGCCGCCAAAGTCGTCGTGGTTGTCCAGAATCAGGATGCGCGCGTCCTTGCGCTCGCGCCGGTAGTAGTAGGCCGTGGCCAGCCCGCTGATGCCCGCGCCCACCACCACCAGGTCGTAGTGCTCGGTCGACTCGGGTGCGGGCACGTCGCTGGTGCCCGACCAGGCGCGCTCGTGCGCCAGGTCCATGGAGCCGGGGTGGCTGCCGCGCAGCCCGCCCAAGCCCGGGGGATAGGGGGTTTCGGCCTGCGCCGTGCCCAGCCCGTACAGGCCCGCGCCCAGCAGGGCCCCGTTCAAGAAATCGCGTCGCAGCATGGACGCCTCCTTTCAAAAAAAATGCTTTCCCAGTGTGCCAGCCCCTGGTTGGCCGAACACATTGGCCGCGCACAGGCCGGATTCGTGAGCGCCATGCGGCGCCTGGAAACGCAGCCACTCGGTGGCCTCGCCCTGCGCGCGCCAGTGCTGGGCTTTCCCGCGCCTGGCGACACGCCGTCACCCCGCCGCCACATCGGCAGTGCATGGATACCGGCAGCATATCGGGCGGCGCGCGCGGCGTCCGTCACCGCTGCCGCGGGATTGGCACCGGGCGTCAGCGTGTGTCACCGCACGTCACCGCGCGCGCCATACCGCCATACCGCCATACCGCCATACCGCCAGCCGCCGCGCAGGCCGCAGCGTGCGCGGCGGCTGGCGGTATGCTTGGGCATGCCTGCGCCCCACCTGCTCATCGTCGAGGACGATGCCCCGATCGCCAAGCTGCTGCGCCAGTTCCTCGATGGCGAGGGCTTCGATACCAGCGCTGTCGGCAGCGGCGAGGACGCGCTGGACTTCGTGCGCCGCACGCCCCCGGCCCTGGTGGTGCTCGACCTGATGCTGCCCGGCATGGATGGCGTGGATACCTGCGTGGCGCTGCGCGCGTTCTACCCCGGCCCGGTGCTGATGCTGACCGCCCACGAGGGTGAGATGCAGGAGGTCATCGCGCTCAATGCGGGGGTCGATGACTTCGTGCACAAGCCGATTCGCCCGCACGTGCTCAAGGCGCGCATCCAGGCGCTGCTGCGGCGCAACCCGGCACCCGCCGCGTCCGAGCTGGCGGTGGCCGGGCTGCGCCTGGAGCGGGAGCGGCGGCGCGCCTACTTCCACGACCGCGATCTGGAGCTTCCAGAGTCGGAATTCGAGCTGCTGTGGCTGCTGGCCAGTTGCGCGGGCGAAGTCGTGACGCGCGACGCCCTGTTCCAGCGCCTGCGCGGCAAGGAATACGACGGCCTGGACCGCTCCATCGACATGCGCGTGGCCAAGCTGCGCAAGACGCTGGCGGCGCACACCCCGCGCGAAATGATCCGCACCCTGCGCCACAGCGGCTATGTCTTCGTCAAAGACTAGCGGCATGCGCCGCCTGTTCCTGCAGCTCTATGGCGCCATCCTGGCCGTCCTGCTGCTGGCCATGCTGGCGGCCCAGCAGTGGAACCTGTCGCTGTACGCGGCCGAGGTCGAAGCCGAATACCTGCAGACCGCCACCCTGTACACGCAGGCGATCCAGCGCGAACTGGCGCACGGCGCCGACGAGGCGGCCGTGCTCGCCTGGTGGCAGCGCCAATTGCGTGACAGTGCCGAAATCGACATGGTGCCCGTGGCGCGCCCGGCACAACTGGAGCGCGCCACCGTCCGCGCGCTGGCGATCACCGAGGCCGAGGACCAACTCGAAATCCTGGTGCCCTTCGATGCCCAGCGCGCACTGCGCTTTGGCGTCAACGACCGCTCCGGGCTGGAGACCCGACTCGCCTACTACGGCGGTCACGCCCTCATCTACCTGTCGCTGGCCGTGCTGCTCTTTGCGCTGACGCGCATGCTGGTGCGCCAGATTGACCGCATCCGCCGCCAGGCCCAGCGCATCGCCGACGGCGACTATGGGGCCGACAGCGAGGCGCCGAGCGTCGCGGCCTTCACCGGCCTGCACGATGACCTCCGCCGCATGGCGCTGGCGCTGGCGGAAAAAACCCAGGAGAACCACCTGCTCACGGCCGCCATTCCCCACGAGCTGCGCACCCCGCTGACGCGGCTGCGCCTGGCGCTGGACATGGCACTGACCACGACGCGCACACACGAGGTGCCCGAGCTGCTGCAGGACATGGACGGCGCACTCACCGAGCTGTCGCGCGTGCTGGACGATCTGCTGACGCTGTCGCGCCTGCGCCTGGCACAGCAGGCGCTGCCGCAGCAGGCAGTGGCGCTGGACGAGGTGCTGCGCGCGTGCGCGGCACGCCAGGGCGATGAACGCATCCAGCTGCAGCTGCAGCCCTGCCGCGTGCGCGCCCACCCGCCCCTGCTGGAGCGCGCGCTGGGCAATGTGATCGAAAACGCCTGCAAGCACGCGCGCCAGTGCATCACCGTGTCGCTGCGGCAGGAGGCCGGGGCAGTGGTGCTGGAGGTCAGCGACGACGGGCCCGGCATTGCCGCCCCGGCGCGTGCGCGTGTGCACGAACCCTTCTTCCGCGCCGAAGGCGAGCACCGCCGCTCGGCCGGTTGGGGCCTGGGACTGGCCATCACCGACCTGGCCATGCGCCACAGCGGCGCCCAATGGTCGGTCGATGCCAGCGCCAGCGGCGGCGCCTGCCTGCGCTTCGTGTGGCAGCCGCCGGGCCCCGGAACCCCGTAGCGCGTGCCAGCACAGGCGCCTGGGGACCGCGCGCCGCAGGGGTCAGTGCTGGTGCTTCATGCCGCAGTTCTTGCCAATCGCCAGGCCCTTGCAGGCCATCTGCAGCTCTTTTTCGCACTGCTCGTCGCTCTTGCCTGCTTCCAGGCACTTGGCAGCGCCCTCGTGGGCCGCGGCCATGGCCCGGTGGCGCTGGGCGTCTTCCTTGCGCTCCTTGTCACCGTGGGATTCGGCAGCTATCGAAACAGTAGCAGACAATGCAGCAATGGCGAGGGCCAGAAGGTGTTTTTGCATGGTATTCAACGGGATTGGAGAAGTTCAAGAACGCTGACGCGGTAGGCCGCCCAGGTGGGCAGCAAGGCGGCAGCCAGGGATACGGCCAGTGCCAGCACCGGCACCGCCCACAAGCTCGCGCTCCAGGGGCTTCCCCCCAGCAGCAGCGTGTTGTCCAGTTGCAGCAGTTGCGCCAGCAGCCACAGGCTGGCCTGGCCCAGCAGCACGCCGCACACGCTGGCCACCAGCGCCAGCCACACCGCCTCGCACAGCAGCAGGCTGGCCAGGCGCGGGGCGGCGGCACCCAGCATGCGCAGCAGCGCCAGCTCGCCGCGGCGCTCGCGCACCGCGCTCCACAGCGCGATGAAGACGCTCAGCCCCGCCGTGAGCAGCAGCACGGCGGCAAAGGCGCGCAGCACGTTGGTGCCCACGCCCAGCATGGACAGCAGGCGCGTGACCTCCAGCGCCGGGGCGGCGGCCTGCATCTCGGTGCTGGTGTTGACATAGCGCGGGAAGCTCAGCGCCGCCATCGGGGTCTTGTAGCGCACCAGGGCCATGGTGACCTCGCGCTCCTCCTCCAGCACCGCGCGGTCCTCGTCGTCTTGCGCGTTCATGTCCTCGTGCACCTTCCACACCGAGGCCATGTCGGTCAGGATCAGGCGGTCCAGCACGCCACCCTGCGGCTGCAGGATGCCCACCACGGTGTAGGGGTGCTCGCCGTGCATGGCGCCGCCGCCGCCACCGGCCAGGCCGTGGCTGCCACGGAACTGCGCGCCCAGCGTCAGCCCCAGGCGCCGCGCGGCCGCCGCGCCCAGCACCGCCTCCATGGGGCCCTGCCACAGGCGCCCCTGCGCCAGGCGGGCGCCGTACAGCTGCAGGTAGCTGGGCTGCGTGCCCACGATGCGGAAGGACTGCAGGTTGTCACCCAGGCTGATGGGCACCACCTGCTCCACCATGGGGTGCTCGCGCAGCGCCTGCACCGCCGCCCAGGGCACGTTGCCCGGGGGCACGTCCACGTGCAGCACCCCGGACAGAATGAGCTGCATGGGGCTGCCCTTGGCGCCCACCACGGCATCCACCCCGGCCATGTCGCGCTCGAAGGCGTTTTGCAGCTGCTGGCCCACCAGCAGCAAAAAGCCCACCGAGGCCAGGCCCAGCGACAGCAGCAGCAGGTTGAGCGTGGCATTGAGCGGGCGCGACCACCAGTAGCGCCAGGCCCAGGCCCAGGTGCTATCGCGCAGCGACGCAGCGCTCCGGGCCTTCTGGTTCTCCTGGGGGACGGGGGCCCACCCGCCCGGCGTGGCAGGGCGCGCACCAGCGCGGTCGCCGTGCATGCGGTGTTCGGTTGCGGGCATGTGCGTCATACCGCAAGCTCCTCGTGCGGCCTGGCCAGGGCCAAACGCAGGGTCTGAAAGGCCAGGCCCTGCCGCTGCAGCGCCTCGTCCACCCGGCGGTCGTGCGTGGCCACCACCAGCGTGGCCCCCAGGCGCTGTGCGGCCCCGCACAGCAGCGCCAGCGCCTGGTCGGCGGCGGCATCGTCCAGACTGGCGGTGGGCTCGTCGGCCAGCAGCACCTGCGGCTGGCGCAGCAGTGCGCGCGCCAGCGCCACGCGCTGGGCCTGCCCGCCCGAGAGCTGCGCCGGGCGGCGCGCGGCCAGGCCTGCCACACCCAGTTCGCCCAGCACCTGGGCGATGCGCGCAGCGTCCACCGCCTGGCCCGCTGCCCAGTAGGCCAGCGCCAGGTTGTGCTGCACCGTCAGGTCCGGGCTCAGGTGCAGGCGCTGCGGCAGAAAGCCGATGGCGCGGCTGCGCCAGGCGTCGGCCTGCGTGCCGCGCAGCGCGCCCAGGTCTTGCCCCGCCACCGTGAGCGTGCCGCCGCTGGGCGCCACCAGGGCAGCGGCCAGCGCCAGCCAGGTCGATTTGCCCGCGCCCGAGGCGCCGCGCAGCACCAGCACGGCGCCCTGGGGCAGGTCCAGGTCGGGGAAAGCCAGCGCCTGCGCGGCCCCCGGGTAACGGTATTGCAGGCCTTGGGTACAAATCATGGGCATCAGACTCCTGGTGGCGTGGTTTCGGGCGCGGCCTGGGCAGCGCAGTCCACGCACACGCCGCGCACCGCAAAGTCCATGCTCATGCCTTGGTAGCCCAGCGCCTTGAGCGCCTCCAGCGCGGTCTGCGCGGCTTTCTCCAGATCGCTGGCATGGGCCTTGAGCGCACCGGCCAGCGGGCTGTCGCGGTGGCAGCTCTGGCATTCAAAGTGGGGAATGGCGTGCACGCTGGGCGGCATGGCCTGGTAGCGGCGCACGCGCTGGCTGTCCACACGGCACAGCAGCAGGCCCACCTGGGTGAGGCGGTCGATCAGACGGTACAGGGTCACGCGGTCCAGAGCCGCCTCGTGGGCCAGCGCAGCCTGCAGCTGGGCGTGGGTGTAGCTCGTGTCCGGATGCGCCAGCAGCCAGCCCAGCACCTGGCGTGCGGCCGCCGTGCGGCGCAGGCCGTGGGCGCTGAGCAGGGCGTCAATCGGGTCTACGGGCGGTAGCGCGGGGGACATGGGGCTCCTGTAAAAACGCAATTGTGTTGCATTAAATGTGAATTTGCAACCAAGTTGCGTTATATTCGCGGGCCATTTACTGCAATCAAGTTGCATTATTACCCATGAATCCTTCCTTTTTTCAGCTGCGTGGCCGCAGCGTGCTGGCTTGGCCTGCGGGCTTGCGGGCCCTGGCCGCCACGCTGCCCCTGGCCCTGCTGTGGCTGGGGGTGTGGTGGGCCTGCCTGGAGGCCGCACCGCTATGACGGCACCGGCTGTGCCCACGGCCCTGGCCCTGCACAGGCTCAGCGTGCGTTACCGCGGCCGCCCGGCGCTGCGCGAGGTGAGCGGCCACTTTGCGCAGGGTTCCCTCACCGCCGTCATGGGGCCCAACGGCGCAGGCAAAAGCACGCTTCTGAAAAGCCTGGCGGGCCTGGTCCCCCCGGACCGCCATTCGCGCATAGACCGTGCGCCCCACCTGCGCCTGGCCTACCTGCCGCAACACAGCGCGCTGGACCGCAGTTTCCCGCTGGATGTGCGCGACTGCGTGCTCATGGGCCTGTGGGCACAGACGGGCGCCTGGGGCGGCGCCAGCACAGCCATGCTGGCGCGGACCGATGCCGCCCTCGACGCCGTGGGCCTGCGGGGTTTCGAGCGCCGCACCGTGGGCACGCTCTCCAGCGGGCAGTTGCAACGCACCCTGTTTGCCCGCCTGCTGGTGCAAGACGCAGACATCCTGCTGCTGGACGAACCCTTCAACGCCATCGACGCCCCCACCACAGCGGCCCTGCTGGCCCTGGTGCAGCAATGGCACCGCCAGGGCCGCACCGTGGTCGCGGTGCTGCACGACGACGCGCAGGTGAAGCAGCACTTTCCCCACGCCCTGCTGCTGGCCCGCGAGTGCATTGCGTGGGGCCCCACCGCCGAGGTGCTGACCGGCGCCCATCTGCAGCGCGCCCGCGCCCGGGACGAGGCCTGGGACGAGGCCTGGGACGAGGCCACCGCGTTTGGCAACATCGGCGGCCCTGCCCAGGCCCCCCGTCTGGGCGCCCCGCAGGCCCACGGCCTGGCCATTGCGCCCTGAGGACCGCCATGGAGCCGTGGACGCGCCTGCTCTGGGACACCCTGCTGTCCCCCTTCGCCGAATTTGCTTTCATGCGCCGCGCGCTGGTGGCCACCCTGGCGCTCGCACTCAGCGCCGCACCGCTGGGGGTGTTCTTGACGCTGCGGCGCATGAGCCTCTTGGGCGACGCACTCAGCCACGCCGTGCTGCCCGGCGTGGCCCTGGGCTTCATGGTGGGCGGCTTGTCGCTCAGCGCCATGGCGCTGGGCGGGGTGCTGGCGGGCATGCTGGTGGCGGGGGTGGCCGGTGCGGTGAGCCGCCTCACCCCGCTCAAGGAAGACGCCAGCCTGGCCGCCATCTACCTGGTCGCGCTGGCCCTGGGCGTCACGCTGATTTCCCGCCATGGCACCCAGTTGGACCTGCTGCACATCCTCTTTGGCAGCGCGCTGGGCGTGGACAGCACCGGCCTGCTGCTGGCGGCCACGGTAGCGACCGCCAGCGTGCTGGCGCTGGCGCTGATGTACCGCGGCCTGGTGCTGGAGACCTTCGACCCGGTCTTTCTGATGGCGCAGCGCAGCGGCCTGCCCGCCTGGGTGTGGCAGCAGGGCTTTCTGATGCTGGTGGTGCTCAACCTCGTCGCGGGCTTCCAGACCCTGGGCACGCTGATGGCCGTGGGCCTGATGATGCTGCCTGCCGTCAGCGCCCGCCTGTGGCACCACACCCTGCCCGCCCAACTGCTCAACGCCAGTGCGCAAGCCGCGCTGGCCGGTGTGTCCGGCCTGCTGCTGTCCTACCACTTCGACACCCCCAGCGGCGCCACCATCATCGGCTGCGCCGGTGCGCTCTACGGCCTGTCGCTGCTGCTGGCGCCATGTGGCTGGCGCGCAGCCCCCTCTTCTTTCCCACCCAAGGACGCTCTTTCATGAACCCGAAACCCCTGGCACAGCCCTGCCGGCGCCTGCTCTTGACCACCGCCGCCCTGTGGGCCCTGGCCCTGCCCGGCGCACACGCCCAGTCCGCGCCCAAGCTCGCGGTCACGGCCAGCTTCAGCATCCTGGGCGACATCGTGCGCGTGGTGGGGGGCGAGCGCGTGCAGGTCCACACCCTGGTGGGGCCGGACGAAGACGCCCACGTTTTCGAGCCCCGCCCGGCGCACGCCAAGACCGTGCTGGGCAGCCAGCTCGTGGTCACCAACGGTCTGGGCTTTGAGCCCTGGGCCGCCAAGCTGATCCGCTCCGCAGGCTACAAAGGTGCGGTGGTGGAGGCGGCCCGGGGTGTGGCAGTGCGCAGCATGAAGGCCGAGCACGGCCACGGCGCGGCCCAGCAGGAAACCGACCCCCACGCCTGGCAGAACCCCCTGCATGGGGTGGTCTACGCCCGCAACATCGCCGCTGCGCTGGCCCAGGCGGACCCCGCAGGCGCCGCGCACTACCAAGCCAACGCACAGGCCTACGCCCAGGAGCTGCAGGCGCTGGACGCCTGGGCCGAGCAGCAGTTTGCCGCCATCCCGGCCCCCCAGCGCAAGGTCATCACCTCGCACGACGCCTTTGGCTACCTGGGCGCGCGCTACGGCCTGCGCTTGCTGGCCCCCCAAGGGCTCAATACCGAGGCAGAACCCAGCGCCAAACAGGTGGCACGGCTGGTCCAGCAAATCCAGCGCGAAAAAATCCGCGCCGTGTTCATCGAAAACATGAGCAGCCCCACCCTGGTGGCCCAGCTCGCCAAGGACGCCGGAGCCAGCGTCGGCGCCAGCCTCTACGCCGACGCGCTCTCCGCCCCCGGAAAACCCGGCGCCACCTATGTGCAGATGCTGCGCCACAACGTCAGCGCCCTGGTGGCGGGCATGCGGCGCAACGGCGGAGCGCCCTGAGCACGGAGCCCTGGTTGGCCCCGCGCGGGAAAGTGCATCGGCATAGGGGGCAGCCATTATCGGCTGCACCCCTGCCACACCACCCGGCATGCGGGTCCGCACCGGGCGGTTCGAGAGTTTGAGGTCATGACAGGCGCGGTACTCCCAGCCGATCAAAGTACGCAATGGTCAGCACTGTCTTGAGCAGCCGGTCGCTATTGCGCCACCAGCGACGGCTGTTTACCGCCACCTGCCGCGCCACGTTTTCCTTGGCCCCCAGTGCCTTGAGTTCGCGGTAGATTGCGCCCGGCCTTCTCCAGTGCTTGAGCTGGATTGCACGCAATCGGTGGCGTAGCCACTCGTCCAGCTCGCGCCAGACTCTTGGCGTTTGCGCCATCCCGAAGTACGCCTTCCAGCCCAGCATATAGGGCCGCAGTTTCTGCACCACTTGCTCCATGCTGCGTCCGCCTGAGCGGCGCGTGAGTTGCCGGATGCGGGCCTTGAAGTTGTCCAGTGCCTTGTGGGCCACTGCACATTTGACTTCGCGGCCTTTGGCCACCCACAGCGCGTAACCCAGGAATTTGCGCCCGAAGGCGCTGCCTACCGCGCTTTTGGCTTCGTTGATTTGAAGCCTCAAACCCGCGTACAGCTTCCTGAGCAATGCCATGACCCGCTCACCTGCCCGTTTGCTGCCCACGTAGACGTTGCAGTCGTCGGCATAACGCGCGAAGCTGTAGCCCCGCGCCTCCAATGCCTTGTCCACTTCGTCGAGCAGCACATTGGCCAGCAGTGGGGACAGTGGCCCGCCCTGGGGGGTACCCAGGTGGCGATCCACTACCACCCCGCCATCCATGATTCCGGCGTTGAGGTACGCCCGGATCAGCCGGATCACTCCAGCGTCGTCGATGCGTCTTTTAAGCCTGTCGATCAGGATGTCGTGGTTGACCCGGTCAAAGAATTTGGCCAGGTCTACGTCCACCACCACGCGTTTGCCCGATTGGACGTACGCACGCGCGGCCTTGACCGCGTCGTGTGCTCGTCTGCCGGGGCGAAACCCGTGGCTGTGTTTGCTGAAAGTGGGATCGATCAGGGGTTGCAGCACTTGCAGCAGTGCTTGCTGGATCAGTCGATCTGTCACCGTAGGGATGCCCAGCTCGCGCTGGCTCCCGTCGGGTTTGGGGATCATCACCTTGCGTACCGGGCTGGGCCGGTAGCGTCCTGTCAGCAGCGCTTGGCGGATTTGGGGCCAGCTTTGGCGTATGACCTGGGCGGTTTGCTCGATGTCAAGCCCGTCCACCCCGGCAGCGCCTTTGTTGGCCTTGACCCGCTTCCACGCTGTCTGCAGGTTCTGTCTCGTCAGCGCTTTCTCCAGCAGGCCACCAGTGCCTGCCTTTGACTTTGCCGACCCTGTGCCCGGGTGTTCACGCGGCGGGCCGTAGGCTTCGTCGCTGATGGGATCGCGCCGGGCTTCACCCCGCGCTACGCCCACCCGCCCAGGTTGCCCTGGCATCTGACGCATGGCCCTTGACATCACACGTGTCCTCAGTCACTCACTCTCGTTCGGTCCTTCGCTCTTGCCTTATGGTTTCATCAACCCCGGCGCCAGCTACTACGACCTCTGCTGACTTCTCGCTCCAGCAATGCCGTCGCCCTTTCAGGCGTGAGGCGAGATCTCCCCAGGTAAGAACGCACACCTTCATCGCACAACCGCCGCATTTACGCCACCCAAGCCTTGGTCACAAGAGCTTTGCGGTTACTCGCCCGCTCGCCCTGCTCGGCAACGCCTTCTATGCGGTTCTTGTCCATCGGCTCACGATTTACGCTCCACGCTTCCTCCCCACACTCGGTTGCCCTCATGCAGTTGCGCTTCACTTTGCTCGCTGTGACCAGCTCGCAGCGGGACTTGCACCCGCAGGTGTGCGCCCATGCTGGGCGCACAGGTAAAAAAAAGCCACCCCGGTGGGGGTGGCTTATCAAGTTCCCGAAGGAACGTCGTTGGATTCTGGTGGCACCCCTCTGCGCTGGAGAGGTGCTGTTTTCCTCGAGACAACTGTGACAGCAGTTGGGTGTAACTGTACAAAACGGCCCCTGCGGCGGGTATCCCCCGGTCGGGGGAATTTGCCCGCTAAATCTGGGGCTTGCCTGTTGCTATTTCACATGGTGGTATTTGGCGGTTTTTCCTCCGCGCCAGCCCCGGCGAAGCGCACCTGCAGCCCCAGCCCCCCGTGCGGATCGCGCAGGCACTGCACGCGCGCGCCGTGGTACTCGGCAATGGCCTTGACCAGTGCCAGCCCCAGCCCCACCCCGCCGTCCCGCTCGGACGCCCCTGCCGGGCGGTAAAAGGGCTCGAACAGGCGCTGCGCCTGCTCCACCGTCAAGGGGCTGTGGGGGTCCCACAGCGTGAGCGCCGCCTCCCCCTGCGCCAGCACCTGCCATTGCAGCCGCATGCCACAGGCCGGGTTGCGCTGGGCGTAGGCCACCAGCTTGCGCACCAGGCGGCGCAGCAGTTGCGCCACGCCCTGCACCAGCACGCGCGGGGCGGCGTCCATCCCATCCAGTGCCAGTTGGGCACGGGCGCACTCCTCCCGCGCCACGGCCAGCAGATCGACGCTCTCCACCGTTCCCAGGTCGCGCTGACCGGCGTCCAGGCGGCCCAGCAGCAGCAGCTCGTCCACCAGGGCATCGAGTTCCGCGATGTTGCGCGCCAGCTCGTCGTGCAGGCGCTGCGCGGTGGGCTCGCCGCCGTGGTCGAGCAGTTCCAGACCGATGCGTATGCGTGCCAGCGGCGAACGCAGCTCGTGCGAGGCATTGGCCAGCAGCGACTTCTGCGATGCCAGCAGCGCGTCGCGCGAACCCACCAGGGCCTGGATGCGCTGGGCCGACTGGTTGAAGCCCTCGGCCAGAGAGGCCACCTCGTCGCCACCGCACACGGGCACACGCACCGTCAGGTCGCCCTCGCCCAGGCGGCGCACCCCCTGCTGCAGCTGCTCCAGGTTGCGCGTGAGGCGGCGCACGATGGGGTAGGTGGCCAGCGCCACGGCCAGCGCCACCAGCGCCAGGGTCCATGCAAACCCGAAGGGGGCCCACCAGGCCCCCCCGGAGCGGGGCGGACGCGGCAGGTGCAGGTGCAGGGTCTGGCCGTCGTGCATGCGCACTTCGAACTCCGGCCCGCGCCGGGGCGCCGCCCCCGGGGCCTCGCCCCCGGCCGAACGCTCGCCGTGCAAACGCTGCGGCGGCGCTCCCGGATGCAGCCGCGCCACCCCCGAGCCAATGATGCGGCCCTGCGCATCGCGCACCACCACCTCGCGCAGCGGCGGCTCCACACTCATGCGCCACACCACCCCCACCAGCAGCGTCAGCAGCGCCACGGTGGCCACCACGGCCAGCCAGATGCGCAGGTAGAGCTTGTTCAGGACCATGACGGCAACACGGCGCAGCTTGGGGAACGGGCAGTCCGCTCAATCCTGCTGCTTGGCGAACACGTAGCCCACACCACGCACCGTCAGGATGCGCTTGGGGTCCTTGGGGTCGGCTTCGATGGCGGCGCGGATGCGCCCCATGTGCACGTCGATGGAGCGGTCGAAGGCCTCCAGCTCGCGCCCGCGCACGGCCTCCATGATCTGGTCGCGCGTGAGCACGCGCCCGGCGCGCTCGGCCATGGTGCACAGCAGGTCGAACTGGTAAGAGGTCAGGTTGCAGGCCTTCTCGGCCAGGCTCACCATGCGCGCGTCGCGGTCGATCACCAGGGAGCCAAAGCGCATCACCGCCGCCCCCCCCGCGGGCGCCGTGGCGGCGGGTTCGGTGCGCCGGCGCAGGATGGCGCGGATGCGCGCCAGCAGCTCACGCGGCTCGAACGGCTTGGGCAGGTAGTCGTCCGCGCCCAGCTCCAGCCCGATGATGCGGTCCATGGCATCGCCCTTGGCGGTGAGCATCAGGATGGGCGTCTGCGCCAGCGGCCGCGCCATGGCGCGCACCCGCTTGCACACTTCGAGCCCGTCCATGTCGGGCAGCATCAGGTCCAGCACCACCAGGGCGATGGGCGGCTGCGCCTCGGACAGGCGCCGCAGGCCGCTGGTGCCGTCGGCCGCGTGCAGGGTCTGGAAACCGTTGCGCCCGAGGTACTGGCCCACCATGTCGGCCAGGCGCACGTCGTCTTCGATCAGCAGCAGGGTATCGTTCATGGGCGCAGTGTAGGGGCGGCCCCGCCACACCGTATGGGGCCCGGCACAAGGCCGGGTAAAGATTCGTAAACGCTGGTTTCAGCGCTGCGCCCCCACCCCGGGGTCGCGCACCTGCAGCGCGCGCGAAGCCCACCACACCAGGGCCAGCACCGGCACCCCGATCAGGGTGGTGAAGAGGAAAAAGCCCGGGTAGCCCAGGGCATCGACCAGGGTGCCGGAGTAGCCTCCCAGGGTCTTGGGCAGCAGGGTCATGAGCGAGCTGAAGATGGCGTACTGCGTGGCGGTGAAGGACACATTCACCAGGGACGACAGCAGCGCCACGAAAGCCGCGCTGGCAAAGCCCGCGGCCAGGTTGTCCGCGCCCACCACGGCGTACAGCAGCACCGCCTCGTGCCCGGCCTGGGCCAGGGCGATGAAGGCCAGGTTGCTCAGTGCCGAGAGCACCGCACCCCACCAGAGCGAACGCATCACGCCCAGGCGCAGCACCAGCAGGCCGCCCACGAAAGCGCCCAGGATGCTCATGAACACGCCAAAGGTCTTGACCGCAAAGGCGATCTCCTCCTTGGAAAACCCCAGGTCCTGGTAGAACACGTTGGAGATCACGCCCAGCACGATGTCCGAGATGCGGTACAGGCCGATGAGCCCGAGCAGCAGCCAGGCGGTGCGCGCGCCGTAGCGGGCAAAAAAGTCCTGCACCGGCGCCACCCAGGTACTGCGCGCCGCGTCCGGCTCGGCCACCCGCCAGCGCACCAGCACGGCGCCCGCCAGCACCGCGCTGGCCAGCCCGGCGCCCAGCTTGGCCGCTTCCTGCAGCAGCGCCAGCACCGGCCCCGCCCCGGTGGCGGGCCACCACTGCCCCACGGCGATGAACGCCGCCACGAAAGCGCCCACCCCGGCGGCGAACACCACGAACAGGCGCAGGTGCTGGCCCCAATGCGGCGCACCGGCGCCCGCTGGCGCCTGCGCGCCGCGCACGGCGGGCTCGCGCACCAGCAGCGTGGTCAGCACGCCCAGGCCCATGCAGGCCGCCATGGCCAGGTAGCTGCTACGCCAGGCCTCATACAGGTACTGCCCCTTGGCCGTGCCCAGGTGCGCCGCCAGCAGCAGCACCCCGGCCCCGGCCAGAATCATGGCCACGCGGTAGCCCGCGATGTAGGCCGAGGACAGCAGCCCCTGCTGGCGCGCCTCGGCCACCTCGATGCGGTAGGCGTCGATCACCACGTCCTGCGTGGCCGACGAGAAGCCCAGCAGCACCGCCCACAGCGCCATGGCACCGAGCGCCTGCGGGCCCTGGGCCGGGTCGGTGTTGGCCATGCCCACAATGGCACAGACCACACCGCCTTGCGCCAGCAGCAGCCAGCTGCGCCGGCGCCCCAGCCACGTGCCCAGCAGCGGCAGCGGCAGGCGGTCCACCAGCGGCGCCCAGACAAACTTGAAGGAATAGCCCAGCGCCGCCCAGCTGAAATAGGTCACCGCCTTGCGTTCCACCCCGGCCTCGCCCAGCCACAGCGAGAGCGAGGAAAAGATCAGCAGCAGCGGCAAACCAGCCGAAAACCCCAGCAGCAGCATGGCCAGCACGCGCCGGTCCCACAGCGCGGCCAGCACCTCGCGCCAGGATCGCGCGGGGGTTGCGGGGGCGGCGGCAGCGGCGGCATCCCCCGCGGCGGGGGAAGAAGCGGTGGTGGTGGCTTGGGACATCCAGGAATAATAGCGGCCAGCCCCGGCCCGCCACTGCCATCGGAGCAAGCATGCACCCGACCATCTCCCCGCCCAGTTCCCCGTCGATACCCGTTCCCGCGCGCAGCGCCCATCTGGGAACACCCCTTCCCCTCGCCTGCCCACAGGGGTGAGCCCCCCATGCCGAGCCCTTCGTCCGTACTCGCCCGCAGCCGCATCGCCTGTCGCGGCCTGACTTCACTGCTGCTGGCCGCTGCGCTGGCGCTCCCCGCCGCGTTGCACGCGCAGCAGCGCGAAGGGGTGGACGTGGGCGGCAATTCGGTCTTCACCCGGCTCGTCAGCGCCGAGCGCCTGGAGCGTGACGCGGCGCAGCAGTACCAGCAGATGCTGGAGCAGGCCGCGCGCAAGGGCGTGCTGGCCGCCCCGGGCGACCCGCAGTTGCGCCGCCTGCGCGCCATTGCGCAGCGCATCGTCCCCCACGCCGTGGCCTGGAACCCGCGCGCTGCGCAGTGGAAGTGGGAGGTGAACCTGATCGGTGCGCGCCAGATCAATGCCTTTTGCATGCCCGGCGGCAAGATCGCCTTCTTTACCGGCATCCTGGAGCAGCTCAAGCTCAGCGACGATGAGGTGGCCATGGTCATGGGCCACGAAATCGCCCACGCGCTGCGCGAGCACGCACGCGAGCGCATCGGCAAGAGCGCCGCCACCAGCCTGGGCGCCAACCTGCTGACGCAGATCTTTGGCCTGGGCCAACTGGGCCAGGCCGCCACCCACTACGGTGCGCAACTGCTCACGCTGGAGTTCAGCCGCGAGGATGAGTCCGAGGCCGACCTGGTGGGCATGGAGCTGGCCGCGCGCGCGGGCTTCAACCCGCGCGCCGGGGTGAGCCTGTGGCAGAAGATGGGTGCGGCCAGCAAGGGCGCGCCGCCGCAGTGGCTCTCCACCCACCCGTCCGGGCGCACCCGCATCCAGGACATCGAGGCCAATCTTCCCAAAGTGCTTCCGCTGTACGAACACGCCGCCACACCGAGAAAATGACGCGCAAAATGCCAGGAATGCGCATGATTCCTGCACGGACAATGCCATTTTGCGGCCCAATCACATACATCATGGGGTGATATAGCAGAATAATCCGTGCCATCGCCCCCCCTGGAAGACCTTGGCCATGAACCTCACCGAATCCCTGCTGCACGCGCTGCACGCGCACGGCGCACGCCAGATCTTTGGCATTCCGGGCGACTTCGCCCTGCCGTTCTTCCGCATCATCGAGACCTCGGGCATCCTGCCCCTGCACACGCTCTCGCACGAGCCCGGCGTGGGCTTTGCCGCCGACGCGGCCGGACGCATCCAGGGCGGCCTGGGGGTGGCGGCGGTCACCTACGGCGCGGGCGCGCTCAACATGGTCAATGCCGTGGCCTCGGCCTACGCCGAGAAATCGCCCCTGGTGGTGCTCTCGGGCGGCCCTGGCAAGGGCGAGGCGCGTTCGGGCTACCTGCTGCACCACCAGGCCAAAACGCTGGATTCGCAGGCCCGCATGTTCCGCCAGATCACCTGCGACCAGGTGCGCCTGGACGACGCCGCGCGTGCCCCGCAAGACATGGCACGCGTGCTGGCCAGCTGCCTGCGCCACTCCCAGCCGGTGTACATCGAGATCCCGCGCGACATGGTGGCCCAGCCCTGCGCGCCGGTCACCCCCGCACCGGCCCCCGCAGTCGACCCGGACGCCCTGCAGGCCTGCGTGGACGAAATCCTGCAGCGCCTGCAAAACGCGCAGTCGCCGGTGCTGATGGTGGGCGTGGAAGTGCGCCGCTTCGGCCTCGAACGCAAGGTGGCCGAGTTGTCCAAACGCCTGGGCCTGCCGGTGGTGACCAGCTTCATGGGCGTGGGCCTGCTCACCGAAACCGACGCCCCGGTGGTGGGCACCTACCTGGGCGTGGCGGGCGACCCCGAAACCACCGCCCTGGTGGAGCAGTCCGACGGCCTGTTCCTGATGGGTGTGATCCTCTCGGACACCAATTTCGCGGTCTCGGAGAAGAAGATCGACCTGCGCAAGACCATCCAGGCGCTCGAAGGCCAGGTGAGCATGGGCTACCACACCTACGCCCAGTTGCCCCTGGCCGCGGTGGTGGATGCGCTGCTGGCGCGCGTGCAGGCGCGCCTGCACAGCGCGCAGCCGCGCGTGCGCAGCTACCCGTACGGCCTGCAGGCCGACGAGCAGCCCATCAGCCCGCAAGACATTGCCACTGCGGTGAACGACCTCTTCGCCCAGCACGGCCCCCTGCCGATTGCCTCGGACATGGGCGACTGCATGTTCACCGCGCTGGAAATGGCCCACAAGGCCATGGTCGCCCCCGGCTACTACGCCACCATGGGCTTTGGCGTGCCCGCCGGCCTGGGCCTGCAGGCCGCCACCGGCCAGCGCCCCATCATCGTGGTGGGCGACGGCGCCTTCCAGATGACCGGCTGGGAGCTGGGCAACTGCCGCCGCTACGGCTGGGACCCGATCGTGCTGCTGTTCAACAACGCCAGTTGGGAGATGCTGCGCACCTTCCAGCCCGAAAGCGGCTTCAACAACCTCGACACCTGGGACTTCGCCAGCATGGCCGCAGGCATGGGCGGCGACGGTGTGGTGGTGCACACCCGCGCCGAACTGCAGGCCGCCCTGGCCCAGGCCCACGCTACGCGCGGGCGCTTCCAGCTGCTCGACATCCGCATCCCGCGCGGCGTGCTCTCGCCCACGCTGTCGCGCTTCGTCGCCGGGGTCAAGCGCCTGAACGCGCCCAAATAAGCCCGCCACGGCAAGGGCCGTGTTGCGGGCTGCGGGCTGCGGGCTGCGGGCTGCGGGCTGCGGGCCGGCCATTTTCACCAAACAAAATGGCATCCAGCCCGCGTGAAATGGCGCTGTGCTGCTACTATTTACATAGCAATCAGGCGAGCACTGCATCTTCCGCAGCGGGCCCGTTGCCGCGCGCCAGACGGTTGTCACGGATGTTCTTCTGCACCGTCACGGCGCTGTACAGGGCCAGCACGAAGGACATGGCGTAGTAGCCCTTTTCCGACAACAGCAGGGTGGCGTTCCACAGCCCCACGGCCAGCAGCAACAGGGCCAGCCCCACGGCGGCGTAGCACAGGCCCAGGTAGGCCCCGGACACCGGGATCTGCTCCTCCCGGTCGCGCACGCACTTTTGCAGCGACACGGCAGCAAACAGGCCAAAGGCCAGCAAGGTGAAGTAGTAGCCCTTTTCGTTGAGCTGCATCTCGGCGTTCCACAGGCCCACCAGGAAACCCAGGGCGCCCAGGCCCAGGCAGACATAGGTGGCGGCGGTGTAGGCGCCCGAGGTGGGCGCAGCGGAGATGGGTGTGACAGAGGACATAAGCAAACTTTGTAGAAAGACACAACGGCCCGGCTGGCCAGACCCCCCACCCGGCAGGTGCCGTGTCGCATATGATTTTTGCCGCACGGCCCCACCTGGGTGCCACCGCCATTATTTGCCGAAAGACACGCCGCCATGATCAGGGTTTGCACGCGCTGGGCACTGTGTGCCGCCGCTTTGTTCGGGGCACTGCCTGCCAGCGCCCAGCCGCCACTGCAGTTCAACAACACCGCGCAAGCCCTGCGCCAGTACGAGCAAAGCACCCTGGAAGGCCTGCGCCAGCGCTGCAGCAGCGCCAAGGACGGCGGTTACGCCAGCGCCCCCGAGTTGCAACAACTGCGCAACGGCTTTGCCGAAATAGGGCCCCCAGCCCCCCAGAGCGGACGCTACGAGGTGCTGCTGTTCGACCAGGACAAACGCAGCTTCGTCCTGATCGAAGGCCAGGCCCTGCGCGCCGACGAGCGGCTTCACCTGCGCCTGGCCCTGCCGCGCGACTACGCCCGCTGCCGCATCGTGCGCGAAAGCAGCGGCGCCGAACGGCTGGAAGTGGTGCACACCGAACGCAACTACGTCAGTGACGCGCAGATGGCCCAGCGCCTGCTGCAGCAGGCCCAGGAAATTGCCCCCACAGCACCGGCGGCGGCCTGCGCCATCGCGCCCCGCGAAACACCCCCCACCAGCAGCGGAAGTTACCGCGTTGCGCAGTCCGTCTGGTGGGAGCTGCCCCTGTGCCACGACGCGCTCGGCGCCGCACGCCAGCGCCTGTCCCGGCTGGCGCACCGCGTGCTGGACCGCTGAACGGCACCCAGCGCGGCGTCAGCCGCCCTCGCCCACAAAGGGGTTGAAGCGGCGCTCCTGCCCCAGCGTGCCTTCCGGGCCGTGGCCGGGTATGAACACGGTGTCGTCCCCCAGCGGCCACAGGCGCTCGCGGATGCTGGCGCACAACTGCTCGTAGTCGCCCTGCGGGAAGTCGGTGCGTCCGATCGAGCCCACAAACAGCACGTCGCCCACGAACACGCGCCCGATCTCGGGGGAATGGAACACCACGTGCCCCGGCGTGTGCCCGGGGCAGTGGTGCACCTGCAGCGTGCTCTGCCCCACCTGCACCGTGTCACCCTCGTACAACCAGCGCGTGGGCGTGAAGGCCTGCGCGGGCGGAAAGCCGAACATGCGGCTCTGCTGGGGCAGGCCATCGATCCAGAACTGGTCGCCCGGATGCGGACCGACGATGGGCACCTGCCACTGCTGGGCCAGGGCCCCGGCAGCACCCGCGTGGTCGATGTGCGCATGCGTCAGCAGCAACTGCGTCAGCGTCAGGCCGCGCTGGCGCACCGCGTCGGCCAGGCGCTGCACATCGCCGCCCGGATCAACCAACGCCGCCTCCTGGGTGCGGTCGCACCACAGCAGCGAGCAATTCTGGGCAAACGGGGTGACCGCCTGGGTGAAGTAATGCAGCATATTGGCAAGCCATTGGCCCCATGGTGTCGCTCGCCCAGCACAGACCCCCAAAATAGGTCAATGTGGACGCATGAGGACAGAGTTGGATGGATCAAATCCGCAGTGTATTCGGTCCATGCGCATCGTCGTGCGCCTGCAGGAATGCGCCCAGGCGCAAGTCGCTCACGGTGACTTGGCTGCTGCTGGCGGCCTGACCCTGGCCAAAGCCGATGAGGTCCAGCCAGAGCTGGGCCTGGGTGCCCACGGCCACGGAGCCCAGGTCGACCACGACTTGGATGCTGCCGTCTGCCAGGCGCTGGGTGCTGACTTGGGCGGCGCGGTGTTCGCGTCCGTCGGCTTGCAGGTTGTACAGGGCGTCGCTGTGGGTGAGCCCGGTGCCGCCCAGCAGGGATTGGCCGGTGTGCAGGTCCAGCAGGGCGACTTCAAAGGCGTCGTCGGGGGCGTTGTGCACGTCGTCCAGGCTGATGTTGCTCAGGCGAAAGCTCAGCACTTTGTCGCCCTCGCCCACCACAAAGGCCTGGCTCAGGCGGGTTTGGCTGGCTGCGTTTTCTTGGAGGATGAAGCGGCTGCTGGTGCCGGGGTCTGCGCCCTGGGCTTGTACGGTGCCGCTGCTGCTCCAGCCGCTCAAGCCGGTGTCGGTTTGCAGCCGGGGGTTGACGCTTTGCAGGGCTTGGGCCATGACGGGGGCGGTGTCGCTGCGCCGACGGGTGGCGAGCCAGCCGGCCAGGCCGCCCAGGCCGCCGAAGCCACCCCAGGGTGTGCCGGGGGCACTGGGGGTGGATGGCACCGGGGGCTCGACGGATGCTATTGAAGTGATAGCAACAGAGTGACGTTCTTCGCGGGCCAGTGCCTGTTTTGATGCACCAAGGGGGGCGGCCAGGGCGAGCAGGTGCTCGATTTCCTGGGCGCTGGGCAGTTTGCGCTGGCCGCTCTGCAGGCTGGTGGCCATGTAGTCACCGGCGTGTTGGCTGTGTTCTTCTCCGAGGGCGTGGCCGAGTTCGTGCAGGAGTACGGACAGGAGGTCCATCTTGCCGTCTGCCGCGCTGCCGGGTTTGGCCTGCCACAGGTTGGGGTCGCTGGTGGGCAGGTAGTCGTCAGAGTTGTCCAGCGGGCTGGGGTCGATGTACCAGCCGTGGCCTGCAGCATTGTCGTCCAGGGTGATTTGGGCGCCCTCTCCCACCCCGAGGGTTTGGCCCAGGGTGGCGCCGGGCAGGGGGGCGAAGCTGACCGGGAGGGTGCTGGCGGCAGAGAGCAGGGCGCTGAGTTGGGCGGATTGGAGCCAGGGGGTGGGGTCTCCAGGCTCCTTCGATTGCCTATAGGAGAACGGGACAAACGGTGGTTTCTTGCAATCATGCTCCCATCCCCAGTCGGCCCCGCTGGTAAAGACCATCACTTTGTAGTGAATGACGACGGGAGCCCTGCCTGCGGATTCGACGCGGATGACAAATGAATCCTTGCCCTCAAAGCCCTCTCCTGGAATGTAGTTGAATTCTGATGCACTTTGCTTATCCAGTTGCCCGTGCTTCGGAGAACTTAGCACACGAGAAACCGTGCTCAAATCTGGACCGGGATAGGTCTTAAGGTCGCCGTTTTTATTCCAAACAGAATTAAAGGCATCAAAAAAAGCACTGACTGAATAGACACCACCTGACCTAGGGGCCACCACACCGCATTCAACAACTTTTACAGCCCTCTCTGATGCACTATTTTGTGCCGCAACTTGCATCACAGTCGGCGACGCCGAGAAGTACATATGATCTGCTGGAGTATCACTTAAGGACATTTCTTTCTCCAAATATTCGGGCTGCAGTCGAGCATTTCCTTCAATGCCGTCAAGGCCATTGGGCATGACATGCTCGTCCATTAGCTGCTGCACGCCAGATTGAATGGCAATGGACGTCTGAGGGCGCAGAGTAACGCCAAACTTGCCTTCATGGGCTATTGCATTGCGACTGACAAATCCCAAATGATTCAAGACAAATTGCATGCTTTCATAGGAATTCCCGGTAGTGCTACTATTCGAGTTCGTATTGAATGCATTTATTACCACTCTTTGCCAAGCATCGTACCTGGGTTTGAATGATTTTCTGTCCTGTCCTACACGCAGGCTGACTTCTCTTGAGTAGGCGTCATACTCCCACGCTGCTTTTAAGGGTTTCCCATTGGCGTCTTTTTT
Organism: Rhodoferax sp.; assembly: GCA_052390055.1. Lineage (GTDB taxonomy): Bacteria > Pseudomonadota > Gammaproteobacteria > Burkholderiales > Burkholderiaceae_C > Allorhodoferax. The sequence continues at coordinate 25,745 of JBQTHH010000045.1, forward strand.
TCCTTCATTGAGGTTTACGGTTTTAAAAGCTTCTGGATTCAGTGCATTCAGCGCATCAACTCGGGTTGTACCAATATTGTTGAAATAGAAATGGGCCGCAGAAAACGCGGACATCGTCTTATTTTTCCCAATATGGGTCACCGGATCCGTCATGATCTGTGCTTTCGTCGGCCATTCTGCCGTCAAGACCATGGTCGCTGGATCGGTGCTGTTTTTCATGGACTCAACCCAATCGGCAAATTTTTCGACGTTCCCTCTGCCGGTGAGTTGCTTGAGTCCTGTGCCGCGAAAACGCCACCCATCTCCGGGTTGGTTGTTGCCGTTTACAGTGGCGTAAATTCTGTTGGCAAACTGCTCTTGCTGTTCAGGAAGCCAATTGCTACCTTTTGTGTACCAGTCGGTTTCCTGCCCCTCTCTTCTAAGTCCATTGTTTGGATTGCCAGCGTCAAACAGCGTTTCGTAATAGGTTTTTGTGGCAGCCTCTCCTCCCAAAACAGAGAACAATCCTGCAGCCGCTTTGGGCGATGTATATGCGACATCCTCAATGGTTTTTGCCATCCCCCCTGATTCCACATAGATTTGCCCCAAAAATGCAGCGATACGCTCCGGCGTGGTGATTTCAAATTTCTCCATCGCCTTTTGCATGGGGGCAATCCATGCGGCATAGTCCACGCCAGGTACGCTCTTCATAAATCTTGCCAATGACTCCACCGTCATGGCCGCCCCCAGCGGCGCAGCAGTGCCCCCCACCAACACATTCTTGGCATCAATCAGCCCCCCTGTTTGGGTGCCGTCTCCAAACAAGGCCTTCTTGTATTCCCCCTTGGCGTATTTCAGATCCAACTGGCTCCAACTGCCATTGGGGTTGGCCTCGTCACTGCCAGTGGCTTGGGTTGCAGCGTAGACGCTCAAGAAGTCCAGCAGGGCCTCGTTCTGGCGGTTCTGGCCGACCGCGTTCTCGTCCTTGCCCGTGAACTTCGGATCGACCGTGGGATTCTTGAGCTTGGCGGCCACTGCCTTGGCATTGGCCAGACTCCAGGCGCCGACGTTGTACGCTGCCGCATTGGGTATGGAGTTATCCGCCTTGCTGGGTATTACTCCCAACACCTTCTCCTTGCCATGCACACGGTCCTGGTTGTTCTTGGATACGTACTTCTCATTGATCCCCAGGTTGAGGCGGGTTCCCAAGACACCACCGCCCTTGAACCAGAGTTTTGTGTCTTCGGACTTTCCCCGCTCCTGGGCCTGGTTGTGTTGCTGCGCCGCCAGCATCAAATCCATCACCCAACTGGTGGCCGTATTGGCGTAGGGCTTGTCGCCCGTGTGGTCGCTCCAGCCATTGAGCGTATCGCTCTTGAGCCTGCCTGCAAACGTCATCCAGTGTGGTGCGTTGTAGGCGTTGAGCCAGTTGACGTCGGCGCTGTTGAGCGCAACGGCATAGGGGGCAATCGTTAGAGTTGTGCTTTTTCCATTTCTTCCCGAAAGTGTGCGTTGCAGATAGCCAGATCGGTTCTCGGTGATTTCTCGAAAAAATCGCAAGGTGTTTTCTTCGTCCTGGCTGATCTTGCCATCAACAGCAATCTCCTGATTACCGATTTGCGAGACACCATAACCAAAGTACTTGAGTCGTTGCTCGATACGCGCAGCGTCTACCCTTGCGATTTCCTTGGCGACTTTGCCCAGAGTGTCCTTGTTCAAATTCAACTTGCTGTAGCCCGGGTTCTCCAAGGGCCTGTCCCCAAAGAACACGCCATGCTCTGCATCACTGGCCTGGAGATGGACGATGACGTCCGTGGCCTCGAATTTGCCCTCGCTGTTCTTGATGCTGATCTTGAAGGTGACACGGCTGCTCTTTTCACTGGCCTTGTCGCCCTGGCGCAGCCTTTCCATGTCGGAGCGCGGGTCGCCCTTGGTGCCCCCTTGGCCTGAGGCGATTTCCGGCGCTGGCGTATCTGTCAGATTGGCCATGGCGTAGAACTTGCCGTTGTCCTTGGTGCTCTCCTGTCCATAGCCGCCCACCAGCTGTGCCAGCCCTTGGGCGTTTTTGTTCCCCGTGGTCAGCAGCTTGAAGCCATAGTACGAAGCGTTGCTGGTGTAGTCCTTCAGATCCGTTCCCTGGCCCAAGGCCAGGCTGGACTTGTCCAGGCGCTGTGCCTGCCACTTATCGACTTCTGCCTTTTGCGCTGTGCTCAGATCCCCTTTGAGCGCCAGCCCCAGCTGCTTGCGCGCTATCTGCTCAAACAGGTCCACCTCCAGCACGTCGCCCATGTTGCCCTGCACGTCGATCAGGATCGTTTCCGGGTCAAACACCGTGCCCGCCGGGGGTGCCACCCAGCCGTCGGTGCCGGTGGGCACGTGCACGAGCTGCTCTGCGCCTTCGGGCAGGGCGATGTGCTTGCGCAAGCGTTCGTTTTCGCTCTGGGCCAAGGCGGCCTTGATCAGTTCGTGCGTGTCCCAGGCCTGGTTGTAGTGGGGGTTTTGGGTGGACTGCAGGATGTTCACCCCAAAGCCGCCCTTGAGCTGGCCCAGCAGCACTTTGCCGTCGTCCGAGAGGCTCAGGTTCACGATGCCGTAGCCGTCCAGGGGCAAGGTGGCCCCCAGGTAGCGGGGCTTGCCCTTGAGCCCAAAGGGGTCTTGCACGATGCCCAGTTTGCCGCCCTGGGCCACTTTCTTGGCCGTCAGGCTGCCGCCTATGGGGGTGGGGGGAAAGCGCACCAGCACCGCGCTTTGCGCGTTGGAGATGTTGGTGCGGTCGATCTGGATGAGGTTGTTGGGCTGCGACAGGTCCAGGCTTTCGATGCGGGCGCTACTGGGTTGGCCGCTGCCATCGCGTTCGATGCGCAGCGTGCCCAGGCCGTGGTTGTAGTCGTTGACGCTGCTCAGGAGGTAGCGGTTGCGGTCGCTGGTGGCACTGACCGCCTGGGGCGAGTACACGGCATTGCTGTGGCTGGACTTGGCCACGATGGGCGGGGCGATGGCGCCGCTGTCGAGCTTGAGGGTGTCCAGATCGAGCACCAGCACGTCGCCTGCGGGGCCTTGCCCCGCGTAGTAGCCACGGTTGGCCTTGGGCAGGCTTACCACCAGGGTGTGGCCGTCGGCGCCGACCACCATGCCGCTGACGCCGTGCGCGCTTTGTTCGACGCCGCTGAGCACGGCGGCCATGTCGGCCACGGGGCGCAGGGTGAAGCGGTTGCCTTCGATTTCGCGCTGGCCGGTACTGCGCCGCCGAATGGGGGTGGAGGTGTTTTCGATCGCCGCGCCTTCAGTGGCTGGCAAACACCTGTGCCAAATCCGTGGCGTCCACGCTGCGGTCAAACCACAGTTCAATCTGCTCACGGCTGGCTGCGCCGATTTGTGCTTGCACAGCCGCTGGCAAGGAACCAAAGCGGCGCGACAGCAGTCGGCGCAGCATGTCCGCCTCCGCCTCCAGCTTGCCTTCGAGCTTGCCTTGCTGCATGCCTTCGAGCTTGCCCTCCAGCTTGCCCTCCAGCTTGCCCTCCAGCTTGCCTTGCTGCATGCCCTGTCTCAGCCACTGCTGCGTCCAGCTTTCCACGCGTTCGCTGATCATGTGATGCACCTCCGGTAAGTCCTCAAGTTCCATTATCTCGCCTTCGGGTGCAAAGCGGCGCAACACCAGCCGCCGAATCCACACCGTCAAAGCACGCCGAAGTTCACGGTTTTGGGGGGCTTGGAGCTTTTGCGCCAGTTGGCCTACCACTTGCGCGATCTCTTGTGGACTGGCGCTGCGCTCCAACTGCA
>JBQTHH010000046.1:0-27763 GCA_052390055.1 Rhodoferax sp.
GGCATGAACGGGACAGTCGTGTGCCCAGGCAACATCAACAGCAACGCCTGCCGCGGCACAGACGGGACGGTTGTGCCCCGGTATCCGTGTCCGGGCCAGGCCTGGGCGGATGCTCAGGCGTAGCTGACCCAGTCGGCGTACTGCGGTGCGTCCAGGTGCGGCAGGGTGTTGAAGGTGTGCAGCTCGCAGCGCTTGGGGTTGAAGGCCATTTCGGTGACGGCCGAGTTGCGGATGCGGTAGTTCAGTGTGATGGTCTGTTCCGGGGCTATGCCCAGCACCAGGCCAATGGCGGTGGAGATCGGCCCACCGCTGCTGACCAGCAGCACATCGCCTGTGTACTGGGCGCGCACCTGCGCCAGCACCTGCGACACGCCCTGGGCGAACTGGTCGTAGCTGGGCATGCCTGCGGGGGAGACGACACCGGCCATCCATTGCGTCAGGCCGTCGCGCAGGAGGCGAAAGTGCTGCTTGGCCTCGCGCGGGTGGCTGGGGCGCTCCAGCGGGTGGGGGTGGATGGCGGCGATCAGGGCCTCGCTGTCGAACTCGTTGAGGGCCTCCAGGTACTGGGGCTGCCACTGCGCCTGCGCCCCCTGCGCGATGGCGGCGCAGGTGTCGGTGTGGCGCTGCAGGGTGCCGCACAGCACGGCCTCGAACTGTAGGCCTTTTTCGGCGAAGTAGGCGCCCAGGCGCTGGCCCTGGCGCTGGCCCAGGGGGCTGAGCACGTCGTAGTTCTGTGCGCCAAACGAAGCCTGGCCGTGGCGTACCAAATAGAGTGTTCCCATCCGGCGATGGTCGCAAAATATGGGCCTGGGCCTTGTCATTGGGGCGACATATGCTACAAAAAATATAGCGCAGTCAATTTCCCGCGCGGGCCCCTTTGCAGGGGGCTGGTGCGGGTTCACAATGGCGCCCATCTTGCGAAAGGGGGCTCCGCCATGTCGCACCAACCCGTCATTCTGATCACCGGCGCCAGCCGGGGCATAGGCGCGGCCACCGCGCTGCTGGCCGCGCAGCGCGGCTACGCGGTGGCGGTGAATTACCGCCACGAGCATGCGCGTGCCCAGGGGGTGGTGGACCAGATCGTGCAGGCTGGCGGGCGCGCCCTGGCGCTGCAGGCCGATGTGGCGCAGGAGGACCAGGTGGTGCAGCTGTTCGAGACCGTGTGTGAGCAGTTGGGGGTGCCGGTGGCCCTGGTCAACAACGCGGGCATGCTGGAGCCCCAGGCGCGCGTGCAGGACATGGACGCGGCGCGCTGGCGCCGGGTGCTGGACACCAACGTGGTGGGCACTTTCCTGTGCGCGCGCGAGGCGGTGCGGCGCATGTCCACGCGCCGGGGCGGGCACGGCGGAGCCATCGTCAACCTGTCGTCGCGCGCGGCGCGGCTGGGGGCGGCGGGGGAGTATGTGGACTATGCCGCGGCCAAGGCGGCGGTGGAGACCTTCACCATTGGTCTGGCGCGGGAGGTGGGGCCGGAGGGCATCCGTGTCAATGTGGTGGCGCCGGGCCTGATCGAAACCGAACTCCATGCCCTGGGGGGCGAGCCGGCGCGCGTGCTGCGCCTGGCCTCCAGCGTGCCGCTGCAGCGCGGCGGGCACGCCGGCGAGGTGGCGCATGCGGTGCTGTGGCTGCTCAGCGACGAGGCCTCGTACACCACCGGGGCGGTGCTGGACGTGGGCGGGGGGCGTTGAGCATGGGCGTGCCGGTGCCTCCCCAGGGCCTGAGCGGCCAGTGCCAGTGCGGCGCCCTGCGCTACCGCGTGCAGGGCCAGACCGCCACCCTGTTTGCCTGCCATTGCACCGAGTGCCAGCGCCAGTCGGGCAGTGCCTTTGGCATGGCTTTGTGGGTGCGCCGGGGCCAGGTGGTGCTGGAGCGTGGTGCGCTGCAGACCTGGGTGCGCGCGCTGCCCTCGGGGCGGCAGATGGCCTGCCGTTTCTGCCCGCAGTGCGGCACGCGCCTGTTCCACCAGGTACTCGGGCAGGACGAGTTCATGAGCATCAAGCCCGGCACGCTGGACGAAGGGCGCGCGCTGGCGCCGGTGGGCCACATCTGGACCGCCAGCAAGCAGCCCTGGGTGGTGCTGCAGGAACACAGCCTGCAATACCCGGGCAACCCACCCGATTTCGCCGCGCTGATGGACGCCTGGCACGCGGGGCAGGCGCCGCAGCCGGGCGGGTAGTTCGCGCCTCTGGGGGCTGCGCCACAATCGGGGCTTGTCTGTTTGCAGGGAGAAAAGCGGTGTACCACGCGGTCTTGTTGTTGCACATTCTGGCGGCCACGGTCTGGACCGGCGGGCACCTGGTGCTGGTGACTTGCATCCTGCCGCAGGCCTTGCGCGCGCGCGATCCGGCGCTGCTGCTGGCCTTTGAGCAGCGTTACGAAAAAGTGGGCATGCCCGCGCTGCTGATCCAGGTGGCCACCGGGCTGTGGATGGCCTACACCCTGGTGCCCGACGTGGGCCATTGGCTCTCGCCCAGCAGCACGGTGGAGGCGCTGGTGCGCGCCAAGCTCGGGCTGCTCGGCCTGACGGTGCTGACGGCGCTGGACGCGCGGCTGCGCCTGATCCCGCGCCTGAGCCCGGCGACCCTGCCCGCCATGGCGCGGCGCATTGCCGTGGTCACCACGGTGTCGGTGCTGTTCGTCGGAGTGGGGGTGTCGTTTCGCGCGCCGTGGTGGGGCTGAAGACCCCCGTCGGCACGCCCCACTGGCGCCAGTGGGGCGATGTGTTCAGCGTGTGGCGCGCAGGCCGTAGGGCTGCAGCAGGGCCTTGACTTCGCCGCTGCGCAGCATGTCCTGCAGGGTCTGGTCGAAGCGCGCGCGCAAGGAGGCGTCCATGCCCTTGTGCGACCACATGATGCAAAAGCCGTGGGTGTCGGCCTTGTACAAGGGGTGCAGCGCCACGCCTGCGCGGGCCGCCACATGGGCCAGCACGTCCCAGCCGCCGAAGATGGCGCCTTGGGCGCCGTAGCGTCCGCCTTGCAGTTTGCGCACCAGGGTTTCGTTGTTGACCTCTTCCACCAGCACCATGCCCGGCACCTGCTTTTGGTGCTGCGCCGCCACGCCGCCGCTGGTGGAGGCGCGCACCACGCCGACGCTCCAGCCCTGCAGGTCCGGCAGGCCCGACAGCGCCGGGGTCTGGGGCAGCCCGGCGTAGACCAGGTCCGAATACACCAGTATCGGCGAGGGGGAGGAGAAGGCCATGCGCGTGGGGTTGGGTATCAGGCTCAGGACACCGGGGGTGGTGCCGTCTTCGAGCATGCGTATGGCCCGGGCCAGCGGCACCACGCTGATGCGGCAGGGCTGGCGCAGGCGCTGGCAGGCGCCGCGCAGGATGTCGGCCATGCCACCGCGCACCGTGCCCGACTCCTCCCAGTTGAAGGGCGGGTAGTCCTGGGCCACGAAGTGCAGTTCCTGGGCCAGGGCGGCGCTGCTGCCCAGCAGCGTACCCCACAGTGCCAGCAGCAGGCGGTGCATGGTGCCTCCTTGGCGGGGGCGTGCCTGCCGGGGGCAGGCCCCGGGTCCCCTGGCGGGGCATGGTAGCGGGCGGGGGGCGGGGCGTAAAGCCGCCGTGGCTCAGGCGCTCGCCAGCACGCGCGCAAACACCGCGCTGTCGACGTTGCCGCCGCTCAGCGCCAGGCCCACGCGCAGGCCGCGCAGGGACGCTCGCTCTTGCAGGGCGGCGGCCAGGGGGGCGGCACCGGCGCCTTCGGCCACGTTGTGGGTGCAGGCAAACAGGGCGCGCATGGCCTGGGCGACTTCTTCGTCGCTGACCTGCACCACGTGGTCCAGGCCGGATTGCAGGTGGTGCAGGGCCTCGGCGTCGGCCACGCGGCAGGCCATGCCATCGGCCAGTTGGGTGGTGACCGGGCGCTCCACCACGCGGCCCAGGGCCAGCGAGTCGGCGTAGGTGGTGGCGTGGCGGCTCACCACGCCGACGATGCGCACCGGGTGCTGGAGCGCGGCCTTGGCGGCCAGCGCCGCGCAGGCGCCCGAGCCCTGGCCGATGGGCACGTAGGCCAGGTCCAGGTCCGGCACGGCTTGCAGGAATTCCCACCAGTAGGTGGCCACGCCGCGCAGCAGGTCGCGGTGGAAGCTGGGCACCATGTGCGCGCCGCGCTGCTGCGCCAGCACCATGGCGTGCTCGCGGCTGGCCTGGAAGTCGTCGCCGTGTTCGATCAGGTCCACCCCCAGCGCGCGCATGGCGGCGTTTTTCTCCAGCGAGTTGCCGTGCGGCACGACGATGGTGCAGCGCACGCCGTGGCTGCGCGCGGCCCAGCCCACGCTTTGGCCGTGGTTGCCGCGCGTGGCGCTGATGACCTCGGCGGGCAGTTCGCCGCGGCACGCGAGCTGGTCAAAGTAGGTCAGGCCGCCGCGCAGCTTGAAGGCGCCCACCGGGCTGTGGTTTTCGTGCTTGGTCCACACCGGCGTGCCCAGCAGGTCTTCCAACTGCCCCCAGCGGTACTGCGGCGTGGGGCCGAAGGCGCGGTGCACCACGGCGCAGGCGGCTTCGATCTCGGCGTGGTCGGGCAAGGGGGCGTAAGCGGTGGACATGGCGGCTTCTCCAGTGCGTTCAGGGGGGTGTGGGATGGGTGTGTTCCAGGCGCGCGGTGAGGTGGAAGGCGGCCCACAGCGCGAGCAGGCCGAACAGGGCCGCGCCCACGGCCTGCCCGGCCAGCACCTGCACCGGGCCGTGCTGGGCGCCCCACCAGGCGAAGGGGATGGTGCCCAAGGTGGCGCGGCCCCAGTTGAAGGCGGTGGACCAGAGCGGGCGGCCCAGGTTGTTGAAGGCGGCATTGGCCACGAACAGCGCGCCCACAAACAGAAAACCGCCCGCGATCCAGCTGCAAAAGGCGCGCACCATGGAGGCGGCGTCGCCCTGCAGGCCAAAGACCTGCACGATGGCGCCCTGTGCCAGGGCCAGCACGGCCCAGCCCGCCAGCACCGCCCAGACCACAAACCACAGGCTGGCGCGCAGGCCCTGGCGCACGCGCTCGAATTCGCGCGCGCCCAGGTTCTGGCCCAACACCGGGCCGACGGCGCCGCTGAGGGCGTAGATCACGCCAAAGGCCACGGGCACCAGGCGGTCGATGGTGGCGGCACCGGCCACGGCGGCGGCGCCAAAGGGGGCGATGGAGTGGGTGACGTAGGCGGCGGCCACGGGCGTGGCCAGGTTGGTGAGCACGGCGGGCGCGGCCACCGTGGCCAGCGCGCGCCCGTGCGGACGCAGCAGCGCCGGGCGCGGGCGCGCGAGCAGGCGGTGCACCTTCCAGGCGCCGTGCAGGCCCACGCCCACCAGCACGGTGCGCGCTATCAGCACCACGATGGCGGCGCCGTCCAGCCCGAGCCCGAAGCCGAAGATGAACAGCGGGTCGAGCACGGCGATGGTGATGGCGGGCAGCAGCGTCACCATCATGGCCCGGCGCGCGTCGCCCACCGAGCGCAGCACGGCGGTGCAGGCCATGCCCACCGCGAGCAGCGGGGTGGTGGGGATCACCATCATGAGAAAGCGCAGGGCCAGCTCCAGCACGCGGCCGCGCGCGCCCAGCAGCTCCAGGATGGGCTGCAGCAAGGCCAGCGTGAGTGCGCTCAAGGCGATGGCGATGAGCAGCACCCACAGCACGCTGGAGCTGGCCAGGGCGCGCGCCTCGTCCATGCGCCGCGCGCCGATGGTGCGCGACAGCGTGGCGGTGATGCCGATCAGCAGCCCGATGAAGAGCGAGAGGTGGAAAAACGCCACCACCCCGGCAAAACCCACCGCCGCCGCGATGGCCTGCTCGCCCAGCAGCGAGATGTAGAGCAGGTTGATGAGGTCGACCGCAAAGATCGCCACCAGGCCGACGGCGCTGGTGCCGGCCATGATGGCGATGTGGCGCATCAGCGAGCCGGTGACGAAACGCGGGGCGGGGTGGGTGCGGGTGTTCATAGCACCACGATACCCGAGACACAGGGCAGGCACTGCCCGCCCACCCAGAGCTGGCCCTGTGCGTCGCGCTCCAGGGTGAGGCGCGCGTCGCGCCCCATGCTGCGGCCCTGGGCCACGGTGTAGCGTGCGGGCATGCGCCCGCTGTCCATCAGCCAGGGGGCCAGGGCGGCGTTGAAGCTGCCAGTGGCCGGGTCTTCGTTGAGCTGGGCGTCGTCGGCAAAGAAGCGCACTTCCAGGTCCACCGCTTCGTCCGGCTCTGGGCTGGGGGCGGCGCTGGGCGGTGCGGCCTGGTGCGGGCCTGGTCCTGGATGCGGTCCACTACCCGGACCTGCGGCTGCTGCCGAGCCGGTGCCGTAGTGGGCGGCGGTGGCCGCTGTTGTGGCGGTTCCGGTGGGCGCAAAGGCGCGCGCCTCGCGGCTGGAGCGCCGGATCAGGGCGGGGGGCGCGTCGGGTTCGCTCGGGTGCACAGCCACCACGCCCACGCCGCTGGCGCCCAGGGCGCGCAGCGTGGCGCGCACGGCGTCGGAGCGGGGCTGCACCGCGTGGACCCGGTCCACGTGGTCGAGCACCAGGGCGATGTGGGTGGGGCCGTTGCACAGGCGCTGGGTGCTAAGCACGTGGCGGGGCGCCAGCCCCAGGGCTTGGGCCAGGGTGTCGCGCGCGCTGGCGTCCAGCTCGGCGTGGGTGGAGGGCGGGGCGGCAAAGGCCAGTTGCGTGCCCTGGCGGCGGATGCGCACCAGGCCCACCGGGCATTCCTGCACGATCACGTCGGCCTGGCGCGGCCTGCCGCCCGCCTGCAGCCAGGCAAAGCAACTGCCCAGCGTGGGGTGGCCAGCAAAGGGCATTTCGTAGGCGGTGGTGAAAATGCGCACCTGGTAGTCGGCCCCCTGGGCCGCAGCCGCCGCGCTGGGGGGCATGAGGAAGCTGGTTTCCGACAACTGCGTCCAGGCGGCAAAGCGCTGCATCTGCGTCTCACCCAGGTCGGCGCTGTCGAGCACCACGGCCAGGGCGTTGCCGCCGTAGGGTGCGGCGGCAAACACGTCGATTTGCTGGAAGGGGCGTTGGCGCATGGGGGCTCTGGGCAAAGGGGTTTACAGGTCCACGGTGCCGCGCACCAGGGTGCATGTCTGGCCGCCGACCCACAGCGTGCCCTCGGCTTCGCGCTGCAGGTGCACGCGCCCGTCAGCCCCCAAGGCCATGCCCTGGGCGGCGGTGTAGCGCGCGGGCATGTGGCCCGTGTCCATGAGCCACTGGGCCAGGCTGGCGTTGAGGCTGCCGGTGACCGGGTCTTCGGGGATGCCGATGGGGGCGGCGAAGGCGCGTACCTCCAGGTCGGCATCGCTCCCGGCGCTGGTGCGTGCGGCCAGGCCCACCTTTGTGCCCAGCGCTTTCAGGGCGGCGTGGTCGGGCTGCGCGGCGCGCACGGTGGCGGCGCTGTCCAGCAGCAGGCCCAGCCAGCGCGGGCCATTGTCCAGCCACTGGGCGGCCTGCACCGCGCTGGGCGCCAACCCCAGGGCGCCGAGCACCTCGTGCAGCAGGGCCGGTTCGGGCGCGTGGCGCTGCAGGGGCGGGGCGGCAAAGGCCAGCAGCGCGCCGTCCTGGCGCACCGGAACCAGGCCCTTGGCGCACTCCTGCAGCACCATACCCGCCTGGCGCGGCTGGCCCCCGGCCTGCAGCCAGGCAAAGCAGCTGCCCAGCGTGGGGTGCCCGGCAAAGGGCAGTTCGCCGCCGGGGGTGAAGATGCGCACGCGGTAGTCGGCCCCGGCGGCAGCGCCCTCGGCACTGGGGGACAGCAGGAAGCTGGTTTCGGACAGATTGGTCCAGCGCGCAAAGTCCTGCATTTGGGCTTCGCTCAGGCCCTGGGCGTCGAGCACCACGGCCAGGGGGTTGCCGCGCAGGGGCGTAGCGCTGAAGACATCGACTTGCCGGTAGGGGCGTTGCATGGGGGACTCCAGACAGTGGGGGGAAGGCAGCGCAGGTGCTCAGGCGCTCAGCGCAGCGGCAGGGTCAACACGGCCTGCGCGCCGGGGCGCTGCAAGACGCTGGCATACCAGGCCTGCAGGTGCGGCCAGTCGGGGTGGGGTTGGGGCAGTGCGAACCAGCGGTGCACCTCGCAGGCGATGGGGATGTCGGCCATGCTGAAGTGCGCCCCGGCCATGTAGGGGCGCTGGGCCAGGTGCGCGTCCAGCTGCGCCATGAGCGGCTCGGTGGCGGCCACCGAGGCGGCGATGGCGGCGTGGTCGCGCTGCGCGGCCGGGGTGCGTATCCACTGCAGGAAGGCGCCGCCCCCGGCGCGGTTGAGCGTGGTTTGCTGCCAGTCCATCCAACGTTCGGCATCGAAGCGCCGCGCCAGGTCCTGCGGGTACAGGGCCTGGGGGGTCTCGCCGCCGTAGCTGGCGCACAGGTAGCGCACGATCACGTTGGACTCCCACAGCAGCACGTCGCCGTCCTGCAGCGTGGGCACCAGGGCATTGGGGTTGAGCGCGCGGTAGGCGGGTGTGCCGACCACGCCGTACTCGCGCCCGGCGTCCACCCGGGTGAAGGGCACGCCCACCTCGTGGGCGGCCCACACCACCTTGCGCACGTTGATCGAACTCAGGCGGCCCCAGATTTCCATTACTTCTCCTGGCGGTACTGGGACACAGCGCGCGCCAGGGCGGCCACGCCGCGCTGGATCTCGTCCACGCTGGGGGTGACGAAGGACAGGCGCAGGCTGCGTTCGTCGCCTTCACCGGCGTAGAAGGGGGCGCCGGGCACAAAGGCCACGCCGTGCTCGACGGCGATGGGCAGCAGGTCCACCGCGCGCATGCCGCGCGGCAGGCGCGCCCACAGGAACATGCCGCCTGCCGGGGTGTTCCACTGCAACTGCTCGTCGCCCTCGCCCTGGGCGGGGAAGTGCTCGGCCAGGGCCGCCAGCATGGCGTCGCGCTGGGCCTTGTACAGGGCGCGGATGGTGGGCACGTGGTCGTTCAGGAAGCCGGTCTGCACCACGGCGTGCACCAGGCGCTGGTTGAAGCTGGGGGTGTGCAGGTCGGCGGCCTGTTTGGCCTGCAGCAGTTTGGGGTACACCGCCTGGGGCGCCACCAGGAAGCCCAGGCGCAGGCCCGGGGCCAGCACCTTGGAGAAGGAGCCGAGGTAGATGCCGCCTTCGGGGTTGCGCGCGGTCAGCGGCGCGGGCGGCGGGGTGTCGAACCACAGGTCGCCGTAGGGGTTGTCTTCCATGACGGGCAGGCCGGTGTCGCGCGCCACCTGCACCAGGGCCTGGCGGCGCTCTTCATTCATGCTGCGCCCGGTGGGGTTCTGGAAGTTGGGCAGCACGTAGAGAAAGCGCGCGCCGGGGGCCTTGGCGCGCAGGTCGGCCACGTCCAAGCCCTGGCTGTCGCTGGCCACGGATTCGATGCGCGGCTCCATGGGCGTGAAGGCCATCACCGCGCCCAGGTAGGTGGGCGACTCCACCAGCAGGCGCTGGTCTTTGTCGGCCAGCACCTTGGCCACCAGGTCCAGGCCCTGCTGCGAGCCGGTGGTGATGAGCACCTGGGCCGGGTCCACCTGCCAGGGCACACCGGCGGCGGCGCTGGTGCGGCCCAGCTCCTGTGCGATCCACTCGCGCAAGGGGCCGTAGCCCTCGCTGGCGGCGTATTGCAGGGCGCCGACCGGGTCTTTGCGCAGCACTTCGTCGCAGGCGGTGCGGAAGGCCTCGGTGGGGAAGGTCTTGGGTGAGGGCAGGCCGCCGGCAAAGCTGATGATGCCGGGGCGTTCGGTTACCTTGAGGATTTCACGGATCACCGAGGGGTTCATGCGCTGGGCGCGCTCGGCCAGGGTCCAGGGGGTAGCAGTCATGGGGTTTCCTTGTGGGAGGGTTTCTGGAGCGTGTTCAGGGTTTGCGCATGCCTGCGCGGAACCTGGGGGCACGTTCCTGGATGCGGCGGGCTGGGTCGCAGTCTGCCGCGGACAGCAGCGCCCCGGGTGGGGGCGCTGCGTGATTGTCGCGGCAAAGCGGGCAGGCGCTGCCAGCATGGGCCGATGGGGGCCAAGGGGCCGGGGCGCTCATGCCAGCCTCTTGGCGTAGAACACTGTGGCCACCACGGCCAGGGCGAAGGCCACGGTGGTGGCGTCGAGCACCTCGCCCAGCAGCCAGGCGGCGCCGAGCAGGCTGATGAAGGGCTGCAGCAGCTGGATCTGGCTCACGCGCAGCGCCCCGCCGATGGCCAGGCCGCGGTACCAGGCAAAAAAGCCGGCCCACATGGAAAACACGCCCACGTAGGCCAGGGCGCCCCAGGCGCTGGGGGCGACGGCTCCCGGCTGTGTGCTCCACAGCCACCAGGTGGCGGGCAGGCTCAGCGGCAGCGCCAGCACGCAGACCCAGCAGATCACCTGCTCCGCCCCGAGTGCGGGGGTGACCTTGGCCCCGGCGATGTAGCCCATGGCCCCGCACAGCACGCAGCCCAGCAGCAGCAGGTCGGCCCAGTGCAGGCCCAGCCCGGCGCCGCTGTGCTGCGCGCGCAGCAGGGCAAACAGCAGCACCAGCGCGGCCCCGGCGCCCGAGCACCACCAGAAACCCGCGCGGGCGCGCTGCCCCAGCAGCCAGGCCGCGGCGGCGGCGGTGGTCAAGGGCAGCAGGGCCATGAACACGGCGGCGTGCGCGGCCGGCACATGGCGCAGCGCCAGCGCCAGCAGCAAGGGAAAACCGATCGCGTTGCCCAGCAGCGCCAGCAGCAGCGGGCCCCAGGCGCTGCGCGGCGGCCAGGGCGCGCGCCGGGCCAGCAGGAACAGCACCGACAGCGTGCCCGCCAGCGCCGCGCGCGCCACGGTGACGAAGGCCGGGCTGAACTGCGGCGCCTCGCTGCTGCCGGTGGCCAGGCGCGTCATGGGCAGGGTCAGGGCGAAGATGCACACCCCCAGCAGCCCCAGGGCGTAGCCCAGGCTGCGCCGGTCGGGCGGGTGCAAAGCGGCGGCGGTGCGGGTGTTCATGCCCCCACTGTAGGAGCAAAATCCAATACACTGACAGTACAGTTTCTGGCTACAGTCAATGCACTGTATTGCCCATCGCGGCGACACAGTGGTTTTTCCCCACCCCCCGGAGCCCGGCATGCTTGTCAAAACCTCGGCGCAGAGCCTGACCGACCAGTTGGCGGCCCTGTTCGCCCAGCGCATCCGCGACCGGCTGCTGGCGCCGGGGGCGCGCCTGCCCTCGGTGCGGCGCTGTGCCCAGGAGCAGGGGGTGAGCCCCAGCACGGTGGTGGGCGCCTACGACCAGTTGCTGGCCCAGGGCCTGGTCGAGGCACGCAAACAGCGCGGTTTTTTTGTAAGAAATGGGGACCTGGCCCGCGTCAATACTGGCGATGATGCTATAAAAACAGTAGCAAACCAGCGCCCTGCGGCACCCGTGAGCGCGCCCATGCTGATCCGTGGCATGTTCCACCGTGTGAGCGACAAGCCGCAGCCCGGCATGGGGGTGCTGCCGCCCGACTGGCTGGAGGCGCCGTTTCTGGCGGCTGCGGTGCGGCGCAGTTGCCACAGCGAGGTGCTGCATGCGTTTTCGCTGCAGTACGGCGAGCCTGCGGGCGACCTGGGCCTGCGCCGCGCGCTCTCGCAGCGCCTGGCGGGCCTGTCGATCCAGGCCGCGCCTGAGCACATCATCACCACCGTGGGGGCCACGCACGCGCTGGACGTGGTCAGCCGCACCCTGCTGCGTGCGGGCGACTATGTGATGGTGGAGGAGCCCGGCTGGGCGGTGGAATACGCGCGGCTGCAGGCGCTGGGCATGCGCATCCTGCCCGTGCCCCGGCGCGCCGACGGGCCCGACCTGGCGGTGATGGAGCAGCACTGCCGCAACCACGCGCCCAAGCTCTACGCCAGCGTGAGCGTGCTGCACAACCCCACCGGCTGCTGCCTGTCCCCGGCCAGCGCCTTTGGCGTGCTGCAGCTGGCGCGGCAGTACGACTTCCACGTGGTGGAGGACGACAGCTACGCCCATTTCGCGCCCGAGCACGCCACCCGGCTGTGCGCGCTCGACGCCTTGCAGCGCACCATCTACGTGGGCGGTTTTGCCAAGATCCTGGCGCCCAACTGGCGCGTGGGCTACCTGGCGGCGCCGCAGGCGCTGACCGAGCAGTTGCTCGACACCAAGCTGCTGTGCACCCTGACCACCCCGGCGTTGCTGGAAAAGGCGCTGGCGTGGTGCATGGAGCAGGGCCAACTGCGCCGCCACGCCGAGCGCATCCGGGTGCGGCTGGACGTGGCGCGCGCGCGCACCGTGACGCTGGCGCTGGCGCATGGCTGCCAGTTCGCGGCCGAGCCCTCGGGCCTGTTCGGCTGGGTCGACACCGGGGTGGACACCGAGCGCCTGAGCCAGCGCATGCTCGACGCTGGCTACCTGCTGGCCCCGGGCGCGCTGTTCCACGCCCACCACCAGCCCAGCACGCTCATGCGCATCAACTTCGCCACCACGCAGGACGCGGCGTTCTGGAAGTGCTTTGCGCGCCTGCGCGAGGAGATGGTGGGGGGGCGCTGAGGTTTCACGCAACCCGCGTCACATTCGCGCGTTTGCGCTCCCCGGGTTGGATTTTTTGCTCCTGCGTCTGCCCGCTCTTTAAGCCATTCCCCGCGTCAAGGTGTGTTGCCCCCCGCCCCAGCCGGATAATGCTTTTCCGCGCTACCCGACCTCGATCAGATGCAGGGCCTCGGCGGGGCGAGCGATGGTGATGCCTTGGTACTGCCCGCCGAGGGTGTGCAGATGTTGGTCGCCCGACACGATCACATCCGCTTGCGCGGCCAATGCACAGGCCAACACCTGGTCATCGTCCGCATCCGCTGCGATGGTTGGCGCGATCTGCACGGGGTCTACCACCGTTGCCAGTTCCGCATAGCCCAACACCAGTTCTTCAATTGAAAGCCCTGATGCCGCAATCACCTTGGCGAACTTGCGCCGCGGCAGGATGCTGGCCAGTTCCGCCAACAAAGCGCGGCTGGTAAAAATATCGATCTCCCCGAGCTGGGCTGCATTGAGCAGCGTGGCCGGATGGCCACCCCAGAACAAGCCTGATGCCACAATGTTGGTATCCAGCACGAGCCGCATCAGCCCGCTGCCCTGTTGCGCCGCTCCGCGCGTACCGCGTCCACTTCCTCCTGAATCTCCTCCAGGCTCAGAGGCGCAATACCGGCTGCCAGCACCCGTTTACGTGCCTCGGCCAATTGTGTGACACGGCGGCTACGCACAGCCTCGCGCAACAGGGATTGCAGGGACTCCGGCTCCAAAAGCCCCATTTGTGCGGCATCCTGCGCCAAGCGATCTGGCAGGTTCAATTTGAGTTCCAGGGTTGTCATGGTCATCTCCTTAGCGGCTGGCGCTTCGATTGAAGCGCACGGAGTCCTGTTTGAGTATCAAGGATTCAAGCAGCACCCGTGCGACAGCCTTCTCCTCAGGTGAAGACGGATTCAGTGCCTCGCACCGCAAGCGCAGACCGTTGTCCGGCCCACGCTCTGAATCCGGCCGGCGGGCACTGCCGGTTGGTCGGTTGCGATTGGCATGTTTTTCTCCTGATGGGGTCGAATCCTACTCCTGTTGGACGCCGCCGGGCGCCTGATCCGCAGCCGCAGCGGCGGTGTGCTGCCCGCATGTCCGCGCCACCCCTCTCATGGTTTTCTCCCTCGTTTTTTCACGCAAACCGCGCCACATCAGCGCGTTTGCGTGTCCCAGGTCGGATTTCTTGCCCCTGCGTCTGCCCGCTTTTTAAGCAATTCTCCGCGTCAAGGTGTGTTGCCCCCCGCCTCAGCCGGACAATGCCTTCTCTGCGATGACTGGCCATGTGTTGCGCACAGCTACCGCCGTGTGCAATAGCCCACCAACAGCCCATCCAGCACCTGCACCGACACCGTCCGCTTCGGTGGCGTTTGTTGCAGATCGGTTGTGCACCACCCATTCCACACCTTTATCGCGCCGGTAGGCTTTGCTGCAGTGCGCGCAGCAGCGCCCGGTTGGCGTGTTCCTGGGCGACGCCGTGGGCGCGGCACAGGCCGTGGATCATGGCGGTGTTGCGCGACTCCAGCGCGCTGGCCACCTCCAGCCAGGCGCAATAGGGGCCGGTCTGGGCCAGGATGGCCGAGTCCATCCGGCCCGGCAGGGGCAGGCGCGCCATGGCGCTGCCCAGGGGCTCGCCCAGCAGCCGGTCCACCTGCGAGAACAGGCCGCACAGGAACACCTCGCGGCGCAGTTCGTCTTCGGCCCCGGCCTCGCACAGCTGCTCCATGATGTGCGCGCGCAGCACCATGGCGGCGCGCACCGGCACCAGCTCGGGGTCGGTGCTGGCGTGCGGCATCTGCGCCAGCAGCCAGTCCTGCAGCCGGGTGTAGCCCACCGTCATGAGCCCTTCGCGCACGGTCGCGACCGCGCGCTGCAGGCCCAGCGCGGCGGAGTTGAGCCAGCGCAGGAAGCGGTAGGTGAGCAGCGGGTCCTGGCCCAGCAGGTGTTCGATGCGGTCGAGCGCGTCGTCGCGCTGCAGCGCGCGCACCAGCGCCGCCATGGCGGCCTGGCTGGGCTGGAGCTGGCGCAGCCGGTAGCCGTGCAGCACTTCCTCGCTGGGCCAGCCCACCACGGCCCAGGCGCGCTGGTCGTCCAGGGCGTGCTGCACCAGGGCCGGGGTGGCCAGGCCTTCGACCAGGGTGTCGGCCTGGATCGGGCTGCGCGCGCGCGCGGGGGCGTGCCGCCCGTGGCGGCGCTGCGGGTGCCGGGCGATGTGCAGGGCCTGCAGGGCCTGTTCCGGGCTGGGGGTGTGCAACTGGCGCGCAAACAGGGCGTGGTGGCGCGCCGCAGGCTGGGTGCCGGGTTCGCCCACCCAGACCAGGGGCACGCCGCGCTGGTGCGCGTTGCGCACGCGCGCAGCCAGCAGCGTGTCGTCGAGCCAGTCGTTGGGAATCGCCAGCCACAGTCCAGCCTGGGGCGGGTGGTCGAGCAGCGAGTTCAGCAGCGCCGGGGCCTGCACCTGCAGCAGCAGCGGCGCGTGCGGCGCATCGTAGAGCGCGCCCAGGGCCTGCGCCAGGTGGCTGGCGTCCACCGCCGAAGCCTGCGCCGCCTGCACCCACAGCCGAAAGCCGCAGCGTTGGCGCCGCGCATTCCACAGCGGCTCAAAGCCCAGGGTGACGCTGTCGAGTACCGAATGGGCCATGGTGCAAGCCAGAGTGGGTGGCGCGGGCGCGCGCAGCGCTCACCGGCGCTCAGCTGATGAAATTGAACAGGGAGAGTTTCTGCACCTGCGCGTAGGACTGCAGCGCGGCCTGGTAGCCGGTCTGCTGGTTCTGGAAGTCGGATACGCCCTTGACCATGTCCAGGTCTTCGGCGCGCGAGCGGTCGCCCTCCAACTGGATCTTGCGCTTTTCCTGGTTGTCGTTGATGCGGTCGGCCCGGTTGAGCAGGTCGCCGGCCTGGCCGCGCACCGAGGACAGTTTGGACAGGGCGGTGTCGATGTTGGCCAGCGCCTGGCCCACGGCCTGCTGCGCGGCGTTGCCGTTGGCGGCGGTCTCGATGCCGCTGATGGCGTTGTCCAGGGTGTTGAACAGGCTGGACTCGGGCGCCACGGTGAAGGCGTCGCCGGCGACGAGGTCGCCCTTGAGGCTCAGACTGAGGCCCGGGATGCCGTCGATGGTGACGGACACCGGCTTGGTGGCGGGGTATTCGGCCGACGTGAAGCTGGTCAGCGGAAAAGCCGAGGGCGCCACGCCTTCGACGGTGTAGGTGGCGACTTCGGTACCGGCGGTGGCGCCGGGGGCGACGCCGGTGACGGTGACGGTGTAGCTGTCGCCCAGGACCACGCTGCCCGGGGTGCTGACCGTGACCGGGCTGGTCTGGACCATGCGCTCGTTGGGCGTGGCGGCGGCGCTGACCTGCACCTGGTAGGCGCGGTCGCGGCTCTGGTCGAACATGAAGGCGGCGTCACCGTCCAGGGTGAAGGGGATGGCGTATTCGCTGCTGGCGCTTTGCCCGGGCAGCCCGTTGTAGGTGTAGGTGGGCGCGCTCGACTGGGGGCCGACAAAGGGCGCCAGCGCGCTGCCCAGGCCGGCAAACAGGGGCTGGCCGTTGGTGTCGGTCAGGTTGGCCAGGGCCAGCACCTGCTGGCGCATGCCGGTGAGCTGGGTGGCGATGGTCTTGCGGTCGGCGGCGGTCTTGGCGCCGCTGCCAGCGCTGACCACCAGCTCGCGAAAGGACTGCACGGTGTCGACCACGTTGCCCAGTGCGGACTCGGCGGAGGCGATGGCGTTCTTCTGCATCTCCAGCGCGCGCTGGTCGGTGGCGGCGCGCTGCAGGCGGTTGCGCGCGCGCTCGGCCTGGGCCGCGCCGGTGGGGTCGTCGCTGGCGCGCACCACCTTCTTGCCGGAGGTGAGGTTCTCCTGCAGGTTGGACAGGCTGGTCTGGCGCATCTGCAGGTTGCGCTGCGCGTTGTCGTAGGTGTTGGCAAAGCCGATGCGGGACAGGGTGGAGGCCATGGTGTGCTCCTGGGGGGTCAGCGGGCAATGCCTTGCAGCAGGTCGTTGAAGATGCTCTGGGCGATCTGCACCATCTTGGCGCTGGCCTGGTAGGCCTGCTGGAACTGGATCAGCTTGGCCGCTTCTTCGTCCAGGTTCACGCCCGAGACGCTGGTGCGGTCGCGCTCCAGGTTGGTGGCGATGGTGCTGGAGACGGTGGCGGCGTACTCGGCGCTCTGGGTGCGGATGCCGATCTGCGCCATCAGGCCGGCGTAGCCGTCGGTGAGGGCCGAGCCGTCGAACATGGCCTTGTCGCGCAGGTCCATCATGGCGCTGGCGTTGCCCGCGTTGCGCTGGTAGTAGGTGCCGTACTGGCTGTCGAGCGCGTTGCCCACGGTGACGGTGTCGCCGGTCTTGGCCGCGCCGGTCAGGGTGAGCTGCCAGCCGTCGATGGAGATCGCTTCCCCGGGCGTGAAGGTGACCACCGTGGTGCCGGGCACGTAGGGCGGGTTGCTGGGGTCGGCGGCGTAGGACTCGGGCACCGCCGTGGTGCCGCTGACGGTGTAGCCCTGGGGCGGCCCGGCCACGAAAGTGAGCTGCACGCCCGCGCCCGTGGTGGCCGGGGCTGTGGGGCTGGGCGGCAGGCTCAGGCCCGAGGGCTGGCCGTTGACCTTGAGCGAGGTCAGCTGCAGGCTGCCGGTGTTGCTGCTGCCGAGCTTGGTCACCACCGGGCTGGCCACCGCCAGCGCGCGCGGCAGCGAGAACTGGCGCTGCACGTTGCTCGCCGCGGTGCTGTAGGGCTTGATCAGGAAGCGGTCGCCGGCCGCGGGCGTGCCCGAGGGCATGGTGATGTCCAGGCCGTCCACATTGACGGTGGGGGTGCTGGCGAAGTCGAAGGCGCTGACCACGCCGTCGGACTTGCGCACGATGCTGCCGGCCGTGGCGCTGCTGAACGTGATTTCGTAGTCGGAAGCCGCAAAGCGCGTCACGTCCTGGATCGCCACCGAGAGCGCGGCGTCGCCGGTGTTGAGCGTCACCTGGGGCGCTGGCGCGGCCTGCTGCTTGGGCACCAGCACATTGGCCGAGCCCAGCGTGATCTGGGTGAACAGGTTGCCTCCGGCGTTACCGTCCAGGTCCAGGCCGAGCTTGTGCTGGTCGTTCATCGCCGTGGTGATGGACAGGGTCAGGCGCCCGAGCAGGTTGCGCCCTTCCACCAGGTCGCTGTTCTGAAAGCGCACCAGCCCGGGGATCTCTCCGCCGCCGAGAAAGGCTTCGTCCAGCTGCACCGCCACGCCGTCGCGCACCAGCGCGAGCTTGGTGCTCCCGGGTTCGCCGAACTCGTTCTTGGAGGTGGCCAGGGTGTTGGCATGCGCGCCCAGCACCAGGGCCTGGCTGCCGCCCACGAACAGGCTCATGGTGCCGTCGTCGGCCATGATGGAGCTGGTCTGCACGTACTGGTTGAGTTCGCGCACCAGCTGCTCGCGCCGGTCCAGCAGGTCGTTGGGGGGCTGGCCCGAGCCCTTGGCGGCGGCGATCTGCTGGTTGACCTGCGCGATGCTGGTGGCCAGGTTGTTGGCGGCGTTGATCTTTTCCCCGATGCCCTGCGCGGAGGCCAACTGCAGGTCTTCCAGGCGCTGGGCGGTGGCGCGAAAGCGCGCGGCGGTCTCGTCCAGGCGCGTCAGCACCACGGTGCGCGCGGTCAGGTCGGTGGGGGCGCTGGCGACGTCGGAGAAGGCGTTGAGCATGTCGTTGATGGCCGCGCCCAGGCCGTTGCTGCCGCCTTCGAAGATGCCTTCGAGCAGCTTGAGCTTGTCCGCGCGCGCCGTGTCCCCGGCCTGGGTGGCGCCGGCCAGCGTGGCCTGGCGCGTCAGGAACTCGCTGTAGGTGCGGGTGATGGTGTTGAGGTCCACCCCCTTGCCGATGTAGCCGCCGCCGGTGTATTGCCCCTCGGTGGTGGTGAATATGGTGCGCTGGCGCGAATAGCCCGGCGTGTTGACGTTGGTGATGTTGTGGCCAACGGTCTGCAGCGCGGCCTGGTTGGCCACCAGGGCCTTGGTACCGAGTTCGAGTACACCCATGGCGCCTCCTTACACCTGCACCCGGCGCAGGTGCAGCGTGGTGTTGATGGCGCGGCTGAGCTTGGCCGCGTATTCCGGGTCGGTGGCGTAGCCGGCCTTTTGCAGCCCGGTGGCAAAACCCTGCACGCTGCGCCCTTGCGCGCGCACCTTCTCGTAGCGCGGGCTCTCCGAGATCAGGCGCGCGTAGTCGCGAAAGGCCTCCTCGTAGCTGCCGTAGGCGCGGAACTTGGCCACCTTTTTCTGCGCCACGCCGTCCACGTATTCGGTGGTCGTGACCTCGGCGACCTTGCCGCTCCAACTGGCCCCGGCCTTGATGCCGAACAGGTTGTAGGAGGGCTGGCCGCCCTTGGCCTTGATCTCGAAACGGCCCCAGCCGGTCTCGTGCCCGGCCTGGCCGATCATGAAAGCGGCCGGAATGCCGGTGGCCGCCTCGACCCGGTTGGCGATGTCGCTGTGCTTGCGCACGAAGTCGCTCTGCGCGTCGGTGGGCGCGCGGCCGAGCTTGCGGATCGGGGCCGGGTCGGCCTTGGGCGCGGCGGCCGTGGTCGGGGTGCTGGCGCCGGTGGCCCCGGCGGCGCCCGCGGCGCTGGCGGGGGGGCCGAAGGGCAGGCTCACGCCGCTCTGGCGCGCCAGCTGCTGCGCGATCAGTTCGCCCAGGCCGCCTGGTTGGCCCGACATCTGCACCGCCAGCTGCTGGTCGAGCAGGTCGGTGGCCAGGTCCGAGCCCGGGCTGTCGAGCAGGCCGGTCTTTTCCGTGGCCTGGCGCATGCTCTTGACCAGCTCGCGCATGAACAGCGATTCGAACTGCCGCGCCGTCTCCTGGATGGTCTCGGGGCTGGCCTGGCCCGCGGCCTGGGCCTTGAGCTGGCCCAGCGACTGGGCATCGGCCGCGAGGTTGCCAAAGGGGTCGTAGCTGGCCGGTCCGTAGACGGCGTTGAGTGCCATGTCAGATCACCTCCAGCTCGGCGTTGAGGGCCCCTGCCGCCTTGATCGCCTGCAGGATCGCCAGCAGGTCCTGCGGCGTGGCGCCGAGCGCGTTGAGCGCCCGCACCACGTCGGCCAGCTGCGCCGCGGCGGGCAGCTGGATGAGCTTGCCGCCCTCCTGCTTGATGTCGATGCTGGCCTTCTCCGTCACCACCGTCTGCCCGCCCGAGAGCGCGTTGGGCTGGCTCACCACCGGGGTGGACGAAATGCTGATGGAGAGGTTGCCGTGGGCGATGGCACAGGGCCCCAGGGTCACGGCCTGGTTGAGCACGATCGAGCCGGTGCGCGAATTGATCACCACCTTGGCCGCCGCCACCGGGTTGTCGAAGCTGAGTTCCTCCATCTCGGCGATGAAGCTGACGCGCTCGTTGGGCGTGGTGGGCGCGGCCACGCGCACGGTGCGTCCGTCCAGCGCCTGGGCCACGTCCTTGCCAAAACGGCGGTTGATGGCCTGCGCCACGCTGCGCGCGGTCTGGAAGTCCGAGGCATTCAGGCTCAGCGAGAGCGTGTCGCCCTCCTGCAGCGGCGTGGGCACGGCGCGCTCCACCTGCGCCCCCAGCGGGATGCGCCCGACGCTGAGGTGGTTGACCGTGACCTTGCTGCCCCCGGCCGAGGCCCCGGCCCCGGCCACGATCAGGTTGCCTTGCGCCAGGGCATAGACCTCGCCGTCGGCGCCCTTGAGCGGGGTGGCGATCAGGGTGCCGCCCTTGAGCGACTTGGCGTTGCCCAGCGAGGACACGTTCACGTCCAGCTGCTGGCCCGGGCGGGCAAAGGCGGGCAGCTGCGCCGTCACCAGCACGGCGGCCACGTTCTTCATCTGCAATTGGGCCAGCGCCTGCGGCGTGAGAGACAGGCCGAGCTGCTGCAGGTAGTTGGCCAGCCCCTGCGAGGTGTAGGGCATCTGCGTGGTCTGGTCCCCGGTGCCGTCCAGGCCCACCACCAGGCCAAAGCCGTTGAGCTGGTTCGAGCGCACGCCCTCGATGGCGGCGACCTCCTTGATGCGCGCGGCGTGGGCGGTTGCGCCCAGCCACAGCACCAGGGCCAGCGCCAGCCAGCCAAGGGGGCGGATCAGGGGGTGAAGGTGCGTGCTCATGGTGTGCCGGAATCCGGGGCCGTATGAAGAGGCCCCTCGGCACGATTCTGGGATTCTTTAGAACGGATTAAGGTTCAAAAAGAACCGGGATAACCAGCCAACTGTCTGCGCTTCGGCCTGCGCGCCGCGCCCGCGCGACTCCACGCGCACGTTGGCGATCTGGGTCGAGTTGATGACCGAGCCCGGTTGCAGCAGGCGCGGGTCGACGGTGCCGGAAAAGCGCAGCACGTCCACGTTCTGGTTCAGCCCGATCTGCTTTTCCCCGGCGATCACCAGGTTGCCGTTGGGCTGCACGTCGATCACCGTGGCGGTGATCGCGCCGGTGAAGGTGTTGGCCGCTTCGGTGCCGCCCTTGCCGGAGAAATCGTTGTCGGTCTTGACCGACATGTTCAGGTTGCCCAGGTCCGGCCCCAGCACGCTGGGCACGGGCGCCGTGGCGATGGTGTTGCTGGCCGAGGTGTTG
Source organism: Rhodoferax sp. (assembly GCA_052390055.1). GTDB lineage: Bacteria > Pseudomonadota > Gammaproteobacteria > Burkholderiales > Burkholderiaceae_C > Allorhodoferax. Next base: position 20,997 of record JBQTHH010000046.1, read on the forward strand.
CGGTTCACCGTGGATTTGGAGACCTGGCTGGCGCTCAGCGCCTCCACGATCTTCACCGTCACCGTGTCGCCCACCAGGCGCGCGCGCCGGTCCTCAAAGGCCGGGCGGTAGCTGCTGCTCTGGTACAGGCTGCCCGGGTTGGTGCTCGCGGCCGGCGCGGCCGGGGCGGGCGCAACCCGCGCCTCGGCGAAATCGACCTTGGCCGGTGGCGGCATCGCGCCGCACCCGCCCAGACCGGCGAGCGCCGCGGCTGCCCAGAATGCGGCATGAAAACGGCACCTGGCCCGCGTGAATATTGGTTCTTTAGCTATGAAAAACATAGCACTCCTCAGAGTTGTCCGAGCTTTTGCAGCATCTGGTCCGAGGTCTGCACGGCCTTGGAGTTCATCTCGTAGGCGCGCTGGGTCTGGATCATGCTGATCAGCTCCTGCACCACATTGACGTTGGAGGTCTCGACAAAGCCCTGCATCAGCGCGCCCAGGCCGTTGCTGTTGGGCGTGCCTGCGTTGGGCTGGCCCGAGGCATTGGTTTCCTGGTACAGGTTCTGGCCCTTGGGCTCCAGGCCGGCCGGGTTGATGAAGCTGGCGGTGGTGATGGTGCCGATGTTCTGCGGCGCCGTGGTGCCGGGGATGGAGGCCGTCACGGTGCCGTCCTGGCCGACCGTGACCGAAGTGGCGTTGGCCGGCACCGTGATGCCACCGGTCACCACCAGCCCGCTGGAGGTGACCAGGCGGCCCTGGCTGTCGAGCTGGAAGGAGCCGTCGCGCGTGTAGCCCACCGTGCCATCGGGCATGGTGACCTGGAAGAAGCCGTTGCCCTGGATCGCCACGTCCAGCGGGTTGCCGCTTTGCTGCAGGTTGCCCTGCGAGAAGGTGCGGCTGGTGGCCACGCTGCGCACCCCCAGGCCGACCTGCAGCCCGGTGGGCAGGGTGGACTGCTCGGTCACCGTCGAGCCCACCTGGCGCAGGTTCTGGTACATCAGGTCTTCGAACACCGCATGCGACTTCTTGAACCCATTGGTGGCCACGTTGGCCAGGTTGTTTGAAATCACGTCCAGCTGCATCTGCTGGGCTTCCATGCCGGTCTTGGAGATCCACAGGGAATTGATCATGGTGCGCTCCTTGGAACGGGTTCCTAGCCTTGCAGGCTCAGCAGTTGTCCGGCGGCGCGGTCGTTGGATTCGGCGGTCTGCAGCAGCCGCAACTGGGCCTCGAACTGGCGCGCGTTCTCGATCATGCCCACCATCTGCTCGATCGGGTTCACGTTCGATCCCTCCAGCGTGCCCGGGCGCAGGCGCGCGGCCGCGTCGTTCGGCACGGCATCGCCCGAGAAGGTGCGAAACAGCCCGTCGTCGCCCCGGCGCAGCGGGTCTTCGGCGGTGGGCGTGGCCAGCTTGATGCGTCCGATGGCATTGGCCGGCTGGGTGCCGAGCTTGGCGGTCACGGTGCCGTCCTCGCCGATGGAGAGCGCCGCCCCGGCGGGCGCGGTGATGGTGGCGCCGTCGCTGGAGAGCAGCGGCGCGCCGCTGGCCGTCATCAGGGTGCCGTCGGGAGATACCTCCAGGCGGCCATTGCGGGTGTAGGCCTCGACCCCGTCCTGGCCCTGCACACCGAACCAGGCATTGCCCATCGCCATCACATCCAGCGCGCGGTCGGTGCGTATGGCTGGGCCCGGGCGTTCGCTGCTGCCGGCGCTGGTCTCCAGCGCAAAGACGCGGGTGGTGGCGCCGTCGCCGCGCAGCGGCACCGCACGCGCGGCCGCCAATTGTTGGCGAAAACCGTTGGTGGAGACATTGGCCAGGTTGTTGGCGATCACGGACTGCCGGTTCGCCGCAGCTGCGGCCCCCGACATGGCGGTGTAGATCAGACGGTCCATGGCTCAACCCTTCCTGCGGTTTCAGCGCATGTTCACCAGGGTGGACATCACCTGGTCCTGGGTCTTGATGGTCTGCGCGTTGGCCTGGTAGTTGCGCTGCGCCGTCATCATGGCGATCAGCTCGGCCGTGAGATCCACGTTGGACTCCTCCACTGCGCCCGAACGCAGCCCGCCGAACTTGCCAGAGCCCGGCGTGCCCTGGATCGGCTGGCCCGAGGTGGTGGTCTCGCCATACTCCCCGGCACCGAACTGCTTGAGCCCCTGCACGTTGCGGAAGTCGGAGAGCGACATCTGGCCGTTGGACTGGGTGATGCCGTTGGAGTAGCGCGTCGTGATGATCCCCGAGGTCTCGATGCTGACCCCGGTCAAGTCCCCGGCGGTGTAGCCGTCTTGCTTGAGATTCGAGACATTGAAGGGTACGCCGTACTGGCTGGCCTTGGTGACGTCCAGGGTCACGTTGAACGCCGGCACCACGCTCGGTGCGCTTGGTGTGAGTTGGTGCGTGATTTGCCCCAGGGTGCCCGTTTCCACCTTGGCGGCGGTGTAGGTGGCCGACAGCGCGCCCTTGTCGTCGAAGGCCATGTACCCGATGGGGGAGGGCGTTCCGGTGGCAGTGTCGTAGATCGCCCAGTTGTCGTTCGTGGTGCTGCCGCTGGCGGGCAGGGGCAGCGCCGCCACGGCGGGGTCCAGGCGCGAAAAATACAGGCTCACCGGCAGCGTCACCCCCTGCGAATCGAAAGCAGTGATGGAGGTGCCATAGGTGCCGATGGGCGTCGGCGGCGAGGCCGTGGCGGCGATGGGCACACGCGCGTCCAGATTGAGTTCGGCGGTAATGGTGCCGGTCTGCTTCGCGGCGATTGGAGCGCCCGAGGGCACTTGCAGCTTGATCTGCGAGTTGCTGGTCTTGACGCCGCTGGTATCGGTCGGGAAGCCCATCACGTTGGCGCCGGTGTTGGTCAGGATGTAGCCATCGGGCGAGACCTTGAACTGCCCGTCGCGGGTAAACGCGGTAGAACCATCCTGCTTCGTCACCTGGAAGAACCCGCCGCCGTTGACCGCCACGTCCAGCGTGTTGCCGGTGATGTTGATGCTGCCCTGGTTGAAGATCTGGGCCACCGTGGCGGTGGACGCCCCCAGCCCGACCTCGCCGCCGCCGCCTGCGGAGCCCAGGGCCGATGCCACCAGCTCCGAGAACTCGCTGCGCGACGCCTTGAAGCCCACGGTATTGGCGTTGGCGATGTTGTTGCCGATCACGTCCAGGTTCTGGCGCGAGGTGTTCAGGCCGGAGAGACCGGTTTGAAAGCTCATGGTAGGTACCCCTCAGTGTGATGAAGCGTTAATACAAGGCACGGATATTGTTGTAGCCGACGGTGGCGCCATTCTTCAAGCTCATCTTCAGCCCGTCCGAAGACGTCGCCACCGACTCCACCGTGCTGCGCATCAGGGGCGTCGCCGCCACCGTCTTGCCCGCCACCGTGGCCGTGACCTTGAACACCGGCGTGGCGCTGCCGCTGTAGCCGCTGGCGTCCCACTCGAAGCTGTGCTGCCCGGCCGCCTGCGCGCCCAGGTTGATCGTGCCCAGCACCGTGCCGCCGGGGCTGAGCACCTGCACCGTGACCTTGTCGGCATTGCCCGCCAGCTCCAGCGAACCCTTGCCCACGCCGTCGGACAGGCTCAGCGTATTGCCCTCGGCCAAGGCGGTCTTGCCCATCATCGTGGCGCCCTGCGCCAGCTGCATGGTGGCGAATTGCGCCGTCATCGTGTTGACGCTCTCGTTGAGCTGCTGGATGCCCGAGACCGTGTTGATCTGCGCCATCTGGGTCGTCATCTGCGCGTTGTCCATCGGATTCATCGGATCCTGGCTGTTCATCTGCGCCACCAGCAGCTTCAGGAAGCGGTCCTGCGCCTTGTCCGCATCCGACTGCGTGCTGGCATTGTTCGTCACCAGACCCGCATATTTGGATGTCGAGTCCGTCGTGGTGTTGTTCGTTCCCATCAGCATGTCTGGCTCCCTGTGTTCATTGGCCCATCTGCAGCGTCTTGAGCAGCAGACTCTTGGTGGTGTTCATCACCTCCACGTTGTTCTGGTACGAACGCGAGGCCGAAATCATGTTCACCATCTCCTCCACCGGATTCACGTTGGACTGGGTCACGTAGCCGCTCTCATCGGCGGCCGGATGGCCCGGGTTGTGCACCCGCTTGAGCGGGTCGTTGCTCTCGCGCACACTGCTCACGCGCACCCCGGCCGTGCCCTCGGGGCCCATCGGCGTGGTTTCGAAGATCACCTGGCGCGCCTTGTAGCCCTGGCCATCCGGGCCCGCCACGGCCTCGGCATTGGCCAGGTTGCTCGCCACCACGTTGAGCCGCTGCGACTGCGCGCTGACCGCGCTGCCCGAGACCCGGAAGATATTGAACATGGACATGGCCGTCTACTCCTGCCTCATTGGCCCTGGATCGCGCTCAGCATGGTGCGCGCCTGGCCGTTGATGAACCGCAGCGTCGCCTCGTAACGCACCGCGTTGTCCACGAAACTGGCACGCTCGCGGTCCATGTCCACGGTGTTGTTGTCCATGGCCGCCTGCGTCACCGGCGTGTAGGCCAGGCCGCCCTTGTCCAGGCTGCCGGTCTGGCTGTGCAGCGGCAGGTGGGCCGCCTCGGGCGCGGCCCCCCGTGCCCCCTGCAAGGCCAGCGCCGGGCCCTGGCCCAGGGCCTGTTCCATGGCCTGCCTGAAGTCCAGATCGCGCCCCTGGTAGCCCGGGGTGTCCGCGTTGGCGATGTTGCTGGCGATCAGGCGCTGGCGTTCGGCGCGCACGACCAGGGCCTTCGACTGAAAGTCCAATCCTTGGGTCAAACGAGCAAACATGGCAGCACCTCGGTAGCTGGGTGCCGCCCGGATACGCAAGCCGGGCGGCCTATATGTTCGGCAATTATGGGAACAACTTGAGGGCCCGGGGGTGGGAAATGGCGGCCAAAACCCCTGCAATTCCGGGCTTGGCGCCCCAGGGCTGCTTTCTATAGTGAGCCCTATGCACAGCAGACTGCCCTCCCTGTCCGCGCTCCTGTTCGCGCTGGCCCTCCTGATCGCCGGGCCGGCCCAGGCCCAGGAGCAGGACAAGCGCGCCCTGGCCCAGGCCGCCCAGCAGTGGCTGCAGCAGCAGGCCCAGGCGCTCGCCGCGCGCGCCGCTGCCCCCTTGCGCATGCAGGTCCAGGTGGGCGAGCCCGATGCGCGGCTGCGCCTGGCACCCTGCGCCCAGTTCGAACCCTTCCTGCCCGCCGGGGCGCAGGCCTGGGGCGCCACGCGCGTGGGGCTGCGCTGCACCGATGGCGTGGCGCGCTGGAGCGTCACCCTGCCGGCCCAGGTCCAGGCCTGGGGCAACGCCTGGGTGGTGCAGGTTCCTATCGCATCCGGCACTCCGATAGAAAGTGCCGACATCGCCGTGGCCGAAGTCGATTGGGCCGCGCAGACCGACGCCATCCTGGCCGAGCGCTCCCAGTGGATCGGGCAGGTGGCGGCCCGGCCCCTGGTAATGGGCCAGGCGCTGCGCCGCAGCATGGTCCGGCCCGCGCAGGTATTTGCCGCCGGCGCCAGCGTGCGCGTGGTGGCCCAGGGGCCCGGCTTTTCCGTCGCCACCGAAGCCCAGGCCCTGGGCCCCGGGGTGGTCGGGCAAAGCGTGCGCCTGCGGCTGGACAACGGACGCATCGCCAGCGGCACGGTGGTCGATACCCGCACGGTACAGGTGGACATGTGATGCACAATGGCGCGAAAATTCCCCTCAAGTTGCCGCCCAGGGCGCCGATAGCATGCGTACGAGACCGCATTCAAAGCGGTTGTGGAGAGAGCGATGAAAATAGGTCAGCCATCCGATTTGACTGCGCAACTGGCGCAGACCCAGTCGTCCAACGCCCAAAAGGCGTCGACGACGGCCCAGACCGCGCCCCAATCCACGGCCGTCAAAAGCTCGCGCTCGGCCGGGGTCGCGGTGTCCGTCTCCACGCTGGCGCGCACCATGGGGCAGCCCGGTGTGGGACAGATCTCCGACATCGACACCCAGAAAGTCGCCACCATGAAGGCGGCGATCGCCCAGGGCAGCTACAGCGTCAACGCAGAAACCATTGCCGACAAGCTCCTGTCCAGCGCGCAGGAAATGCTGCCGCGCCCCACACCGCACTGAGCGCGTCCCCCGGGCCCCGGGGTAGCGCACCCGCCAGCGCCGCCGCCCGTGCGTGCGGCGCGCCCTGGGAGGAGGCACCATGAATTCCATGTGGCATTCCACCCTCGAACGGGTGGAGCAGCAGTTGCAGGCCATGGGGCAGGAACTGGCGGGCTCCGATGCGCAGGCCCTGCAGGCCTCGGCCCAGTGGCTGCAGCGCATCAGCCAGGCGCTGGTGCAGTGGGCGCTCAGCGACGAAGGGCGCCAGCAGGCCCCCGACGCCGAAGTGGCCCGGCGCCTGCAGCGCATCCTGGCCCGCCTGGCGCCGCTGCGCCAGGCCCTGGCCCAGCGCCAGGCCCAGGTCGACAACGCCCTGGGCGTGCTCGTACCCAGCGCCCGCCAGCAGCGCGGCCCCACCTACGCACCGCAGTTGAGCGCCGCCGGTGCGCGCCGTTCCCCCTACCAGAGCAGCACCACCCCTTCGGGCACCTGGACCACCGCGCGCGTCTGATTCCCGCGCACCCCTCCCGGAGTTTCAAGGTCGTGGCTGTTGTGGGTACACGGCTGCCCCGTCAGGCCGTGGCAGGCGCTGCCCGGTACGCGCTCCTGCTGCTGCGGTCGGCTGCGCCGACTCCGCCGTGCCAGAGGCTCGGGGGCCAGCGCGGGGGAACTCTCTTCGCGCCCTTCGGGCGCTGCGCTCGGACAGCCCCCGCGAGAATGTTGACGAAGCGCGCTGCGCGC
>JBQTHH010000047.1:0-9982 GCA_052390055.1 Rhodoferax sp.
TCGCCGCCCTCGCCGCCCTCGCCGCCCCCGCCGCCCCCGCCGCCCCCGCCGCCCCCGCCGCCCCCGCCGCCCCCGCCGCCAGGGGGCACGGTAGCCTGGGAAGCGGCAGCGTTGCGCGACGTGGACACGGCCCCGGCCCTCGACTGTGGCGCCCCTGGCGCCTGGGGCAGCGGCTGCCCCTCGCCTACCACCACCACGTGGCGCAGTTGCGGGCACTGCGCCAGGGCGGCAGTCACCGCATCCACGGCCTGGGCATCGACCAGCGCGACGCTGGCGCCGCTGTCTTGCAGCCGGTAGGCCAGGGCCTCGGGGCCGAAAAGCATGGACAGCGGCATGGCCACCGCACCCAGTTGCAGCACGCCCATGTAGGCCACGGCGGTCTCGAAGGACTGCGGCATGACGATGGCCACGCGCGCGCCGCGCGCCACGCCCAGGGCGCACAAGGCCCGTGCACAGCGCGTCGCCTGCTGCTGCAGCTCGAAATACGAATGTTTTTGGCCATTGGCCCGCATGGAATGGACCTGTATTGCTACTCTTTCTGTAGCATCCTGGCGCTGCGCCCAGCGCGTGCAGCACAGCGTGGCAATGTTCATGCGAGCGGGCACGTTCCAGTGGAAGGCGTCTTGCAGGGCCTGGTAGGCGCGCGGCGTGAGGGGTTGTGCCGCCCCATCGGGCGCGGGGCGGCTTCCCCGGGCTTGGGGGGCTTTGTCGCTGGTGCTACTGCGCGGCATGGCGTGTCTCCTTATAGTCACCCGAATGTACCGAATCCGAAAAACCCACCGCAGCGAATTTGTTCCCATCCGCCACCAGCGTTACCACGTCCAATGCTGGGGCGAAAGCGCCCCCGGCAAGACGCCCCTGGTACTGGTGCACGGCTGGATGGACGTGGCCGCCAGCTACCAGTTCATGGTCGATGCGCTGGCGCGGGACCACTTCATCGTCGCGCCCGACTGGCGCGGCTACGGCCACAGCAGCGGCGCCCCCGTGGACAACTACTGGTTTGCCGACTACCTGGCGGACCTGGACTTTCTGCTCGACCACTACGCCCCCGACACGCCCGTGCATCTGGTCGGCCACAGCCTGGGCGGCAACGTGGCCATGGCCTACGCCGGGGTTCGCCCCGAGCGTGTGCGCCGCCTTGTCAACCTGGAAGGCTTTGGCCTGCCTGCCACCCGACCCGACCAGGCCCCCGAACGCTACGCGCGCTGGATGGACGAACTCAAAGCCCTGCACCGCGGCGACATGGCGATCAAGGCCTACGACAGCGTGGACGGCGTGGCACGGCGCCTGCAAAAAACCAACCCGCGCCTGGGGCAGGACAAGGCCCAGTGGCTGGCGCAGCACTGGGCGCAGGAGCAAAGTGATGGGCGCTGGGCCATCCTGGGCGACGCGGCGCACAAGGTCACCAACGCCTACATCTTCCGGCTGGAAGAAATGCTGGCCCTGTACCAGCGCCTTTCCATGCCGGTGCTGGCCGTGCAAGCCAGCGACGACAGCCTGGCCACCTGGTGGCGCGGCCAATACACCCTGGCCGAATACCACGAGCGCCTGAAGTCCGTGCCCCAGGTAGAGATCGCCACCGTGCCCGACTGCGGCCACATGCTGCACCACGACCAGCCGGAGCTGCTGGCGGCGCTGATCGAGCGGTTTATTGCGGAATAGGGCACGGCAGCGGTTGCGGGGCCGTGAGAAAATACGCCCCAGTCTGAAAAGCCAAGTGCCTGCGCGCGCCCCGGTCCTGCTGTACCGCTGCGGCGCCACCTCCTGCCCAGGCACGCCCCCGCAACCACATTGGAGTCCCGCATGGATATCGAACGCATCAACCTCATTGGCACCCGCCTGGCCGACTTGAGCGCACGCACGGCCGCGCTTCGGGGGTATCTTTGACTACGAGGCCAAAGCCGACCGCCTGCGCACGGTAAACGCCGCGCTCGAAGACCCCGCCGTCTGGAACGAGCCCAAGAAGGCCCAGGAACTCGCCAAAGAAAAAAAACAGCTCGAAGGCGTGGTCGCGGTGCTGGACACCCTCAGCAGCGAACTCAGCGACAACTCCGAGCTTTATGACATGAGCAAGGACGAGGGGGACGAAGCCGGGCTGCTCACCATCGAGGAAGAAGCCGACAAGCTCAACCAGACCGTCGAAGGGCTGGAGTTCCGGCGCATGTTCAACAACCCCGCCGACCCGCTGCCCTGCTTCCTGGACATCCAGGCCGGTGCTGGTGGCACCGAAGCCTGTGACTGGGCCAGCATGCTGCTGCGCCAGTACCTGAAATACGCCGAGCGCAAGGGCTTTTCCACCACAGTGGAAGATGAAACCCCGGGCGACACTGCGGGCATCAAGAGCGCCACCATCAAGATCGAGGGCGAATACGCCTTTGGCCTGCTGCGCACCGAGACCGGCGTGCACCGCCTGGTGCGCAAGAGCCCATTTGACAGCTCGGGCGGGCGCCACACCTCGTTTGCCAGCGTCTTTGTCTACCCGGAAATCGACGACAGCATCGAGATCGAGATCAACCCCGCCGACGTGCGCGTCGATACCTTCCGCGCCAGCGGCGCGGGCGGCCAGCACATCAACAAGACCGATTCGGCCGTGCGTCTGACCCACATCCCCACCGGCATCGTGGTGCAGTGCCAGGACGGGCGCAGCCAGCACAGCAACCGCGACGTGGCCTGGAAACGCCTGCGTTCGCGCCTGTACGACCACGAATTGCGCAAGCGCCAGGCGGAGCAACAAAAGCTCGAAGACAGCAAGACCGATGTGGGCTGGGGCCACCAGATCCGCTCCTACGTGCTCGACAACAGCCGCATCAAGGACCTGCGCACCAACTACGAAGTCTCGGCCACACAAAAAGTGCTCGACGGCGACCTGGACGGCTTCATCCAGGCCTCCTTGAAGCAAGGCGTCTGATGCTGCAAGGCCTGATCTTCGACATGGACGGCACCATGATCGACTCCATGCCCGCGCACCGGCAAAGCTGGACTGATTTCGCCCGCCGCCAGGGCCTGCAGGTGGACGTGGACGCGCTGGTGCGCAGCACCACCGGGCGCACCGGCGTGGAGTGCATGCGCGCCCTCTTTGACCGCCCCGACATGGACGAGAACGAAGCGCTGGCTTACGTGCACGAGAAAGAAGCCCTCTACCGTGAGCGCTTTGGGCCGGTCTTTGCCGAAGTGCGCGGCTTTTCCGCCTTTTACCTCCAAGCCTTGGGCGCGGGCCTGAAGCTGGGCGTAGGCACCGCCGGTGACCGCTACAACCAGCGTTTCGCCTACGAACACCTGCACCTGCCCGTGGCGCCGCTGGTCACGGTCGGTGGCGACGAAGGCCTGCCCGGCAAGCCCGACCCCGCCATCTTTTTGGAGGTGGCGCGGCGCATGGGCGTCGCCCCCCAGCATTGCATCGTTTTTGAAGACGCCCCCCTGGGCCTGGAAGCCGCCCGGCGCGCGGGCATGCGCGCCGTCGGCATTGCCAGCAGCCACTCCCCGGAAGAACTCGTCGGCCCCCACGTGCTGGCCGTCGTTTCCGACTACCACTCCCTGATGGAATCCCAATTTCTGGAGACGCAGCATGTTGCAACCCCGTGAAGGCGCCGCCCCCATTCTGGTGCGCCGCGAAGACTACACCGCCCCCGCGTACTTCATCGACAGCGTCGAACTCAGCTTCGACCTCGACCCGGCCAAGACCCGTGTGCTCAACAAGATGCAGCTGCGCCGCAACCCGGCCGTGGCGGCACAGCCGCTGCGCCTGGACGGCGAGGAGCTGAACCTGGCGCGCGTGCTGGTCAATGGCGCGGGCACCAGCTTCAAGATGGACGGCAACACCCTGGTGCTGGAAAACCTGCCCGAAGGCCCCGAGCCCTTCGCGCTGGAGATCTTCACCACCTGCGCCCCCATCAAGAACACCAAGCTCTCGGGCCTGTACGTCAGCAACGACTCCTTCTTCACGCAGTGCGAGGCCGAGGGCTTTCGGCGCATCACCTACTTCCTGGACCGCCCCGACGTCATGGCCAGCTACAGCGTGCTGCTGCGCGCCAACAAGGCCCAGTACCCGGTGCTGCTGTCCAACGGCAACCTAGTCGCCAGCGGCGACCTGGACGACGGCCGCCACTTCGCCCAGTGGGTCGACCCGCACAAGAAGCCCTGCTACCTCTTTGCCCTGGTGGCAGGCAAGCTGGTGGCGCGCGAACAGCGCATCCTCAGCCGCGCCGGCAAAGAGCACCTGCTGCAGGTCTACGTGCGCGCCGGTGACCTCGACAAGACCGAGCACGCCATGAACTCGCTCATGGCCTCCATCGCCTGGGACGAGGCCCGCTTTGGCCTGTCGCTGGACCTGGAACGCTTCATGATCGTCGCCACCAGCGACTTCAACATGGGCGCCATGGAGAACAAGGGCCTGAACATCTTCAACACCAAATACGTGCTGGCCAGCCAGGCCACCGCCACCGACGCCGACTACGCCGGCATCGAAAGCGTGGTCGGCCACGAGTATTTCCACAACTGGACCGGCAACCGCATCACCTGCCGCGATTGGTTCCAGCTCTCCCTCAAAGAGGGCTTGACGGTATTTCGTGACCAGGAATTCAGCCAGGACCTGTGCGCCGACCCTTCCGCCCGCGCCGTCAAGCGCATCGAAGACGTGCGCGTGCTGCGCACCGCCCAGTTCCCCGAAGACGCGGGGCCCATGGCGCACCCGGTGCGCCCGGACAGCTACGTCGAGATCAACAACTTCTACACCGTCACGGTGTACGAAAAAGGCGCCGAAGTGGTGCGCATGATGCAGACCCTGTGCGCCAGCGACGCAGACCCGCTGGGCCGCGGCGGTTTTCGCCTGGGGCTGGACCAGTACTTCGCGCGCCATGACGGCCAGGCCGTCACCTGCGACGACTTCGCCCAGGCTATCGCCGACGCCAACCCCGGCTCGGCCCTGGCCCAGCACCTGGAGACCTTCAAGCGCTGGTACGCCCAGGCCGGCACCCCGCGCCTGCGCGCCCAGGGCCACTACGACGCCGAACAGCGCCGCTACAGCCTGACCCTGTCGCAAAGCTGCCCCGCCACCCCGGGGCAGGAGCACAAACTGCCCTTCGTCATCCCGGTGCGCGTCGGTCTGGTGGGCGCGCACAGCGGGCGCGCCCTGCCCGTGCAGTTGCAGGACAGCGCCCAGGCCGTGGACACGGCGCTGCTGGTGCTCACCGAGCAAGAGCAGCAGTTCCACTTCACCGCCGTCGACGAGGAGCCCGTGCCCTCGCTGCTGCGCGCCTTCTCCGCCCCCGTGGTGCTGGAGTATGACTACAGCGACGCCCAGCTCCTGACCCTGCTCGCATCCGACCCCGATCCCTTCAACCGCTGGGAAGCGGGGCAGCGCCTGGTACTGCGGCAAGCTATCCATTCGATAGCACAAGAGCAAGATCTGACGCGGGCTCATGTGCTCAACGATGCCACCGTGCAGGCGCTGCGCGCGGTGCTGCGCTCGCCCCAGCTGGACGCCGCCTTCAAGGACCTGGTGCTGACCCTGCCGTCCGAGAGCTACATCGCCGAACAGCTCGACGTGGTCGACCCGCAGCGCATCCACGCCGTGCGCGAGGCCATGCGCATGCAGCTCGCCCTGGCCCTGCACGAGGACTGGGCCTGGGCCTTTGAAGCCCACCAGGACAACGGCGCCTACTGCCCCGACGCGCACTCCAGCGGCCGACGCGCCCTGGCGGGCCTGGCCCTGGCCCAGCTGTGCCTGGCCGCCACCGAGCAAGGCGACCCGGTGTGGCCGGGCAAGACCCTGCAGCGCTTCAAGAGCGCGGGCAACATGACCGACCGCTTCAACGCCCTGGCCGCCCTGGTGGGAGCCGGGCACAGCCTGGCTGCCAGCGCGCTGGCGCGCTTTCACGAACAGTTCCGCAGCGAAGCCCTGGTGCTGGACAAGTGGTTCGCCCTGCAGGGCGGCGCCTGCGACCGTGGCGGCCAGGTGCTGGGCGCGGTGCGCCAGTTGCTGCAGCACCCCGACTTCCAGCTGCGCAACCCCAACCGCGCGCGCAGCCTGCTGTTCAGCTACTGCAACGCCAACCCCGGCGCCTTCCACCGCACCGACGCCGCCGGCTACGTGTTCTGGGCCGAGCGTGTGCTTGAACTCGACGCCATCAACCCGCAAGTGGCGGCGCGCCTGGCGCGCGCCCTGGACCGCTGGAAGCGCCTGGCCGAGCCCTACCGCAGCGCCGCGCGCGAAGCGCTGGTGCGCGTATCGGCCAAGGCCGACCTCAGCAACGACGTACGCGAGGTGGTGGAGCGGGCGCTGGCCGCGTAGACTCGTGTCCCGAAAGATGCATCATGAAACTGCTGATTGAACACTTTGCACAAATCGAGAAGGCGTCGGTCGACTTCGGCAAAGAAGGGGATTTGACCCTTCTGGTAGGGCAGCAGGCGACGGGAAAGAGCTTGTTACTGCAGTGGCTAAAACTCACGACAGATAGAGCATTTGTTCGCTCAACATGGGAAAAATACAGTATCAACTGGAAAACCAAGGACGATCCTCTGCGTCCACTCGATTTGTTTTTTGGAGAGGGATTAGGCAAAGGATATGTTGAAGGGCAAACAAGAATCCAACTAGAAGACAAAATATATTCCATCGATTCAATATTCGATTACGCCAAGGGACAACGCGCTGACGTTAGCAGTATTCAGGAATCAACATATTACATCCCAGCACACCGCGCCCTTCTACTGGCAGACGGTTGGCCGCTGGCATTTCAGCAGCATAGGCTAGGCACCCCTTACGTCGCACGTGCACAAAGCGAACGCCTATTACAATGGTTAAACAAGTCCGACAAGAGTCTGTTCCCGATACAAAATCGCCTTCAGTCCGACATCCGCGATCGCTTTAACGATGCAATATTCCATGGTGCTCAATTGAATATTGATCGCGCATCCCATCAAAGCCGTCTTGTATTGACTGCGCAACAAGCCACATCGATTCCATACATGGCATGGACTGCAGGACAGCGTGAATTCGTTCCACTCCTAATTGCCTTGTATGAACTACTTCCGGCCGGCGGGGTGTCAAGACTCGACGCAGTAAAGACCGTTATCCTTGAAGAACCCGAGCTAGGCCTGCATCCCAAAGCACTATTCGCGGTAGGCATTGCGATAATCCATCTACTCGCGAGAGGATACAGGGTAGTGGTCTCCAGTCATTCACCACTGATGGTCGATTTCGCATGGACACTCAATCGCCTGCGAATAGCCCATCTTCGAGGAGTATCTTCAGAGAAAAATTACTTTAAAGCATTTAATCTAAAGAGTACACCAAACAACAAAAAAGTAGTTGCCGAGCTAATGAAGTCGAAAGCGCGCGCCTACTATCTTGGCTATTCAAAGGAAAAATCAAAATCCACTACCGTTACCGCGCAAGACATCTCCGACTTACGCACCTATGGCAACGCAGATGAACCCGTGTGGGGAGAGTTGTTACGCTATTCCACACTTTTAGCAGAAGTCATTGGACAGCTCGACTTGGATTTTTCCGCCCTCACACGGGAGGAGCTTATCGCATGAAAGCTCTGGCAGCTTCAGAAATTTTCGCAAAGCACATAAAAACAGGGAAAAAGGCACTCAAGAGCGAGCACCGAAGAAAAATAGTTGATGGTCGGAAAAATAAATTCTCAAAATCCATTGATTTTGATGAAGTTAGTACAAACCAACGACTAAGTCCACCCTTGAAACGATGGGACTATTTTCTTTCGACAACCAACAATCCAGAAAAAATGCTGGCTGTAGAAATACACCCCTACAAGGAGTCAGATCTGCGGAAAAAGCGCTCTGACACGGTACTGCTTCTCCAGAAACATTGCCCAAGGGCCGTCGATGAAATTATTGGATGGCATGTGGTAATCACCAGTGAAATTCGCTCAGATCAAGCAGCAAGGTTCACAGCAGAGACCGGAATCAAGCTACACCGTCAATTCAAACTACCAGAGACTTAACATGGCAAATCGTATCTCCCTGACCCGCTACCTGGTCGAACAGCAGCGTGTGGACGGGCTCATCCCCGCCCAACTGCGCCTGCTGCTGGAAGTGGTGGCGCGCGCCTGCAAGCGCATCAGCATCGAAGTCAACAAAGGCGCCGTCGGCGGCGTGCTCGGCTCGGCAGGCAGCGAAAACATCCAGGGCGAGGTGCAGAAAAAGCTCGACATCATCGCCAACGAGGTGCTGATCGACGCCAACGAGTGGGGCGGGCATCTGGCCGCCATGGCCAGCGAGGAGATGGAAGGCATCTACATCGTTCCCAACCGCTACCCGCAAGGCGAATACCTGCTGCTGTTCGATCCCCTGGACGGCTCCAGCAACATCGACGTGAACGTGAGCATCGGCACCATCTTCAGCGTGCTCAAAAAACCCGAAGGCACCGGCGTGAGCGAGCAGGACTTCCTGCAGCCCGGCGCCAAGCAGGTGGCCGCAGGCTACTGCGTCTACGGCCCGCAAACCACCCTGGTACTCACCGTCGGCGACGGCGTGGCCATGTTCACCCTGGACCGCGAGCAGGGCTCCTTCGTGTTGATCGAGGAGAACGTGCGCATCCCGGAAGACACCAAGGAATTCGCGATCAACATGAGCAACATGCGCCACTGGGACGCCCCGGTCAAGCGCTACATCGACGAATGCCTGCAAGGGCGCGAAGGTGTGCGCGGCAAGGACTTCAACATGCGCTGGATCGCCTCCATGGTGGCCGACGTGCACCGCATCCTCACCCGCGGCGGCGTGTTCATGTACCCCTGGGACAAGCGCGAACCCGAGAAACCGGGCAAGCTGCGCCTGATGTACGAAGCCAACCCCATGGGCTGGATCGTCGAGCAGGCCGGCGGCGCCGCCACCAACGGGCGCCAGCGCATCCTGGACATCCAGCCCAGCAAACTGCACGAGCGCGTCAGCGTCATCCTGGGCAGCAAGAACGAGGTCGAGCGCGTCACCCGCTACCACCTTGAACAGGCCTGAACGGCAGCACAAACCGCTATAATGCCGGGTTCGCGTGCCGGTGTAGCTCAGTCGGTAGAGCAGCTCATTCGTAATGAGAAGGTCGGGGGTTCGATTCCTCTCTCCGGCACCACGCATACCCCAGGGCTGGCCGCACGCGCCGGCCCTTTTTCTTTGGTATGTCCTGCATGGCTTTGACTTCCCCCCCGCCTGCCGACGCGCGCACGCCGCCCCTGTTCTGGGGCCTGACCCTGGCCCTGGCCGCGCTGGCGCTAGCGCCCACCCTGTGGCCCGCCCTGGACCTGGCCGCCGCCGCGCCCTTCATGGGCGCCAGCCCGGCCATAGACGCCCGCGAATGGCCCTGGGTGCGCTTCATCAACGACTGGGTTCCCGCCCTGTTCCGCAGCGTGATGCTGCTGGCCCTGCTCGGCTGGGCCTGGCTCAAGTGGCGTGCGCGCCTTCCCGCCTGGCGCCTGGCCCTGCTGTTCTTTGCCGTGGGCGGCCTCATCGGCCCCGGCGCCGTCGTCAACCTGGTGTTCAAAGACCACTGGCAGCGCGCCCGCCCCTACCAGGTGGAAAACTTCGGTGGCGACAAGCAGTTCACCCGCGCCACCCTGATCACCGACCAGTGCAGCGACAACTGCTCTTTCGTCAGCGGCCACGTCGCCTGCGGCTACTTTCTCATCGCTCTGATGCTGGTGCACCGGCGCCGTGCCCGCCTCTGGGCCCTGGCCGGTCTGGCAGCCGCTGCCGCCATCGCCTTCGCCCGCATGGCCGACCAGGCCCACTGGCTCAGCGACACCCTGTGGGCTGGGCCCATCACCCTGCTGAGCAGTTGGCTGGTGTGGCGCGCCCTGCTGGCCTACCCGCAGCGCCACCCGGCCCCGAATAGCTGAACACCGGCTTATTCCATTTCCAATTCAATGATGCAATAATACATCTCCATCAACCTTGATGGAGATGGGTATGTCGCGTCCAGCCAGTGGAGACCAGGAAATCCTGCTCAAAGCCCGAGAGGCCATCGCCACAG
>JBQTHH010000048.1:0-69118 GCA_052390055.1 Rhodoferax sp.
GGAGGTCCATCTTGTTGACGCCCTCAGGTCGTCGGAACAAGACCCCGCAACGATCGCCTCCATCGTATCCTGGTCATGGATCGTGGGGAGCCTATTGATTTCATTTATGAATTAGAAATGGAATTACGTCGCCCGCCTGGGCGGGCGTCCACCCCAGCCCACGTGCGTGGTGGTGCGCTACAGTCCCGCCCCATGCCCCACACCGACGACCTCTTTGCCGACTTCGGCCCCGAATTCGCCCCTGTGCCCGACCGGCTGCAAGTCGTCGCGGGCAAGGTAGTGGCGACGACCAACAAGCCCAACGCCTTGCAAAAGCGTTTCAACACGCTCATGGAAACGATCGATGCCACCCAGGCATCGGTCCAGCAACTGCGCCACGCACTGGACACCCACGGCAGCCGCCACCGGCACGCCCTGCACGACCTGGACCTGCAGCGCTGCGCCGTGTGCACGCAGATGGTGGTCCTGCTCGACGAGCGCATCCAGGCCCCTGCCAAGCCCAAGGGCCTCACCGCCAACCAGAAGCAGCAAGCTACCCGCATCGTGCTGGGCCTGTGCGACATGCTGGGCGACAGCGCCGACCCTACCGTGCGCGCCATTGCCCAGCGCTATGACACCGAAGACGACGACGCGGGCGACGAGAGCGAGGCCGTGAAAAGCCTGCTGGAGTCGTACCTGGGCCCTGACTTTGCCCAGGGCCGCAACTTCGACTCCCCCGAAGAGGTGCTGGCCGCCGCCATGGAGCACGCCCGCCAGGAGCAGCAGGCCGCGCACGACAAGCGCGAGGCGCGCAAGGAACAGCGCCGCGCCAAAAAGGGGCCCAGCGCGCGCGAAACCGCCCAGGCCCAAAAACAGCTGGACGCGCAAAGCGCCCTGCGTACCGTATACCGCCAATTGGCCAGTGCCCTGCACCCCGACCGGGAGTCCGACCCGGCCCTGCGCGCCCAGAAAACCGCCTTGATGAGCGAAGTCAACGCCGCCTACGAGCGCCAGGATTTGAGCAGTCTGCTGCGCATCCAGCTCCAGTCCGAGATGGTGGACGCCAGCAAAGCCGCAGCGTTGTCCGACGCCAAGCTCAAAGCCATGTGCGATCTGCTCACGGAACAAATCAAGGCCCTGGAGGCCGACCAATGGCAGCTGCGCGGGCAAATGGAAGTGGAGCTGGGCTTTCCCCACTACGTGAAATACAGCGAAGCCACTTTGCTGGGCCTGCTGGAGGACGAACGCCAGGATCAGGAAGACGAGATCGGCACCATGCGTGCCGACCTGGAGCGTGTGCGTGCTGACGAGAAGGCGTTCAAAGCCTGGCTGAAACAGCAAGCCGCCGCCCACAAGGCCAGCTTGCGCGAAGAAGAAATGGACCCCTTCAGCGAGATGCTTGCTGAGATGGTGAGGTTTCGGTAACTGTTGGCGTTGATACCACGCCATTCGGGGGGGGGCTGAGGTAATTTGGTTCTCAATGGATCAAAAAAAGCTATTTAACGTCCCCTTGGGAGTTGTTATTTCCATTCTCGGCCGTTAACCCATACAATCGCCCCAATAGAACTCTATATGCGGTGTTAAGAATCCCATGGGAGTGATTAACGTGGAGTCCCCGATCCCCCTGCCGGTCGAACGCGCCATCCACAAGCTCGGTAACGACATTTCGCTGGCACGCAGGCGCCGTCACATCTCGCAGGCTTCACTGGCCGAGCGCATGGGGGCATCCCTGTCCACGGTGCGCCGCATGGAGAAAGGCGACCTGCGCGTGCCCATCCACTTCTTCGCCCGTGCACTGCACGTCTTCGGCGAAATTCAGGCCTTGGAGCATTTGCTGGACACGTCCCGCGACGAGATCGGCCTGACGCTGATGGACGAGCGCTTGCCCAAGCGCGTGCGCAGCAAACCCGGCGGCACCTCGGGAGCGCTTTGATGACCGCCATTGCCACTCTGCGCCAGCAGGTCCAGTTGTGCATCGGCAAGGCGGGCCTGCCGGTAGGGTCGCTCATCTATGTCCGGCAGGGGCGGCGCGAGAACAGCGCTGTTGCCTATGACGCGGCCTGGCTGGCCAACCCCGCGTGCTTCACCGTGTCGGCCGACTTGCAGCTCATGCCGGGCCACCAGCCGCACAAGGCCGCGTCAGCCCATGATTCCGTGTTTCATGGTGCGATTGCAGACACCGCACCGGATGCCTGGGGGCGACGCATCATCGCCCGCGACCATGCCAAGCGCCGCAGGATGGAGCCGGATCTGCCCGCCCTCACCGAGCTGGACTACTTGCTGGCGGTCGACGACTTCAGCCGTGTCGGCGCACTGCGCCTGCGCGATGCAGACGGGACTTGGCGCCGAACGGTCGAAAAAGGCCGACGCAACACCCCGCCCTTGATCGAGTTGGAGCGCATCTACCAAGCCAGCCGCGCTGTCGAACGCGGGCAGGAAACGGCCGAGGATTTGCGCTACCTGCAAGGCAAGGGCACCTCACTCGGCGGCATGCGGCCCAAATGCACGATCGTGGACGAGGACGGCTGCTTGGCCATTGGCAAGTTTCCCAGCGTGGGCGACACCCGCAGCGTTACACGCGGTGAAGTGTTGGCCCTCAAGCTGGCGAGGCTGGCGGGCATCGATGCCGCGCCCGCACGCGTCGTCTTGCTGGGTGCCAAGGGAAATGAGGTGGCGGTGGCGGTCATCCGCCGTTTTGACCGCGACCGCGAAGGCGGCCGCATCCCTTACCAGTCGGCGGCATCACTGTTGCAGGCTTCACGCGAAGAGGATCGCAGCTACACCGAGATCGCCGACGCGATCCGCTCCCACAGCCACGCGCCCACCGAGGATGCGCGCCAGCTTTGGCGCCGCCTGGTGCTGAACCTGCTGATCACCAACGTGGACGACCATTTGCAGAACCACGGGTTTCTGCACGTCGAGCACGGGCTGTGGCGCCTGGCCCCGGCCTTCGACATCAACCCTTTCCCAGACAGGGACCGGGAATCCAAAACTTGGCTGAGCGAGCAGGATGGCCCGATCACCGACGTGCCGATGCTGCTGGCCCGCGCATCGTATTTCGGGCTGGACAGGGCACAGGCCCTGACCGTGCTGGGTGAGGTACACGCCGCCGTATCCAGGTGGCGCCAAGTCGCGCTCAGCCCGGAGGTCGGGTTGCGTGCAGCCGAGCTGGAAGACTTCGCGCCTGCCTTCGAGCACAAGCAGATGGACGCCGCTGCTGCACTGCTCGGGCTCTCCATTCTTGTTGATAGATAAACAAGAATTGCACAAAATATCCTCAGTCATTAAACTCTTGTTTATGCCGAAGCTGTCTGCAGCCATCACCAGGCTCCCGCCCCAGACCCAGAATGCGCTGATCGCGCTGGGGTCTCATCTGGCGGTGGCGCGAATCCGCCGCAAGGAGAGCCTGCGCACCTGGGCACAGCGCATTGGTATTTCGGTGCCCACCTTGCTCAAGCTCGAATCGGGCGACCCGGGTGTCTCCATGGGGGCCTATGCCAGCGCCTTGTGGCTGATGGGAAGGGATGGCGAACTGGCACGCATGGCCGACCCATCCACCGACAGTGCTGCGATGGAGCTGGATGTGCGCGCCGCCAAGGAGCTGGGGGCACGCCGCGCCGTCAGTGCCCGGACGGCGGCCGCCAAACGTGCGCAGAAGAAGGCGGCGCTATGAGCACCCGGTATCGAAGCAGGGGTTGCCCAGCGTGAAAGCTGTGGTGCAAGGCGCAGGATGCACGGTAAGGAAGCAAGTACTTCGTCGAGCGCGCCAACTCGTTGAACTGCCCACTGCGGACCCGCACGGTAGGTGGTGTGGTGGGCGATGGTTAGAGGCCGTTGTCTACTTGATTAGGCCCCAACTCGGACCGGCAGAGTTGAACCGGCGACTTCCACGAAAGCATAGTTGAGCGAGCGTAGAAGCTTGTTGAGTGCAAAGCGAACGTTTTCAGGGTTGGCGACGGGACCGTGCGTAATTCGAGACAAGGGCAGTTTGTTGTGATTCACGCCCGCCATGGTGGTGACATCCAAGCAGACATAAGGGGTGAGGCCAAAGGGCCCCTCGCGGAACTTCAAGTGCCCCTCTTCCCCCGTCGAGACGATGTGGCAAAGCCTCCATTCCTTTTCAATCTCGAACGCCGGGTGCTTGAAAGAAAGTAGGTAATCCGCCGTCTCAGCTCGCAGGAACTGACAGCACCTTGCGATGACGTTATTGGCTTCGGCCACTGTCACACCCTGTGTGGCTGACGCTAGAACTGTAGTTGCCCCATCGATGACCACTGAGAGCAAACTGCGTTGCTGAGCGACGTCGTATACGACACGGCGAAGCACGAAGTCCTGCGTGCGTTCAAGTTGGCCACAACGGCGACCAACTTCTTGCGTCTTTAGACCTAGAGCGAAACCACCCCCAGAGCCAGCGTACGTCCGCCATTGATTGAGCAGATCGTCCCGTTCACAGAAGCAGGCGATGTAGCAGTCGAACATGCCATCAAAGGCATTGGCTGTGCGGAGGGTTCGGCTGAGGAACTCCGACAGAACCACATCAGTTGCTCCGGCAAGGCGCTCTTGGATGAGAGCCTCGAACAGGCTAACGCCGTATGCCACTTCCGAGGCATCGTTGAGAAAGCGATAGTTTGTGGCCCACAGGCGCGAACTTTCCAAGATGCCTCGTAGGCCATTTGCAGAGGTGTAATGGAATAACAGATCGGGTGCCCCTGATTGCAGAGCACCGCGAACCTTAGCGACTTCTTTGGAGAGTTCGGCAAGAGGTATGTCGAGTGACGTGAAATCTAGGGGCATTGCCTCTCCTTGGGCGTAAAGTTGGTGGTCACCAGCGAGCAGTATGAGCCGCGAAGCGGCAACCTGACGCTTCTTGTTTGTGTGGGCCGAAATGTTGGGGGCTTGCGCGTGACCGTCCTATCAAAAGCCAACGGAAAACAACGACGACCAACAAGACAGCAGAAAGTAGCCACTACACCCAACCCCAGTATGCCTCGCCCAGCGGAGCCTCTCCAGCCCCACCGCCCCACTATCTCCCCCCGCCCGCCACGCCCACCGGCTGCCCCAAGCTCTTGAGCACATCGCGCACCATCTGCACACGGTTTTTCACCTCGGGCAGTTCGCGTTCTATGCGCAGTTTTTCGTTGCCCACCAGTTTGATGTGGCGGTTCTTCTGGATCAGCGCGATCACGCCCATGGGGTCGATGGGGGCGTCTTTCTTGAAGGTGATATTGATCACTCCGGGCGCTGCATCCACCTTCACCACGCCGTAGGGTTCGCTGATGACGCGCAGGCGGTGCGTGTCCACCAGGGTCTGGGCCTGGGGGGGGAGCTTGCCGAAGCGGTCCACGATTTCTTCCAGCAGGGCGTCCACCTGGGCGCTGGTTTTGGCGGTGGCCAGCTTTTTGTAGAAGGACAGGCGCAGGTGCACGTCGCCGCAGTAGTCGTCGGGCAGTAGCGCGGGGGCGTGCAGGTTGATGTCGGTGGCGGCGGACAGGGGTGCGAGCAGATCGGGCTCTTTGCCTGCTTTAAGGCAGCGCACCGCCTCGGCCAGCATTTCGTTGTAGAGCTGAAAGCCCACTTCCAGCATATTGCCGCTCTGGTTTTCACCGAGCACTTCGCCTGCGCCACGGATTTCCAGGTCGTGCATGGCCAGGTAGAAGCCGCTGCCGAGTTCCTCCATTTGCTGGATGGCGTCCAGGCGCTGCTGGGCTTGTTTGGTGAGGCCGTCCACATCCGGCACCATGAGGTAGGCGTAGGCCTGGTGGTGGCTGCGGCCCACGCGCCCGCGCAACTGGTGCAACTGCGCCAGGCCAAACTTGTCGGCGCGCGCGATGACGATGGTGTTGGCCGTGGGCACGTCGATGCCGGTCTCGATGATGGTGGAGCACAGCAGCAGGTTGAAGCGCTGGGCGGTGAAGTCGCGCATCACCGCCTCCAGCTGGCGCTCGGGCATTTGGCCGTGGGCCACGGCGATGCGGGCCTCGGGCAGCAGTTCTTCCAGCGCGGCGCGGCGGTTTTCTATGGTCTCGACCTCGTTGTGCAAAAAGTAGACCTGCCCGCCGCGCTTGAGTTCGCGCAGCACGGCTTCGCGGATCACGCCCTTGTTTTCGCTGCGCACAAAGGTTTTGATGGCCAGGCGCCGCTGCGGCGCAGTGGCGATCACGGAGAGGTCGCGCAGGCCTTCGAGCGCCATGCCCATGGTGCGCGGGATGGGCGTGGCGGTGAGGGTGAGCACGTCCACCTCGGCGCGCAGGGCCTTCATCTGCTCTTTGTGGCGCACGCCAAAGCGGTGTTCCTCGTCGATGATCAAAAGGCCCAGGTTCTTGAACTGGGTTTTTTCGCTCAGCAGCTTGTGGGTGCCCACCACGATGTCCACCGTGCCCTCGGCAATACCATTGAGCGCGGCAGACACTTCCTTGGCGGAGCGAAAGCGGCTCATTTCGGCCACCTTGATGGGCCATTTGGAAAAGCGGTCCACCAGGGTCTGGTAGTGCTGCTCGGCCAGCAGGGTGGTGGGGGCGAGCAAGGCCACCTGCTTGCCCCCGGTCACGGCCACAAAGGCGGCGCGCAGGGCCACTTCGGTCTTGCCAAAGCCCACGTCGCCGCACACCAGGCGGTCCATGGGGCGGGGGCTGATCATGTCCTGGATGACGGCGTGGATGGCGGCCTTTTGGTCGGCGGTTTCTTCAAAGCCAAAGTCGTTGGCGAACTGCTCGTAGTCCTGCGGGCTGTAACGGAAGGCGTGGCCCTCGCGTGCGGCGCGGCGGGCGTAGATATTGAGCAGCTCGGCGGCAGAGTCGCGCACCTGCTCGGCGGCCTTGCGTTTGGCCTTGTCCCACTGGCCGCTGCCCAGCTTGTGCAGCGGCGCTTCGTCGGCGCTGACGCCGGTGTAGCGGCTGATGAGCTGCAGTTGGCTCACCGGTACGTAGAGCGTGGCCTGGTCGGCGTATTCCAGGTGCAAGAACTCCTGCTGTGTGGGGCTGCCATCCGGGTTTTTGTTGCCCACGTCCATGTGGATCAAACCCCGGTAGCGCCCAATGCCATGCTGGCTGTGCACCACCGGGTCGCCCACGTTGAGTTCGCTCAGGTCTTTGATGAGCGCATCGACATCGCTGACCTGTTCCTGCTTTTTGCGCCGCCGGGTGGTGGGCCCGGCCGCGAACAGCTCGGTTTCCGTGACCAGGTCGATGCCCGCTTCCAGCCACGAGAACCCGGCCCCCAGGGGCGCGGTGGCGATGCCTATGGACTCGGCGCTGTCGCGAAACTCCTGCAGCGAGTCGAACGCGGGCGGGTCGAAGCGCGAAGCGCGCAAGAAGTCCAGCAGGCTTTCGCGCCGCCCGGCGCTTTCGGCCAGCACCAGCAGCCGGTGGTTGGACCGCGCATGGTGCTCTTTGAGGCGCTGCAGCGGGTCTTCGGCGCCGCGCACCACTGTCAGCGGGGGCAGGGGGGCGATGTCGGGGTAGGCCTGGGCGGATTCTTCGGGGCTCGGGCGCAGGCTGAGCTGCGCGTGCGCCTTGCACAGGCCGTAAAAGCCTTCGGCGTCCAAAAACAACTGCTCGGGCGCCAGCACGGGGTGCTGCGGGTCGCCTTGCACCATGCGATGGCGGGCGCGCGTTTCTTGCCAGAACTGGCCGATGGCGGCTTCGATGTCGCCATGCAGCACCACGGTGGCGTCCGCGCCCAGGTAGTCGAACACGGTGGCGGTGTCGTCAAAGAAGAGCGGCAGGTAGTACTCGATGCCAGCCGTGGCCACGCCGTTGCCCATGTCCTTGTAGATGCGGCTCTTGGTGGGGTCGCCCTCCAGCAGCTCGCGCCAGCGGTTGCGAAAGCGCGCGCGCGCCGCGTCGTCCATGGGGAACTCGCGCCCGGGCAGCAGGCGCACTTCGGGCACGGGGTAGAGGCTGCGCTGGCTGTCGGGGTCGAAGGTGCGGATGGAGTCGATCTCGTCGTCGAACAGGTCCACCCGGTAGGGCACGGGCGAGCCCATGGGGTAGAGGTCGATGAGGCTGCCGCGCACGGCGTATTCGCCGGGGCTGACCACCTGGCCCACGTGCTGGTAGCCCGCCATGCTGAGCTGGGCCTTGAGCTGGGCTTCGTCCAGGCGCTGCTTGGCCTTGAAGTGGAAGGTGTATCCAGCCAGGAAGGAGGGGGGCGCCAGCCGGTACAGCGCCGTGCTGGCGGGCATGAGCACCACGTCGGCGCCATCGGCCAGGGCGCGCTGGCGTATGCGCCACAGGGTGGACAGGCGCTCGCTGATGAGGTCTTGGTGCGGCGAAAAGCTGTCGTAGGGCAGGGTTTCCCAGTCGGGGAACAGGGTGCAGCGCAGCGCGGGGGCAAAAAACACCAGTTCATCCAGCAGGCGCTGGGCGTCGTTGGCATCGGCGGTGACGATGGCGGTGGGGCGGCCTGCGGCTTTTTCGCGTCTGGCCAGTTCGGCCAGGAGCAGGGCGTCGGCGTTGCTCGGGGGGCGGGGCAGTGTATAGCGCGTGCCAGGCTTGAGCTTGGGCAGTTCCATGGAGGGCGGGATTTTAGAATGCGCGCTTTTGCCCTTGCGCTCTGGCGCTCCTTTTTCCTTTGCCTTTTCGGCATACGCTCCTGGCCTGCTCCATGCAACCCGATTCTTCTTCTTGCGCACGCCTGTGGGTGCTGCTGCCCTGTGCCGGTAGCGGCTCGCGCTCCGGCGCCACCGGCCCCAAGCAATACGCTACGGTGGCCGGGCGTCCCATGGTCTTGCACACCCTGGACGCTTTTCTGGCTTGTTCCGAGATTGCGGGGGTGTTGGTGGCGGTTTCGCCTGGAGACAACTTCTGGCACGGCGCTAACACCCCGGCGCGCGTGCGTGTCGCCCCTTGCGGGGGAGAGACCCGCGCCCACAGCGTGGCCAATGGGCTGCAGGTGCTGCGCGAGGGGGGGGCACAGGAGCACGACTGGGTGCTGGTGCACGATGCCGCGCGCTGCCTCATCACTCCAGAGCTGATCCTGACCCTGGTTGCCGCCTGCCGCGACGATGCGGTGGGCGGGCTGCTGGCACTGCCCGTGCCCGATACCATCAAGCAAGCTCAGCAGGGCCGGGTGTGCGCTACCGTCGAGCGGGGCGACAAATGGCTGGCGCAGACGCCGCAGATGTTTCGTTTAGGGGCGCTGCAGCAGGCGCTGCAACAGCCCGGGGCCACCATCACCGACGAAGCCAGCGCCATGGAGGCGGCCGGGCACAATCCGAAGCTGGTGGTGGGCAGCGCGCGCAACTTCAAGGTGACTTATCCGCAGGATTTTGCGTTGGCAGACGCGGTATTGCGCAGCGCCTGAATCCGTCCAGCTTTGCTCTGATTACACTCCCCGCACCATGAAAAAAGCACTCATCACCGGCGTGACCGGACAAGACGGCTCCTACCTGGCCGAACTGCTGCTCGAAAAGGGATACGAGGTACACGGCATCAAGCGCCGCTCCAGCCTCTTCAACACCGAACGGGTGGACCATATCTACGAAGACCCGCACGTGGACCACCAGCGTTTCAAGCTGCATTACGGCGACCTGACCGACACCAGTAACCTCACGCGCATCGTGCAGCAGGTGCAGCCCGACGAGATCTACAACCTGGGCGCGCAAAGCCATGTGGCGGTGAGCTTCGAGAGCCCCGAGTACACGGCAGACGTGGATGCCATCGGTACTCTGCGCCTGCTGGAAGCCATCCGCATCCTGGGGCTGGAAAAGAAAACCCGCTTCTACCAGGCCAGTACCAGCGAGCTGTACGGCCTGGTGCAAGAGATTCCGCAAAAGGAAAGCACGCCTTTTTACCCGCGCAGCCCCTACGCCGTGGCCAAGATGTACGCCTACTGGATCACGGTGAACTACCGCGAGGCCTATGGCCTGTACGCCTGCAACGGCATCTTGTTCAACCACGAGAGCCCGCGCCGGGGCGAAACTTTTGTCACGCGCAAGATCACGCGCGGTCTGGCCAACATCGCCCAGGGGCTGGAGCAGTGCCTGTACATGGGCAATATGAGCGCGCTACGCGATTGGGGCCACGCCAAGGACTACGTGCGCATGCAGTGGATGATGCTGCAGCAGCAAGCGCCCAAGGACTACGTGATTGCTACTGGCAAACAGTACAGCGTGCGCGAGTTCATCACCTGGTCCGCCGCCGCGCTGGGGCTCACCCTGCGCTTTGAAGGGCAGGGTGTGGCCGAGCAGGCCGTGGTGGTGGCCATTGCCGGTGACAAGGCCCCGGCCTTGAAGGTGGGCGACGTGGTGGTGCGCGTGGACCCGCGCTACTTCCGCCCCACCGAGGTCGATACCCTGCTGGGCGATCCCTCCCGCGCAGGCACCGAGCTGGGCTGGGTGCCGCAGATCACGGCGCAGCAGATGTGCGCAGAAATGGTGGCGTCTGATTTGGCCACGGCGCAGAAAAACGCCTTGCTCAAGCGCCATGGCTACACCGTGAACGTGAGCGTGGAATCATGAGCGAGCGCATCTATGTGGCCGGCCACCGCGGCATGGTGGGCAGCGCCATCGTGCGCCAGCTGCGCGCGCAAGGGTTGGCGGATGCCCAGTTGGTGCAACGCACCCACGCCGAGCTGGACTTGACCGACCAGGCCGCCGTGCAGGCCTTCTTTGCCCAGGAGCGGCCCACCCAGGTCTACCTGGCGGCCGCCAAGGTGGGGGGCATCCACGCCAACAACAGCTATCCGGCCGAGTTCATCTACCAGAACCTGATGATGCAGGCCAACATCATCCACGCGGCGCACCTGCACGGCGTGCAAAAGCTGTTGTTTCTGGGCTCCAGCTGCATCTACCCCAAGCTTGCCGACCAACCCATGGCCGAAACGGCCCTGCTCACCGGCACGCTGGAGCCCACCAACGAGCCCTATGCGGTGGCCAAGATCGCGGGCATCAAGCTGTGCGAAAGCTACCAGCGCCAGTACGGGCGCGACTACCGCAGCGTGATGCCCACCAACCTCTACGGCCCCGGCGACAACTACCACCCCGACAACAGCCACGTCATTCCGGCGCTGCTGCGCCGCTTCCACGAGGCCAAGGTGGGCGGTGCGCCCGAAGTGCTGATCTGGGGCACGGGCACGCCCCGGCGCGAGTTTTTGTACGTGGACGACATGGCTGCGGCCAGCGTGTTCGTGATGAACCTGGACGAAAGCACTTTCCGCGCCCAGGTGCAGCCCCAGTGCAGCCACCTCAATGTGGGCTATGGCGACGACGTCACCATTGCCGAACTCGCGCGCACCGTGGCGCAGGTGGTGGGTTACCAGGGCCGCGTCGCCTTCGACCCCTCCAAGCCCGACGGCACGCCGCGCAAGCTGATGGATTCAGGCCGCCTCAACGCCCTGGGCTGGCGCGCCCAGGTGCCTCTGGCGCAAGGCCTGGCGCAGGCCTATGCCGACATGTGCGCCAGCACCGCGCTGCGCTCGGTATAGGGGCGTGTTCAGCCTCTGCGCGGGGCCCTGTCTTTGCTTGATTGCTACTGATTTTGTAGCGTTAACGCCAGTATCCACGCGGGCTACTGGCGTTTTTATTGGATATTTAAGCGGGCTGCAGCGCGGGGGCGAGCTTGCGCATCCAGGCCAGGATGTTGGCGAAGATCTCCTCGCGGTTGACTTCGTTGAAGTTCTCGTGGAAGTTGTGCGGGTAGTGGTGGTACTGCAGCAGCGCGGTGGGCACCGTGGCCAGCAGGGTTTGGCTGGCGCGGGCGTTGGCCAGCTTGTCGTCGCCTGCCACCACGGCAAACAGGGGGTGCTTCCAGCGCCCAAAATCCTGGCCCAGCGCGGTTTGCGCGTCCAGCAGGGCGCGGGCAAAGCGAAAGCTCGCTTCCGTGGCGCGCACATGGTCTTTTTCATCGGCATAGTGCCGCGCGGTGATGGTGGTGTCGTGGGTGAGCTGGTGCGTCACCGCCTCCATGGGCACCTTGGCGGTGGGGAAGAGCTTGGCCAGAATGCCCGACAGCGCCAGCATGATGCCGGGAATCTTGACCGCGTTGACGTAGTAGGGCGAGGACAGGATCACGCCACGGATGTCGGCGTCCTGGTTGAAACGGCCCAGCTCCAGGTGGGTGGCGATGAGCGCGCCCATGGAGTGCCCCATCAGAAACACCGGCAGGCCCGGGAACTGCGCCTTCACCCAGGCCAGCACGCGCGTGTTGTCGTCCAGAAACACCTCGAAACCAGGGATGTCCACCCGCTGCTTGCCGTCGTGCCCGTGCATGTCCAGGCTGACCGTGGCGATACCCTGGGGCTTGAAGTACAGGGCCGGGGTGACGTAGTCGCCCGCATGCGCCATGCCGCCGTGGATGGCCAGGATCACAGCGCGCGGCGCATCGGGTTTCCACACGTGCAGCGTGCGCTGCACACCGTCGCTGCAGGTCAGGGAGGCAAGAGCGTCTTCGGAAAATCGCATACGGGTAAATGGATCAAATTGGAAAATAAACGCGCGAAAACGCGCATTCACGGCGACGCGAGAGTCTAGCGGTGCCTGCGACAATTGCACTTGGCGTAAACGCCTAGAGGGTGTCGGTCCGGTGACAAGCCCTGTGGCGCGGCCATGCGGGTGCGGGCACTTTGCCATGGTGGCATATTCCCGGGTCGCAACGGGCAGATCGCAGGGCCCCAGAGCTGCGGCAGCAAAGGATGTTTTCATGAAGATGCGGGTGGGCGAGGGCTGGGATGTGCATGCCTTGGTGCCGGGGCGTGCCCTGGTGCTGGGCGGGGTGCATATCCCTTTTGAGAAGGGCTTGCTCGGGCACTCCGACGCCGACGTGCTGCTGCACGCCATCACCGACGCCGTGCTCGGCGCGGCCGGCCTGGGCGACATCGGCCGCCATTTTCCCGACACCGACGCCCAGTACCGCGGCGCGGATTCCGCCGTGCTGCTGGCGGTGGCCATGCAGCGGGTGCGCGAGGCGGGCTGGACCATTGTGAATCTGGACAGCACGGTGGTGGCGCAGGCCCCCAAACTGGCGCCGCACATGGCCGCCATGCGCCAGCGCATCGCCCAGGTGCTGGGGGTGGGCGAAGACCAGGTGAACGTCAAGGCCAAGACGGCGGAAAAAATGGGCCCCGTGGGCGAAGGCCACGCCATGGAGGCGCGTGCCGTGGTGTTGCTGGGCTGCGCCTGAGCGGGGCGGCTTGGGGGCTCTCAGGCTGCAGTGCGCAAGCGCAGCCGCACCGCCAAACCGCCGCTGCTGGAGTTCGCCAGCCAGAGCTGGCCGCCCATGCGCTGCACGGTTTTTTCCACGATCGCCAGGCCCAATCCTGCACCGTTGGCGGCGGTGCGGGCGGTCTGGCCACGGAAGAAGGGTTGGGTGAGGTGGGCCAGTTGCTCGGAAGCCACGCCCTGGCCATGGTCGCGCACCTTGAGGTAGATCCAGTCCTCGTTTTTCCGGGCGCTGACATCGATGGCAGCGATGCCGGTTTCGGGGGTCTTGCCGTAGCGGCAGGCGTTTTCCAGCAGGTTGGACAGCACGCGCGAGAGCTCCACCGGGTCGGCGCGCACGCGCAGACCCGGCTCGGCCTTGACCAGCACCCGCACGTTGTCCTGTTTTTCAAAGGGGAAAACGGCGCTGTAGAGCACTTCGTCCAGGTCCACGTCCTGCAACACGGTCTTGCCCGGGCGTGCGTAGTCCAGAAACTTGTCGATCACGGCATCCAACTGCGCAATGTCGGCCGCCATGTGAGCGCGTGCGTCCAGGTCCTGCACGCTCAGTTCGGTCTCCAGCCGCAGCCGCGCCAGCGGCGTGCGCAGGTCGTGCGAGATGCCGGCGAGCATGACGGCGCGCTCCTGCTCCACCTTGGCCAGTTGCTGCGCCATGCGGTTGAAGCCCATGTTCACCTCGCGGATCTCGCTGGTGTAGACCTCCTCATCGAGCTTGCTGGCTTCGAAGTCTCCCTCGCGCAGCCGACTGGCGGCAAAGGAGAGCTGCTTGAGCGGGCGGTTGATGAGGCTGGCAATGGCGGCCGCTCCGGCCAGCGAGAGCAGCGCGGCCACGCCCAGCCAGATGGTCCAGGCCTTGCCCCCCACGGTGTCGAAGCGCGCCGCGTCGGCCAGCAGCCAGTAGTCGTCGCCGTCGATGTCGAAGCCCACCCACAGGCCCTCGCGCCCGTTGACGGCACTGGCGGTCAGGGTCTTGGCGCCCAGGCGCGCCACCAGCTCGTGGTGGATGGCGCGCGCCATGGCGTCGTTGCGAAAGGGCTGGATCCTGTCCTCGCCTTCACGCACCAGAATGCGCAGGCCTTCCTCCTGTGCCATGGTCTTGAGCAGCGAGACCCGGGCAATGGCGTCGGCGTGGATCAGCGCGGCCCGGCTCAGGTTCACCTGGGACGCCAGTTGCTGCGCCACCTGGCGTGCCCGTGGCTCCAGCTCCAGCGTTTTCCAAGTCTGCAGCCAGGCCACAATGCTGCCCAGCAGCAGCAAAGCCAGCAGCAAGAAGGTGCGCCAGAACAGGCTCATGCTCGCCATGGGCCAGGGCACGCGCAGAACACTGCCCGCAGCCCGGGGCTGGGCCTCGGCCAGCGGCGCTGCTTCGGTGTCTTCCGCGGCCAGTTGCGGCGGGAGGGTGGGCAGTATGCTCACGCGTGGCCGCCGTCGGGTACGAACACGTAACCCACGCCCCATACGGTCTGGATGTAGCGGGGATTGCCCGGGTCCTCCTCGATCATCTTGCGCAGGCGTGAAATCTGCACATCCAGGCTGCGGTCAAAGGGCTCGAACCCCCGGCCCCGGGACAACTGGGCCAGTTTCTCGCGCGACAGGGCGATGCGCGGGTGGCGCACCAGCGACTTGAGCATGGCGAATTCACCCGTGGTCAGGTTCAATGCCTGGCTGTCCTTGTGCAGGGTGCGCGCGGCCAGGTCCAGGGTGAAGGGGCCGAACTGCACCGTTTCGGGTTCGGTGGCGGGGGCGCCGGGCACTTCGCTCACCGGGCGGCGGCGCAGCACGGCGTGGATGCGCGCCAGCAGCTCACGCGGGTTGAAGGGCTTGGCCATGTAGTCGTCGGCGCCAATTTCCAGCCCCACGATGCGGTCCACATCCTCGCCCTTGGCCGTGAGCATGATGATGGGCACCTGTTCGTTGGCCCCGCGCAGGCGCCGGCAGATCGACAGGCCATCCTCCCCGGGCATCATCAGGTCCAGTACGATCAGGTCCACGGTCTCGCGCTGCAGGACGCGGTTGAGCGACTTGCCGTCGTCGGCGGTGAGGACCTCAAAGCCCTCCTGCTCCAGGAACCGGCGCAGCAGATCGCGGATGCGGGTGTCGTCATCGACCACGAGGATTCGGTTGGGGCGCTTGTTCGTGCTGTGCATGGACGCGGCGTTGGCGGTTGGGCCGGGAGTATGCCTTGCGCGCTGTGGAGCGCAGGCGGGCGCCCGGACGGGCTTTGCCTGATGTTACAAATGCGGTCTCGAATTATGCGACGCGGGCTCCACACTTGCGTAGGCTTGGTTTTACGGATGGTTGGAGAGCGGGAAATAGTATGCGCAAATGGGCTTTCTTCGCGGCGGTGTCGGCACTCTGGGGGGCGGCTGCAATGGCGCAGCCGCAGCGGCCACCGGCACCCCAGCGCGCGCAGTTGGAGCATGTGCAGCGCATGCAACTGCGCAGTGTGGTGCGCGAACAGCGAGCGCAGCACCCGCCTGCGCCTGCTGCGGAGCAGGACGAAGCCTTGCCACCGCGCCATCTCAGCACGCAAGAGCGCCGCGCCCTGCGCCAGCAACTGCGCGAGCAGCGTGACCAGGGGGTGCTGCTGCCACCGCCCGGCGAACAGTAGCATTTGTATCAGCGTTTTTCCAGTGCCAGCGCGTTGATGCAGTAGCGCAGGCCGCTGGGCTCGGGGCCGTCCGGAAAGACGTGGCCCAGGTGGGCATCGCACACATTGCAGAGGGTCTCCACGCGCTGCATGCCGTGGCTGGCGTCCAGGTGGTAGGCCACCAGACCCGGGGCCAGGGCCTGGGTGAAGCTGGGCCAACCGCTGTGGCTGTCGTATTTGTCGCTGGCGTCGAAAAGCTCCGTGCCGCAGCACGCACAGGCATAGCGCCCGGGGGCGAAGAGCGTGCACAGGGCCGAGCTGTGGGCGCGCTCGGTGCCCTTCTCGCGCGTGACGTGGTACTGCGCCGGGCTCAGGCGTTCGCGCCACTGGGCGTCGCTCAGCAGCAGGCGCCGCGGCGGCGCCGGATTGCCCTCGCGCAGCAGGCGCAGGATATCGCCCCAGGTGAGCCAATGCACGGGGTTCGGATCGGGTGGAGAGGTGGTCATGGCGGGCCCTTGGGGGATGGCGGATGGGTCAGGTGCCGCAATAGGTGCGGTAGCAGGCGGTTTGCTGCGCCGGGGCGGCGCGGGCGTAGTCCTGGTCGGCCTCGCGCTCGTCAAAGGGGTGCGCCAGGACCGCAAGCAGCCGCTGGTAGGGTCCCAGGTCGTCACGCTCCACGGCCGCCTCCAGCGCTGCTTCCACCTGGTGGTTGCGCGCAATGTAGGCCGGGTTGGCCTGCTGCATGGCGCGCAGGCGTTGTGTCACAGGGGTGCTTTGGGCCTGCCAGGCGGTGCGCCAGCGTTGCAGCCAGGGCTGTAGCGCTGCCCACGCCTCCTGCCCCATGGCGGCCAGGGCCGCGTCCTGCCCCTGCGCGCTGTGCCACAGGGCGCGAAAGCCCAGGGTGTAGTCCAGCGCGTGCTCCTGCAGCCAGCCCAGAAAAGTGTCGCCCAGCGCGCGGGCATCCTGGTCCGCCGGGTCCAGGCCGAGCTTGGCCGCCAGCACCGCATTCCATTGGGCCCCGTATTCCTGGGCAAACCCTTGCAGCAGCGCGTTGGCGCGCTCCACGCCCGCCTGCGGATTGGCGTCCAGGGGCAGCAGAGCCTGCGCCAGCCGTGCCAGATTCCACTGGGCAATGCCAGGCTGCTTGCCAAAGGCGTAGCGGCCCTGGGTGTCGATGGAGCTGAACACCGTGCGGGGGTCGTAAGCCTCCATGAATGCGCAGGGGCCGTAGTCCAGGGTCTCGCCCGAGAGGGCCATGTTGTCGGTGTTCATCACGCCGTGGATGAATCCCACCCCCATCCAGCGCGCCACCAACTGCGCTTGGCGCCGTGCCACGCCGTGCAGCAGCGCCCAGTGGCGCTGCGGGTCTTTGCTGTGCTGCGGGTCGTGGCGGGCCAGGGTGTAGTCGGTGAGGCGGCGCAGCGCCTCGGTGTCATCCTGGGCGGCAAAAAATTCAAAAGTGCCCACCCGCAGGTGGCTGGCGGCCACGCGCACCAGGATGGCGCCGGGCAGGGCACGCTCGCGCCACACCGTGTCGCCCGTGGCCAGTGCCGCCAGTGCCCGGGTGCTAGGAATCCCCAGCGCATGCATGGCCTCGCCCATCAGGTATTCGCGCAGCACCGGCCCCAGGGCGGCCAGGCCGTCGCCATTGCGCGAAAACGGCGTGCGCCCGCTGCCCTTGAGGGCGATGTCGCGGCGCTGTCCCTGGCGGTCCACCAGTTCGCCCAGCAGCAGCGCGCGCCCATCGCCCAACTGGGGCGAGTAGGCGCCGAACTGGTGCCCCGCATAGGCCTGGGCCAGGGGCTGCGCGGTGTCGGGCACGGCAGTGCCAGCCAA
This sequence comes from Rhodoferax sp., assembly GCA_052390055.1. Lineage (GTDB taxonomy): Bacteria > Pseudomonadota > Gammaproteobacteria > Burkholderiales > Burkholderiaceae_C > Allorhodoferax. Next base: position 17,562 of record JBQTHH010000048.1, read on the forward strand.
CAGCGCCACGCCATCGGGGCTTTGCAGGGCCTGGGCGTCCAGGCCCAACTCCTGGGCCAGTGCGGTGTTGAACTGCAGCAGGCGCGCAGCGCTGACCTGGGCCGGGCGCCAGGGCACATACAGGCCCTGCAGATCACGCGCAAAGCTGTTGTCAAAGGCAATCGGGGGCAAGGGGGCGCTCATCAGGACTTGGGCTTGTGCGCGGGCAGCTTCCAGCCTTGGCGCGGGTAGTGGCAGGTGTAGCCGCCCGGGTGGTGCAGCAGGTAGTCCTGGTGTTCGGGCTCGGCTTCCCAAAAAGCACCCGCTGGGTGCACTTCGGTCACCACCGGGCCGGGCCACAGGCCGCTGGCGTCCACATCGGCAATGGTTTGCAGTGCGCAAAGGCGTTGGGCTTCGCTGCTGGTGTAAATGCCAGAGCGGTAGGAGCTGCCGTGGTCGTTGCCCTGCCGGTTGGGGGTGCTGGGGTCGTGGATCTGGAAGAAGAACTCCAGCAGCGAGCGGTAGGGCAATACGGCGGGATCGAACAGCACCTCCACCGCTTCGGCGTGGCTGCCGTGGTGGCGGTAGGTGGCGTTTTCCACCTCCCCGCCGCTGTAGCCCACCCGGGTGTGGACCACGCCGGGCAGGCGGCGCAGCAGGTCTTGCATGCCCCAAAAGCAGCCTCCGGCCAGGAGGGCGGTTTCATGGGTCGTCATGGGCGTTTCTCCTTGTGTATCCCCCGCGCGGCAGGTGCTGCATGCGTGCCAGGGGCGCTACCAGACAGGCATTGTGCGGGCCCGCGCCGCACCGGGCATGGCGACAGGGCCACGGCCCCACGGCTGGCAGGGTCGGGGCATGGGCATGGGTCGCGCCACGGGGCCTGTTTCTTACGCAGGGCGCGGCCTGGTGTCATACTGTTTACCGTTGACTGTGTCACGCACATTTCTGCCATGGCCGATGTCCCTCCGTTCAGCCAAAGCCGCGCCTTGCGTACCGTGAGCCTGCCGCTGCCAAGCACGCTGGGGCGTTTCGAGCTGCGCCAGCGGCTGGGCCAGGGGGCGCAATCGGTGGTGTACCAGGCGTTTGACCCGCGCCTGGAGCGCGAGGTGGCGATCAAGCTCATGCGCCCGGACGCGCTCGGCAGCGATCAGGCGGTGGCGCAGTGGTTGCACGAAGCGCGCAGCGCCGGGCGTGTGATCCACCCCAACATCATCCCCCTGTTCGAGGCCGATATGCAGGACCAGTGTCCCTATCTGGTGTTCGAATATGTGCAGGGGCGCACCCTGGCGCAGCACCTGAAGGCGCAGGGGCCCCTGCCACCGGCGCAGGCCGTGGCGCTGGCCATGGACGTGCTCGATGCGCTGGCCGCGGCCCATGCCGCCGGGGTGGTGCACCGTGATCTCAAACCCTCCAACATCCTGGTGGACAAGGCCGGACGCGCCCGGGTGATGGACTTTGGCATTGCCGCGCGCATCTCCCAGCCCGGGGGCGGGGCCCTGCCGATCAGCGCGGGTACCCCGGGCTATCTGTCTCCGGAGGCCGCCACTGGGGCCGTACCCGCCACGTCCATGGACATTTTTGGTGTCGGCCTGGTGCTGGCCGAGATGCTCTGTGGCCAGCCCCTGGTGGCCGAGCGCGACCCCTACCGCGCGGTGTACCGTGCCATGCACGAGCAATTGGTGTTGCCGCCCGGGCTCGACGTGGACGAGCCGCTGCGCGCCCTGGTGCAGCGCGCGCTGGCGCGCGACCCCCTCCAGCGTTTTTCCGATGCGCCGGCCTTTCTGGCGGCATTGGAGGCCTGGTCCAGGCCGGGGGCGGCCACGCCCAGCGCGCCGAGCCGCGGGACGCTGGAATTTCTGCTGCGGCGCATGCGGCACAAGACCGATTTCCCGGCCCTGTCCGAGGCCGTCGTGCGCATCCAGAGCATGGCCAGCTCGGAGACCGAGAGCATCCACAGCGTCACCAGCGAGATCCTCAAGGACGTGGCGCTGACCCACAAGCTGCTGCGCGTGGTCAACAGCGCGCAGTACTCGCGCGGAGGTGGCAGCATCAGCACCGTGTCCCGCGCGGTGTCGCTGGTGGGCTTCAACGGCATTCGCAACATGGCGCTGAGCCTGGTGCTGCTCGAACACATGAACGACAAGGCACATGCCGCTTTGCTCAAGGAGGAGTTCCTGCGCTCGCTCATGGCGGGCACGATTGGCGCCGAACTGTGCGCCAACCCGCGCGAGGCAGAGGAAGCCTTCATTGGCGCCCTGTTCCAGAACCTGGGCCGCTTGCTGGTGCTTTACTACTTTCCTGAAGAGGCACAGGCCATCCGCGCCCTGGTGCACAGGGAGCGCGCGCCCATGACCGAGCTGCAGGCGGCAGTGGACGTGCTGGGCATGGGCCTGGACGAGTTGGGGGCCGGTATTGCCCGGGCCTGGGGCCTGCACCGCAGCATCGTGCGCTGCATTGAAAAGCCGCAGGGCGACCCTCCCGCACAGGCCCCTTCAGACCCGGTGGAGCGCATGCGCTGGCTGGCGCTGGCAGCCAACGAAATGGCCGATGCCATGCTGCACTCTCCCGCAGAGCAGTTGGATACCCTGCTGGACCAGATCACGCAGCGCTACACCCGGGTGGCCGCGCTGGATGGCAAGGACCATGCACAGGCGCTGGGGGCGGCGCGGCGCAAACTGGTCGATCTGGCACGTGCCATGGATTTGCATGTGGCGCCGAAGTTGCCGGCCGCGCGCCTGCTGCAGATGCCTTTGCCCCAGGCACCAGCCGCCGCACAGGGCCATCCGGCGCTGGACGATCTGGAGCTGCACGCGACCCAGCCCCTGCAGGCCCCGCCGTCAGCGGTGCAGGGCGATGCCCCGGTACGGATGCTGCACCGTCCCAAGGGCGAGACACTGGCAGCCGGCATCCAGGACATTACCAATGCCATGGTGGAGGACTTCAAGCTCACCGACGTGTTGCGCATGATCCTGGAGACCATGTACCGTGCGCTCGAACTGGACCGCGTTCTGTTTTGCATGCGCGACCCCAAGACCGATCTGCTGACCGGGCGTTTCGGCCTGGGGCAGGGGGTGGATGCCCACGTCAAGACCTTTTGCACCCACCTCAGAGCCGGAACGCCGGACCTGTTTGCCCTGGTGTGCAACAAGGGGGTGGATACCTTCATCAGCGACACGGCGGAGCCCCGCGTTGCCCAGCGCCTGCCCGCCTGGTACCGCAGCGGGCTCAATGCGCCGACTTTCCTGCTGCTGCCCTTGCAGCTCAAAGGGGCCCCGTTTGGCCTGATCTATGCCGACAAGACCCACCCCAGCAGCCTGGAGCTGGATGAGCGCGAGTTGTCACTGCTGCGCACACTGCGCAACCAGGCGGTGATGGCCTTCAAGCAGGCCAGCGCCTGACGCTACTGGGCGACCCAGCCGCCGTCCATGTTCCAGGCCACACCGCGGGTGTTGGCCGCGGCGGGCGAGCAGAAGAACACCGCCAATCCCCCCAGTTCCTCCGGGGTGGTGAACTGCATGGAGGGCTCTTTTTCGCCCAACAGGTGGCGGATGGCGGCGTCGTTGTCGACCCCCAGGGCTGCGGCCTTGGCATCGACCTGTTTTTGCACCAGGGGCGTGAGCACCCAGCCCGGGCAGATGGCGTTGCAGGTCACGCCCGTGGTGGCGTTTTCCAGCGCTGTGACCTTGGTAAAGCCCACAATGCCGTGCTTGGCTGCGACGTAGGCCGATTTTTCCGCCGAACCCACCAGGCCGTGCACGCTGGCCACGTTGATGATACGGCCCCAGTTGCGTGCGCGCATGGCCGGCAGGGCCAGGCGCGTGGTGTGGAAGGCACTGCTGAGGTTGATGGCAATAATGGCGTCCCAGCGCTCCAGCGGGAAGTTCTCAATGCGCGCCACGTGCTGGATGCCGGCGTTGTTGACCAGGATGTCCACCTGCCCGAACTCCTGCGCCGCATAAGCCATCATGGCTTCGATGTCGGAGGGTTTGCTCATGTCGGCGCCGTGGTAGCGCACCTGCACGCCCTGGGCGGCCACCGCCTGCTGGGCGCTGTCCACGTCGCCAAAGCCGTTGAGCACGATGTTGGCACCCTGCGCGGCCAGGGCCTGGGCGATACCCAGGCCGATGCCGCTGGTGGAGCCGGTGACGAGAGCGGTTTTTCCGTGAAGCATGCTTGTCTATCCTCGTGGTGGGGTTGGGGGGTTCCAGTACGATGCACAAATTATCAAACCGCGATTGCACCATGTCTGAACCTACGCTGAATTACGTATCCTGCGCTGACGGATCAGGTGGCCATCGCATGGCCTACTGGGTCTGGGGTGCGCCCCAGGCGGCGCACACCATTGTCTGCGTACACGGCCTGAGCCGCCAGGGGCGCGACTTCGATGCTCTGGCGCAAACGTTGCTGCAACGCAGCCAGGGGACAGTGCGCGTGCTCTGCCCCGATGTGGTCGGACGTGGCCACAGTGACTGGCTGGGGGATCCCCAGGGCTACCAGTTGCCCACCTATGTGGCTGACATGGCGGCGCTGCTGCGCCAGGAGCAGTGCGTCCAGGTGGACTGGGTCGGCACCAGCATGGGGGGGCTCATCGGCATGGTGGTGGCGGTGCACGCCCCTGCGTGGGGGACGAAGGTAGGCCGTCTGGTGCTCAACGATGTCGGCCCGGTGCTGCAGTGGCCCGCGCTGGAACGCATCGCCCAGTACCTGGGCCACGATCCGGTGTTTGCCAACGAGGACGAAGCGGCCGATGCCCTGTGGGCCGACTCTCAGGGGTTTGGTCCGCACACCCGCGCGCAGTGGCTGGCCTTGACCCGGCCCATGCTGCGCCCGCGCGGCGACGGCACGCTGCGCCTGCACTACGACCCGGCACTGGCTTTGCCGGTGCGCGCCCTGCTGGCGGCCGGTGAGCCGACTGCGCCAGAAGGCCTGTGGCAGACCTACGACGCGATCCAGGCACAGACCCTGCTGCTGCGTGGCGCGCAGTCCGACCTGCTCAGTGCACAGACCGCACGGGACATGGCCGCGCGCGGCCCCCGTGCGCATTGCATTACTTTCGAGGGCGTGGGCCATGCGCCCACCCTGATAGCACCGGACCAGGTGGATGCCGTGTGCGCGTTTTTGATCCGACCATGAAGAGCTTGTATGCCGACGCGGCCGCGCCGCGCCCCTCCGCACTGATCACGGCCACCAGCGAGGACGAGCTTGGTGCCGCCGACGCCCTGGCGCGCGCGCGCGCCTTTGCCGAGCCGCTCATTGCCAGCGCGCAGCTCGACACCGGGGAGAACATCCTGGCCCATGCCGACGCGGTGGCCGCCATCGTGCGCTCCATCGGGGGCTCGCAGAGCATGCAGGCGGCGTGCTACCTGGTCTATGCCAGCGAGCATCTGCACAAACCCCATGACGCGATCGCCAAGGGGTTTGGCCAGAGCCTGGCTGACCTGGCCTTGCAGACCACCAAGCTGGTGCACCTGCAGCGCATGGCCCGGCGCGCCCAGCAGGCGCAGGACCGCGCCAGCGCGCCCCTGGCCCAGAGTGCGGCCATGCAGACCGAGGGCGTGCGCAAGATGCTGCTGGCTTTTTCCAAGGACCTGCGCGTGGTGCTGCTGCGCCTGGCCTCGCGCATGCAGACGCTGCGCTTCTACGCCGCCAGCAAGCGCAGCGTCCCGGTGTCCCTGGCGCAGGAGTCGTTGCAGGTGTTCGCACCGCTGGCCAACCGCTTGGGCATCTGGGAAATCAAGTGGGAGATGGAGGACCTGGCGTTTCGCTTTCTGGAGCCCGACACCTACAGGTCCGTGGCGCGCATGCTCGATGAAAAGCGCGCCGAGCGCGAGGCCAGCGTGGAAGCCCTGCGCCAGCAACTGGCCCAGGAGCTGCAGCGCCACGGCATCCGCGCCAGCGTGCAGGGGCGCCCCAAGCACATCTACAGCATCGTCAAGAAGATGCGCGGCAAGTCGCTGGCGTTCGAGCGTGTGTTCGACCTGCGAGCGCTGCGCATTGTGGTGGACAAGGTGGCCGACTGTTACGCCGCACTGAGCTATGTGCACGAACTGCTGGCGCCGGTCACCTCGGAGTTTGACGACTACATCGCCCGGCCTAAACCGAATGGCTACCAGAGCCTGCACACCGTGGTGCGCGACGCGGCGGGCAAGCCCATCGAGGTGCAGATCCGCACCCAGGAAATGCACGAGCACGCCGAGCATGGTGTAGCCGCGCACTGGGTCTACAAGGAGGCCGGGGCCAAGGGCTATGCCGGGGTGAGCGCCAGCGGCGCTTACGAGGCCAAGATTGCGGTGCTGCGCCAGTTGCTGGCCTGGGAGCGCGATCTGGCCAGCGCGCAGGATGCGCCTGCAGGCTCCGTGGCATTGGACGAGCACATTTATGTGCTCACGCCAGACGCGGCGATTGTGGAGCTGCCCCAGGGCGCCACGCCGGTGGATTTCGCCTACAGCGTGCACACCAGCCTGGGCCACCGCTGCCGCGGGGCCAAGGTGGACGGCGCCATGGTGCCGCTGCAGACGCCGCTCAGGAACGGCCAGACGGTGGAAATCAGCGCCGCCAAGGACGGCGGACCTTCACGCGACTGGCTCAACCCGGAGCTGGGCTACCTGGCCAGTCATCGGGCGCGCTCCAAGGTGCGCGCCTGGTTCAACGCGCTGGCCATGGCCGAGACCGTGGCGCGCGGGCGCGAAGCGGTGGAGCGGCTGCTGCAGCGCGAGGGGCGCACCGCCCTGGCCCTGGACGATCTGGCCGTGCAGCTCGGTTTCAACGATGCGCAGGCCTTGTTTGAAATGGTGGGCAAGGACGAGTATTCACTGCGCAACATCGAGACCGTTTTGCGCCCGAGCGAACCCACGCCCAGCGCGGAAGAGAGCATCCCGCTGCGCAAGCCCAGCGCCGCCCCGGGCGGCACCCGGGGCGGCGTGCTGGTGGTGGGGGTGGATTCCTTGCTGACGCAGTTGGCCAAATGCTGCAAACCTGCGCCGCCCGACGCCATCAGCGGCTTTGTGACGCGCGGGCGCGGCGTGAGCGTGCACCGCAGCGAATGCCCCAACCTGCGCAACATGGTGCTGCGCAGCGGCGACCGGCTGGTGGATGTGGAGTGGGGCAACCCCCGTGTCAAGGCGGGCAAGTCTGCGGTCTACCCGGTGGACGTATCGGTGCAGGCGCTGGACCGCCAGGGCTTGCTGCGCGATATTTCCGAGGTCTTCGCCAAAGAGAAAATGAACGTGATCGGAGTCCAGACCCAGACCATCAAAGGCATTGCCTGGATGACCTTCACGGTCGAGGTGGGGGACTCAAGCCGCCTGGGCAAGGTGCTCCACCAGGTGGGCGAATTGTCTGGCGTGCGCGCGGCGCGACGGCGTTGACGGGGAGTGGCAGCGCGGGCCGGCGCAGCACGGCCGGCGGGTGCAGGCAGGGGTTTATTGCTTGCCTTCCAGCGTGTTGGCCCACTGCAGGGCCGCGGCGTTCGGCGCAGGGCTGGCGCCGTCTTGCGCGCCTTGCACGCTGACCCGGCGCGCACCATCGAAGCGCTTGGACCAGTAGCTTAGCCCCATGTCTTCCACCCGCACCTCGGCGCCCGCGCGCGGAGAGTGGATGAACTTGCCATTGCCGATGTAGATGCCCACGTGGCTGAAGGCGCGGCGCAGGGTGTTGAAGAACACCAGGTCGCCCGGCTGGAGTTCGTTGCGGTTGATCTTCTCGGTGGAGGCAGCCTGCTGGTCGGCGGTTCGGGGCAGCACCAGGCCCACGGTCTGCTCATAGATGGCGCGCACGAAGCCGCTGCAGTCGAAGCCGGTGTCGGCACTGGTGCCGCCGCGCTTGTAGGGGACCCCGAGAAAGCCCATGGCGTTGACCACCAGGTCGGAGGCGCGGGCTTCCAGGCGCAAGCCGGCATCGCCAATGCGCTGCAGCAAGCCGCGTTCTGCCAGGAACTGGCCCATGTTGTCGTCGGGGGATTCGGCCGGCGCGGCCTGTGCGGGAACGCTGAGCCACAGGGCCAGCAGCACGGTCAGGAGTCGATGCATCCCGGGCAGGTTAGCGGCGGGTTCTTTTCATGTCAACCGGGTTTACCTGAAGTTGACTTGCTAAGTCCATGATTTTGCTGGTGTTCTGCGGGCGCACCCAGGGTCTGGCACCGGCCCCGCAAGGTGTGTTTCGCGCCCGTGCTGGCATGCCTGGGCTGGCACTGCCGCTGCGTGGGGTGTCCCAAAGGGCGCGGGTTTGGCTATGCTTGGCGCCCTGTTTACAAGGATTCCCATGTTGCTTGATACCGACCAATCCCAATTGTTGCTGGTGGACTTTCAGGAGCGGCTTATGCCCGCCATGCACCAGGCGGATGGTGTGCTGGCCAATGCCCAGCGCCTGGCCCGCGCAGCCGCTTTGCTGCAGCTGCCCTGTGTGCTCACCGAGCAAAATGCCAGCCGTCTGGGTGCCACGGTGGAGGTGTTGCGCCAGGCACTGCCCGAGCGCGCGCAGCGTTTTCACAAGATGATGTTCAGCGCCGTGGAGGAGGGCGTGTGTGAGGTATTGCGTCCCGCGCCGAAGCCGACGGCGGGCAATGCGCGCAGCCTGCCCAAGCACCTGCAAAAACCTGCAGCGCCCGTGCGTGAGCAGATCGTGCTGGCAGGCTGCGAGGCCCACGTGTGCGTGCTGCAGACGGCGCTGGACCTGCTGGAAGAAGATCTGTCGGTATGGGTGGTGGTGGATGCCTGCGCCAGCCGCACCGAGCGCAACCGTGACGCCGCGTTCGACCGTCTCGCCGGTGCCGGGGTGGAGCTGGTGACCACTGAAATGGTCTTGTTCGAGTGGCTGCGTGGGGCAGAGCACCCGCTGTTCAAGGAAGTGCAGGCGCTGGTGAAAGGGTAGGCCCCAGGCCTTGCCAAGCGTCAGCTTGCTGCAAGTCCTGTATTCATAATTATGAATGCAAATTCCATCACCACGGAGACACCCATGGCAAGCTATGCGGACTTTTACCGGCGATCCATCGACGACCGGGACGGTTTCTGGGCCGAGCAGGCGCAGCTCATTGACTGGCACACCCCGCCCCAGACCATTTGCGACTACAGCAACCCGCCCTTCGCCCGCTGGTATGTGGGCGGTACCACCAACCTGTGCCACAACGCGGTAGACCGCCACCTGGCCGCGCGCGCCGGGCAGGCGGCGCTGATCGCGGTGTCCACCGAAACCAATACCGAGCGGGTCTACAGCTTTGCCGAGCTGCACCAGGAGGTGCAGCGCATGGCGGCCACCTTGCTGGAGCTGGGCGTGGGGCAGGGCGACCGCGTGCTCATCTACATGCCCATGATCGCCGAGGCGGCGTTTGCCATACTGGCCTGCGCGCGCATTGGCGCCATTCACTCGGTGGTGTTTGGCGGTTTTGCTTCGGGCTCGCTGGCCTCGCGCATCGAAGACGCGCAACCCAGGGTGGTGGTCAGCGCAGATGCGGGTTCGCGCGGGGGCAAGGCGGTCGAATACAAGCCCTTGCTGGACGAGGCCATCCGTCTCTCGGCCCACAAGCCCGACGCGGTGTTGCTGGTGGACCGGGGTCTGGCCCCGATGTCACTGGACACTGGGCGCGACGTGCTGTGGAACCAGATGCGTGCCAAGCACCTCGACACCCAGGTGCCTTGTACCTGGGTGGATGCCACCCACCCCAGCTACACGCTCTATACCAGCGGCACCACCGGCAAACCCAAGGGCGTGCAGCGCGATACCGGGGGCTATGCCGTGGCCTTGGCTGCCAGCATGAAGCACATCTATGGCGGGCAGGCCGGGGAAACCTACTTCTCCACCAGCGACATCGGCTGGGTGGTGGGGCACAGCTACATCATCTACGGCCCGCTGATCGCGGGCATGGCCACCATCATGTACGAGGGCTTGCCCACCCGTCCCGATGGCGGCGTCTGGTGGAGCCTGGTGGAAAAGTACAAGGTCACGGTCATGTTCAGCGCGCCCACGGCGGTGCGGGTGCTCAAGAAGCAGGATCCGGCCTTCCTCACGAAATACGACCTCTCGAGCCTGCGGGCCCTGTTCCTGGCTGGCGAGCCGCTGGACGAGCCCACGGCCCAATGGATCAGCGAAGGGCTGGGCAAGCCCATCATCGACAACTACTGGCAGACCGAGACTGGCTGGCCCATTTTGAGTATCTGCAACGGCGTGGAGACGGCCGCATCCAAGTTCGGCTCTCCGGGCAAGGCGGTGTACGGCTTCCACGTCAAGCTGCTCGACGACCAGACCGGCGAAGAGCTTACCGGCGCGCACCAGAAGGGTGTGGTGGCCATCGAGGGGCCGCTGCCCCCGGGCTGCCTGCAAACCGTGTGGCGCGATGACGAGCGCTTTGTCAATACCTACTGGAAGAGCGTGCCGGGCAAGCTGGTCTACAGCACCTTCGACTGGGGCATCCGCGACGAGGATGGCTACTTCTTCATCCTGGGCCGCACCGATGACGTCATCAATGTGGCGGGCCATCGGCTGGGGACGCGCGAGATCGAGGAGAGCATTTCCGCCCATCCCAATATTGCCGAGGTGGCGGTGGTGGGGGTGGCCGACCAGCTCAAGGGTCAGGTGGCCATGGCCTTTGCGGTGCCGAAGGACGCCAGTGGGCTGGTGGACGATGCCGCGCGCAAGGCCCTGGAAGCCGAGGTGATGAAGCAGGTGGATGGCGACCTGGGCGCCGTGGCGCGCCCGGCGCGCGTGCTGTTCGTCAACGTGCTGCCCAAGACCCGCAGCGGCAAGCTGCTGCGCCGCGCGATCCAGGCCATCTGCGAAGGCCGGGGAACGGGGGATTTGAGCACCATGGACGACCCGGCGGCCTTGCAGCAGATCCAGGAGCTGGTGCAGGGGCCGCGCCAGTAAGCTGTCCGTCAGACCAGGGGCCTTCGGGCCCCTTTTTGTTTGGGACAATCGTGCAGAGCGTGTGCCCTGGCGCAAACAGTGGCACAATCGCGCACCTTGCCCGGCCCTTCCAAAGCCACAGTCGCATCCGCCATCCGGTTCAGCCGTGTCGCGGGAGGTTTTTCAAACCAAACTTAGTTCCCCCAAGGGGAATGGAGGTAAGCGGTAAATGAGTGATTCCCAGGCGTCGACCCCTGCGTCGATCTATACAGCCTATCAAGGCAACACCTACCTGTTCGGTGGGAACGCCCCGTACGTCGAAGAGATGTACGAAAACTACCTCGCCAACCCGGGCAGCGTGCCCGACACCTGGCGTGAGTATTTCGATGCCCTGCAAAACGTGCCTGCCGTGGACGGCTCGGACGCCAAGGACGTGCCCCACCTGCCCGTGGTGAACGCTTTTGCCGAGCGCGCCAAGCAAGGCATCAGCACCGTGGTCATGGCCACCGGGGCGGACTCCGAAATGGGGCGCAAGCGCACCGCCGTGCAGCAGCTCATTGCCGCCTACCGCAACGTGGGCAACCGCTGGGCCGACCTCGATCCGCTCAAGCGCACCGAGCGCCCCCACATCCCCGAACTCGACCCTGCGTTCTACGGCTTCAACGACGCCGACCAGGAGACCGTGTTCAACACCAGCAATACCTTCTTCGGGCGCGAGTCCATGAGCCTGCGTGAGCTGCTCAATGCACTGCGCGAGACTTATTGCGGCACGCTGGCGGCGGAGTACATGTACACCTCCGACCAGAATGAAAAGCGCTGGTGGCAGCAAAAGCTCGAATCCATCCGCAGCCGCCCCGGGTTCAGTACGGAGAAGAAACGCCACATCCTGGACCGCCTCACTGCTGCTGAAGGCCTGGAGCGCTACCTGCACACCAAGTACGTGGGGCAAAAGCGCTTCTCCCTCGAAGGCGGCGAGAGCTTCATCGCCGCCATGGACGAGCTGATCCAACTGGCAGGCGCCAAGGGCGTGCAGGAAATCGTCATCGGCATGGCCCACCGTGGCCGCCTGAACGTGCTGGTCAATACCCTGGGCAAGATGCCCGCGGACCTGTTTGCCGAATTCGACCACACCGCGCCGGAAGAGCTCACTGCCGGTGACGTGAAGTACCACCAAGGTTTCAGCTCCGACGTCACCACCCCTGGCGGGCCGGTGCACCTGTCGCTGGCCTTCAATCCTTCGCACCTGGAAATCGTCAACCCGGTGGTGGAAGGCTCGGTGCGCGCGCGCATGGACCGCCGTGGTGACGCCCAGGGCAGCCAGGTGCTGCCAGTGCTGGTGCACGGCGACTCCGCCTTTGGCGGCCAGGGCGTGAACCAGGAAACCCTGTGCCTGGCCCAGACCCGTGGTTACACCACTGGCGGCACGGTGCACATCATCATCAACAACCAGATCGGTTTCACCACCTCCGACCCGCGCGACATGCGCTCCAGCACCTATTGCACGGACATCGTCAAGATGGTCGAGGCCCCGGTGCTGCACGTCAATGGCGATGACCCGGAAGCCGTGGTGCTGGCAGCGCAATTGGCGCTGGAGTACCGCATGGAGTTCCGCCAGGACGTGGTGGTGGACATCACCTGCTTCCGCAAGCTCGGCCACAACGAGCAGGACACGCCCAGCCTGACCCAGCCGCTGATGTACAAGAAGATTGCACAGCACCCCGGCACGCGCAAGCTCTATGCCGAGAAGCTGGCCGCGCAGGGCATGGGTGAAACCCTGGGCGACGACATGGCCAAGGCCTACCGCGCCGCCATGGACGCGGGCAAGCACACCATCAATCCGGTGCTGACCAACTTCAAGAGCAAGTATGCGGTGGACTGGTCTCCGTTCCTGAGCAAGAAGTGGACCGATGCCGCCGACACCGCCATTCCCTTGTCCGAGTGGAAGCGCCTGGCCGAGCGTGTGACCAAGCTGCCCGAGAACATCACCCCCCACCCTCTGGTCAAGAAGGTGTTGGATGACCGCGCCGCCATGGGGCGGGGCGAGGCCAATGTGGACTGGGGCATGGGTGAGCACATGGCCTTTGCCTCTCTGGTGGCCAGCGGTTATCCGGTGCGCCTGTCGGGCGAGGACTGCGGACGCGGTACCTTCACCCACCGCCACTCGGTCATTCACGACCAGAACCGCGAGAAGTGGGACACCGGCACCTATGTGCCCCTGCAGAACGTGAGCGACAACCAGGCGCAGTTCGTCGTCATCGACTCCATCCTGTCGGAAGAGGCGGTGCTGGGCTTCGAATACGGCTACGCCTCCAACGACCCCAACACCCTGGTGATCTGGGAAGCCCAGTTCGGCGACTTCGCCAACGGCGCCCAGGTGGTGATCGACCAGTTCATCGCTGCCGGTGAAGTGAAGTGGGGCCGCGTCAACGGCATCACCCTGATGCTGCCGCACGGCTACGAGGGCCAGGGCCCCGAGCACTCCTCGGCGCGTGTGGAGCGTTTCATGCAGTTGGCTGCAGACACCAACATGCAGGTGTGCCAGCCCACCACGGCCAGCCAGATCTTCCACCTGCTGCGCCGCCAGATGGTGCGCAACCTGCGCAAGCCCCTGATCATCTTCACCCCCAAGAGCTTGCTGCGCAACAAGGATGCCACGTCCCCGGTGTCCGAGTTCACCAAGGGCGGTTTCCAGACCGTGATTGGCGATACCGGCGGGCTCAAGGGCGACAAGGTCAAGCGTGTCGTCGTGTGCTCGGGCAAGGTCTACTACGACCTGGTGAAGAAGCGCGAAGAGAAGGGCAGCGAGGACGTGGCGATCATGCGCGTGGAGCAGCTCTACCCGTTCCCGCACAAGGCCTTCTCGGCAGAGATGAAGAAGTATCCGAATGCCACCGAGGTGGTGTGGTGCCAGGACGAGCCCCAGAACCAGGGGGCCTGGTTCTTCGTGCAGCACTACATCCACGAAAACATGCTCGAGGGGCAGCGCCTGGGTTATGCCGGCCGCGCCGCATCGGCTTCACCGGCAGTGGGTTATGCCCATCTGCACCAGGAGCAGCAAAAGGCCCTGGTCGATGCCGCCTTCGCCAAGCTCAAGGGCTATGTACTGACCAAGTAAGCCCTGGCTGCCCTCTCTCTTGTTGAAACCCATACGGAATTACTGCAATGGCTATCGTAGACGTCAAAGTACCGCAACTGTCCGAATCCGTGGCTGAAGCCACCCTGTTGCAATGGAAGAAAAAGGCCGGTGACACCGTCGCCATGGACGAGATCCTGATCGAGATCGAGACCGACAAGGTCGTGCTCGAAGTGCCCGCACCCGCAGCGGGTGTGCTCGGCGAGATCGTTGTGCAAGGCGGCGGCACCGTGGTGGCCGACCAGCTCATCGCCCGCATCGACACTGAAGGCAAGGGCTCTGCTGCCCCGGCCCCGGCCCCGGCTGCTGCTGCAAGCGCTGCGGCTCCCGCCGCTGCCCCGGCCCCGGCAAGTGCCAGCGCTTCGGCCAGCAAGGCCGGTGTCGCCATGCCCGCTGCCGCCAAGCTGATGGCCGACGCCGGCATGAGCGCGGCCAATGTCAGCGGCACCGGCAAGGACGGCCGCATCACCAAGGGCGATGTATTGGCCGCTGCGGCTGCGCCCAAGGCAGCGCCTGCCGCCGCCATCCCCACCGGGGTTCCCACCAGCGCGCTGCCGCAAGTCAAGGCCCCCAGTGGCGCGCCTTACCTGGGCGATCGCCCAGAGCAGCGCGTGCCCATGAGCCGCCTGCGTTCCCGCGTGGCCGAGCGCCTGCTGCAGTCGCAGTCCACCAACGCCATCCTGACCACCTTCAACGAGGTCAACATGGCCCCGGTGATGGAAATGCGCAAGCGTTTCCAGGACAAGTTCGAGAAGGAGCACGGCGTCAAGATCGGCTTCATGAGCTTCTTCGTCAAGGCAGCAGTGCACGCACTCAAGAAGTACCCGGTGCTCAACGCCTCGGTGGACGGCAACGACATCGTCTACCACGGCTATTTCGACATCGGTATCGCGGTCGGCTCGCCCCGTGGCCTGGTGGTGCCGATTCTGCGCAACGCCGACCAGATGAGTTTTGCCGACATCGAGAAGAAGATTGCCGAATTCGGCGCCAAGGCGCGCGACGGCAAGCTGGGCATCGAGGAAATGACCGGCGGTACCTTCTCCATCTCCAATGGCGGCGTGTTCGGCTCCATGCTCTCCACCCCCATCATCAACCCGCCCCAAAGCGCCATCCTGGGCGTGCACGCCACCAAGGACCGCGCCGTGGTGGAAAACGGCCAGATCGTGATCCGCCCGATCAACTACCTGGCCATGAGCTACGACCACCGCATCATCGACGGCCGCGAAGCCGTGCTGGGCCTGGTGGCGATGAAAGAGGCGCTGGAAGACCCCGCGCGTCTGCTGTTTGATATCTGATACACCTCCCGGGCTGCGCGCATTGCGTGGTGCCACGCCCGCCCCTTGACGGGGGCGGTGCCTGCCAGACAAGCCCCCCGGCCTCGGGTGGGCTTGAAGGGTGGGTAGGTGGCGCGCACAGGGATCGCCAACGCAAGCGAGAAACAACATGAGCAAACAATTTGACGTCGTCGTGATCGGCGGCGGCCCCGGCGGCTATATCGCTGCCATCCGCGCGGCCCAGTTGGGCTTGAACGTGGCCTGCATCGACGAATGGAAAAACGCTGCGGGCGGCCCGGCTCCGGGCGGCACCTGCACCAACGTCGGCTGCATTCCCTCCAAGGCCTTGCTGCAGTCCAGCGAGCACTTCGAGCACGCCAACAAGCACTTTGGCGAGCATGGCATCAGCGTCAGCGGTGTGAAGATGGACGTGGCCAAGATGGTGGGCCGCAAGGACACCGTGGTGAAGCAGAACAACGACGGCATCCTGTACCTGTTCAAGAAGAACAAAGTCAGCTTCTTCCATGGCCGTGGCTCTTTCGTGGGCCAGGGCGGTGCAGGCTTTGAGATCAAGGTGGCAGGCAGCGCGGAAGAAACTATCAGCGGCAAGCACATCATCGTGGCCACGGGCTCCAACGCGCGCCCCCTGCCCGGTGCGCCCTTTGACGAAGAACTGGTGCTGTCCAACGACGGCGCACTGCGCATTGGCGCCTGCCCCAAGAAGCTCGGGGTGATCGGCTCCGGCGTGATCGGCCTGGAGATGGGCTCGGTCTGGCGCCGCCTGGGTGCAGACGTCACCATCCTCGAAGGGCTGCCCACGTTCCTGGGTGCGGCCGACGAGCAGGTCGCCAAGGAAGCCTTCAAGGCCCTGACCAAGCAGGGCCTCAAGATCGAGCTGGGCGTCAAGGTGGGTGAGGTCAAGACCGGTAAGAAGGGCGTGAGCGTGGCCTACACCAACGCCAAGGGCGAAGCCCAGAGTCTGGACGTGGACAAGCTCATCGTGTCGATTGGCCGCGTGCCCAACACCATCGGGCTCAACCCCGAGGCCGTGGGCCTGCAGCTCGACGAGCGCGGCGCCATTGTGGTGGACGGCGAGTGCAAGACCAATCTGCCCAATGTGTGGGCGGTGGGCGACGTGGTGCGCGGCCCCATGCTGGCGCACAAGGCCGAGGAAGAGGGGGTGGCGGTGGCCGAGCGCATCGTGGGCCAGCACGGGCACGTGAACTTTGGCACCATCCCCTGGGTCATCTACACCAGCCCGGAAATCGCCTGGGTGGGGCGCACCGAGCAGCAGCTCAAGGCCGACGGCGTGGCCTACAAGGCGGGTTCCTTCCCGTTCCTGGCCAACGGGCGCGCGCGCGCGCTGGGCGACACCACGGGTTTTGTGAAGTTCCTGGCCGACGCCAAGACCGACGAAATCCTGGGTGTGCACATCGTCGGCCCCATGGCCAGCGAGCTGATCTCCGAAGCGGTGGTGGCGATGGAGTTCAAGGCCAGCGCCGAAGACATTGCCCGCATCTGCCATGCCCACCCGTCCTTGAGCGAAGCGACCAAGGAAGCGGCCTTGGCGGTGGACAAGCGTACCCTCAACTTTTGAGAGCCTTTTAGGCTATTGGCCCGCGTGGATACTGGGTTTATTGCTATAAATTTTATAGTAAACGGATGCTTGTCCGTGCGGGAAAATTGACATGGCCAGCGTAACGCAGGTGTACCAGGCCGAGCTGGCCGCACGCGGTTTCCACGCCGATGCGGCGCAGCTGCGTGCGGTGCAGGCGCTGGAGCGCTGTGCCCAGGAATGGGGGCAGTACAAGGAGCAGCGCTCCAACGCCTTCAAGAAGCTCATCAACCGCCCCGACATCCCAAGTGGGGTCTATCTCTATGGCGGGGTCGGGCGGGGCAAGAGTTTCCTGATGGACTGCTTCTACCAGGCCGTCCCGATCCGGCGCAAGACGCGCTTGCACTTTCACGAGTTCATGCGCGAGGTGCACCGCGAGATGGTGGAGCTGCAAGGCACGCAAAACCCGCTGGACGTGCTGGGTCAGCGCATCGCCAAACGCTTCAAGCTCATCTGTTTCGATGAGTTCCACGTCGCCGACATCACGGACGCGATGATCCTGCACCGCCTGCTGGCGGCCCTGTTCGCCAACGGGGTGGGCTTCGTCACCACCTCCAACTTCCGCCCCGATGGCCTGTACCCGGATGGGTTGCACCGCGACCGCATCCTGCCCGCCATCGCGCTCCTGAACCAGCGCCTGGAGGTGCTGGAGGTGGACAACGGAACCGACTACCGGCGCCGCACCATGGAGCAGGCCACGCTCTACCACGTGCCCCTGGGCGAGCCTTCCGAGGCGGCCATGGCGCAGACCTTCAACGCCATTGCGGAAGCCCACGACGAAGACCCCACGCTGCACATCGAGTCGCGCACCATCCAGGCCCAGCGCCGCGCCGGGGGGCTGGTGTGGTTCGACTTCCGCACCCTGTGCGGCGGGCCGCGTTCGCAAAACGACTACCTGGAAATCGCCTCGCGCTTTCACACCGTGTTCCTCAGCGGCGTGCCGCACATGCCGGTGCGCATGGCCTCCGAGGCGCGGCGCTTCACTTGGCTGGTGGACGTGCTCTACGACCGCCGCGTGAAGCTGGTGATGTCCGCTGCAGTCGAACCGGAGGCGCTGTACACCGAGGGCCCCATGGCGCATGAGTTCCCGCGCACCGTGTCGCGTCTGCGCGAAATGCAGTCCAAGGAATTCCTGGCGCTGGAGCACCGGGTGGTGGATACCAGCCTGTCCTGAGCCCCCGCCACGGCGGGCAGCATGCCGGTGCGCTGCTGTCGGGCAGGACCCCGCCCAGCCCAGGCTGGCTCAGTCCAGGTGTTCGAGCTTGACCACGACCAGCGAGAGGTTGTCGCCGCCGCCACGGGCGCGCGTACGCGCCTTTTCAATCAGGAACTCCGTGGCCTCGCGCGCCGACAGGGACGAAAGAATGGAGCCCAGCTCCTCACCCGTGAAATAGTGCCAGACGCCATCGCTGCAGGCCATCAGGGTGTCTCCCGGGCGCAACTTGGGGATCAGGTGCTGCTCCACCGGCGGGTCGGCCTCGGTGCCCAGGCATCCCATCAGGATGTTGGACTTGGGGTGCACCTGCGCCTGCTCCTCGGTCAACTCGCCCCGGTCCACCAGGGTCTGCACATAGGAGTGGTCCTTGGTGCGCTTGACCAGCCGGTTGCCATAGTAGTGGTAGATGCGCGAGTCGCCCGTATGGGCCCAGTGGCAGTCTCCACCCGGGTTGATGAGGAAGGCCGCCAAGGTGCTGTGCGGCTCCTGCTCCGAGGAAATGGCCGTGAGCTTGATCACGATGTGCGCCTCCTGCACCACCTGGCGCAGCATGGAGCCGGCATCGTCGGTGAGGGGATCGTAACGTTCGAACAGCTGCCGGGCAGTCATCATGACCTGGTCCGACGCCTTGCGCCCACCGCTGCGCCCGCCCATGCCGTCGGCCACCACGCCCAGCACGCAGCCGTTGATACGCGCGTGCTGCACCAGCATCACCTGGTCCTGCTGGTACTCGCGGTCGCCCTTGTGAATGCCGGTGGAAGCGGTCAAACGGTAGCCAGTGGCCATACGGGCATATCCCTTGTGTTCACAAAGATCGGGGATTCTAGGCCATGGGCTGCGCGACCTTGCCTTGGGGCGGAGCCAACCTGCCCCAGGCTCACCAGACCTTCCACCAGGGATCGTCCTGGGTGCGCCACCCCTTGGCCAGGAACTCCGATCCAGGGTAGTTCTTTTCCAGCACCCGCAGGGTGTCGTCGCGCAACTGGGCCATGCCCAGCGCGTCATAAGACTTGTAGAGGATGAACAAGGCCTCTTCCAGGGCGGGCACGTCGCGGTAGTCGGCCAGCGTTGCCTGGGCACGGTTCACCGCCGCGAGGTAGGCGCCACGCTTGTAGTAGTAGCGTGCCACGTGCACTTCGTATTGCGCCAGGGAGTTGACGATGTACACCATGCGCTGGCGGGCATCGGGGGCGTATTTCGAGTCGGGAAAGCGCGAGACCAGTTCCTTGAATGCCTCATACGACTCCTTGGCCGCCTTCTGGTCACGCTCGGACAGGTCCTGGCGCGAAATCGCCGAAAACAGGCCCAGGTCGTCGTTGAAGCTGACCAGCGCCTTGAGGTAGATCGCATAGTCCAGCGCCGGGCTGGCCGGGTGCAAGCGGATGAAGCGCTCCAGCGTGGCCAGCGCCTGGGCCGGTTCCTTGGCCTTGTACTGTGCGTACGCCTTGTCCAGCTGCGCCTGCTGGGCCAGCGGTGTGCCGGCCGCGCGCGATTCCAGCTTGTCCAGGTAGGGCAGCGCCTTCTCCCATTGGCCGTTGGCCATCTCGGCCTTGGCCTCGGAGTACAAGGTGTTGGGGCTCATGTTGGCCGTCTTGTCCACCGGCTGGGTCGAACATCCCGCCACCAGGGCTGCCAACACCCCCGCCAGGACGCCAGGGAGAAACGATAATGGAGCACGCGGCATACGGGATGAATTCTTGAAAGATAAGCCAGAAATTATATCGACCCCCCCCTCATTCCTCTGGACCGAGGCGGAATGGGACGATGCGGGGCAGGAAGCCGAAGTGCTGCGCTGTGTGGCCGACGCACAGGACCACGGGGTGCGCCTGGACCGGGTGCTGGCGCGCCATGCCGCCGCCTTGTCGCGCAGCTATGTGCAGCAGCTGATGGAGGAGGGAGCCGCGCGCTGCAACGGCAGCCCCTGCACCAAGGCGGCATACAAGGTGCGTGTGGGGGATGCGTTGGAACTGACCGTGCGGCCCACGGCCCAGAGCCAGGCCTTCGTGCCCCAGGCCATGCCGCTGTCAGTGGTGTACGAGGACGCCCACTTGATGGTGCTCGACAAGCCCGCAGGCCTGGTGGTACACCCGGCCGCCGGGCACTGGAGCGCGACCCTGCTCAACGGGCTGCTGGCCTACGACCCCGTGTTCCAGCACCTGCCCCGCGCCGGCATCGTGCACCGGCTCGACAAAGACACCAGCGGCCTGATGGTGGTGGCCAAACAGCGCCAGAGCATGGATGGGCTGGTGGCCGCGATAGCCCAGCGCAGCGTGCAGCGCCACTACATTGCCCTGGCGGGTTCGGCCTGGAAGCCCCAGGCGGGCAGCCATGTCCACGTCAGCGCCGCCATTGGCCGCGACCCGCGCAACCGCCTGCGCATGGCGGTGGTGGATCTGGCGCTGCACGGCGGAAAGCCTGCCGCCACTGATCTGTACTGCCTGGACAGCACCAGCACCAGCGCGCTGGTCCACTGCAAACTGCATACTGGCCGTACCCACCAGATCCGCGTGCACATGGCGCACATGGGGATGGCCCTGCTGTCGGATGCACTGTACGGCGGGCGCTCCGGCACGGTCATTGCGCGCCAGGCATTGCACGCCACGCGCCTGGCTTTGGCGCACCCCGCCACGGGCCAGCCGCTGTGCTTCGAAAGCCCCCCTGCGGAAGACTTCGCCGCCGAGTTGCGTGCGCAGGGCCTGCGCTACAATGGCCTGACATAAAGAGGCATTGCCCGCGCATGCCACACGAACGTGTGGCCACCGAGCCGCATCCGGCCGGCGTAGCGCAAGAGCGCTTTCCCTGCCGACCTGGCCGATGCCACCGCCGCCCCGGTTTTCCCCATAGTCCTTGTGCACCATGAATTCGCTTGACGCCAAGCAGGTCCTGGAGACCGCCTTGATCTGTGCGCAGCAGCCCTTACAGGTGCGCGACATGCGCACGCTGTTCGAGGACGCGCTGGGTGCCGACACCATCAAGGAGCTGCTGGAGCAACTGCGCTGGGACTGGAGCGGGCGCGGGGTCGAACTGGTGCAGGTCGCCAGCGGCTGGCGTTTCCAGAGCCGACCCGAGATGCGGGTCTATCTGGACCGGCTCAACCCGGAAAAGCCACCCAAATACACGCGCGCCACCCTGGAGACCCTGGCCATCATCGCCTACCGCCAGCCCGTGACCCGCGGCGACATGGAAGA
Organism: Rhodoferax sp.; assembly: GCA_052390055.1. GTDB lineage: Bacteria > Pseudomonadota > Gammaproteobacteria > Burkholderiales > Burkholderiaceae_C > Allorhodoferax. The sequence goes on from JBQTHH010000048.1 coordinate 38,803, forward strand.
CATCCGCGGCGTGACCATCGGCTCCTTGCTGCTCAAGCAACTGGAGGACCGGGGTTGGGTCGAGGTCATTGGCCACCGCGATGCCCCGGGGCGCCCGGCGCTGTACGCCACCACCAAACAGTTTCTGGACGATCTGGGCCTGAGCTCCCTGGACCAACTGCCTGAACTGATCCACACCCAGTCCCCCCTGGACGACGGACTGGCGGCGCTGATACCGCTGCCCGAAGCGGCCGCCGACACCGCCACCGACCCACTGGGCCTGGCCCCGGAACAGCCTGGCGCCCCGTCCGCCCCCGACACCCCTACCACCACTGGATGACAATGACGCAAACCACAAGCCCGCAGGCCGATGTGCCGGCCCAGCAGCCGGGTGCCCCGGCCGATACCGATCCCGTGCAGGAACTGCTGGCCCAGGGCAGCGCTGTCGCAACGGCCACGGGCAGCGGCTCCGTGTTCGAGGCCGTCGTGTCCGGACATTTTGACGCCCCCGCTGCCCCGGATGCGGCGGCGCTGGGCAACAAGCGCGTGCTCAGCCCCCAGGCCGAAAGCCCGAAATTGCACAAGGTCCTGGCCCAGGCCGGCCTGGGCTCGCGCCTGGAGATGGAGCAGCTCATCCTGGAAGGGCGCATCTCGGTCAACAACGAGCCCGCGCACATTGGCCAGCGCATCCAGTTCGGTGACAGCATCAAGGTCAACGGCAAGCCCATCCGCGTGCGCATCGCACCGCCGGCGGCGCGCGTGCTGGCCTACCACAAGCCTGCGGGCGAGGTCGTGACCCTGGACGACCCGCAAAACCGCCCCACGGTGTTTCGCCGCCTGCCCAAGGTGCACCAGGGCAAATGGCAGGCGGTCGGCCGCCTGGACCTCAACACCGAAGGCCTGCTGCTCTTCACCACCTCGGGTGAACTGGCCAACAAACTCATGCATCCCCGTTTCGGCCTGGAGCGCGAGTACGCCGTGCGCGTGCTCGGTGCCCTCTCGTCCGAAGAAAAACAGCGCCTGCTCGATGGCGTTGTGCTCGACGATGGCCCGGCCCAGTTCAAGAGCATAGAGGACGGTGGTGGTGAAGGCGCCAATTGCTGGTACCGCGTCACCATCGCCGAGGGGCGCAATCGCGAGGTCCGGCGCATGATGGAGTCTGTCGGCCACGCCGTCAGCCGCCTCATCCGTATCCGCTACGGTGCCGTGGTGCTGCCCAAAGGCCTGTCCCGCGGGACCTGGGTCGAGCTGGACGAGCGCGACATTCGTACCTTGGCCCAGGCGGCGGACGGCGGCGCGCGCAAGGCCAGGAACGGGGGCGAGTCGGAACCATCCGCGCCCGGTGCGCGCCAGGGCATGCCAGGCCAGGCTGCACGGACAAAACCGGGGCGCACGTCCCGCAATCCCGCCGGTGCCCGCAAAGCAAGTGGCGGCGCAGGGGCTCAACCCGACCCGATGCGGACCTCCCTGGGCTACATCGGGGCGGACTCCCTGACCCGCCAGCGCCAGGGCAAGGACGGCCAAAAACCGTTCCGCGGCCGCGGCTCCGGCGCGCGCCGCCCGCGTTGAGCGGCCCAGCGTTGGCGCAGGCCCCAATGCTAGAATCAAGGGCTTTGCACCCATGGTTTGTTAACTGAACTACACAGGACTCATATGGCTATCGAACGTACCCTTTCCATCATCAAGCCCGACGCCGTTGCCAAGAACGTGATCGGCCAGATCTATGCCCGTTTCGAGGCCGCTGGCCTGAAGATCGTCGCCTCCCGCATGGTGCATCTGTCGCGCCGCGAAGCCGAAGCCTTCTATGCCGTGCACAAGGAGCGCCCCTTCTTCAAGGATCTGGTCGAATTCATGATCTCCGGCCCCGTCATGGTGCAGGCGCTCGAGGGTGAAAACGCGATCCTGAAGAACCGCGACCTGATGGGTGCCACCGACCCCAAGAAAGCCGCCCCGGGCACCATCCGCGCCGATTTCGCCGACAGCATCGATGCCAACGCCGTGCACGGCTCCGACGCGGCAGAAACCGCCGCTGTGGAAGTGGCGTTCTTCTTTCCCGGCTTGAACATCTACTCGCGCTAACCGCATGGCATGACGACTAACCTGCTCGAATACGACCTGGAGGGGTTGGCCGTCTTTTGCGAACGGCTGGGGGAAAAGCGCTTTCGTGCCACCCAGCTGTTTCGCTGGATTCACCAAAAAGGCGTCAGCGACTTTGCCCAGATGAGTGATCTGGCCAAATCGTTGCGCGACAAGGTCCAGGCCCACGCCCATGTGGCTGCGTTGCCCGTGCTCAGCGAGCATGTGTCCCAGGACGGCACCGTCAAATGGCTGTTTGACGTGGGCGGCGGTAATGCCGTCGAGACCGTCTTCATTCCCGAATCCGACCGCGGCACCCTGTGCGTTTCCTCGCAGGCGGGCTGCGCTGTGGGCTGCCGCTTCTGTTCCACCGGCCACCAGGGCTTCAGCCGCAACCTCAGCAGCGCCGAAATCATTGCCCAGATCTGGTTTGCCGAGCACAGCCTGCGCCGCCGCCTGGGGTGCGCCGAGCGTGTCGTGAGCAACGTGGTGATGATGGGTATGGGCGAGCCGCTGCAGAACTACGATGCCCTCGTTCCTGCCTTGCGCACCATGCTCGATGACCATGGCTACGGCTTGTCCAGGCGGCGCCTGACCGTATCCACCTCTGGCGTGGTGCCGATGATGGAGCGCTTGGGGCAGGATTGCCCGGTGGCATTGGCGGTGTCCTTGCACGCCCCCAACGACAGCCTGCGCGACCACCTGGTGCCGCTGAACCGGAAGTACCCCCTGCACGAATTGCTGGCTGCCTGCCGCGCCTATCTGGCCCATGCGCCACGGGATTTCATCACCTTCGAGTACTGTATGCTCGATGGGGTGAACGACACCGCGGCCCACGCCCAGGAGCTGGTCGCGCTGCTGACCGGGCAGGGCTGGGGATCGGGCTGGTGCAAGCTGAACCTGATTCCCTTCAACCCCTTTCCCGCTTCGGGCCTGCAACGCTCCGGCTCGCCAGCGGTGGCGGCCTTCGCGCAGTACTTGAATCAGGCCGGCATCGTGACTACCGTTCGCAAGACCCGCGGTGACGACATCGATGCGGCCTGCGGGCAACTGGCGGGCGATGTCAAGGACCGCACTGGCGCAAAGCAGCGCATGGAGCGCTTGCGCGGCGCGGGTGCGCGGGTCATTCCCTTGGTGGCGGATGATTGAGTACTCTGGAGGCTAGGACAATGGCGTTGGATCGGCTTGCGCGTTGTGTGGTGTGGGGGTGTGGCCTCCTGGGGCTGCTGCTGCTGTCGGCTTGCGCCAGCAGCGGCAATTCCACGGCGGCTAAGGCCGACCGGGGAGATCTGGTGACGGCTTCGGACGAGGGCGATAGCCGCAAGCGGGCCCGATTGCGGCTGGAGCTGGCCACCGGCTATTTTTCCAATGGACAGGTCACGGTCGCGCTGGACGAAGTGAAGCAGGCCATCGCCACCGACCCCAGTTATTTCGACGCCTATAGCCTGCGGGCACTGATTTACCAGCGCCTGAGCAACCCGGCCCTGGCCGAGGAAAGTTTTCGCAAGGCGCTGACCCTGAACCCCAAAGCCTCCAGCGTGCAGCACAACTATGGGGTGTTCCTGTGCCAGCAGGACCGTTTCCCGGAGGCGCTGCAGATGTTTTCCAGTGCGCTGTCCGACCCCCTCTATGGGGAGCGGGCCAAGACCTGGATGGCCCAGGGCGGGTGCGAATTCCGCAATGGCAAGCCCGCGGCGGCAGAGGCCAGCTACCTCAAGTCGTACGAATACGACCCCGGCAACCCCATCACTGCCTACAACCTGACCCAGTTGCTCCACGACCGGGGTGACGATGCGCGTGCGCAGTTTTATATTCGGCGTTTGAATAACAGTGCCCTGGCCAACTCGGAATCCTTGTGGCTGGGCATCAAGGTGGAGCGCAAACTGTCCAACCAGGAGGCCGCGCAGCAGTTGGCGTCCCAGTTGCGCAAGCGTTTTCCCCAGTCAAAAGAGGCAGCTTCGTTGGAGCGTGGGGCATACCATGAGTGACACCGTAGAGCAAGGCACATCGTTCGCAGCGGCAAACATGCTGCATACGCCCAGTCCGGATACCGCGGGCGCCATGCTGCGCCGAGCGCGGGAGGCTGCGGGCATGCACATCGGCGTACTCGCCGCCGCGATCAAGATACCGGCCAAGAAGCTCGAAGCCCTGGAGGCGGACGCGCTGCACGAGACGCACGACCTGGTCTTTACACGTGCATTGGCCTCCAGCGTCTGCAGAACCCTGCGCATGGATCCCCGCCCGGTGTTGGCGGCGCTGCCGCAGTCGGGCGTGCGCGAGCTGCATGTCGACGACCACGGAATCAACGCACCCTTCACACGCCCCCAGGGCATCGAAGGCGTTGGCGGGGCGATTGTGGGCAAACTGGCCAAACCGGCGGTGGTGATGGTGCTGGCGCTGCTGCTGGGTGCGGCTGCGATGGTGTTGTCCGCTTACTGGAGCCAGGACGAGGAAGTGGCGCACACCGAGCCGGGCGGCGAGCCCGCGCAGGGGCAGCCGGTGCCCTTGGTCATTCCTGCTCCAGCGCAGGAGGCCACGGCGGCGCCAGCCCACTCCACAGGCCCTGCGGCAGTAGCCATGGCAACGGCGGTTCCATCGCCAGCGCTGGATGCTCCGGTAACGCCCGGCAATGCCGCCGCATCAGTGGCGGCTCAGCCCGCGTCTGCTGTCACGACGCCAGCGCCAGATGCCACGGCTGGGGCGGTGGTGCTGACCTTGAAGGCACGCGCCCAGCCGGTGTGGGTGGAGGTGGTGGATGCGCGCGGCGACATCCGGGTGCGGCGTACCCTGGCGGCAGGCGAGCGGCTCGACACCAGTGGCGCCTACCTGCCCTGGAGTGTGGTGGTGGGCAAGGTCGATGCGGTCGAGGTCCTGGTACGGGGCAAGGCCCTGGATCTGGCGGCTCAGTCACGTGACAACGTTGCGCGGTTTGAAGTGAGGTAATGCCTGTGCAGGAAGGGTTTGATCCGGATTCGTCCCTGCCCGTGCGGCGCGCGGCCCTGCAGTCGCGGGTGGCCTGGGGGGGGCATGTGGTCACGGTCGGGGGCGATGCGCCGGTGCGCGTGCAGTCCATGACCAATACCGACACGGCCGATCCGATCGGAACCGCGATCCAGGTCAAGGAGCTGGCCCAGGCCGGCTCGGAGATGGTGCGCATCACGGTCAATACGCCGGAGGCGGCGCAGGCGGTTCCTGCCATACGCGAGCAGCTCGACCGCATGGGAATCTCGGTGCCGCTCATCGGCGACTTCCACTTCAATGGGCACAAGCTGCTGGCGGACTACCCGCAGTGCGCGCAGGCCTTGAGCAAATACCGCATCAACCCCGGCAACGTGGGCAAGGGCGAGAAGAAGGACCGCCAGTTCGCCGCCATGGTGGAGGCAGCGGTGCGTTGGGACAAGGCGGTGCGCATTGGCGTCAACTGGGGCAGCCTGGACCAGGAGCTGATGGCGCGCATGATGGACGAGAATGCGCAGCGCAGCCAGCCCTGGAGCACGCGCAAACTCATGTGCGAAGCCCTGATCACCTCGGCCCTGGAGTCGGCTTCCATGGCCCAGGAGTTGGGGCTGTCGGCGCAGCAGATTGCCTTGTCGTGCAAGGTCAGCGGCGTGCAGGACCTGATTGCGGTGTACCGCGAACTGGGGCGGCGTTGCAACTACCCCCTGCACCTGGGCCTGACCGAGGCAGGCATGGGCACCAAGGGGGCGGTGGCCAGCGCCAGTGCCCTGGCCGTGCTGCTGCAAGAAGGCATTGGCGATACCATCCGCGTTTCCCTGACCCCCGTGCCTGGGGAGTCGCGCACGCAGGAAGTGGTGGTGGCCAATGAAATCCTGCAGTCCCTGGGGCTGCGTGCCTTTACGCCTTCGGTCACGGCCTGTCCGGGGTGCGGACGCACCACGAGCACGACTTTCCAGGAACTGACCCAGCAGATCGATCGGTTCCTGCGCACACAGATGCCGCTGTGGCGCCAGCAGTACCCGGGGGTCGAGCGCATGAAGGTGGCCGTCATGGGCTGCATCGTCAACGGCCCGGGTGAGAGCAAACATGCCGACATCGGCATCAGCCTGCCCGGTACCGGCGAAGCGCCCGCAGCGCCGGTGTACATCGATGGTGAAAAGAGGACCACCCTGCGCGGCGAGAACATCGCGGCAGAATTCCAGGCGGTGGTGGAGACCTACGTGGCCCAGCGTTTTGGGCGTTCATGACCAGCCCGGCGGGCTGGAACAGCGTTTATGAGTGACAACAAGACAGTGAACAAGTCGGAGCGGCTGTGCGCCGTGAAGGGCATGAATGACATCCTGCCCGATGTTTCCTGGCGCTGGGAGCGCCTGGAGGAGACGGTGCGCCGCGTGATGCGCGGCTACGGGTACGAGAACATCCGCACGCCCATCGTGGAGCCCACCGCGCTTTTCGTGCGCAGCATCGGCGAGGTGACCGACATCGTCGAAAAGGAGATGTACAGCTTCGAGGACCGGCTCAATGGCGAGGCCTTGACGCTGCGCCCCGAGAACACTGCCGGGGTGGTGCGCGCGGTGGTGGAGCATTCCCTGACCTATGGGGGCGGGCGGCGCCTGTACTACATGGGCCCGATGTTCCGCCACGAGCGCCCCCAGCGCGGGCGTTACCGCCAGTTCCACCAGATCGGGGCCGAGGCCTTTGGCTTTGCGGGCCCTGAGCTGGATGCCGAACTGATCCTGATGGCGCATGGCCTGTGGAAGGCCCTGGGCCTGCAGGACGTGGCCTTGCAGCTCAACAGCCTGGGGCAGCCCGCAGAGCGGGCCCAGCACCGCGCCGCCCTGATTGCCTACTTTGAGCAGAACCTGGACCTGCTGGACGAAGAGTCGCGCCAGCGTCTGTACAAGAACCCCTTGCGCCTGCTCGACAGCAAGAACCCGGCCATGCAGCCCTTGATGGAGTCGGCGCCGCGCCTGATGGATTATCTGGGGGAGGCCTCCCTGGCGCACATGGAGAAGGTGCAAAGCATTTTGCGCTCCAACGGTGTGTCTTTCAGCATCAACCCCCGTCTGGTGCGGGGGTTGGATTACTACAACCTCACGGTGTTCGAGTTCGTCACCACGCGCCTGGGGGCGCAGGGCACCGTGTGCGCGGGGGGACGCTATGATTCCCTGACCGAGCAGATCGGCGGCAAACCCACTCCCGCGGTGGGCTGGGCCATGGGGGTGGAGCGGGTGCTGGAGCTGCTGCGCGAAAGCAGCGCAGCGCAGCAGGCCCAGGCCATGGATGTGTACGCCATCGTGGCCGATGCCGCAGATTACGCCCGCGCCATGCCCGCGCTGGAAGCGGTGCGGGCGGCGGGCTGGACCGTGCTCATGCATGCCAGCGGCGATGGTGGATCGAGCAGCCTCAAGTCCCAATTCAAGCGCGCCGACGCCAGTGGCGCCCGCTACGCGCTCGTGTTCGGCGCGGACGAGCTGGCACGCGGTGAAGTGACGGTGAAGCACCTGCGCGACGGGCAGGGGGTTCAGCAAAGTGTGGCGCTGCAATCGCTGGCGTCCTGGTTTCAACAACAACGACTCAATTGACATATGGCGCAGCAACTCGACCTGCAAGAGCAGGAGCAGCTAGAGCAACTCAAGGCTTTCTGGGCCCAGTACGGCAACGCCATCACCTGGCTGCTGACCCTGGTGCTGCTGGCCTATGCGGGCTGGAACGGCTACCAGTACTGGCAGCGCCAGCAGGCGGCGCAGGCGGCGGCCCTGTATGACGAGGTCGAGCGCCAGGCCCAGACCGGGGACATGGCCAAGACTTTGCGCTCTTTCGAGGAAATGAAGAACCGTTTCCCCGCCACCCTGTGCGCACAGCAGGCGGCCCTGCTGGTGGCCCGCACCGCGGTGCAGGCCAAGGCGCCGCAGGATGCGCTGGGGGTGTTGGAGTGGCTCGGAACGCAGGGCAAGGACAGCGCCTACGCCAGCGTGGCCCGTTTGCGCCATGCGGCTTTGCTGCTGGAGCAAAAACAGCATGATGCGGCCCTGGCGGTGCTGGCCACCGCTCCTGCCGACGCCGAATTTGCACCCCTGTTCGCACAGCGCCGGGGCGACGTCTTGCTTGCCAAGGGCAGCAAGGAGCAGGCGGGACAGGCCTATTTGCAGGCCTACAAGGAGTCCGCGGCGGAAAACACCGAGCAGCGCCAGATGCTGGAGATCAAGCTCAACGCGCTGGGCCTGTCGGGCAAGGCGGATGAGGACAAGGGAGCGGCCAAGTGAGCGTGGTGCTTCGACGCGGTGCGGGGGCCTGGTGGCGCGGGCTCGCGCAAGGGTGCGCTGCAGCGGCCCTGGCACTGCTGGCGGCCTGCTCCAGTGCGCCGGAAAAGCCGCAACCCAGCCCCTTGGCACCCGACCCGGGCCTGCTGCCCATCCGTACCGCCTGGACGGCCCATATCGGCGAAGCCGGTTATGGGCTCGTGCCGACGGCATCGGGTGCCCATGTGGCGTTGGCGGGGGCCGATGGCACGGTGGCGGTGATCGATGCCCGCACGGGCGGGGATTTGTGGCGCGTGCGCCTGGACAAGGCGGTCACGGCGGGGGTGGGGTACGACGGGCGTTTTGCCGCGGTGGTGACCGCCGACCAGCAGTTGGTGGTGATCGAATCGGGCCAGGTGCTGTGGCGCGCGCCCCTGGGGGCGGCAGCCTTCACCGCGCCGCTGGTGGCGGGGCAGCGGGTTTTTGCCGTGGCCGCCGACCGCACCGTGTATGCCTGGGATGCGGCCACCGGGCGCCCCTTGTGGCAGCAGCCGCGCGGGGCGGACAGCCTGGTGCTCAGGCGCCCGGGTCTGCTCGGGGCGGTGCAGGACACGCTGGTGGTGGGCACGGCCGGGCGGGTGCTGGGTCTGAATCCGAATACCGGGGCGGTGCGCTGGGAAGCGCCCGTGGCCACCGGGCGTGGCAGCAATGAAGTGGAGAAACTGGTCGATGTGGTGGCCGGTGTGGCCCGTGCGGGGCAGCAGCTGTGCGTGCGTGCTTACCAGTCCGCCATTGGCTGCATCGATGCGGAAAAGGGCGTGCGCCTGTGGAGCAAGCCCTCGGTCGGTTTTGTGGGTGTGCACGGAGATGGCACGGTGCTGGCCGGTGCGGACGCGCAGGGCGTGGTCACGGCGTACCAGCACGCCAGCGGCGAGGTGTTGTGGTCGACCCGCGAGCTGCGCTACCGGGCGCTGACCGCTGTGCAGATGGTCGGGCGCTCTGTGGTGGTCGGTGACGCGCAGGGCCATTTGCACTTTTTCTCCAAGCAGGATGGGGCTTTGCTGACCCGCCTGGACTCCGATGGCAGCGCCATCGCGGCCTCTCCGCTGCTGGTGGAGCGTACCTTGGTGGTGGTGACCGAGAAGGGCCTGGTTCTGGGCCTGCGGCCCGAGTGAAACACGCCATCGAGAGGCATTGCATGAAACCCGTCATCGCATTGGTCGGCCGTCCCAACGTGGGCAAGTCGACCCTGTTCAACCGTTTGACCAAGTCGCGTGACGCGATCGTTGCCGATTTTGCGGGCCTGACCCGGGATCGCCACTACGGCAGTGGCCGCCTGGGCAAGCACGAGTACATCGTCGTGGACACCGGGGGCTTCGAGCCCACGGCGGAGAGCGGCATTTACATGGAAATGGCCAAGCAGACGCGCCAGGCGGTGGCCGAGGCCGACGTGGTGATGTTCGTGGTGGATGCGCGCGCGGGCCTGAGCGCCCAGGACCATGACATTGCACGCTACCTGCGCAAGCTGGGCAAACCCTGTGTGCTGGTGGCCAACAAGGCCGAGGGCATGAAGGACGGCTCTCAGCTGTCGGACTTTTACGAGCTGGGCCTGGGGGCGGTGCAGGCGGTCTCGGCGGCCCATGGCCAGGGCGTGCGCGACGTGCTGGAGCTGGCTCTGGAGCCTTTGCTGGCCCGGTTGGACGCGGATGCCGCGCAGGAGGCGCAGGTCGATGAGGGTGTGATCCGCCTGGCGGTCGCCGGGCGGCCCAACGTTGGCAAATCGACCCTGATCAATACCTGGCTGGGCGAGGAGCGCCTGGTGGCCTTCGACCTGCCGGGGACCACGCGCGACGCGATCCGCGTGCCCTTCGAGCGCGATGGACAGCGTTTTGAATTGATCGACACCGCAGGTCTGCGCCGCAAGGGCAGGGTGTTCGAGGCGATCGAGAAGTTTTCCGTGGTCAAGACCCTGCAGGCGATCGAGTCGGCGGACGTGGTCTTGTTGCTGATCGATGCCACCCAAGGGGTCACGGACCAGGATGCGCACATCGCCGGCTTTGTGCTGGAGTCGGGTCGGGCCGTGGTGGTGGCGGTGAACAAGTGGGATGCGGTGGACGAGTACCAGCGTGAACTGCTGCGCCGCTCTGTGGAGCTGCGCCTGGGCTTTCTCAAATTCGCGGCGCTGCACATGATCTCGGCCAGGAAACGCCAGGGGCTGGAGCCCTTGTGGGGCTCCATCGCGCAGGCCCATGCGGCGGCGCACCGCAAGATGCCCACACCGATGCTCACACGCCTGTTGCTGGAGGCGGTGCAGTTCCAGACCCCCAAGAAGGTGGGCAATTTCCGGCCCAAGCTGCGCTATGCGCACCAGGGGGGGATGAATCCGCCCTTGATCGTGATCCACGGCAACTCGCTGGAGCTGGTCACGGACGCCTACCGGCGTTTCCTGGAGGGGCGTTTCCGCAAGGAGTTCAACCTGATCGGAACGCCTTTGCGCATCGAGTTCAAGTCCTCCGCCAATCCTTACGCGCAAAACAAGGAGCATTGAATGTGCCCCACGTCCTGGCAGGGCTGCCGGGTGTGGTATCGTTGCGCTCTCGCACTATTTCCAACACGGAGAATATCGTGAATAACAAAGGTCAATTGCTTCAAGATCCGTTTCTCAATGCCCTGCGCAAGGAGCATGTCCCGGTTTCCATCTATCTCGTGAACGGCATCAAGCTGCAAGGCCAAATTGAATCGTTCGACCAGTATGTGGTCCTGTTGCGCAACACCGTGACGCAGATGGTGTACAAGCACGCCATCTCGACCATCGTCCCCGGACGTCCGGTCAACTTCTCCCTCTCGACGACGCCTGACGCTGCCAATTGATGGCAGTCGCTGGATCGCTGCACTGCGGGTCCTGAGGCCTTGAGCACCGTTGTTGCCGCCTCTGGCGCCACGCCGGTGATCCTGGTGGGCGTGGATCTGGGGCGCGAGCATTTCGACGCCGAACTCGAGGAACTGGGCCTGCTGGCGCAGACGGCGGGCATGGAGCCGGTGGCGCGTGTGGTGTGCAAGCGCCATGCGCCGGATGCGGCGCTGTTCGTTGGGTCGGGCAAGGCCGATGAGATCAAAATGCTGGCGCAGCAAAGCGGCGCCCGCGAGGTTTTGTTCGACCAGGCCTTGAGCCCGAGCCAGCAGCGCAACCTGGAGCGCCGCCTGGACATGGCGGTGAACGACCGCACCTACCTGATCCTGGAGATTTTTGCCCAGCGTGCGCGCAGCCACGAGGGCAAGCTGCAGGTCGATCTGGCGCGGCTGCAATACCTGAGCACGCGCCTGGTGCGGCGCTGGACCCACTTGGAGCGCCAGACCGGCGGTATTGGCCTGCGCGGCGGCCCGGGTGAGACCCAGATCGAACTGGACCGGCGCATGATCGGCGAACAGATCAAGCGCACGCGCGAGCGGCTGGCGCGGGTCAAGCGCCAGCGCGGGACCCAGCGCCGCCAGCGCGAGCGCAACGCGATGTTCAGCGTGTCGCTGATCGGCTACACCAACGCGGGCAAGTCGAGCCTGTTCAATGCCCTGGTGAAGGCGCGCGCCTATGCGGCCGACCAGCTCTTTGCCACGCTGGATACGACGACGCGGCAGATGTACCTGGCCGAGGCCGGGGCCCCGCTGTCGCTGTCGGATACGGTGGGCTTCATCCGCGACTTGCCGCATGGCCTGGTGGAGGCGTTCGAGGCCACCCTGCAGGAGGCTGTGCATGCGGACCTGCTGCTGCATGTGGTCGATGCAGCCAACCCGGAGCACCCGCAGCAGATTGTCCAGGTGCAGCAAGTGCTGCACGAGATCGGTGCGCACGATATTGCGCAGGTGCTGGTGTTCAACAAGATCGATGCCCTGCCGGACGGACGCGAGCCACGGCAGCGCCAGGACAGCTTCGAAGTAGAGGGGCGGCAGGTGGAGCGCATCTTCATCAGCGCGCACACGCACGAGGGGCTGGATGCCTTGCGCAGTATGCTGGCGCAGCGGGTCGTGGCGCGCATGGCGCAGGCTGGACTGGGCCAAGGCCTTGAATTGGCTGGGGCCGAGGTGGACCCGGGCACAATGCGCAACACGCACCATGGAAACGAATGAAACGAATATGAGCCTATTCGCAAAATTGGGTACAGGAAAGGGCGCCGCGTCCGCCTGGTTCGAGCGCATGTTCAACCTCAACGATCCCCGCTGGGGCCGTGGCGAGGGGGATCGTGGCAGCCAGGCCGACGCCGACAAGGATGCTGACAAGGGCGCGGGCGGGCAACGCCCGCAGGATGCCCAGGAGCCGCCACGGGGCCCGTCGCGGCCGGGCAATGCGCCTCCGGACCTGGACGAGCTGTGGCGTGACTTCAATGCCAAGCTCGGCGGCCTGTTCGGGGGCAGGGGCCGTGCGCCGCAGCCGCCCGTGGGGGGCGGCGGCAACGGTGGAGCGCCCGAGTTCAAGGGGGCAGGTGTGGGCTTGGGCCTGATCGGCGGTGTCGTGCTGCTGATCTGGGCTGCCACCGGATTTTTCATCGTGCAGGAAGGCCAGCAGGCGGTGATCACGCAGTTCGGCCGCTACCACAGCACGGTGGGGGCGGGCTTCAACTGGCGGCTGCCGTACCCGATCCAGCGCCATGAGCAGGTGATGGTGACGCAGATCCGCTCGGTGGACGTGGGGCGTGACACGATTCTGAAGGCCACGGGCCTGAAGGAGTCGGCCATGCTGACGCAGGACGAGAACATCGTGGACATCAAGTTTGCGGTGCAATACCGGCTCAACGACGCGCGCGCCTATCTGTTCGAGAGCAAGAGCCCGGCGGATGCGGTGGTGCAGGCCGCCGAGACGGCGGTGCGCGAGGTGGTGGGCAAGATGCGCATGGATGCGGCCTTGTCGGAGGAGCGCGACCAGATCGCGCCGCAGGTGCGCGCCCTGATGCAGACCATTCTGGACCGCTACAAGGTGGGCATTGAGGTGGTGGGTATCAACCTGCAGCAGGGCGGAGTGCGCCCGCCGGAGCAGGTGCAGGCGGCGTTCGACGATGTGCTCAAGGCCGGGCAGGAGCGTGAGCGCGCCAAGAACGAGGCCCAGGCCTATGCCAATGACGTGATTCCGCGTGCCGCGGGTGCCGCAGCGCGCCTGAAGGAGGAGTCGGAGGCCTACAAGGCGCGCGTGGTGGCGCAGGCGCAGGGCGATGCGCAGCGCTTCCGCGCGGTGTATGCCGAATACCAGAAGGCGCCGCAGGTGATGCGGGACCGCATGTACCTGGACACCATGCAGCAGATCTATTCCAACGTGACCAAGGTGATGGTGGAGTCACGCCAGGGCTCCAACCTCCTGTACCTGCCGCTGGACAAGCTGCTGCAGCAGGCCGGGGCCTTGCCTGCCATGGTGGGCGAGTCTGTGGCCCCATCCCTTGCCGGGGCGGGTGCCGCTGCGGGCGGTGCCAGCGGGCCGGTCGGGGCTGGCACATTGGATGCGCGCGGACGCGATGCGCTGCGCTCGCGTGAACGGGATGGCCGCTAGGAGTTGCTGCATATGAACCGCGTGGGAACGTTTTTTGCCGCCGTGCTGGTGCTGGTTGCACTGGCCAGCTCTACATTGTTTGTGGTGGACCAGCGCCAGTTTGGCGTGGTGTATGCCTTGGGGCAGATCAAAGAGGTCATTACCGAGCCGGGCTTGAGTTTCAAGCTGCCTCCGCCTTTCCAGAACGTGAGTTACATCGACAAGCGCTTGCTCACGCTCGATAGCAGCGATGCCGAGCCGATGCTGACGGCGGAAAAGCAGCGCGTGGTGATCGACTGGTATGTGCGCTGGCGCATCACCGGGCCCACGGAGTACATCCGCAACGTGGGTCTGAACGAAGCTGCGGGGGCGAACCAGCTCAACCGTGTGGTGCGCAATGCCTTCCAGGAGGAGATCAACAAGCACACCGTGAAGGACCTGCTCTCGCTCAAGCGGGAGGTCTTGATGGCCGATGTGAAGCGCGAGGTGCTGGAGAAGGTGCGTGGCGACAAGCCCTGGGGGGTGGATGTGGTGGACGTGCGCATCACGCGCGTGGACTACGTGGACAACATCACGGAGTCGGTGTACCGGCGCATGGAGGCCGAGCGCAAGCGCGTGGCCAACGAGTTGCGTTCGACCGGCGCGGCCGAGGGTGAGAAGATCCGCGCCGACGCTGACCGCCAGCGCGAGGTGACCCTGGCCAATGCCTACCGCGATGCGCAAAAGATCAAGGGCGAGGGCGATGCCGAAGCGGCGCGCATGTATGCCGATGCGTTCGGGCGTGACCCGCAGTTTGCCCAGTTCTACCGCAGCCTGGAGGCCTACAAGGCCAGCTTTTCCAACCGCAGCGACGTGATGGTGGTGGATCCGGCCAATTCGGAGTTCTTCAAGGTGATGCGCAGCGGCGGCAGCGGTGCGGCAGCGGCGCCTTCCGGCAAGAAGTAGCCGCAATGGATGGCTCGGTGGTCTGGATCGCGCTGGGCCTGGTGTTGATCCTGGAGGGCTTGTTGCCCTTTCTCTCGCCGCAGGGCTGGCGGCGCATGTTCAGCCAGCTGCTGCAGCTCAATGACCAGCAGGTGCGCCAGTGCGGACTGGTGTGCCTGGTGCTGGGCCTGGTCCTGATTTGGACCCTGGGGCGCTGAAACCGGGGCGGGAGCCGGTAAAATCCCCCCTTTAACAGCCTCCCCCTTCCTTCATGTCCGCCTGGGTCCTTCCCGACCACATCGCCGATGTGCTGCCTTCCGAGGCGCGCCACATCGAAGAAATCCGCCGCGCCCTGCTTGATACCGCCCGCAGCTATGGCTACGAGTTGGTCATGCCGCCTTTGCTGGAGCATCTGGAGTCCTTGCTGTCGGGCACGGGCGAAGCTTTGGGCCTGCAGACCTTCAAGCTGGTGGACCAGCTCTCGGGGCGCTCCCTGGGGCTGCGCGCCGACAGCACGCCGCAGGTGGCACGCATCGATGCCCACCTGCTCAACCGCCAGGGGGTGGCGCGGCTGTGCTATTGCGGGCCGGTGGTGCACACCCGCCCCAGCGGGCCCCACGCCTCGCGCGAACCCTTGCAGTTCGGCGCCGAAATCTATGGCCACAGCGGCCTGGAAGCCGACCTGGAGAGCCTGACGCTGGCGCTGGACGTGCTGGCGGTGGCCGGGGTGCAGCGGGTGCAGGTGGATCTGGCCGATGCGCGCATCGTCCAGGGTTTGCTGCAGGGGGTGAGCCTGCCTGCGGCGGCGCTGGCGGAACTGCACGCCGCCCTGATTGCCAAGGACGCGACCACGGTGCGCCAGGTCTTGCGGGAGGTGGACGCCAGCCTGCGCGAGGCGGTGCTGGCGGTGTTGCAGCTGTATGGAGACGCCCAGGTGCTGGAGGAGGCCCGCCGGGTGCTGCCCCAGAGCGCGCCGGTGCAGGCGGCACTGGGCGAGCTGCAATGGCTGGCGCAGCAACTGGGCGCCGCAGCGGTGTCGTTTGACCTGGCGGACCTGCGCGGCTATGCCTACTACAGCGGGGTGCAGTTTTCGGTGTATGCGCCGGGGGCGAGTGCCTCGCTGGTGCGCGGCGGGCGCTACGACGAGGTGGGTTCGGTGTTCGGGCGCAAACGCCCGGCGGTGGGCTTCAGCCTGGACGTGAAGACGCTGGCGGGCGTGGTCCCGGCGCGGGCCCTCCAAGCGGCCATCCGCGCTCCCTGGGGCGATGAGGCGGGCCTGCGCGAGGCCGTGGCCGCCTTGCGCGCGCAGGGCGAAGTGGTGGTACGCATCCTGCCCGGGCATGAGAGCGAGATAGATGAATTCCATTGCGACCGCGCGCTGCTTGTGCGCGATGGGCAGTGGGTGGTGAGCACGATTTAAGTTACGGGAACACAGCGACATGAACGCAACCAAAGGACGCAACGTCGTCGTCGTCGGAACGCAATGGGGCGACGAGGGCAAGGGCAAACTGGTGGACTGGCTCACCGAAAGCGCGCAGGGCGTGGTGCGCTTCCAGGGCGGCCACAACGCGGGCCACACCCTGGTGATCAATGGGGTCAAGACCGCCTTGCACCTGATTCCCAGCGGCATCATGCGCCCGGGGGTGAAGTGCTTCATCGGCAACGGTGTGGTGCTCTCGGTGGGCAAGCTGATGGAAGAGATCGCCGGGCTGGAAAAGGCCGGGGTCGAGGTGCGTTCGCGCCTGCGTGTGAGCGAGGCCTGCCCGCTGATCCTGCCCTTTCACGTGGCACTGGACCTGGCGCGCGAGGCGGCGCGTGAAAAGGGGCGCAGCGGCGCCAAGATCGGCACCACCGGGCGCGGCATCGGCCCGGCCTACGAGGACAAGATTGCGCGGCGCGCCCTGCGCGTGCAGGACCTGAAACACCCCGAGCGCTTTGCCAGCAAGCTGCGCGAGCTGCTGGACCTGCACAACCACGTGCTCTCCAGCTACCTGGGCTCGGAGTCTTTTGATTTTGGCGACGCCTTGAAGCCATTCATGGCCGATGGGCGGGTGCAGTTCGACCCGGTCTACGCCCAGGCCATGGAGCACGCCGCGCTGCTGGCGCCCATGATCGCGGACGTGTCGCGCGAGATCAACGACATGCACGCCCACGGCGGCAACCTGCTGTTCGAAGGCGCGCAGGGCACGCTGCTGGACGTGGACCATGGCACCTACCCCTACGTGACTTCGAGCAACTGCGTGGCTGGCAATGCGGCCGCGGGTGCCGGGGTGGGACCGGGCCTGCTGCATTACGTGCTGGGCATTACCAAGGCCTATTGCACCCGCGTGGGCGGGGGCCCATTCCCGACCGAGCTGGACTGGGAAGTGGAGGGCACGCCGGGCTACCACATGAGCACGGTGGGCGCGGAAAAGGGCGTGACCACGGGGCGCTCGCGCCGCTGCGGCTGGTTCGACGCGGCCCTGCTCAAGCGCTCGGCCCAGGTCAATGGTCTGTCGGGCCTGTGCATCACCAAGCTCGACGTGCTCGACGGCTTGCCGGAGCTGAAGCTGTGCACCGGCTACGAGCTTGACGGCGAGGTGGTCGACATCCTGCCCATGGGTGCGGACGACATCGAGCGCTGCCAGCCGGTGTACGAGACCCTGGAAGGCTGGAGCGACAGCACGGTGGGGGTAACGCAGTACGACAAGCTGCCCATCAACGCGCGCCTCTACCTGCAGCGCATCGAGCAGGTCACGGGCGTTCCCATTCACGTGGTGTCCACCAGCCCGGACCGCGACCACACCATCATGATGCGCCACCCCTTCCTCGCGGATTGAGGCGAATTTTTGGGCTCTGGCCCGCGTGTTTATTGACTCTATAGCTATATTTTTAGGAGCAACGGGATGCTGACCGAAGACGGAAAACACCTCTACGTGAGCTACGACGAATACCACAACCTGATCGAGAAGCTGGCCATCAAGGTGTATCAGTCGGGTTGGGAATTTGACACCATCCTGTGCCTGGCCCGGGGCGGCATGCGCCCGGGTGACATCCTCTCGCGCGTATTCGACAAGCCCCTGGCGATCATGTCCACCAGTTCCTACCGAGCGGACGCGGGCATGACGCAGGGTAAGCTCGACATCGCGCGCTACATCACCACGCCCAAGGGCGAGATCGCCGGGCGCGTGCTGCTGGTGGACGATCTGGCCGACTCCGGCCACACGCTCAAGGCGGTGGTGGAACAGCTCAAGACCAACTATGCCCCCATCAGCGAACTGCGCAGCGCAGTGATCTGGACCAAGGCGATCTCCACCTTCACGCCCGACTACATGGTCGAGTTTCTGCCCACCAACCCCTGGATCCACCAGCCGTTCGAGGGCTATGACGCGATGCGTCCGCAGAACCTGATCGAAAAGTGGAGCGTGTGAGCCGGTGCAGGCCCGCTAGACCCCATGGCGTTTGATCCCAGCACCACGCTCATCCACCACCCCTACACGCCGCCTGCGGGCTTTGCCGCGCCGCAGCCCGGGGTGTTCAAGGCGTCCACGGTCTTCTTCCCCAGTGTGGAGGCGATGCGCTCCTTCGAGTGGAAGGACAAATCGGCCTACACCTACGGCTTGCACGGCACGCCCACCACCTATGCGCTGGAAGAGCGCATTGCCACGCTCGAAGGCGGGCTGCAGACCCTGCTGGTGCCCAGCGGCCTGGCAGCGATTGCCAATGTGGCGCTGTCGCTGCTGCGCACGGGCGATGAGGTGCTGATCCCGGACAACGCCTACGGCCCGAACAAGACCCTGGCCGAAGGGGAACTGCGCGCTTGGGGCATCAGCCACCGCTACTACGACCCGCTCTCGGTGGCCGACCTGCAGGCCAAGCTCAGCGCGCACACCCGGCTGGTGTGGGTGGAGGCTGCGGGCTCGGTGACGCTGGAGTTCCCCGATCTGGTGGGTTTGGTGCGCACCTGCAAACAGGCCGGCGTGACCGTGTCCCTGGACAACACCTGGGGGGCGGGTCTGGCCTTTGCCCCGTTTGATCTGCTGGGCGACGGCGGCCTGGGGGTGGACGTGAGCGCCCACGCGCTGACCAAGTACCCCAGCGGCGGCGGCGATGTGCTCATGGGCGCCATCACCACGCGCGACGAGGGTCTGCACATGCGCCTGAAGCTCACGCACATGCGCCTGGGCCTGGGGGTGGGGGCCAACGACGCAGAGGCGGTGCTGCGCGCGCTGCCCAGCGTGGCGCTGCGCTACCGGGCGCACGACATGGCCACGCGCGCGCTGGCGCAGTGGGCCTGCGGCCAAAGCGCCTTTGCCCAGGTGTTGCACCCGGCCTTGCCCGATGCGCCCGGCCACGCACATTGGAAAGCCCTGTGCGAGAACGGCCCCGGCGGCGCGGCGGGCCTGTTCAGCGTGATGCTGCACGAGCGCTTCACCCAAGCACAGTGCGACCTGTTCTGCAACAGCCTGAAGCTGTTTCGCATCGGCTACAGCTGGGGCGGCCCGGTGTCGCTGGTGGTGCCTTATGCGCTGGGCAGCATGCGCCAGGGCTGGCCCGCGCACCTGCAGCGTGGCACCCTGGTGCGCTTTTCCATCGGCCTGGAGCGGGTCGAGGACCTGCGCGCCGACATCGAACAGGCTTTGCAGGCCGCGGGCATGGCCTAAGCATCCAGCGCCAGCAACGCGGCGGCGCAGGCCTGCAGGCTGGCGTCGCTGTGGTCGGCCAGTTGCTGCACATGGGCCTGGCCAAACTGCAGAAAGTTGCGCTGCATGGACTGCAGGTAGACCGGGTCGTAGTGCTGCTGCAGCAGTTGTAGCACCACGTCGGCCAGGTGCCCGTCGCGGGCCTGTTGCTGCCAGGCTTCGATGACTGCGCGCCCACGCAGTTGCACCAGGGCGTCAAGCCGTTCGCACAGGCGCTCGGGGTCGCGCACGAAGTAATCGTAGTCCTGCATCAGCAGGGCCACGCGGCTGGCGTCGGGCAGCACCAGGCTGACGCAGGGACTTTGGCGCATGCGCTCGATCAGCGCGCTGGGCACGCTGACGTTGCCGACTTTCTTGCTTTCGCTTTCCACATACACCGGGCGCGTGGCGTCAAAGCGGCGCAGTGCGTCCCAGATGCGGGTGTCGAAGTGCTTCTGCTTGGGCTGGGGTATGCCGGGCAGGGCGCCCAGCACCGAGCTGCGGTGGTTGGCCAGGGCTTCCAGGTCCAGCACCTGGGCGCCCTGGGCCTGCAACGCCTGCAGCAGCCGGGTCTTGCCCGAGCCGGTGGTGCCGCAGACCACACGCCAGTCGAACTGGGCCACGCGCGCGTCCAGGTCTTGCAGCATGGCGGCGCGAAAGGCTTTGTAGCCGCCCTCGATCAGGGTGACACGAAAACCGATCTGCCCCAGCACCAGCGAGAGCGAGCCGCTGCGCTTGCCGCCGCGCCAGCAGTAGGTGAGCGGCGCCCAGTCCTTGGGTTTGTCGATCACCTCGCGTTCGATGTGGACGGCAATGTTGCGTGCCGCGATGGCGGCGCCGCGCTTCTTGGCCTCGAAGGCGTTGACCTGTTTGTACAGGGTGCCGATGGCGCAGCGCTCTTCGTTGTTGAGGGTGGGCCAGTTCTGGGCGCCGGGCAGGTGGTCTTCGGCGTATTCGTCTTCGCTGCGGGCGTCGATGATGGTGTCAAAGCTGTCCAGGCGCGCCAGGGCTTCGGTCGCGGGCAGGGTGTTCAGGCTCATGGCAGCAGTTTTTTCAGGGCAGGCCAGACGTTGCCCAGCATCTGGTTTTGTGCGGATTCGTTGGGGTGGATGCGGTCGGCCTGGAACAGGCTCGCGGCCTGCGGGCCATCGGCCACCCCGGCCAGGAAGAAGGGCACCAGGGCGGCGCGGGTGCGCTGGGCCACGTCCTGGTAGGTCTTTTGGAATTGGGCGGTGTAGTCGGGGCCATAGTTGGGCGGCACCTGCATGCCCAGCAGCAGCACCTTGGCCCCGGCACGCTGGGACTGTTCGACCATGGTGAGCAGGTTGCCGTGCGTGCTTTGCAGGGGCAGGCCACGCAGGGCGTCGTTGCCGCCGAGTTCGATCACCACGACTTTTGGGGTGTGGGTTTGCAGCAGGGCACCCAGGCGGCTGCGCCCCCCGGCGCTGGTGTCGCCACTGACGCTGGCGTTGACCACCGTCACCGCCTTGCCTTCCTGTTTCAGCCGCTGGCCCAGCAACGCCACCCAGCCGGTGCCGCGCTGCAGACCGTATTCGGCGCTGAGCGAATCGCCCACCACCAGCAGGGTGCCAGGGGCAGGCGCGGCGTGGGACGCAGGGGCAGCCAGGGCAAGGCCCCAGAACACGCAGGCCCAAAGGCGCAGGTTACAGTGCGTGCGCAGCCACGAAAAAAACATGTCAGACAACATCATTACGGTACACAAGCTGTGCAAGTCGGTCAGTGATTCGACCGGAACGCTGGACATCCTGCGCTCCATCGACTTCGAAGTCCCGGCGCGCCAGACCCTGGCGATTGTCGGTGCTTCCGGCTCGGGCAAAAGCACCCTGCTGTCGATTATGGCGGGCCTGGATACCCCCACCCAAGGTACGGTGCGCCTGTGCGGGCACGACCTGTTCGAGCGTGACGAGGATGCACGCGCCAGCCTGCGCGCGCAGCACATCGGCTTTGTGTTCCAGAGCTTTCAGCTGCTGGCCAACCTGACGGCGCTGGAAAACGTGATGCTGCCGCTGGAGCTGCAGGGGCGGCGTGATGCGCGCGCGCAGGCGCTGGAGATGCTGGAGCGCGTGGGCCTGAGCGCGCGCGCCCATGCCTACCCCAAGGTGCTCAGCGGCGGCGAGCAGCAGCGCGTGGCACTGGCGCGGGCCTTTGTGGTGCGCCCGCAGGTGCTGCTGGCCGACGAGCCCACCGGCAGCCTGGACTACGCCACCGGCGAGACCGTGACGGAGCTGATGTTCGCGCTCAATGCCGAGCACGGCACCACCCTGGTGCTGGTCACGCACGACGAGCGCATGGCCCAGCGCTGCCAGCGCCGCCTGCGTGTGTCCGCCGGGCGTGCGCAGATGGAGGACGGGGCGCCCAGGGGATAATGGGCGGATGAGTTCGCCCAAAGTCCTGTTTGGCTTCCACGCCGTTGGCGTGCGCCTGAAAACCGCCCCCCAGTCCATCGTTGAAATCTACGCCGACCCGAGCCGGCGCGACGCGCGCATGCGCCAGTTTCTGGAGCGTGTGCAAGAGGCCGGGGTGCGCCTGATTGAGGCCGATGGCGCGCGCCTGAACAAGCTCGCGGGCAGCGCCGGGCACCAGGGCGTGGCGGCGCGCGTGCAGGCCCTGGCCGGGGTGCATTCGCTCGACACCCTGCTCGAAGACCTGGAGGCCGCCAACGCCCAGCGTCCCGCGCCAGAACGTACACCACCCCTGTTGCTGGTGCTCGACGGCGTGACCGACCCGCACAACCTGGGCGCCTGCCTGCGCGTGGCCGATGGCGCCGGGGCCCAGGCCGTGATCGCACCCAAGGACCACGCCGCCGGCATCAACGCCACCGTGGCCAAGGTGGCCAGCGGCGCCGCCGAAACCGTGCCCTATTTCATGGTGACCAACCTGGCGCGCACGCTGAACGAACTCAAGGAGCGCAACATCTGGGTCATAGGCACCAGCGACACGGCCACCCAGGACCTGTACGAGGTCGATCTGAGCGGCCCGGTGGCCCTGGTGCTGGGCGCTGAAGGGCAGGGCATGCGCGCGCTCACCGCCAAGACCTGCGACCAACTGGTGCGCATCCCGATGCGCGGGGCGGTGGAGAGCCTGAACGTGTCGGTGGCCAGTGGTGTGTGCCTGTACGAGGCGCTGCGCCAGCGCAGCCAGAAGAACTGAAACGAACGGAGTTGCTATGAATTTGAGAGCGGTAGCGATAATATTGGCTTGGGCGGGTGGCGCTTTTTTCTTGCAAGGCTGCACGCAGGAGCAGCAGAACAAGATCAGCCGCGACATCCAGAACTGGACCGGCACCAACGGCGTGCTGGAGATCTATGCCGGCGACAAGGTGGTGCGCCGCTTCCTGAAGGTGGACAAGCTCTCCACCGCCATGGGCACCGACGACGGCAAGCCGCGCCCCTACCGTTTTGGCTACGGGGTGCTGGACGAAAACCTGAACATGCAGGTGGATGCGGGCGAGAAGAAGGTCTACTTCGAGGTCAGCGAGTACGGCACGCACTACGTGTTTTTCGAGAACCCGCACTGACCTGACCCACCATGAAGCTTGTTTGGATCACCGGACTGGCCTCTCTGGCCTTGTTGCTGGGACTGGCGGCCTACCTGGCGCCGCTGCAGCCGCCTCTCATGGCCTTGTTTCTGACCTTTTCCCCTGACAGCTTTGGCGCGGTGGTGCAGCAGTGGGGACCGCGGGGTATCGCGCTGTTTCGCTCGCATCTCCCGTTCGATGGGCTGTTGCTGCTGGCCTACAGCAGCTTCGGCGCCCTGCTGGTCAAGAACACCCGTGTATTTGAACGCAGCACCGTGCCCGCGTTGGTGTGGGGAGCCATGATGCCCGTGGCGGGTGTTTTTGACGCCGTGGAGGACGCGATTCACTGGGTTGCGACGGCGCCAGACGCGGTGTTGGGGGCGGGCTGGTACTTGTTGGGGGGGGCGAGTTCGTGCGTCAAGACGGTGCTGTTCGTCGGCTTTTTGCTGGCAGCTTCGTGGCACGGATGGCGCAGGCGCAGGGCGGCTTGACCGGAGATGGTGGCGCTAGCGGGCTGCGGCGTGGCGTGCGCGTGCTACGAAGGGGCGAATAGGACGCTGTGATGGGGGAGCCGTTCTTTGACCGGGGCGCAATGGTCGTTCTGGGGGTGCTGTATCTTGTACTGGGCGTGGCATCCGCTGCAGTCAGTCGCGCCACGGGGACAGGCATGCTGCGCTGGCAGGTCAATGCATGGTGGCGCATCTTTCCCATTTTCACGCTGGCCTGGTTCACCTATCCGTGGGGCCCTTGGGGCTTGGTCGCGCTCGTCGCGGTACTGGCATGCCGTGAACTTGCCCAGCACCACGCCACGGCGCCGCAGCGCTTTCAGTGGGCTTGTCTGGCGCTGCTGGCCGCAGAGTTGTTGCTCATGGGATGGGGGTATGTCGAGGCCTTGGCCCTGTTGCCCGTTTGGGCACTGTGGCAGGTGGCGCAGCAATGGCGTCACCCCTCTCCAGAACGCCTGTTGTGGTTGCTGTTTGTGCTGACCTGCGCCAGTCTGGGTGTTGTGCTGACCCTGGATCGGGATTGGTTTTTCTACCTCTTTGTGGTGACGGCGCTCAATGACGTCGCACAGTTCCTCAGTGGCACCTGTTTGGGGCGGCACAAAATTGCGCAGTCGATCAGCCCGAACAAGACCTGGGCCGGGCTGGCGGGTGGGGTGCTTACCAGCGCGCTGGTCTCGTTGGCGTTGGGACGGCAATTGCAACTGGGCTCCGATCAGGCCTTGCTGCTGTCGGGGGTTTGCCTGTCCCTGGCGGGTTTTGGCGGAGACTTGCTGTTTTCGGCAGCAAAGCGCTACCTGGGCATCAAGGATTTCTCCAACCTCATCCCGGGCCATGGTGGCATCCTGGACCGTGTGGACAGTCTGGTGCTGACCACCCCCATGCTCTATGCGCTGTTGCACTGGGCTCCGGGCTGGTAGCGCCTTATTTCGTGTGGGAGTTTCATGACGCAAACAGATTCCTCTTCTCCCTGGATCAACGCGCAGGCCGGGTTTGATACCCAGGACGGTACACGCCTGTTCTACCGAAGTTGGCAGCCGCGTGCGCCGCGAGCGGTGGCCCAGGGCGGTCCGCGCGCGCTGGTATTTTTGCATCGTGGGCACGAGCATTCAGGCCGCATCCAGCCTTTGGTGGAGCACTTGGGATACACGCAGGACTGGGCCTTTGCCTGGGACGCGCGTGGACACGGCCATTCGCCGGGGGAGCGCGGTGACGCGCCCAGTTTTGCCACGCTGGTGCAGGACTTTGACGGGTTTGTGCGGCATCTGCAACAGCGCTACGGCGTCGCGCCAGCCAATATGCTGGTGGTGGCCAACAGCGTAGGCGCAGTGCTTGCAGCGACCTGGCTGCACGACTACGCGCCCCAGGTTCGCGGTGTGGTTATGGCGGCGGCGGCCTTTGAAATCAAGCTCTACGTGCCCTTGGCCAAACCCGCATTGCGTTTGGGTCTGGCGTTCAAGAAGGAGCTGTTTGTCACCAGCTATATCCGTTCCAGCATGCTCACGCACGACAGTGGGCAAGCCCAGGGCTACGACGCCGATCCGCTTATTACCAAGAACATTTCAGCACGTGTGTTGCTGGATCTGGCCGACACGGCTCGGCGGATTGTGCGGGAGGCCAGTGCCATCGACACACCGGTTCTGATGCTGGCGGCCGATCAGGACTATGTGGTCAAACAGGGGCCGCAAGAACGCTTCTTTGAGCAGCTTGCATCGCCCCTCAAACGCATGGTCGTACTCAGAAACTGCCGCCATGCGATTTTTTACGAGAGCGACCCCGTGCGCGAACAGGCGCTGCAGGAGACGCGCAACTTCATTGACGCCTGTTTTGCACAAGCACCGTTGTCACCCTCCCGTTGGCACAGCGCGGACGCCTACGGCGCGAGTGCGCGGCGCTACCAGGCCTTGCAGCGCGACGAGATCGGGCCGTGGCCGGTGCGCGCGTTTTATGCCGTGCAACGCCTGAGCCTGGGCAGCCTGGGGCGGCTCAGCAAGGGCATGCGCATCGGCCTGGAGCAGGGCTTTGACTCAGGGGCTTCGCTCGACTATGTCTATGCCAACCAAGCCCAAGGCGATTGGGGCCTGGGGAAACTCATGGATGGCGGCTACCTGGGGGCGATCGGTTGGCGCGGTATTCGTTTGCGCCGTTGGCAGCTTCAAGCGGCACTGGGTCGATTGATTGCACAACACCCTTGCGACCAGCCTCTGCGCATCTTGGACATCGCCGCCGGGGGTGGGCGCTATGTGCTGGAAACCGCCAAACGCTTCCAGGAACGCGACATCCACATCACCCTGCGGGATTTTGCCGAAGCCAACTTGCAACAGGCGGCGACGTTGGCGCAGGACTTGCAGTTGCGTCAGCCCCCGAGGCTGGAGCACAAAGACGCGTTCGATGACGCCAGCTACGCAGACGGTGAACGCTACGACATTGCCATCGTGTCCGGGCTGTATGAGCTGTTCAATGACAACGCGTCTGTGTTGCGTTCCCTGCAGGGTGTTGCACGCCAACTCAAGCCTGGCGGGCACCTGGTGTACACCGGGCAGCCCTGGCACCCGCAATTGGTGCTCATCGCCAAGACGCTCAACAACCACCGGGGTCAAGCCTGGATCATGCGCCCACGTCCGCAGGCCGAGTTGGATGCTCTGGTGGCCAGCGCCGGTTGCCGCAAAATCGGCACCCAGATCGGGCTCGATGGGATCTTCACGGTGTCCGTCGCGCGCCACGAGCCCGAGCCTGGCCGGGTTTCAGCCCTGGACGATGGCCCGAATGCGGTTGGCGACGGTCCAGCCCAATAGGAGCAGGACCAGCAGCAGCAAGCCGTTGGTCCACCAGGGGCCAGCAGAGAAACCTACCAGCAACCCCAGCAGGCCAAAGGCTGCTGCGCGGTCGCTCTTGCCCATAGGCCCGTCGAAGCGGCGTGCCATCCCTGCGGCCAATGCGGCCAGCCCCGCGAACTCGGCCCAGGACGCTACCAGTACCACCGACACTACGAGCCCAAGGTGCAGGCCCGCAGCAAAGGCAAAGGGCAGGTACAGCGCCGCATCCGATATCTGGTCGCACAGCTCATTGAGCACCGCGCCCACGCGGGTTTTCTGACCGGTGGCGTTGGCCAGCATGCCGTCGAGTGCATTGAGTGCCATGCGCAGCAACATCACGACGGGGAGCGCCATCCAGAGTGCGTGCGTTTCGGGGTGCAGCGCCAGTACCGCGCCATAGAGCAACATCAAGCCCGTAGTGCCTACCGTGAGCTGGTTGGGGGTGACGCCTGCATGTGCAAGAAAGCGTAGCAGGGGTTGCAGCAGTTGTTGGAACCAGGGCTTGAGCTGGTAGATGGAAATGCGCATAACTGTCAGTGGGGTAAAGGATCGGGGTAGCGCGCCAGATAGGCTGCAGCGAGTTGACGGCTGCGGCGGTAGCCCATGGCGCAATGCAGGTACACGGCTTGCCCGCACTGTAGCGCCTCATGCACCAGGGCGATGACACGCTCTACCGCCACAGGGTCAGGCTCCACCAGATCCAACATCGCCACGTGGTGGTAGCGTATGGTGCGCAGTGTGGCTTGTTCGCAGAGTTCATTCGCCACATCGATGACGGTACAGTGCGCGGGCAGCGCGCGTATCTGATCGTCATTGAGCCGCCGCCCCACCCAGAGAAGGGGGCGTACCGGGGTCCATGGTCTTTCTTCGCATTCGCGCCACTGGACCACGCGCCACGTGAGGTAGTAGCCCAGCAGGTACGGGGCGTGCAGCAGCCAGCTCCACCAGGGAAAGCGCCCGTGGCGCTTGTGCAAGAAATCGGCGTCGCCCACCACATAGGCGCGCGTCACGAGCAACAGGCTGATCGCGCCGTAGGCGGTGATCCACCAGGGCGCCCACACCCAACCCAACACCACGACCACGCCAGCACCCAGGCCGTAGTAAAACGCCACCCAAGGCTGGGACCGACCTGGGCGCACCCACGCGATGCAGCCCAAGCCCAACAGGGCCCCGGTGGGCACATCGAGCAGGTGGTGCTGGTACGTGAATACGGTGGACAAGGCGACCACTCCCAGCGTCAACGCCAGCAGCAGCCTGTGGCGTTCGCGCAGTGCGCTCCAGAAAATGCAGCAGTAGGCCACATGCAGGGAAGGCAATTGGTTGTAGGGGCGGTCCAGAATGGCCAGAAGCCCGTAGAGCGCTGACCATAGTGGTGAGGGCAGGGCAGGACGCTCCAGGCTGAACCGCAGTGGCAGCACCACGAAGACCAGGCAGGCCAACACGGTGGCAAGTAGCAGGCGCTGGCTCAACACACGCAGCGCATCCTGGGCGCGCACAGCCCAAAAGCTGCCCACGAAAAATGGACCCGAGAGCATGTAGGGCAGCACCATCCACGGCAGAAACGCCATCTGCATATCCCAGGCCAAGGCCACAGAGCGCTGCACTCCTTGCGTATGGGCGAAGTGGTTGGCGCTGGTGTAACACAGGCCAAAGACCACACTGTTGAGCACCAGGTGGGCCATGCGTTGGCGCAAGGACGGAGGAGGCATGTGCTATGTTCAAACGATGACAGAGGCGCAGAAGTACCAACGTTGCATGGTGATGGGGGGCGGAGGCTTTCGGTATGGGATCTACCTGGGAATGTACGCGGCCGCGTGCGAGGTTGGCCAATGCCCCGACCTGGTACTGGCGACCTGCGGCGCATCTCTTGCGGCGGCATTGATTCGCACGGTGCCAGACGACGCGGGGCGCCGTGCCTGGATGGCGTCACCTGAAATGTACGCGTACTGCTGTGGCTTTCGATCGGTGGCCCCCTTGCATCGCACCCTGTGGCAGTTGGTGTGTCGTGCCTTGCAGCAAGCACCTGCGCCACGCATTCCCGACCTGTTTGGCGAATACCTCTTTGAGCCCTCTCTGGAGTTGCCTGCCTTTTCCCCGCCGCTGTCGCCCATGGAGACCGACGTCGCCATCATTGGCAGCCGCCTGTTGTTCGGACCGCAGGATGCGGGCCAAACACGCGGCCAGCGCAAGCTCTTTGAGGAAACGGTGTTTTGTTCACCGCGCGTGGCGCAACTGCTGCAGGGCCTGCCATCGCCCTTTGCGCATGCCCGATGGGGTAACACCGCAGTGGCGGCCACCTTGGCCACGGACACCGACATGCCGCTGGCGCAGGCGGTTCGTATTTCCGTGTCGGATATGTACTATTTTCCGGTCTATGCGTACGGCGGTGCCTGCTACATGGGCGGCGTAGTGGATCTGTTTCCCATCGAGCTGGCACAGCGGCTCGCCCATGAAATCGCCATTGAACACAAACCCGGGTTCGCGCAACTCACCGCAGCACCGGCATGGCGGGCGGTGCTGGGTGTCAACGCCAACCAGCGGCGCCGCCATGTCCACGCCCAACGGGCGGATGTATGGATAGACACGTCCGACATCGGTGCGGCCTTACCGACGCAGGGTTTGCGCAAGACCATTGGCTGGCGCAAAAACCGTGTCGGGCTGTCCGCCGCACCCAGCTACGCCGAGTTTGCACACAACGTACAAGCGCAGTGGGACTATGGCTACCAGCGTGCGATGCAGGCGTATGGCCGACGGCTACGCCCCACACGCACGGGCCTGTGGGGCAGCAGTGGCCACCACAAGGAGACGGTATGAACGTGATGATTCTGGGGGGAACCAGTGGCATTGGTCTGGCGCTGGCGCGGCACT
The DNA here is from genome assembly GCA_052390055.1 of Rhodoferax sp. Lineage (GTDB taxonomy): Bacteria > Pseudomonadota > Gammaproteobacteria > Burkholderiales > Burkholderiaceae_C > Allorhodoferax. Next base: position 67,877 of record JBQTHH010000048.1, read on the forward strand.
ATTTGGACTGTGGCGATACGGTGGCGGTCTGTGGTCGTGACACCAGCCGTTTGCAGGGCAGCGAAGTGGACAGCCATGCGCGCTTGCAGAAATATGCGTTGGACGTTGCCGACCCGGTCGCGCTCCAGGCGGCGATGGCGGCCTTTGCCCAGGAGCGGCTGGATCTGGTCATTGTCACAGCGGGCGTGTATTTCAACACCCGTACCCACGCCCTGGACGCACCCACCACACTGCGCCTCTTGCAAACCAACGTGAGCGGCCTCAGCCATGCATTTGAGTTGGCCAGCGCGCGCATGTTGGCGCAGCGCAGTGGCCAGCTCGTGGCGGTATCTTCGGTGGCGGGCTTGCTCAAAGACTACCCGGGTGCCTCGGTCTACAGCGCCAGCAAACGCAGCGTACTCAGCATTTGCCACACGTACCGCATGGCTTTGGCGCCATTTGGTATCGTGGTGACGGCCATCGTGCCGGGTTACATGGATACCGCGAAGCTGCGCGCACTCAACGGGGGGGACGCAAGCCACAAGCCTTTCATTCTTACGGAGCAGGCTGCCGTTGCCCGCATCGTGCGCGCCATCACCCGCAAGCAGGCCATTGCGGTCTTCCCCTGGCAAATGCGATGGTCTATCGCAGTGCTCAACCGCTTGCCTTTGTGGCCCTTGCTGCGCCGGGTTTTGCCCAAAGGGCAAGTTTCCGGATAACGCCAACTCTGGCAGCACGCAGGGGCATTCATTCTTTCCGTTTTGAACCCAAACTGCTATGGTGTGCGGTCGCCCGGGCTCGGCGTGCGCCGCCGCCAGGGGACATGATCGCGGCCTACACGGGGGAAACCCGGGGGCCATGGCAGAGCGCTGTTGGAATCGCGCTGCCGGTGCAACGCTGTGGTCGGCAAACTCAGGGAGGACTTCACGATGGTGTTTCGTACCGCATGTTCGCGTGCATTGGGCACGTTTTCGGTGGCCCTGTTGGCCTTGCTGTCTGCCTGCGGCGGGGGCAACGGCGAAGTGCGTGGGCTGGCAGCCACCGGGGCGGCCTTGGCCAACGCGCCTGTCCAGGCCCGCTGCGTCGGCGGCGCCCCCTGGCAAGGCCGCACGGACGAGGAGGGCCGCTTTGCCTTCAGTGGGTATTCCGGACGAACGTGACCGGCGATTCCGGGATCGTGACCGCTGATTCCGGCGAACGTGACCGGGGGGATTCCGGGATCGTGACCGGCATTCCGGTGAACGTGACCGGTATGCCGGTCAT
>JBQTHH010000049.1:0-51260 GCA_052390055.1 Rhodoferax sp.
TCAGAACGCGCAACACCGCATCGGTCACGTTCGCCGGAACCCGCTCATATATTCATAGCGGTCACGTTCACCGGAATGTCGGTCACGATGCCGGAATCAGCGGTCACGTTCACCGGAATACGCAGCCGCCACCGCACCGGCCGCCCCCAGCAGATGGCCGGTGGCCGACTTGGTGGCGCTGATCGCCACGCGGGCCGTTTCGCCCCACACCGTGCGCACCGCAGCCAGCTCCCCCCGGTCCCCCACCGGCGTGGAGGTGGCGTGGGCATTCAGGTAGTGCACCTGGTCCGCCTGCAGGCCCGCCTGTGCCAGCGCCATGGCCATGCTGCGCGCGGCGCCATCACCGTCCTCCGGCCCTGCAGTGATGTGGTAGGCGTCGGCCGAGGTGCCGTAGCCCACCACCTCTGCCAGCACAGGGGCGCCGCGCTGGAGCGCGTGCTCCAGCGCCTCCAGCACCAGTACCCCCGCGCCCTCGCCCATCACGAAGCCGTCCCGGCGCGCATCGAAGGGGCGCGACGCCTGCTCCGGGCAATCGCTGAAGCCGGTCGATACCGCCCTGGCAGCGGCAAATGCGCCCAGGCTCACCCGGTCTATCGCCGCCTCCGCGCCGCCGCACACCGCCGCGTCCGCCTCGCCGCAGCGTATCAGCCGCGCCGCATCCCCAATGGCCTGCACACTGGCGGCGCAGGCCGTCACCGGCGCCCCCAGGGGGCCTTTGAGCCCATGGCGTATCGACACCTGGCCCGCCGCCAGATTCACCAGGAACGAGGGCACCGTGAAGGGCGACAGGCGCTGGGGCCCGCGCGTGTCGGTGGTGCGCACCGCCTCGGCAATGGCGCCAAAGCCCCCGATGCCTGAAGCGATGATGGTCGCGGTGCGCTCCCGCAGGCCCCCATCGTGCGCAGGCCAGCCCGCCTGCTCCAGCGCCTGCTGGGCCGCCCCGAGCGCCAAGGCGATGAAGCGGTCCATCTTGCGCAAATCCTTTGCCGCCACCACCGCCAGCGCGTCCCATCCCCCCACCGGGTCCTGCGCGGTATCGGGCACACGCCCCGCCACCTGCGCCGCAATGCCCTCGCACAGCTCAGCGCTCAGGCGGCGGATGCCGCTCTGCCCCGCCAGCAGGCGCTGCCAATTCAGCTCCACGCCCACCCCCAGCGGCGACACCAGGCCCATGCCCGTCACCACCACCCTGCGCAAACCAGCTGTACCCAAAGAATTCATGACCATGCGCCGAAAAGGCTGTTTATGATGATGAGGCCAATCATAAACCGCATCGCGCTTTTGCGTATTGCCGTCATCAATAAATGAAAGTCACCAAAACCCAGTCCGCAGAAAACCGCCAGGGCATCGTCGACGCGGCGGCGCGCCTGTACCGCGAACACGGCATCTCCGGCGTGGGCGTGGCCGACATCACACGCGACGCCGGCCTCACCCATGGCGGGCTGTACCGCCACTTCGAATCCAAAGACGCGCTGGTGCGCGAGGCCTGCGCGCGCGCGTTTGAGTGGACCATCCCGCCACTACCAGAGGGCGCGGGCCTGCCCCCTTTGCAGCAACGCATCCACAGCTACCTGTCGCCCCAGCACCGCGATGCCCCCGGCACCGGCTGCCCGGTCGCGGCCCTGGCGGCGGACGTAGCGCGCGGCGACGCGGCGCTGTCCGAAGTGTTTGCCCAAGGCGTGGAGCGCAACATCGAGCGCTTTGGCCGCTTGCTGGCCCACGGCACCCCGGCGCAAGGAACCGCCGACGCCCCCACCCGCGCCCGCAGCATCCACACCCTCGCCGCCATGGTGGGCACCATGGTGCTGGCGCGCGCCACGGCAGCGGCCCGCCCTGAGCTGTCTGAGGAGGTGCTGGCTACCGTGCGCGACTGGCTCTGCGAAGCACCCGACGGCGTAGCGAACACAGCAGGGCTTGGTAATTAACCGTGCAATTTCGCCACGACAGTACCAAAACTCACGGCTACGCCCCTGCCCCCTACACCCCCACCAACCCCAGCGCCCGCGCCACCACCGCATCCGGCAGCGGGCAGGCCTTGCGCAGCACCGTATCCATGTGCACGCCCAGCAGGGTGCACACGGCGGCCACCTCGCCGCTTTCGCTGTTCACCATCTCGTGGCGAAAACGGATTTTCTTGCCCGCGCATTCCAGCACCGTGGAACGGACGCTGACCAGATCGCCCGCGTGCAGCTCGCGCTGGTACTGGATGTGCTGGTCCACCGCCGCCATGCCGCGCTGCTGCTCGCGCAAGTAGCTGGGCGTGATGCCGATCTGGAGGAACAGGTTCCAGGTGGCCTCGTCGAACTTGCCCACGTACCACATCACATTCATGTGGCCCACGTGGTCGCAGTGCCAGGGGTAGACCGTGCCGCGGTAGGTCAGGTGGCTGTCGTTCATCCAAGCCTCCCTCACATGCTGCGCCGGTACTGCCCACCCACTTCGAACAGCGCGTTGGTGATCTGCCCGAGCGAGCACACGCGCACCGCGTCCATCAGCACCTCAAAGACGTTGGCGTTGTCAATCACGGCCTGCTGCAGGCGCTGCAGCAGGGCCGGGGCTGCGCCCGCGTTGCGGGTGTGGAAATCCCGCAGGCGCTGCAACTGCGACTGTTTTTCCTCATCGGTGGAGCGCGCCAGTTCCAGCTTCTCCAGCACCGCGTCGCCGTGCGGATTGCGGAAGGTGTTGACGCCGATGATCGGGTACTCGCCGGTGTGCTTGAGCATTTCGTAGTGCATGCTCTCGTCCTGGATCTTGGAGCGCTGGTAGCCGGTTTCCATGGCACCCAGCACCCCGCCGCGCTCGGCAATGCGCTCGAACTCGGCCAGCACCGCCTCTTCCACCAGCTCGGTCAGCTCCTCGATGATGAAGGCGCCCTGGTTCGGGTTTTCGTTCTTGGCCAGACCCCACTCGCGGTTGATGATGAGCTGGATCGCCATGGCGCGGCGCACTGAGTCTTCGGTCGGCGTGGTGATGGCTTCGTCGAAGGCGTTGGTGTGCAGGCTGTTGCAGTTGTCGTAGATGGCAATCAGCGCCTGCAGCGTGGTGCGGATGTCGTTGAACTGGATTTCCTGCGCGTGCAGGCTGCGCCCACTGGTCTGGATGTGGTACTTGAGCTTCTGGCTGCGCTCGTTAGCGCCGTACTTGTCCTTCATGGCCACGGCCCAGATGCGCCGTGCCACGCGGCCCATCACCGTGTATTCCGGGTCCATGCCGTTGCTGAAGAAGAAGCTCAGGTTGGGCGCGAAGTCGTCGATGTGCATGCCGCGCGCCAGGTAGGCCTCCACCAGCGTGAAGCCGTTGGACAAGGTGAAGGCCAATTGGCTGATCGGGTTGGCACCGGCTTCGGCAATGTGGTAACCCGAGATGGACACCGAGTAGAAGTTGCGCACGTTGTGGTGCACAAAGTACTCGGCGATGTCGCCCATCACCTTCAGGCTGAATTCGGTGGAGAAGATGCAGGTGTTCTGGCCCTGGTCTTCTTTCAGGATGTCGGCCTGCACCGTGCCGCGCACATTGGCCAGCACCCATTCCTTGATCTTGGCCGCCTCCGTGTCGGTGGGCTCGCGGCCGTTGTCCGCCTTGAATTTGTCCACGTTCTGGTCGATGGCCGTGTTCATGAACATGGCCAGCATGGCCGGTGCGGGCCCGTTGATGGTCATGGAAACGCTGGTGGTCGGGTTGCACAAATCGAAGCCGCTGTACAAGACTTTGAGGTCGTCGAGCGTGGCGATGGACACGCCGCTGTTGCCCACCTTGCCATAGATGTCCGGGCGCGGGTCGGGGTCGTTGCCGTAGAGCGTGACCGAGTCAAACGCCGTGGACAGGCGCTTGGCGGGCATGCCCTCGGAAAGCAGCCGAAAGCGCCGGTTGGTGCGGAAGGCGTCGCCTTCGCCCGCGAACATGCGCGTCGGGTCTTCGCCCTCGCGCTTGAAGGCGAAGGTGCCCGCGGTGTAAGGGAAGCTGCCGGGCACGTTGTCCAGCATCAGCCACTTGAGGATTTCGCCGTGGTCCTCATACTGCGGCAGGGCCACCTTGCGGATGGTGGTGCCGCTCAAGGACTTGGTGGTCAGTGCCGTGCGCAGTTCCTTGTCGCGGATCTTCACCACGTATTCGTCACCGGCATACGCCTTTTGCATGTCGGGCCACTGGGCCAGCAGCTTGGCCGCATCGGCCTGCAGGCCTAGCGCGCGCTGCTGGGCCAGCGCCTGCAACGCGCCCTGGGCGCTGCCCTGGGCGTCGCAGCCGCAGGGGTCTTGCGCCAGCATGCGCGCACTCTCGCGCAGTTGCTGCAGCTCGCGCGCCAGGCGCGCCTGGGCACGGGCGCGCGCCTTGTAGCCGCGCACGGTGTCGCTGATCTCGGCCAGGTAGCGCACCCGCGCCGGGGGCACCACGGCGTGCAGGTTGCTGCTGGCGCGCACCGCCACGGCGGGCAGGGCCCCGGGCAGCGTGGCCTGCAAGCCCAGGCCCGCCAGGCGCGGCAGCAGCGCCTGGTACAGGGCGCTCACCCCGTCGTCGTTGAAGCGCGCCGCCATGGTGCCGAACACCGGCATGGCGTCGGGCGCGGTGCTGAATGCCTCGCGGTTGCGCTGCACCTGCTTGCGCACGTCGCGCAGCGCATCTGCAGCCCCCTTGCGGTCGAACTTGTTGATGGCGACAAACTCGGCAAAGTCCAGCATGTCGATTTTTTCCAGCTGGCTGGCGGCGCCAAACTCGGGCGTCATCACGTACAGCGGCACGTCCACAAAGGGCACGATGGAGGCATCGCCCTGGCCGATGCCCGAGGTCTCGACGATGATGAGGTCAAAGCCCGCGCACTTGGCGGCGGCCACCGCGTCGGGCAGCGCCTGGCTGATCTCGCTGCCCGAGTCGCGCGTGGCCAGCGAACGCATGAAAACTCTCGCCCCCACGCTCCCCACTGCGTTGGGTTCGCTGCCCCCCGAGGGGGCCTTCGCGCCTTGGGACGGCCCGGCGGCGCTCACCGCCTCCGACTTCCACGGACCTATGGCGTTCATGCGGATGCGGTCGCCCAAGAGCGCGCCGCCGCTCTTGCGCCGGCTCGGGTCGATGCTGATGACGCAGATGTGCAGGCCATCGCCCTGGTCCAGGCGCAGGCGGCGGATCAGCTCGTCGGTGAGCGAAGACTTGCCCGCCCCGCCGGTGCCGGTAATGCCCAGGACTGGTATGGTTTTGGTAGCAGCCAAGTCCCGCACGGCGCGGGCCAGTGGCTGATTTTCCCCTTGGGATTCGAGCGCAGTCAGCAGTTGCGCCAGCGCGCGCCAGGCCTGCGGGGTGTGGCCCTGCAGTGCTGCCACGTCGGTCGGCGCGAAGCCGCTGTTGTCTTTGTCGCAGCGCATCACCATCTCGCCGATCATTCCTTGCAAGCCCATGCGCTGGCCGTCTTCGGGGCTGTAGATGCGTGCCACGCCATAGGCCTGCAGCTCGCGGATCTCGGTCGGCACGATCACCCCACCGCCGCCGCCAAACACCTGGATGTGCTCGCCCCCACGCTGGCGCAGCAGGTCCACCATGTACTTGAAGTACTCCACATGCCCGCCCTGGTAGGAGCTCACGGCAATGCCCTGCACATCTTCCTGCAAGGCGGCGGTAACCACCTCTTCCACGCTGCGGTTGTGGCCCAGGTGGATCACCTCCACCCCCATGCCCTGCAGGATGCGGCGCATGATGTTGATGGCCGCGTCGTGCCCGTCGAACAGGCTGGCGGCGGTGACGAAACGCACCTTGTGGGTGGGGCGGTACTGGGCCAGGGCCTGGAATTCGGCGTTGAGCTGGGTCATGCGGGTGGTCCTTCGCAAGCTGCCGCGGCCAGGGTTTCCGACCACGGATCAATTGACGTTTACGTAAACGTCAACTATAGCCGTTTTGTACTGCACGTGCCTGACAAGCTACGCACGCGACCGGCGGGGCCATTGTTTTCCGCTAGAGTCACAGCCTGCAACGCGCGCCCAGCGCACCGCCGAGGACTCCCATGAACGCTGCACCCGCCCCTTCCGACATCCGCCCCGCCGCTGGCTACGCGGGTGACATTGCCCCCACCGCCGCCTGCGCCTGGTGGCAAAGCGGCCAGGCCGTGCTGGTGGACGTGCGCACCGATGCCGAGCGCGAGTGGGTCGGCCAGGTGCCGGGCGCCGTGGCCGTGCCCTGGAAGCAGTGGCCCGGCATGGCGTTCAACCCGAACTTCGACGCCGCCGTGCAAGAGGCCGTGCCTGCGGGCAAAGCGGTGCTGTTCCTGTGCCGCAGCGGCGTGCGCTCCATCGCCGCCGCCAAGCGCGCCACCGAGCTGGGCTTGCAGGCCTACAACGTGCTCGAAGGCTTCGAGGGCGACGCCGACGCCCAGGGCCAGCGCGGGCACGTGGGCGGCTGGCGCTTCCATGGCCTGCCCTGGCGCCAGGGCTGAGGGCAGCTCCGCCGCTACGCTACGGATGGCAGCATGAGCTTTTTGGCCATTGACATCGGCAACACCCGCCTCAAGTGGGCCTGCTACGACGCCCCCTGCCCCGGCGCCACGCTGATCGCCGAAGGGGTGGAGTTTCTGGAGAACATCGACCACCTCGCCGAGGGCGAATGGTCACGCCTGCCGCGCCCCGATGCGGTGCTGGGCTGTGCCGTGGCCGCCGACGCCGTGCGTCGGCGCGTGGACGAGCAATTGGAGATGTGGGACGTGCACGCCCAGTGGGTGGTAGCCAACGAGGCCGAAGCCGGGCTGCACAATGGCTACGACCACCCCGCGCGCCTGGGCGCGGACCGCTGGGTGGCCATGATCGGCGGCTGGCACCACCTGTGCAGCCAGGGCATACAGGCCCCCATGGTGGTGGTGATGGTGGGCACGGCCGTGACGGTGGAGGCGGTGGACGCCGATGGGCGCTTCCTGGGGGGCTTCATCCTGCCCGGGCACGGCATCATGCTGCGCGCGCTCGAATCCGGCACCGCGGGCCTGCACGTGCCCACCGGCGAGGTGCGCTACTTCCCCACCAACACCAGCGACGCGCTCACCAGCGGCGGCACCTACGCCATTGCCGGGGCGGTGCAGTGCATGGTGCAGCACCTGCGTGAGCACACCGGCCTGGAGCCGCGCTGCATCATGACCGGCGGTGCAGGCTGGAAGATGGCGCCCACCATGACCGTGCCCTTCGAGCTGGTGGACAACCTGATCTTCCTGGGCCTGCAGCGCATGGCCCAGGAGCGCTTTCAGGGCTTGGCCAGCCAGGCCTGAGCCAGGCGCACCCAATAGGTCGCGCCCAAGGCCAGCAGTTCGTCGTTGAAGTCGTAGCTGGGGTTGTGCAGCGTGCACGGCCCCATGCCATGGCCTGCCGTGCGGTGCGCGCCATCGCCATTGAAGAGAAAGCCGTAGCAGCCCGGGCGCGCCTGCAGCATGTAGGCAAAGTCTTCCGCCCCCATGGTGGGCTCCTGCACCAGCACGCGATCCGCCCCCACCACCTGCGCCATCACCTCGCGCGCAAAAGCGGCCTCGGCGGCGCTGTTCACCGTGGGCGGGTAGTTGCGGTGGAACTCCCATTCACAGCGCAGCCCGTGGGCCAGCGCGGTGTGCTCGCTCAGCGCCTGCATGCGCTGCTCCACCAGGTCCAGCACCTCGGTGCTGAAGGTGCGCACGGTGCCCTGCAGCTCCACCTGGTTGGGCACCACGTTGGTGGCCTCGCCCGCATGCACCATGGTGACCGACACCACAGCGGCGTCAATCGGGCGCACGCTGCGGCTCACCACGGTCTGCAGCGCCAGCACCAATTGGCAGGCGCCCGGCAGCGGGTCCACCGTGGTGTGCGGCATGGCGGCGTGCCCGCCCTTGCCGTGCAGCACGATGCGAAATTCGTTGCTGGACCCCATCACCGCACCCGGGCTGGCCGCCATCTGGCCCACTTCGCCCCCGGGCCAGTTGTGCAGGCCAAACACCGCTTCCACCGGAAATTTGTCGAACAGGCCGTCGCGGATCATCTCGCGCGCGCCCCCCCCGCCCTCTTCGGCGGGCTGAAAAATCAGCACCACCGTGCCCGCAAAGTCGCGGTGCGCCGCCAGGTACTGCGCCGCCCCCAGCAGCATCGCGGTGTGGCCGTCGTGCCCGCAGGCGTGCATGCGCCCGGGGTGGCGGCTGGCGTGGGGAAACTGGTTGGCCTCCTGCATGGGCAATGCATCCATGTCGGCGCGAAGGCCCACCGCACGGGTGCCGCCAGCGCGCGTGCCGCGCACCAGCCCCACCACCCCGGTGCTGCCCAGGCCGGTGTGCACCTCGATGCCCCAGCCGCGCAGGGCCTGGGCCACCACGGCGCTGGTGCGCTGTTCGGCAAAGCACAGTTCGGGGTGCGCGTGCAGGTCGCGGCGCAGGGCCTGCAGGGCCTCTTGCGCGGCGACGATCTCCGGTATCAATTGCATGGCCGCATTATTGCGCTGCGGCCCGGGCGGCGGTAGCACCAGGGTTTCTCGCTACCATCACGCCATGAACTCCGCCACCGCATTCCCCCCGCTGTCTGGCACCCACGAAGTGCTGGGCGTGTGCCCGCACGACTGCCCCGACACCTGCTCCCTGCTCACCACCGTGCGCGACGGTGTCGCCCTCAAGGTGCGCGGCAACGAAGCCCATCCCCACACCCACGGCGTGCTGTGCACCAAGGTGTCGCGCTACACCGAGCGCAGCTACCACCCCGCGCGGCTGCTGCAGCCCCTGCGCCGCGCCGGCCCCAAGGGGCCGGGCGCGCGCCTCGAGCCGGTGGACTGGGACACGGCGCTGCGCGACATCGCCCAGCGCCTGCGCGCCATTGCCGAAGACCCGGCGCTGGGCCCCGAGGCCATACTGCCCTATAGCTACGCTGGCACCATGGGCCTGGTGCAGGGCGACGGCATGGCACAACGCTTCATGCACCGCCTGGGCGCTTCGCTGCTGGACCGCACCATCTGCGCCGCCGCCGGGGGCGAGGGCCTGCTGCTGACCCTGGGAACCAAACGCGGCATGCACCTGGAAGAATTTGCCAACGCGCGCCTGATCCTGGTCTGGGGCAGCAACCCCATCACCAGCTCGGTGCACTTCTGGCGCTACGCGCAAGAGGCCAAACGCCAGGGCGCGCGCCTGGTCTGCATCGACCCCCGGCGCAGCGAGACCGCCGAACGCTGCCACGAGCACATCGCCTTGCTGCCCGGCACCGATGCCGCGCTGGCGCTGGCGCTGATGCACGAACTCATCACCCACGGCTGGCTGGACCACGATTACATCGAGCGCTACACCCAGGGCTTTGCCGCGCTGCGCGAACGCGCCCTGCAGTGGCCGCCGGAGCGCGCGGCGGCAGTGTGCGGCATCGATGCCGCGCAGATCCGCCAGCTCGCCGCCGACTACGGCCCAACCGCCCTGCGCGGCGAAGGCGCGGCCATCCGCCTGAACTACGGCATGCAGCGCGTGCGCGGCGGCGGCAACGCCGTGCGCGCGGTGGCCTGCCTGCCCGCGCTGGTGGGGGCCTGGCGCCAGGCCAGCGGCGGCCTGCTGCTGTCTTCTTCCGGCAATTTCGCCGCCGACAAGGCCACGCTGCAGCGCCCCGACCTGCTGGGAACGCGCCGCCCGCGCACCCTGAACATGGCCGACATCGGCAACAGCCTGTGCCACCCCGGCGGTGGCGGGTTTGGCCCCCCGGTGAAGGCGCTGCTGGTCTACAACAGCAACCCGGTGGCCATCGCCCCGGATTCGCGCCGCGTGGCGCAGGGCTTTGCCCGCGAGGACTTGTTCACCGTGGTGCTGGAGCACTTCCAGACCGACACCGCCGACTACGCCGACTACCTGCTGCCCGCCACCACGCAGCTGGAGCACTGGGACATCCACACCGCCTACGGCCACACCGACGTGCAGCTCAACCGCCCGGCCATTGCGCCGCTGGGCCAGGCCCAATCCAACGCGCAGATCTTTCGCGGGCTGGCCGCGCACATGGGTTTTGACGAGCCCTGCTTCGCCGACAGCGACGAAACCATGTGCCGCCAGGCCTTTGGCGACCGCATTGACTTCGAGCACCTGCTGGCACAGGGCTACGCCACCTTGCCGACCTCGGCCACACCCTTTGCCCAGGGGGGCTTTGCCACCCCCAGCGGCAAGTGCGAGTTCGCTTCCAGCGCCTTGGCGGCCCGTGGCCTGGACCCGCTGCCCGACCATGTGCCCAACTACGAGGCCGCAGGCACGGTGCCGGGCTACCCGCTGGCCATGATCTCGCCCCCGGCGCGCAACTTCCTCAACTCCAGCTTTGTCAACGTCGCCAGCCTGCAGGCCCAGGAAAAAGAACCCGTGCTGGAGATCCACCCCGCCGACGCTGGCGCGCGCGGCATTGCCCATGGCCAGATGGTGCGCGTGTTCAACGCGCGCGGTGAGACCCACTGCCGCGCCCAGGTGGGCGAACGCGCCCGCCCCGGTGTGGTCAACGGCCTGGGGGTGTGGTGGCGCAAGCTCGGGGCCAACGGCACCAATGTGAACGAACTCACCCACCAGGGCCTGACCGACATGGGTGGTGGACCCTGCTTCTACGACTGCGCGGTGGAAGTCCAGTCGCTATAAAAAAAGAAGCGCCAGCCGCAATATATACGCGGGCTGGCGCTTCTTTTGGCTGCATTTTTCACCCGGTTAACGGGGGGTGGCGCCTCTTTTGCGCGGACTCAGTCTTCCAACAGGGACAGGTCGCGCACCGCGCCCTTGTCGGCCGACATCACCAGCTTGGCATAGGCCTTGAGGGCCGCAGACACCTTGCGCGGGCGGGGCTGCGCGGGCTTCCAGCCCTTGGCATCCTGCTCGGCACGGCGGTGCGCCAGTTCCTCGTCGCTGAGCAGCACGTTGATGGAGCGGTTTGGAATGTCGATGCGGATGCGGTCGCCCTGGCGCACCAGGCCAATGGCGCCACCAGCAGCCGCCTCGGGGGAGGCGTGGCCGATGGACAGACCCGAGGTGCCCCCGGAAAAACGCCCGTCGGTCAGCAGCGCACAGGCCTTGCCCAGGCCCTTGGACTTGATGTAGCTGGTCGGGTAGAGCATCTCCTGCATGCCGGGGCCACCCTTGGGGCCTTCGTAGCGCACGATCACGATGTCCCCCGCCTTCACCTCGTCGCTCAGGATGCGGGCCACGGCTTCGTCCTGCGACTCGGTCACAAAGGCCGGGCCCTCAAACACCAGCAGGCTGTCGTCCACGCCCGCGGTCTTGACCACACAGCCGTCCAGCGCAATGTTGCCGCGCAGCACAGCCAGGCCGCCTTCCTTGCTGAAAGCGTGCTCGAAGGAGCGGATGCAGCCCTGCGCGCGGTCGGTGTCCAGCCCTGGCCAGCGCGCCGACTGGCTGAACGCCACCTGGGTCGGTATGCCACCGGGGCCGGCCATGTAGAAGGTCTTGACCGCCTCGCTCGGATTGCGCGCCACGTCCCACTGGTCCAAGGCGTCCTTCAGGGTCTTGGCGTGCACGGTGGGCACGTCGGTGTGCAGCTTGCCCGCGCGGTCCAGTTCACCCAGGATGCCGTAGATGCCTCCGGCGCGGTGCACGTCCTCGATGTGGTACTTGTTGGTATTGGGCGCCACCTTGCACAGCTGGGGCACCACACGCGAGAGCCGGTCGATGTCGGCCATGCTGAAGTCGATCCCGGCCTCCTGCGCAATGGCCAGGATGTGCAGGATGGTGTTGGTCGAACCGCCCATGGCAATGTCCAGCGCCATGGCGTTGTCGAATGCCTTCTTGCCAATGGCGCGCGGCAGCACGCGTGCGTCTTCCTGCTCGTAATACTGGCGGCACAGTTCCACAATGCGCCGCCCGGCCTGCTTGAACAGGCCTTCGCGATCGGCATGCGTCGCCACCACCGTGCCGTTGCCCGGCAAGGACAGGCCCAGCGCCTCGGTCAGGCAGTTCATGGAGTTGGCGGTGAACATGCCCGAACAGGAGCCGCAGGTGGGGCAGGCCGAGCGCTCGACCTCGGCCACGTCGGCATCGCTCACCTTGCTGTCGGCGGCCATCACCATGGCGTCGATCAGGTCGAGCTTCTTGAACTCCAAGGTCTGGGTCGCAGGGTTCGCCAATTGCACCTTGCCGGCTTCCATGGGCCCGCCCGAAACAAAAACCACCGGAATGTTCAGTCGCATCGCGGCCATCAACATCCCCGGGGTGATCTTGTCGCAGTTGGAGATGCACACCATGGCGTCGGCACAGTGGGCGTTGACCATGTACTCCACTGAATCCGCAATGATGTCGCGGCTGGGCAGCGAATACAGCATGCCATCGTGGCCCATGGCAATGCCGTCGTCCACGGCGATGGTGTTGAACTCCTTGGCCACCCCGCCCGCCGCCTCGATCTCACGCGCCACCAGTTGCCCCAGGTCTTTGAGGTGCACGTGACCGGGCACGAACTGGGTGAAACTGTTGACCACCGCCACGATGGGTTTGGAAAAGTCGGCGTCCTTCATGCCCGTGGCGCGCCACAAGGAGCGCGCGCCGGCCATGTTGCGCCCGGCGGTGGAGGTTTTGGAACGGTACTGGGGCATATCAACTCACTTCGCTGAAACAGTTCATCGCGCCGCCGAGCACACGAAAGTTGCCTCGGCGAACCCAGGGGACTGGAAGCCCAACCGGCCCCAGCCACTCAAACACCGCCTATTGCGCCAGAAACAAAAAAGGCCCACCGAAGTGAGCCCTTTTTTACTGCGGCAAAGGCCGCATGGTGTTTGGTTGCGCGAGAAGGATTTGAACCTCCGACCTTTGGGTTATGAGCCCAACGAGCTACCAGACTGCTCCATCGCGCGGTAAGCTAGTAGTATACCTTATTCTGCGGCGGCTGCGGGAGCTTCGGCAGAAATTTCGGGGCGGTCGACCAATTCGACCAGGGCCATGGGGGCGTTGTCACCCACGCGGAAGCCCATCTTCAGGATGCGGGTGTAGCCACCCGGACGGGTCTTGTAGCGCGGGCCCAGCTCGTTGAACAGCTTGGTCACGCTATCGCGGTCGCGCAGGCGGTCAAACGCCAGGCGGCGGTTGGCCAGGTTGGCTTCCTTGGACAGGGTGATCATGGGCTCGATCACGCGGCGCAGTTCCTTGGCCTTGGGAACGGTGGTCTTGATGACTTCGTGCTCGATGAGCGAATTCATCATGTTGCGCAGCATCGCCAGACGATGGGAAGATGTGCGGTTGAGTTTGCGGAGTCCGTGTCCGTGGCGCATAGTGGTTCCTTCTCTTTTAAAACGGAGCAGCCGTATCAGGTACTGCCCGGGGCACCGAACCCTTGCGGGTTCAAACAAAAAAATTGACGCGGTGGGCGAAAACGCCGTATCAGCGCTTTTCCAACGCGGCGGGCGGCCAGCTCTCGAGCTTCATGCCCAGGGTCAAACCGCGCGAGGCCAAGACCTCCTTGATCTCGTTGAGCGACTTGCGGCCCAGATTCGGGGTCTTGAGCAGTTCGTTCTCGGTGCGCTGGATCAGATCACCGATGTAATAGATGTTTTCCGCCTTGAGGCAGTTGGCCGAACGCACCGTGAGTTCAAGCTCGTCCACGGGACGCAGCAAGATCGGGTCGAACTGGGTAGCGCCACGCGAGGAGGGTGCGTCGAACGCTCCCGCCAGATCGCTGCCTTCAAGCTGGGCGAACACCGCCAGTTGCTCGACCAGGATCTTGGCCGAGGCGCGCACCGCATCTTCCGCAGTGATGGCGCCATTGGTCTCGATCTCGACCACCAGTTTGTCCAGGTCGGTGCGCTGCTCGACGCGCGCGCTCTCCACGGTGTAGCTCACGCGCTTGACCGGCGAGAACGATGCGTCCAGCACGATGCGGCCGATGGCCTTGTTGGGCTCGTCACCGTAGCGGCGCACGGTACCAGGCACATAGCCACGGCCCTTTTCCACCTTGATCTGCATGTCCAGCTTGCCGCCTTGCGACAGGTGCGCGATCACGTGCTCCGGGTTGATGATGTCCACGTCGTGCGGCGTCTGGATGTCGGCGGCGGTGACCACGCCTTCGGTGTCCTTGCGCAGGCTCAGGGTGACTTCTTCGCGGTTGTGCAGCTTGAAGACCACGCCCTTGAGGTTGAGCAGGATGTTGACGACGTCTTCCTGCACGCCATCGATGGAGGAGTACTCGTGCAGCACACCCGCGATCGTCACCTCGGTCGGAGCGTACCCAGGCATGGACGACAGCAGCACGCGCCGCAATGCGTTGCCCAGGGTGTGGCCGTAACCACGCTCGAAGGGCTCCAGCGCCACCTTGGCGCGGTTCGGCCCCACTTGTTCGACGTTGATGGACTTGGGTTTCAGCAGACTTTGCATGAAGACTTCCTCTCAATACCCCCGACTCGTTACATCGGTAAGGCTGGTGAAGCACCTAAACCCCGCTGCAACGGGGTCCAGGAACGAAAAACGATGGCTCAAGAATTAGCGCGAGTACAACTCAACGATCATGGATTCGTTGATGTCAGCGCCAAACTGGTCGCGGTCCGGAACGGATTTGAACACCCCTTCGGCCTTGTCCGAGCTGACATCGACCCAGGCCGGCATACCGACCTGCTGTGCCAGTTGCAGAGCTTCCAGAATACGGGCCTGCTTCTTGGACTTTTCACGCACGGCCACCAGATCGCCAGCCTTCACCATGAAGGAGGGGATGTTCACCGACTTCCCATTGACCAAAATGGCCTTGTGAGAAACGAGCTGGCGTGCTTCAGCGCGGGTGGAACCAAAACCCATGCGGTACACCACGTTGTCCAGACGGGACTCCAGCAGCGACAGCAGGTTGGCGCCGGTGTTGCCCTTGCGGCGATCGGCTTCCTCGAAGTAGCGGCGGAACTGCTTTTCCTGCACGCCATACATGCGCTTGACCTTCTGCTTCTCGCGCAGCTGCACGCCGTAGTCGGAGGTGCGGGCGCCAGAGGTGCGGCCATGTTGGCCGGGCTTGGAGTCGAATTTGGCCTTGTCCGCAATGGAGCGGCGGGCGCTCTTGAGGAACAGGTCCGTGCCTTCGCGGCGGGAGAGTTTGGCCTTGGGGCCGAGATAGCGTGCCACTTGATACTTCCTTTATGTCAACTACCGCTTTCACAAAAGCGGGAGCCACCCGCAAACTGCGGGTGGCGGTGGGCTTACAAAAAAATCAGATGCGACGGCGCTTTTGCGGACGGCAGCCGTTGTGCGGCACCGGGGTCACGTCGGAAATGGAGTTGATGCGGATGCCCAGGGCAGCCAAGGCGCGCACGGAAGACTCGCGGCCCGGGCCGGGACCCTTGATTTCCACATCGAGGTTCTTGATGCCCTGCTCTTGCGCAGCGCGGCCAGCCACTTCGGACGCCACCTGGGCAGCAAAGGGCGTCGATTTGCGCGAACCCTTGAAACCCTGACCACCGGACGAAGCCCAAGAGAGCGCGTTGCCCTGGCGGTCCGTGATGGTGATGATGGTGTTGTTGAACGAGGCATGCACGTGTGCAATGCCGTCGGCAATGTTCTTGCGAACCTTCTTGCGCACGCGCTGGGCAGCGCTGTTGGCGGGAGCTTTTGCCATACGAATCGACCTTTATTATTTCTTCAAAGACGCAGCAGACTTGCGCGGACCTTTGCGGGTGCGGGCATTGGTGCGGGTACGCTGACCACGCACGGGCAACCCACGGCGGTGACGGAAACCGCGGTAGCAACCAATGTCCATCAAACGCTTGATGTTCATGGTGGTCTCGCGACGCAGATCCCCTTCAATGGTGAACTGGGCGATCTGATCACGGATCTTTTCCAGATCGGCGTCGGTCAGATCCTTGACCTTCTTGGAGTAGTCGATGCCGCAGGCTTCGCAGATCTTGCGAGCGCGCGGACGGCCAATGCCAAAAATGGCGGTCAAGCCGATCTCCGCGTGTTTGTGCGGCGGAATATTGATGCCAGCGATACGTGCCATGTTTTTCCTCTAGAAACTCGTGCCTTTAACCTTGCCGCTGCTTGTGGCGGGGATCGGTGCAGATCACCCGCACCACGCCTTTGCGGCGAATCACCTTGCAGTTGCGGCAAATTTTCTTGACCGAAGCCGAAACCTTCATTTTTTCTCTCCTAAAACAATCAGCCCCGCAACGTGCAATTCGCCCGGAAACCGCCTAACGATCCAATCACCCCGCATGCCTGCATTCGCCAACAACGGCAGAACGCGACGCCCGCGGGCATCTCTACCCACACTCAAGCCTTGAAATTGGCCTTCTTCAACAAAGACTCGTACTGCTGCGACATCAGGTAGTTTTGCACCTGCGCCATGAAATCCATGGTGACCACAACAATGATCAACAGCGACGTGCCACCGAAATAGAACGGCACGTTGTACTTCAGAATGAGGAACTCGGGCAGCAAACAGACGAACGTGATGTAGATCGCGCCTGCCAGGGTCAAACGAAGCAGTATTTTATCAATGTAGCGGGCGGTGTTCTCTCCGGGACGGATACCAGGAATGAAGGCACCGCTCTTCTTCAGGTTCTCCGCCGTTTCCTTGCTGTTGAAGACCAGGGCGGTATAGAAGAAGCAGAAAAACACGATGGCCGCAGCGTACAGCATCACATAGATGGGCTGCCCGGGGCTGAGCGTGCTGGCAATGTCCTTGAGCCAGGTCATGGACTCGTTGGAACCAAACCAGCCCGCCACCGTGGCCGGCATCAGGATGATGGAGGACGCGAAGATCGGTGGAATCACCCCGGCCATGTTGAGCTTCAAAGGCAGATGCGACGCTTGGCCGCCATACACCTTGTTGCCCACCTGGCGCCGGGCGTAGTTGACCAGGATCTTGCGCTGCCCGCGTTCGACGAACACCACGAAGTAGGTCACCAGGGCCACGATGGCAACGATCAGCAGGGCCACGATGATGCTCATGGCGCCGGTACGCACCAGCTCCAGCAGGCCGCCAATGGCGCTGGGCAGGCCGGCGGCGATACCGCCGAAGATCAGGATCGAGATCCCGTTGCCCAGACCACGCTCGGTGATCTGCTCGCCCAGCCACATCAGGAACATGGTGCCCGCGGTGAGCGTGACCATGGCCGAGAGGCGGAAACCCATGCCCGGAGCAATGACCAGACCGGCCGAGGACTCCAGCGCCAGGGCAATGCCCAGCGACTGGAACAAGGCCAGGCCCAGGGTGCCGTAGCGCGTGTACTGGGTGATCTTGCGCCGCCCGGCCTCGCCCTCTTTCTTGAGCTGCTCGAATGCGGGAACGACGTAGGTGAACAACTGCATGATGATCGATGCCGAGATGTACGGCATGATCCCCAGGGCGAACACGGTGAAGCGGGACAAGGCCCCGCCCGAGAACATATTGAACAGGCTCAATATGCCACCCTGCTGGCTCTTGAACAGCGCCTGCAACTGGACCGGATCGATGCCCGGCACGGGGATATGCGCCCCGATGCGGTACACGACCAAAGCCAGCAGCAGAAACACCAAGCGGCGACGCAAGTCGCCAAACTTGCCGCTCTTTGCGATTTGGGTTGCGTTGGTTGCCACAGACGTCCTTACCGGGTCACCCGAATTCAGGCCACGCTGCCGCCAGCGGCCTCAATGGCCGCCTTGGCAGCGGCGGTAGCACCGATACCAGTGAGCTTGACGGCCTTGCCGATAGCGCCGGTGTTGATCACCTTGACCACCTTGATCAGCTCGCCCACCAGACCGGCGGCCTTGAGTGCCAGCATGTCGACGTCGCCCAGACCGAGCGCATCGAGCTGCGCCAGGGTGATTTCGGCGTTGAACTTGAGCGACTGGGACTTGAAGCCGCGCTTGGGCAGACGGCGATGCATGGGCATCTGACCGCCTTCAAAGCCGACCTTGTGGTAGCCGCCAGCGCGGGACTTCTGGCCCTTGTGGCCACGACCTGCGGTCTTGCCCAGGCCGGAGCCGATGCCGCGGCCAACGCGGCGCTTGGCGTGCTTGGCGCCTGCAGCGGGTTTGATGCTATTGAGTTCCATCATCACACCTCTTACAGAAGCTTCACCAGGTAGGCGACTTTGTTGATCATGCCGCGCACTGCCGGGGTGTCCTGCAGTTCACTGACGCTGTTGAGCTTGCGCAGGCCCAGGCCGCGCACGGTGTCGCGATGGGACTGCTTGCAGCCGATGGGGCTGCGAACCAGCTGTACTTTCACGGTTTGTTGAGTCGTCATAACGAACCCGCCTCTCAGGCAAAGATCTCTTCGACCGACTTGCCGCGCTTGGCAGCAACACCCGCCGGGGTGGTGCAAGCGGACAAGGCGTCGAGCGTGGCACGGACCATGTTGTAGGGATTGGACGAACCATGGCTCTTGGCCACGATGTCGGTAATGCCCACGACCTCGAACACGGCGCGCATCGGGCCGCCAGCGATGATGCCGGTACCCTTGGGGGCCGGGCTCATCATGACGCTGGAGGCGCCGTGGTGGCCTTGCACTTCGTGGTGAATGGTGCCGCCCTTGAGAGACACCTTGAGCATGTTGCGACGGGCTTCTTCCATGGCCTTTTGAACAGCCGCAGGAACTTCCTTCGACTTGCCCTTGCCCATGCCGATACGGCCATCGCCATCACCCACCACGGTGAGTGCAGCAAAACCGAGGATACGACCACCCTTGACCACCTTGGTCACGCGGTTGATCGCGATCATCTTCTCGCGCAGACCGTCCTCAGGACCTTCTGCCTTGCCTTGCATTTTTGCTTGTACTTTGGACATGATTGTTTCCGATCCGCTTAGAACTGCAGGCCCGCTTCACGGGCTGCGTCGGCCAAGGCCTTGACGCGACCGTGGTAGGCAAACCCTGCACGGTCAAACGCAACTTTCTCGACACCGGCAGCCTTGGCTTTTTCCGCCACGCGCTTGCCAATGATCTTGGCCGCCTCGACGTTGCCGCCCTTGCCCACAGCACCGAGGGCGGTGCGCACTTCGGCTTCGAGGGTGGAGGCCGAGGCCAGCACCTTGGAGCCGTCGCCGGAGATGACGCTGGCGTAGATGTGCAGATTGGTGCGGTTGACCGTCAGACGGGCCACGCCTTGCTTGGCAATGCGAATGCGGGTTTGGCGGGCCCTGCGCAGACGCTGTTCTTTCTTGTTCAACATCGTGCAGTTCCTTATTTCTTCTTGGTTTCCTTGATCGTGATCTTCTCGTCCGCGTAGCGGATGCCCTTGCCCTTGTAGGGCTCGGGCGGACGCACGGCGCGGATTTCAGCGGCGATCTGGCCCACACGTTGGCGGTCAGCACCCTTGATCAGGATTTCGGTCGGGGTCGGGGTGGCCACCGAGATGCCCGCGGGCATGTCGAAGTTCACCGGATGGGAATAGCCCACGGCGAGGTTGAGCTTGTTTCCGGTGGCCTGGGCCTTGTAACCCACGCCGACCAGGCTGAGCTTCTTCTCGAAACCCTTGGTCACACCGATGACCATGTTGTTCACCAGTTGGCGCACGGTACCGGACATGGCGTCGGCTTCGCGGCTGTCATTGGCCGGGACGAAGCGCAGCTTGCCTTCTTCGTTGCTGACCTTGACGAGGGCGTTTTGCGCCACTTGCAACTGACCACCAGCGCCTTTGACGGCGATCTGGTCGTCCTTGATCGTCACTTCCACTCCTGCAGGAATGGCGACGGGAAGTTTGCCTACACGGGACATGTTGGTTCTCTCCTGGGCATCAGGCTACGTAGCACAGCACTTCGCCGCCGACACCGGCTGCGCGTGCCTTGCGGTCGGTCATCACACCCTTGGGGGTGGTGACGATGGCGACGCCAAGACCGTTCTGCACCTGGGGAATGGCGTTGCTACCGCGGTAGACACGCAGGCCCGGGCGGCTGACGCGCTCGATGCGCTCGATCACGGGGCGACCGGCGTAGTATTTGAGGGCGATTTCCAGGTTCGACTTGCCATCTTTGCTGGCAACGCTGAAACCGTCGATATAACCTTCGTCCTTCAACACCTGGGCGATGGCCACTTTCACTTTGGAAGCGGGCACCGACACCGAGGTCTTGGCGACCATTTGCGCGTTACGGATACGCGTCAGCAGGTCGGCGATGGGATCACTCATGCTCATCTTGAATCTCCTGTCGCTTACCAGCTTGCCTTGGTGACACCCGGGATTTCACCGGCGAATGCCATCTCACGGATCTTGGCGCGACCCAAACCGAATTGACGGAACGTGCCACGCGCACGACCCGTGATCTCGCAGCGGTTGTGCTGGCGGTGCGGGTTGGCATTGCGGGGCAGCTTTTGCAGACCCAGGCGGGCAGCGGCACGCTCGTCTTCGGAGCGCTTGGCGTCGCCGGCAATTGCCTTGAGTTCAGCGTACTTGGCTGCGTACTTGGCAGCCAGTTTTTCACGCTTCAACTCGCGTTGTTTCAAAGCCATTTTTGCCACGGTCTACCTCAATTCTTGAAGGGGAAACGGAAACCGGCGAGCAGCGCCTTGCACTCGTCGTCGGTCTTGGCGGTCGTGGTGATGCTGATGTTCAGGCCACGCAGGGCATCCACCTTGTCGTATTCGATTTCGGGGAAGATGATCTGCTCTTTGACGCCGATGTTGTAGTTGCCACGGCCATCAAACGCACGCCCGGAGATACCACGGAAGTCACGCACGCGGGGCAGAGCCACGGTGATGAAACGGTCCAGGAATTCGTACATCTGCACGCCGCGCAAGGTCACCATGCAACCAATGGCTTGCTGCTCGCGGATCTTGAAACCGGCAATCGCCTTCTTGGCAAGGGTCACGACAGGCTTCTGACCTGCGATCTTGGTGAGATCGCTCACCGCATGCTCCATGACCTTCTTGTCAGCGACCGCTTCGCTCACGCCCATGTTCAGGGTGATCTTGGTAATGCGAGGCACCTGCATCACCGAGGTGTAGCCAAACTTGGCCATCAGCTCGGACACGATTTTCTCGCGGTAGAGTTGTTGGAAACGTGCCATGCTCATGCCACCTTGATTTCTTCACCGCTGAACTTGAACACGCGCACGCGCTTGCCGTCTGCCAGCACCTTGATACCGACGCGGTCTGCCTTGCCAGACGCAGCATTGAAGATTGCCACGTTGGACTGATGGATAGGCATGGCCTTTTCCACGATGCCGCCGGTCGTACCCTTCATGGGGTTGGGCTTGGTGTGCTTCTTCACCAAGTTGATACCCTCGATCACCACATGCGAATCGTCCGCACGCAGTGCAATCTTGCCGCGCTTGCCTTTGTCGCGGCCCGCGATCACGATGACTTCGTCACCCTTACGGAGTTTGTTCATGGCCTGTCCTTACAAAACTTCGGGCGCCAGGGACACGATCTTCATGAAGCGCTCGGTACGCAGTTCGCGCGTCACCGGGCCAAAGATACGGGTGCCAATGGGCTCCAACTTGTTATTCAGCAACACTGCCGCGTTGCCGTCAAACTTGACCAGGGAACCGTCACCGCGGCGGATACCCTTGGCGGTGCGAACCACCACCGCGCTGTACACATCGCCCTTCTTGACGCGGCTGCGCGGAGCAGCTTCCTTGATGCTTACCTTAATGATGTCGCCCACGGTTGCATAACGACGCTTCGAACCGCCGAGCACCTTGATGCACAGCACGGACTTGGCGCCGCTGTTGTCGGCCACTTCCAATCGAGATTCAGTCTGGATCATGTGTGTATTCCCAACTTGTACTGGATAGCACCACCCAAATCAGGCCATGCACACCAGTCAGTCTTGGGCCCGCTGTTTGCGCCACAACCTTTGCAACGCATCCATTTGGGCAGAAAAGTCTCCACGCAAAACTGCGCGAAGCCCGCTAGTATGCCGCAACCCCCATGCCATGTCAACACCCTTTTTGCGAGATTGTGGTGGGGGCGGTCACTTGGGCCACAATGCGTGCCAGCAAGGTTCTTATATAGAGAGAGCACAGGACACTGGAATATGGCAGACATTTCGTGCGTGGCGTTCATCGGCGGGGGCAACATGGCCAGCGCCATCATTGGGGGGCTGCGCGCCCAGGGCATGGAGCCATCGCAGTTGTGCGTGGTGGAGCCCTGGGACGAGGCCCGCGCGCGGCTGCTGGCCCAGTTCGGGGTGCAGGCCCAGGCCCAGGCTGACGAGCGCCTGCAGCGCGCCGAGCTGGTGGTGTGGGCGGTCAAGCCCCAGGTGTTTGCCCAGGCGGCGCAGGCCACGGCACCCTTTGTGGCCCAGGCGCTGCACCTGTCGGTGGCGGCCGGCATCCCCACCGACAGCATGGCGCGCTGGCTGGGCAGCGAGCGCATCGTGCGCTGCATGCCCAATACCCCGGCCCTGATTGGCCAGGGCATGACGGCGCTGTACGCGCGCCCTGGCGTGACTGCACAGCAACGCGCATTGGCCGACGCGGTGCTGGCCAGCACCGGCGCCACGCTGTGGCTTGACGCCGAGGCCCAGTTGGACGCGGTGACGGCGCTGTCGGGCTCGGGACCGGCGTATTTCTTCTACTTCTTGGAGGCCATGACCGAGGCCGGGCGCCAGATGGGGCTGAGTGCGCAGCAGGCCCACACCCTGGCGGTGAATACCTGCGTGGGCGCCGGGACGCTGGCCCGCCAGTCGCAAGAGCCCCCGGCCGTGCTGCGCGAGCGCGTCACGTCCAAGGGTGGCACCACCTACGCCGCCTTGAGCGCCATGGAGGCGGCGGGCCTGAAAACCCACTTCATCGAGGCGATGCACGCAGCGTACCGGCGTGCGCAGGAGCTGGGGCGGGAGTTCGGCGGCTGACCTGGGGATTCACGGCCCCGCGCGCCCGCGCCAGAAGCCGCTTTGGCCGTAGTGGTGCTTGAGGTAGTCGATCCACAGGCGCACGCGCAGGGCCAGGTACTGGCGCTGGGGAAATACGGCATAGATGCCGTTGGGTGGAGCGGCGTAGTCCTCCAGCACCGCCACCAGACGCCCGGCGGCGATCTCCGTCTCCACCTCCCAGGTGCTGCGCCAGGCGATGCCGTGCCCGGCCAGGCACCAGTCGTGCAGCACTTGGCCGTCAGAGCAATCCAGCGGCCCGCCGGGCTTGATGTAGTGCACGGTGCTGCTGCCCGGGGTTTCACGAAAGGCCCAGCCGCGCGTTTGTGAGGCATCACTGGAGAGGGTGAGGCAGTCGTGGCGCACCAGGTCGCCAGGGGCGCGCGGCACGCCACGGCGCTCCAGGTAGGCGGGGGTGGCCACGCACAGGCGGCGGTTGTCGGCCAGGCGCACGCTCACCAGGGATGAATCGGGCATGTCGCCCACGCGCACGGCGCAGTCGAAGCCCTCGCCCGCGATGTCGACGATGCGGTCGGAGAGGTTGAGCGAGAGCGTGACTTCGGGGTGCAGCTCCCGAAAACGCGGCACCAGCGGGGCGACGTGGCGCCGCCCGAAGCCCGCCGGTGCGGTGATGCGCAGGTGGCCGCTGGCACGCACGCCCCCGGCGCTGACACTGGCCTCGGCGCTGGCGACCTCGGCCAGGATGCGCTGGCAGTGCTCCAAAAAGGCGCTGCCTTCATGCGTGAAGGTGATGCGCCGGGTGGTGCGCAGCAGCAGCTTGACGCCCAAGCGGGCTTCGAGCGCGTCCAGGCGCCGCCCGATGACCGCCGGGGCCACGCCTTCGGCCTGCGCTGCCGCCGTGAGGCTGCCCCGGGTGGCGACTGCCACCAGGGTTTCGAGCTGCTTGAGTTTGTCCATGCGCGTGCGGCCCGCCCGAGCGGCGGTTGGCAGGGCTTACTTGGCAGCGTCTTCGGCGGCCTGGCGCTGCGCCTGGGCCTGCTGCGCGGCGGCGTCGAGCTGCTGCTGCACCTGCTGGATCTGTTGCTGGGCCTGCTGCGCCTGTTTCGCCTGGGTGGCGGCGGTGGTGGCGGCCGCCCCCACTACGTCGGCGCCGCAGGCGCTCAGGCCCAGCAGGCTGAGCAAGCCCGCCGCTGCGAGGCCGGGGCGCAGCACGGAGCCCAGACAGGAGACAAGAGCAGGGCGAGGACGGGAGCACAGGGGGGTCATGCGGGGTTCTCCTGGGTGGTGGGGGTGGGTGCAAGCAGCACGCCTTGCGTGCGCAGGGCCTGGATGTCGGCGGCACTGTAGCCAAGCTCCCGCAGCAGGGCATCGGTGTGTTCGTCCAGCTTTGGGGGGCTCAGGCGCACGCCCAGGCGCTGGCCGTCGAGCGTCAGGGGCAGCAGGGGCACTTTGGTGGCGCGCCCGTCGGGCAACTCCATGGGCGCCAGGCCGCCGGTGGCGTTGAGGTGCGGGTCGTCAAACAGGTGCTGCGGGTCGGTGATGGGGGCGAAAGGCAGGCCGTGGCGCTCGAACACGGCGGACAGCTCGGCAGCGCTGTGCGCCGCCAGGCGCTCGCGCAAGAGCGGGATGAGCCAGCCGCGCGCCAGCACGCGCCCGTTGTTGCTGGCGATTCGCTCGTCGGCAAAAAGGTCGGCAAAGCCAAAGGCCTCGCAAAAGGTCTTCCACTGCCCGTCGCCCACCACGGCCAGGAAGATCTGCTCGTCGCCCTGGACCTTGAACACGTCGTAGATGCCCCAGGGCGAGATTTTTTCGGGCATGGGGCGCGCGGCCTGGCCGGTGACGACTTTTTGCAGCATGTGCTGCGCCACCAGGAAGATGTTGTTTTCGAACAGGGCGCTTTGCACCTCCTGCCCGCGCCCGGTATGCGCGCGCTGCATGAGCGCGGCCATGGCGCCCACGGCACCGAAGACGCCACCCATGATGTCGTTGACGCTGGAACCCGCGCGCAGCGGGTCGCCCGGGCGCCCGGTCATGAAGGCCAGGCCGCCCATCATCTGCACCACTTCGTCCAAGGCGGTGCGGTGGTCATAGGGGCCGGGCAAGAAGCCTTTGTGGCTGACGTAGACCAGGCGCGGGTGCTGGCGCGAGAGCGTGGCGTAGTCGAGCCCGAGTTTTTGCATGGTCTCGGGCTTGAAGTTTTCGCTCACCACGTCGGCGGTGGCAATGAGCTTGAGCAGCAGTTCGCGGCCCTGGGGGCTTTTCATGTCCAGCGCCAGGCTCTTTTTGTTGCGGTTGAACAGGGGGTAGAAGCCTGCGCCACTGCCCAGCAGCTTGCGGGTGTTGTCGCCCGTGAGCGGCTCGACCTTGATGACTTCGGCCCCCAGGTCGCCGAGCACCATGCCGCAGGTGGGGCCCATGACCATGTGGGTGAATTCGACCACGCGGATGCCGGTGAGGGGGAGCTGCGGGGCGGCTTGCGCAGCGGATGGAGCGGGGGTTTGCGGCATGATTACCTACAAATTGGTCACAAATTTGTTGCATCTTACCGAATCAATAGCTGGATCGGTATGCAATACAGTGCAGGCATGGAGTATTCCCCCCCGCCCACGCCGTCTGCCCCGGGTGCACCCGCGCCGCGCGCGGTGCTGTTCGACGCCTATGGCACGCTGTTCGACGTGCACAGCGTGGCGGCCTTGGCCGAGCGGCTGTTCCCGGGCCAGGGCCAGGCCCTGAGCACGCTGTGGCGCGACAAGCAGATCGAATACACGCGGCTGGTGGGGGCCTGCAACGGGGGGGCGCACTACCGCCCGTTTGCGGAGCTGACGCGCTACGCGCTTCGATTTGCTATCAAAAAGATAGCTTCCTCCGCATATTCCACGCGGGCTGATGCCGATTTTGGACCACAAGAGCAGCAGCTCATGGACCAGTACCGCCGCCTGGACGCCTTCCCAGAGAACCGCGAGGTGCTGCAGGCGCTGCGCGCGGCCGGGGTGCCCACGGGCATTTTGAGCAATGGCGACCCGCCGATGCTGCACCAGGCGTTGCAGTCCAGCGGCCTGGAGCCGTTGCTGGATGTGGTGCTGAGCGCGGACGCGGTGCGCAGCTACAAGACGCACCCCCAGGTCTATGCGCTGGGGCCGCAGGCCCTGGGCCTGGACGCCGCCGAGATTTTGTTCGTCAGCTCCAACGCCTGGGACGCGCTGGGCGCGACCTGGTTTGGCTACCAGACCCTGTGGGTAAACCGCAGCGGGCAGCCGTTTGAAGAATTGGGCACGCCCCCGACGCACCAGGGCAGCAGCCTGCGTGCCGTGCTCGACTGTTTTCCTGTTTGACTCCCTTTTTTGTTTGAAAGGCCTCCCATGACCAACCGCATTTCCGTCCACCGCCTGCAGGTTGCCCAGCAGCTGCACGCCTTCATCGAAGAGAAAGTGCTGCCCGGCACCGGCATTGACGCCGCCGCCTTCTGGAAGGGCTTTGACGCCATCGTGGCCGACCTGGCGCCCAAGAACGTTGCCCTGCTGGCCGAGCGCGACCGCCTGCAAAGCGAGATCGACACCTGGCACAAGGCCCATCCCGGCCCCATCGGGGATATGCCCGCCTACCGCGCCTTTCTGGAGAAGATCGGCTACCTGGTGCCCAACCCGGGCAAGGTGAAGATCAGCACGGCCAATGTGGACGCCGAACTGGCCAAGCAGGCCGGGCCGCAGCTGGTGGTGCCGATTTTGAACGCGCGCTATGCCCTGAACGCCGCCAATGCACGCTGGGGCTCGCTGTACGACGCGCTCTATGGCACCGACGTGATCGCGGAAGAAAAGGGCTGCGAAAAGGTCGGCCCCAAGGGCTACAACCCCAAGCGCGGCAAGAAGGTCATTGAGTACGCGCGCCACGTGCTGGACCGCACCGCACCGCTCAAAAAAGGCTCGCACGTGGGCTCCACCGGCTACGCAGTGAAAGGCGGCGATCTGGTCGTGACCCTGGCCGACGGAACCACGTCCAAGCTGGCCGACAAGGACCAGTTCGCGGGCTATACGGGCGAGGCCAAGGCCCCCTCCTCCATCCTGCTGCAGCACAACGGCCTGCACCTGGACATCCAGATCAACCGCGCCACGCCCATCGGCAAGAGCGACGCCGCGGGCGTGGCCGACCTGGTGGTGGAAGCGGCGCTGTCCACCATCTTGGACCTGGAAGACTCCGTGGCCGCCGTGGATGCGGACGACAAGGTGCTGGGTTACAGCAACTGGCTGGGCATTCTGCAAGGCACGCTGACCGAGTCCTTTGACAAAGGCGGCAAGACGCTGACGCGCGGCCTCAACGGCGACCGCGTCTACAAGAGTGCCGACGGCAAGAAGGAAGTGGTGCTGCACGGGCGCTCGCTCTTGTTCGTGCGCAATGTGGGCCACCTGATGACCAACCCGGCCATCCTCTACACCGCCGCCGATAGCTCCACCAAGGAGATTCCCGAGGGCATCATGGACGCGGTAGTGACCACCACCATCGCCCTGCACGACATCAACAAGGGCAAGAAGCACGCCTACCGCAACTCGCGCAAGGGCTCGGTCTACATCGTCAAGCCCAAGATGCACGGCCCGGCTGAAGTGGCGTTTGCCGCTGAACTGTTTGGCCGCGTGGAGCAGATGCTGGGACTCAAGGACAGCACGGTGAAGCTGGGCATCATGGACGAGGAGCGCCGCACCAGCGTGAACCTGAAGGCCTGCATCGCCGCAGCATCGAGTCGCGTGGCCTTTATCAACACCGGCTTCCTGGACCGCACCGGCGACGAAATGCACACCAGCATGCTGGCCGGCCCCATGATCCGCAAGGGCGACATGAAGACCAGCGCCTGGATCCAGGCCTATGAAAAGCACAACGTGCTGGTCGGCCTGGCCTGCGGCCTGCGCGGCAAGGCGCAAATCGGCAAGGGCATGTGGGCCATGCCCGATTTGATGCGCGCCATGCTGGAGCAGAAGATCGGCCACCCCAAGGCCGGTGCCAACACCGCCTGGGTGCCCAGCCCCACCGGCGCCACGCTGCACGCCCTGCACTACCACCAGGTGCTGGTGTCTGACATCCAGAAAGACCTGGAAAAGACCAAGTACGACAAGGTGCGCGACGAGCTGCTGGGCGGCCTGCTCACCATCCCCGTGACCGCCACGCCCAACTGGACCGAGGCCGAAAAGCAGGCCGAGCTGGACAACAACGCCCAAGGCATCCTGGGCTACGTGGTGCGCTGGGTGGACCAAGGCGTGGGCTGCTCCAAGGTGCCCGACATCAACGACATCGGCCTGATGGAAGACCGCGCCACGCTGCGCATCTCCAGCCAGCACATGGCCAACTGGCTGCACCACGGTGTAGTGACGGAAAAGCAGGTGCGCGACACCTTTGCGCGTATGGCCGCCAAGGTGGACAAGCAGAACGCCGGTGACAAGGCCTACACCCCCATGGTGGGCAACGAAAAGGGCGCCGCCTACCAGGCCGCCTGCGATCTGGTGTTCAAGGGCCTGGCCCAGCCCAGCGGCTACACCGAGCCGCTGCTGCATGCGTGGCGGTTGAAGGTGAAGGCGAAGTAAGGCCACGCCCCGGAAGGGCGCTTTGCGGGTGCGCGAAGTGCTACGTTATTTATAGCACTTAACGCATATTCCTTGCGGGCCAAGGCCGTTTTTCGGCCTATTTCCGCACCGCATCCTCGGCGTCCAGACGGTCCAGTACCGACAGCGCCTGGTTCACATCCCCTGTAGCCGCCAGGGCGCGGAAGTGGTTCTCTGTGTCCCACGCGGCCAGCGCGTGGGCACTGAGCTGTTCCACCAGCTTGTTCATGGACAGGCCCCGGCTTTGCGCCAAGGATTTCAGCCGCTGCGCGGTGTCGTCGGGCAGGCGTATCGTCAAAGTGCTCATTTCCATTCCTCCAGACATTGCGCGGGCGTCAGCACCCGCAAAGCTCCCAACTGCAATTCGCCACGGCGCAAGTCCCGCAAATTGTGGGTCACGATGGCCTGCGCGCCACCCGCCAGCGCCAGCTCGATCAGATGGTTGTCGCGCTCATCGGGCAAGTTGGGTCGCCAGCCGTAGTACACCGTTACCCAGCGCCCCTGCCGCGCCAACGCCGCCAGCGCGCCCTGGCGCTCTGCGGCGGTCGTGGCGTCCCCCCACACGGGGCGTCCCAGCAAATCCTGGTATTCCATCCACAGCGCATTGCCAAACAAGGGCGACAACGCGCCGGTCAATACCTTGCGCAACACCGCCCGCGACGCACCGCCGCCTGAACGCAAGCCTGCGACGAAAACGTTGGTATCAATCACGACGGGAATCATAATGACAGCATAGGTGCTATCACTGTGCTTTGCAAGCCAACACATGCCCACTGGCTGCACCACGGTGTGGTCACGGGAAAGCCGGTGCGCGCCCACCGCCCTCCCACACCCCCGCCCAACTCTGCCTCAATCTGCTCAATGGTCGGCAAACTGCCTTCCAGTTCTTGCGGCAATGGGCGCGTGAACCGATTCGGGCGGCGGCGTCACAGCGTGTTCACAGAAGGCAGCAGTGCCGCCAGGCTTTGGCGCCCAGGGGGCGTCACTTCCAGCGCCCGCTCGCCGGCCACGCGGCGCAGCCAGCCCTGCTGCAGGCAGTGGGCCAGCAGCGCCTTGGACAGGGTGCCAGCCAGGTGGTCGCGCCGCTCGGACCAAATTGGATGGCTTGTGATCCGGAGTGTGTGCAACGCAGACCGCGCAACGCTTTGGCGCGTGCCGAAACGAATGGCGGCAAACACCCGTACGCCCCGGCTCGCCTGGCGAGCGCAGGCAAAGGCAAAGCCAGGGCTTTTGCGGCGCCTACAGCGCCCGCACCGGAATGCACAGCTCGCAGGCGAACACCCCGGTGTCGGGGTTCTTCTGCGTCCCGGCTGGGATGCGCTCCAGCACCGGACGGGCGTCGATCTGCAGGCCGCTGGCGGGGAGCCAGTCGCGCAGCAGCTCGGTCCAAGCCGCATAGAGCTGCTCCACCGTGCCCTCAAAGGCCGCCACGGCGTAGCGTCCGCCGGGCAGGGTGGTGGTGGACACCGGGCTTTGCGCCACAAAGTCGGCGCCCACGGCCACGCAGACGTCGTAGCGGCATTGGGGCGCCGGGTGATGTGCGGGTCGTCATGGCCAATGCCATAGCAGTCGGCCTGCGGCAACAGGCCCTGTGCCTGCGCCTGCGCCCAGGGGCTGGCCCACCCAGGCGCTGAACATGCGGTGAAAGTGAAAGGGCGAAAAGTGCGCCACCGCAGCCAGGTCGGCCACCTCCAGCGCTTGGTCCAGGTGGTGGTCGATGTGGTCCAGCACCCGGTTCATGCGCTGGGCGTACGGGGCAGAGGCGCTGCGCGCAGTGCACGTCGGGGTCATCGGGGCAGTGTAATTGCTATAACATTCATAGCAACAACCATCCATTTCACGCGGGCCAGATGCCTTTTTCAATCACCCCACGGAGCCGCCAGGCGAAACGGAACCCGCCAACGCTCACGCCAGCCACACCAACAGCGCCACGCCCCCCAAGCCCAGCCAGCCGGGATGACGGCCTCGGGTGGCGAATGCCACCAGGGCGGCGCTCAGGGCGCTGGCGGCAGCAATCGCCCGCGCCGGGGCCAGGTAGGGCGAGCCCGCCAGGCCGGTGGGCGCCTGCTGCGCCAGCCACACCAGCACCAGGGCCAGCCCCGCGCCCAATACGGTGGCCAGGTGCCAACTGGCCCAGACGATGCCCCACTGGCGCCCCAGTGCCGTGCGCAGGGTGTGCCGCCGCCACACCAGCCACTCGCCCACCACGCTGTGCGCGAGCCCCACAAAAACGGTCAGCGCGGCTGCGGCGAGCAGATAGGGGGTCATGAACTTCTCCTGAAAATCCGCCCTACCAGCGCGGCGCACGCAGCAAAGCCAGCGCGGGCGGCAGCACCAGCCAGAAGCCGGACACCGGCATCAGGCTGGCACCGAAGGCGGCCAGGGCGATCAGGCCCCAGCCCAGATGGCGCAGCGCGCGCCACTGCGCCGCCTGCTGCAGCGGGCGCACCAGGGTCGCCAGCAGCGCCAGCGGCACGCCAAAAAGCAGGAACCAGACCACGGCGCCGCGCAGGGCATGGCCGCCCACACTGTCCCACCAGCCCGGGCGCAGCAGCTCGGCCAGTACCGGGGTGAAGAGCAGCAGGCCCACCGCCGTGTGCAGCGCCGCCACGCCAAGCAGGTAGGGGCCGATCCAGCGCTGTTCGGCATCCAGCGCGTGGGTGAGGCGGGCAGCGGGGTTCATGGCGGGTTCTCCTTGCTTGGGTCTGGTTTGTGGATCGGCGGGGACGGCGCGGCCCCTGCGGCCAGGGCCTGCCAGCGCGCGCCGGTGTCCACCCGCGCACCCAGCTCGCGCAGCATCTGCAGCAGGCCCAGGTAGGCGCGGTCGAAAAACGGCAGTTCGCTGGGCACGGCGTGCAGCAGTTGCCCGGCGCGCTGGTGCAGGGCGCGGTCCAGCGGCGGCGGCGGGCCCAGGGTGGCAAAGTCGAAGCGCGCCACACGCCAGGGCTGCATTTGCCACTGCATCAGCGGGCGCAGCGCGGGCAGCACCTCGGCGCGGAACTGCGCCAGGGCCAGACCGGGGCCGACCAGGCCCAGCGCGCGGTAGGCCTCGAACACGCCCGCGCCGCTGTCGGCCAGCCAGGCGTCCCAGGCGCGGCGCAGGCCGTGCACAAAGGGCGCTGGCAGCACCAGCGTGCGGCCAAAGTCCAGCAGGCCCAGCGCCGGGCCGCTCAGCACGCGGTAGTTGCCGGGATGCGGGTCGGCCTGGATGCGCCCGAGCAGCAGGCTGTCCCAAAAGCTCTCCAGCAGCAATTGGCCCACGCGGTCGCGCGCGGCCTGGCTGGGCCCGGTGGCCAGCCAGGGCTGCAGGTGCTCGCCCTCCAGCAGCGCCATGCTGAGCACGCGCGCGCTGCTCAGGTCAGCACGGGGTTGCGGCACCACCAGGCCTTCTCGGGTGAGGCGTTGGCCAAACCACTGCAGGGCCTGGGCTTCCTGCACGTAGTCCAGCTCCAGCAGCACGGTGGATTCGATGTCGCGCAGCACCTGTTCGACCAGGGCCGCATCGGGCAGACCCACCCCGGCGGCAGACGCCACGGGACCGAGCACGCGGCGCAGCAGCGCCATATCGCTGGCCACGGCCGCAGCCATGCCGGGGTATTGCAACTTGACCGCCAGCCACTGGCCGTCGTGCGCGCGCGCCTTGTGCACCTGGCCCAGGCTGGCGGCGGCAAAGGCCTGGGGCTCGAAGTGGGCGAACAACTGGCTGGCGGGCTCGCCAAACTCTTCCACCAGCAGCTTGTGCACATGGGCGCGGTTCAGCGGTGTGACCTGGTAGTGGGCACGCGACAATTGGGCGCGCAGTGTTTCAGGCAGCAGGCCCACTTCCAGGCTGAGCAATTGGGCCGCCTTGAGCGCCGTGCCCTTGAGCTGGTTCAGACCCTCGAACAGAATGCGGCCCAGGCGCTCTTCCTGCGCCTGGCGCTGGGCGGCGTCCTGGGCGCCGGGCAGCAGGTTTTGCGCGCCGTGCAGCAGCTGCGCAGCCCCCAGGCGCGCCAGGGTGCCCGAGGCCACGCCGGCGCGCGCCAGGCGGCCGGTGCGCGGGGCGCGCTGGCCCGGGTGGCGGGGCTCAGACATGGCGCGCTCCGTAGTCCAGCAGGCGCGGCACGATGCGCTGGTGCACCGGCCACACCACCCCCAGGTAGACCTTGCCAAGCAGATTGGGGTGGCGGCGCACCACGCTGGAGAGGGTGACCCAGCCGCCGCAATGGGCGGGGAGCTTGTGCAAAGACAGCCAAACCTGCAGGTGGATGTCGTCCACCGTGAACACCACCTCGTCGGGGTGCGGCTCCAGCAGGGTGAACAGGCCCACCGGGTCGCCCACCTGGGTGCAGGGGGCTTGGCCGGATACGGGCTGCAGCCCGCCGGTCTTCAGCCCCAGCGGGCGCACAGCGGCGTTGCGCAGGGCCAGCAGGGTGTGCATCCACCACGGGCTGCGCTGCTGCAGCGCCAGGTAGGTGGCCAGGGCATCGGCCTGCGGCAGGGGGTCGGGCATGCGGTAGGCATCGCTGCAGGTGGCGCCTTGGGCCAGGGCGGCGATGCGGCTGCCTGCGGGCAGGGCGCAGGCCTGGGCCCTGGGCGTGTGCCTGGGCTGGTCTGGCGCGCTCGGGTGCGAACCGGCGCTCAACGCGCCCCCACGCTCCCCCACTGCGTTGGGGTCACTGCCCCCCAAGGGGGCCTTCGCGCCTTCGGGCGGCCGCGCGGCGCTCATGCACCACCCCCGCGCTGCCACAGCCCGAGCAAATGCACCAGCCCAAAACCCAGGCACAGCAGCGAACTCCACCAGGCAAAGGCGTCCACCTCGGCTGCGCGCAGCCACCACAGGGGCAGCACCGCCAGGCCGCGCAGCAGGTACACCGCCGTCACGCCCCACAGCACCCATCCCATGGCGGGCAGTGCGCGCAGGGCGCTCACGTAGCCGCT
The DNA here is from genome assembly GCA_052390055.1 of Rhodoferax sp. Classification (GTDB taxonomy): domain Bacteria; phylum Pseudomonadota; class Gammaproteobacteria; order Burkholderiales; family Burkholderiaceae_C; genus Allorhodoferax. Next base: position 33,144 of record JBQTHH010000049.1, read on the forward strand.
GGCGCCCGCAGCGTAGCCCGCCCACACCAGCAGCACCACGGCAATGCCCAGCGTGACCAGGGCGGGCAGCCAGTGGCCTTGCTCGGCCCACTGCGCCATGCGCTCGCCCGCGCCAAAGAAGCGGTACCAGGCCGGGCCGCCCACGATGATGGCCAGGTGCAGCGCGGCGGCCACGGCGCTGAGCACAGCACCCAGCAGCAAGGCGGGGGCGCTCGTCATGGCGCCTCCTTGCGGGTGCGGCGCCGGGGCGCCGGGGCGGCAACGTCTGGCATGGCAGGCGCAGCACCCTGGGCCGCGTCTGCGGCGGCAGTGTCTGCATCCGCAGCGGACGCACGGGCCCGGGGTTTGGCCGGTGGGGACGCCGCACCGCGGGCGCGCGATGGCGCCGCTGCAGCCCGGGGGGGTGCAGAAGCGCTCTGGGGCGCGGCGCGCCAGGGTGCCGCGCCCGTACCGGCAGAAGCCCCAGCCGCCGCCTGCAGGCCGCCGCGCGCCAGGGCCAGCCAGTCCAGCGCGGCGCTGCCGGGCTGCAGCACGCGCGCCATCTGGCTGCGCAGCACAAAGCCGCCCAACTCCAGCAGCTTATTGACCAGGCCGGTGCGCAGCACCAGCACCAGCAGGTCCAGGCTGAGGTCGATCAGGCGCGTGGTGTCGCCGAAATGGGGCGAGGTGTCGCGCAGCCAGTAGGCCACCACGCCCAGGCTGTAGTCGGCCAGCAGGGCGCCCAGCGCCTGGGCAAAACCCAGCGGCGCGATCTCGCCCCGGCCCTGGGCCTGCTCCAGCACCGCGCCGAACTGCGCCGCCAGCGCCGCGCGCCCGGGCAGCGCCTGGCTCCACAGCAGCGCACCGCCTTGCAGGTGGCGCTGCAGCAGGCCGACAAATTCGCGCTCGGGCAGCAGTTGCGCCAGCACCGCATCCACCAGGCTTTGCAGCTGCTCGCGCAGGTCGAAGTCGGACAGCTCGGGCGTGGCGCGCCAATGCTGCACCGCGTCGTCCACCTGCAGGGCCAAGAAGCCCAGCAAGAGCTGCTCCTTGGACGAGAAGTAGTGGTAGATGGTGGCGTCGCCCACCCCGGCGGCGCGCGCGATCTGCTTCATGCTGGTGGCGTCCAGCCCCTGGCGCGTCATGAGGTCGGCCGCGGCCTGCAGCAAGGCCCGGCGGGTGCGGTCCTGTTGGTCTTTGGTGGTGCGCATTTTGTACTTACTTTCTTTTATTTAGTATTTCAGACAATTTATTTGAGTGCAAGTACATTATAAAAGACCATGCAGAGCCCAGGGTTCGCACAGCCTGCGCGGATCTGCCTCAGAGCCTGTGAATAAATCCGGCGCACCCGAAAGGCACACCGAAACTGCACTGATCTAGGCGCAAAGCACAGCCATAGCCCGTGCTATGGCGCGCATTTGCAACGACGAGCAGGGCTGTTTGGGTGGGCAAGGCGGGTGTGAGGGATTTGTTCACAGTCTCTCAGCCCTTGGCTGCGCCCTTGCGCCGGGGCGGGCGCAGCCCGATACTGGCCCCATGCGGACCCCAGGTTGGATGTGGTTGGGCCTTGGTTGCTGCCTGTGCGCGCTGGCACAGGCGCACGAAGGGGCGCTGCGCGTGCTGGCGCAAGAGGGCTCGGCGCCCAAGTTCATCGAAGGCGAGCCCGCCAGCGGCCACTGCCCCGACATCCTGGCGGCCATCACCCAGGCGGACCAGGGCCTGCGCTTTGACATCAATCCCCAGCCCCACCCCATCAAACGCATCGAAAACGGCCTGCGCGCCGGGCATGTGGACCTGGCCTGCGCGCTGCTGGACAACCCGCAACGCAACGCGCTGGCCTGGCGCATCGACACGCCGCTGTACCACGTGCAAGAGCGCGTGGTGGGGCGGCGCGACGACCCGGCCGCCGTGCAGTCCTGGCCAGACCTGGCGCGGCTGCAGGCCACGGTGCTGACGGTAACGGGCGCGGAGTACGCCGCCGCCTTGCGCCAAGCGGGGGTGGAGGTGGTGGAAACCCCCGGCGGCAGCGTGGTGGCCCTGCACAACGTGGCCAACCGGCGCGCGCGCTACTACTACACCAACGCGCTCACGGCCGCCTACTACCTGCGCGCCACCGGGCTACAAGCGGATCTGCGCATACTGCCCGTGGTGTTCAAGACCACGCCGATCTACCTCTGGGCCGCGCGCCACCTGCCCGAGACCACGGTGCGCCGCCTGGAGCGCGCGCTGGCGCAGTTGCAGCGCGGCGGTGAGCTGGAGCGCATCCACCAGCGCTACGCGCGGGAATAGCGCAGCCCCACGTGCCCCCGCAGAGATCGCAAACAGGCTCTCAGCGCCCCCAGCGCGCGAACGGGTGCTGGGCCAGGCAGGCGTTCAGGTAGCGCGTGTCCTCGCTCACTTCGGCCCCCAGCCAGGGCGGGCGTGCAAAACTGGCCTCGGCACTGGGCAGCTCCACCTCGGCCAGCACCAGCGGGGCGTTGTCGCCATGGAATTCGTCCACTTCCCACAGCGTGCCGTCCACCCAGCGCTCAAAGCGCGTTTTTTCCACCAAGGGCCCATCGCACAGGGCCAGCAGGGCTTGGGCGTCGGCCAGCGGGATGGGGTATTCAAACTCGGCGCGCACCAAGCCCTGGGGGGCACCCTTGATGGTCAGAAAGGCCTCGGCCCCGGCCTGGCGCACGCGCACGGTGCGCTCCTTGTCGCAGCACAGGTAGCCCTGGCGCATCAGCACCCCAGGCGTGCCCGCGCGCCAGCCCTCGCCCTGCACCAGGAATTTGCGTTCGATCTCGACACCCATGGGCGTTTTCCTTGTCCGCCCCGCACCCCGGGGGCATCAGTTTTGCAAAAGCGCTGCCGATAAAACAGCAAAGGAACCCTGCTGCGAGGAGTACACCATGACCACCAAAGCCCTGCTCATGATGGCCACCGTGCTGGGCACGGCGGTGCTGGCCTGCGCACTGTACGCGCTGCTGGACGGCTGCTTGTGGCTGTGGCAGCGCCGCGGCACACTGCGCCATTAGGGGGCGCCCGGAAATTGCTATTGTATTGATAGCTGCCAACGCCCATTCCACGCGGGCCAAGGGCCTGTTTTGCAGTTTGAAGTCAGAACTCTGGCAGGGTCTGCAGCAATAGCCGCTGCACATTGCCGCCCATCAGTGCCTGCAGCTCATCGGGGCTGAAACCGGCCTGCATCAGCGCCTCGGTCAGCAGCGCCAGGTGCGACACGTCCCAGGGCATGCGGGTGGCGCCGTCGTAATCGCTGCCCAGGGCCACGTGCTCCAGCCCGGCCACATCCACCGCATGGCGGATGGCGCGCACCACGTGGGGCAGATCGGGGGCGCACACCGCGCCGTCCCACATGCCGATGCCCACCAGCCCGCCCGTGGCGGCGATGCGGCGCAGTTGGTCGTCGCTGAGGTTGCGCGGCCCCGGGCAGGTGGCGGCCACGCCGGTGTGCGACACCAGCACGGGGCGCGTGGCCATGGCCAGCACGTCCTCGATCACCGCCGGGGACGCATGCGCCAGGTCCACCAGCACGCCCTTGTGCTCCAGGCGCTGCACCACCGCGCGTCCAAATGGCGTCAGGCCCCCCTTTTGCAGCCCGTGGGCGGAGCCGCCCACTTCGTTGTCAAAGAAGTGCGTCAGCCCGGCGATGCGAAAGCCCGCGTCGTACAGCCGGTCCACGTTGTCCAGTTGCCCCTGCAGCGGGTGCAGGCCTTCGGTGGCGAGCACGCCGGCCACACGCTGCGGGTTGGTCTGCCAGTCGCGCACGAAGCGCTGCAGGTCGGTGCGGGTCTTCACCACCACCAGGCGCCCCTGGCTGGCGCGCGCGGCGCGGTGCAGTTTGTCGGCCTGGTACAGGGCGCGTTCGAGCAGGCTGCCCCAGGTGGCGCGCGGCCAGCGCTGCACCTGCGCCAGCAGGGTGATGTTGTCGCTGTCGGCACCGTTGCGCTCGTAGTTCAGGCCCTTGGGGGTCTTGGTCACGGTCGCAAACACCTGCAGCGCCATCTGGCCCTGCAGCAGGCGCGGCAGGTCGGTGTGGCCGCGCCCGTAGTGCTGCAGCAAGTCGCGGTTCCACAGCAGCGCGTCGTTGTGCAGGTCGGCCACGAAGAGCTGCGCATGCTGGGCGCGCGCGGCGGGCGCGGCGGCACCAGGCGCGGTTTGCACCACGCTGTTCATGCGCGCGTCCACGACAGCGCTCACCTGCAGCGCCACACCCCCCAGCGCCAATGCCAACAGCAGCCCCAGCGCGGCCCAGAAAGCCTTGGAACAAGGTGCCATCTCACACCTCCGGAAAAGCGGTTTTGTGCAGCGCCACGAGCTGGATCAGCGCGGCGGAAACTTCGGGCTTGAAGCCAGCGCGCTGGCGCTGCTCACCGTCAAAACCCTGCACGATCAGGGTCTGCAGGTATTCAACGCAGTCGCGGTGGCCCCAGAACTTTTCGATCGCATCGGCAATGCGCGGATGGCGCTGGCCGACGGTGGCCATTTCATGGTCTATGCGCGCCTGCAGCGGGCGCTCGTGCAGCGGCATGGGGCGGGTGGGAAGCTCATCGTCTTCCCACTTGAGCGATGGAAAGCCCATGTCCTGGCTGGGCGGGTTCTTGCGGAATATCACCATGGGTGGGCTCGGGCGCGCAGGCTGCGCCGCAGTGTTCGGGCGGGCGGGGATGGTAACGCGGTTTGTCACTGCAGCGCAGCGCGATGGCCCGCCGCATGCCGGGCCCGCCGCGGGCACGGCACAATAGGCCATGCCACACGTACCCCCTTTCATCGCCCCCACCCGCTACACCGACGCCGCCGCCGCGCTGGCCCAGGTGCAGCACATCTACGCCACCAGCATCACCCACCTGCGCGACGCGATGCAACGCTTCGTTGCCGGCGACGACAGCATCAGCGACGTGCGCGCCTGCTACCCGCGCGTGGCGATCCACACCGCCACCGTCTCGCGCAACGCCAACCCCGACTTGGCGGGCCTGAGCTTCGGCTTCGTGGCCGGCCCCGGGCGCTACGAAACCACGCTGACGCGCCCGGACCTGTACGCCGACTACTACCGCGAGCAGTTCGAACTGCTGCTGCGCAACCACGGTGTGGAGCTGGAGGTGGGCACCAGCCACCAGCCGATTCCGGTGCATTTTTCCTTTGCCGAGAACGACCACGTGGAAGGCAGCATGGGCGCCGAGCGCCGTGCGCGCATGCGCGACGTGTTCGACCTGCCCGACCTGGCCGCCATGGACGACGGCATCGCCAACGGCACCTTCGAGCCCCAGCCCGGCGAGCCGCAGCCGCTGGCGCTGTTCACCGCGCCGCGCGTGGACTACTCGCTGCACCGGCTGCGCCACTACACCGGCACCCGGCCCGAGCACTTCCAGAACTTCGTGCTCTTTACCAACTACCAGTTCTACATCGACGAGTTCATCGCCCTGGGCCGCGCCGAAATGGCCAAACCCGACAGCGAGTACATCGCCTTTATCGAGCCCGGCAACGTGGTCACGCGCCGCGTGGGCCTGGGCGCCGAAGCCTGGGATGCCCTGGGCAAGGAGCCGCCGCGCCTGCCGCAGATGCCCGCCTACCACCTGCTGCGCGCCGACCGCGGCGGCATCACCATGGTCAACATCGGTGTCGGCCCGGCCAACGCCAAGAACATCACCGACCACATCGCGGTGCTGCGCCCGCACGCCTGGATCATGCTGGGCCACTGCGCCGGCCTGCGCAACAGCCAGCAGCTGGGCGACTACGTGCTGGCCCACGGCTACGTGCGCGAGGACCACGTGCTCGACGAAGAACTGCCGCTGTGGGTGCCCATCCCGGCGCTGGCCGAGGTGCAGCTCGCCCTGGAAGGCGCCGTGGCCGAAGTCACCGGGCTGCGCGGCGCCGCGCTCAAGAGCATCATGCGCACCGGCACCGTCGCCAGCACCGACAACCGCAACTGGGAGCTGCTGCCCGACAACCAGCCCCAGCGCCGCTTCAGCCAGAGCCGCGCCGTCGCGCTGGACATGGAAAGCGCCACCATCGCCGCCAACGGTTTCCGCTTTCGCGTGCCCTACGGCACCTTGCTGTGCGTGAGCGACAAACCGCTGCACGGCGAGATCAAGCTGCCCGGCATGGCCAACCACTTCTACCGCGAGCGCGTGGACCAGCACCTGCGCATCGGCGTGCGCGCGCTCGAACTGCTGCGCGCCGCCGGGGCCGACCAGTTGCACAGCCGCAAGCTGCGCAGCTTTGCCGAAGTGGCCTTCCAGTAAAGCCCCCATGAACGCGCCCGCCCCCCTGTTTGCCGCCCACCAGCTGCGCAAGCGCTTTGGCGCCCAGACCGTGGTGGACGACCTGTCCTTCGAGATCCTGCCCGGCGAGTGCCTGGGCATCATCGGCCCCAACGGCGCGGGCAAGACCACCAGCATCCGCATGTGCCTGGGGCTGACCGTGCCCGATGGCGGCCAAGTCGAGGCCTTTGGCCTGCGCATGCCGCAAGACGCCCGCGCCATCAAGGCGCAGCTCGGCGTGGTGGCGCAGATGGACACCCTGGACCCCGACTTCAGCTGCGCGGAAAACCTGTTGGTGTACGGGCGCTACTTTGGTCTGCAAGACGCCGACATCCGCGCGCGCACCCCACAGCTGCTGGAGTTCGCCGCCCTCAGCGCCAAGGCCAACGCCCGCCCGAGCGAACTCTCGGGCGGCATGAAGCGGCGCCTGTCGCTGGCGCGCGCCCTGGTCAACGAGCCGCGCCTGCTGCTGCTGGACGAGCCCACCACCGGGCTGGACCCGCAAGCGCGCCACCTCATGTGGGAGCGGCTGCAGACTCTGCTGCAACAGGGCAAGAGCATCCTGCTCACCACCCACTTCATGGACGAGGCCGAACGCCTGTGCTCGCGCCTGCTGGTGCTCGACCACGGGCGTGCCATCGCCCAGGGCGCGCCGCGCGCACTGATCGCCCAGCACCTGGAGCCCGAAGTGGTGGAGGTATATGGCAACGGCGCCCTGGCGCTGGCCCAAAGCCCCCTGCGCGCACTGGCCAGCCGCGTCGAGGTGAGCGGCGAAACCGTGTTCTTCTACACCGCCCAGGCCCGCGACCTGCTCGCCGCCCTGGGCGAACACCCCAGCCTGCGCACCCTGCACCGCCCGGCCAACCTGGAAGACCTGTTCCTCAAGCTCACCGGGCGCCAGATCCGCGACGACAGCTGAGAGCCGCCACCTTCAATCACTATGAAAAACATAGCAGACACCCCAACAATGGCGCGGGCCAGTGGCCAAAATGAGCCTCCAAAGCAGCCAGCCCCCTCCCCCTGGCGCGCGCCCAGCCTGTCGTGGCGCTTCTGGCCCGTGTTCCTGCGCAACCTGCTGGTGTGGCGCAAGCTCGCCATCCCCAGCCTGGTGGGCAACATCGCCGAGCCGCTGATGTGGCTGGTGGCCTTTGGCTACGGGCTGGGCGCCCTGGTGGGGCCGCTGCGCAGCTACGGCAGCGAAGTGCCCTACATCCTGTTCCTGGCCAGCGGTTCGATCTGCATGAGCGCCATGCAGTCCGCCAGCTTCGAGGCCCTGTACTCGGCCTTTTCGCGCATGCACGTGCAAAAAACCTGGGACGGCATCATGAATGCCCCCGTGGACCTGGACGACGTGGTGCTGGCCGAAATGCTGTGGGCCGCGTTCAAGGCGCTGCTGTCCGTCACCGCCATCCTGGCCGTGATGCTGGCGCTGAACATCAGCCACAGCCCGAAACTGCTCGCCGCCTGGCCCATACTGCTGGGCGTGGGCATCACCTTCAGCTGCATCGCCCTCATCTTCAACGCCCTGGCCAAGGGCTACGACTTCTTCACCTATTACTTCACCCTGCTGCTCACGCCCATGACCTTCATCAGCGGCGTGTTCTTCCCGCTGGAGCAGCTGCCCACGGCGCTGCGCGTGGTGGCCGACTGGCTGCCCCTGTCCAACGCCGTGGCCCTGGTGCGCCCGCTCTTTTTGGACCAATGGCCCACCGACGTGCTGCGCCCCGCGCTGGTGCTGCTGACCTACACGGTGGGAAGCTTTTGGCTGGCGCTGGGGCTGACGAGGAAGCGGTTTGGGCAGTAGTCCAGGGCCCAACCCTCACCACCTGCACATTGACACACTGTAGCCAGTTGGCTACATTCAAGCCATGCTCCAAGTCCGAAAAACCGACGTCTACGCTGCGTGGATAGACGGTCTGCGTGACATGCAGGGGCGGGCGCGCATCTTGGCAAGGGTCGAGCGGCTTGCCGCCGGAAACGCGGGCGACGTGAAGCCGGTGGGAGAAGGCGTTTCGGAGCTGCGCATTGATGTGGGCCCCGGTTATCGGGTGTATTTCACCCTGCGCGGACAGGAACTGGTCATGGAGTAGAACATGGCCCCCACAAGCACCACCCGTTACGACGTTGCCGAGCATTTGCGCACCCCCGAGGAGATGGCAGCATATCTCGATGCCTGCATGGAAGAGGCGGACGGTGATGCCACCTTCATCGCCAAAGCGCTGGGCGATATTGCGCGTGCCAAAGGCATGTCGCAGGTGGCACGCGATGTCGGCCTGTCCCGCGAAAGCCTCTACAAAGCCCTCTCGGGCGAGCGCGCTCCGAGTTTGGACACGGTTCTGAAAGTCATGGGAGCGCTTGGGCTGAAATTGCATGCGCAGGCCGTTCACCAATAAGCGCGCCCCTTCACCACCCCCACCTCCCCCCCACCATCCACGCCTGCCGCTGCGGCAGGGCGCCCCAGTCGCTACGCTCGCTGCCGGTGCTGCGCTGCCATTGCACAAAGCCTTGTATCTCACCCCAGCGGTAGTGGGCTTGCAGCCACTGCAGTTGGCTGGCGTCTTCGGCGTTCACGCGCAGCAGGGCGGCCAGTTCCAGGCGCGGCACATTCAAGGCCTGTTCCCAGCGCGCGAGCACGGCCCAGCTGCGCCGGGTGCTCAGTTCTTGCGCGCCCCAGGCCCAGGCGCGGTAGGCGCCATAGGCGGGATCGGGCGCGGCCTGCAGTTGTTGCCATTGGGCCGCATCGGGCGCGGCGCTGTTGAAGGAGGCTTCCAGGGTGAGCGACAGGCGCCGGGCCGTGGTGTGGGTGGCGCCCAGGCTCCAGCGCTGCTGCCAGGCGCTGTCCTCCGGCCATTGCCAGGCCTGGGCCCGCTGGCTGCGCGCCCGGCCCCAGCTGCCTTCGGCGTGCAGCACCGTGGCCTGGCCCCACAGGGCGGTGGCGTTCAGGCCCCACTGGGGGTGCTGGCGCGCATCGGCAAAGGCCAGGGCCTGCAGGCTGGCGCGTTCGCTCCAGCGCGGGCTGATGCTGAGCAGGGCACGGTCTGCGGGGTTGGTAGCGCGGGTGTTCAGGTCCCAGGCGTCGGCGGGGGCGGCAGGCTCGCCGCTGCCCAGCGCGGGCGAGAGCAGCAGCGCCAGCGCACCGCCCGGGCCCAGCCACTGGCTGCGCAACAGAACGCTGCCCTGGCGCATCTCGCGCAGGCCCAGGGGGTCGGCCACCGGGGTGGCGCGCAGGGCATGGGGGCGCAGGTAGTCGGTGGGGTTGTAGGTGCTGGCCACGCCAAAGCGCGTCTGCACCCGCCCCAAATCAATGGCCCAGGCTCCCTCGCCGTTCCAGGCCAGGGTGGCCTCCTGCACCGTGTGCAGGGCGTTGCCGCCGGGGTTCCAGCCGGGCTGCGCGGCGTCCAGGCGCAGCGCGCCGGTGCTGCGCCAGGGCCCGCCCAGGGCGGCGTCCCAGCGCAGGGCCCAGGCCATGCGCTGCTGGTCTTGCGCACCCGCGCGGCCCTGGGCCACGCCAGCGCCCACCTCCACCCAGGCCTGCCAGGCCCGCAGGGGCGGTGCCAGGGCGGCAACAGGCGCAGCGCGCTCCAGCGCGTCCAGGGCGTCCAGCTCATCGGCCAGCGCGGGCGCGGCCCCGGCCATGGCAAGCAATACGGCGCAGCAGCGGGCGTGCCGACTCGCAGGCTTGGCCCGTCCAGAGTTCAGACGCACGCAAGGCCCCTTACGGGAGAGCGTGCGCAGCGGTGGCGCACCGCCCACCCTGCGCACACGGACAAACGCCGCAGACCGTCCGTAAACAAGCCAGCGGCGTGGGCGGTACCGGGACGCATGGGCGGGTACGCGCTTACTGCGGCGCAAAGCGCGGCAGGTAGTCGCGCTGCAGCCAGGCCTCGGGCACGTCGCGGCGCACCCAGTCGCTCAGGCGCATGACGGTGACCCACTGCGGGTCGAGCCCGTCGATGATGACGGTCTCGGTCGGGCGCTCGCCGCCCAGGGCGTTTTGCACGCGGCGAAAGTAGGCTGTCTTGAGCAACTGCCCGCTCTCAGAAAAGTAGCGCGCCTTCACCGGCTGCTGGTTGCGCGTGTCCACCCAGAGCTGGATGCGCGGGTAGCTCACGCTGGCGTTGTGCGCCGCCAGCAGCAGTTGCTGGCAGGGGCGCTTGGCACGCTCGCCGTCCACCACCTCTTCCTGCACGCCCAGGGTGGCGGTGTAGTCGCGCGCCAGGTTGGCGGTGAGCACGTCGCCGTTGGAGGCCTGGCCCAGCAGGCGCTGCTGGGGCGACAGGCGCACGCTGGCGCGGCTTCCCGGGTCGAAAAACCACAGGTCCTGCCCGCTGTAGAGCAGCAGCTTGCCTGCGTCGCGCGCCGGGGCGGCAAAGCGCACCAGGCTGCGAAACAGGCCCCCGGGGCCTTCGCTGCGCGAGTACACCTGCAGCACGGTGGTGTCGCTGAGCTGGCCCTGGCGGTACTCGGTGAGGGTGTTGGTGACGGCAAAGGAATGCCCGGGGTTGCGCACCGCATCGCTGGCCACCAGCAGGGCCTGGGCGTCGGGCGCGGCCCAGGCAGTGGCGGCGCTGGCCCAGGCCGCCCACACCACCAGCCACCGCCATGCCTGCGCCAAAGCCAAGCACCTTGACCGCCCCAGCGCAAGCACCCCAAGTGGGGGCAGGAAAGAACGGCCCACGCGCCTGCGTGCCCGGGTCGGCGCGTGTTTCCGCTCGAATTTATGCATGGCGCAGCGCCTCCACCACGTCCAGCCGGGCGGCGCGCCGGGCCGGCCACCAGGCCGAACCCACCGCCACCAGCACCAGGGCCAGCATGCAGGGCAGCACCAGGTGCCAGGCGCCCCAGACCCGCACCGTGAGCGGGTAGGCGTACACATAACCCGGCGGCGCCCAGCTCAGGCCGCTGGCATTGATGAGCGCGGCCACCAGCAGCGCCGCCACCGCGCCCAGCAGCGCACCGCCCAGGCCCAGCAGCAGCCCCTCGCACACGAACAGGCGCCGGATGCCGCTCTGGCGCAGTCCGATGGCGCGCAGGGTCCCGATCTCCACCGTGCGCTCCACCACCGCCATGCCCATGGTGTTGCCCACGGTAAAGAGCACGATCACGCCAATGAGCGTGGCGATGAAGCCAAACACCGAGTCAAAGAACTCGATGGTCTGGCCATAGATGGGCGCCAGGGTGGCGAAGTCCAGCAGCTCCAGCGCCTGCTGCGGAAACTGCTGCGCCAGCAGCGCCTGGATGCGCGCGCGGGCGGCAGGCAGGTCGGTGCTGTGGCGCAGCTGCACCTGGATCGCGCTCACCTGGGGGGCGGCGGTGCCATAGACCAGGCGCTGCGCCTGGGGCAGGTGCATGAGGGCGTAGCTGTCGTCAAACTCCTTCAGGCCCCAGTTCTGCGCCGCCACGGCGCGCAGGCTGGCCACATTGGGGGCGCCGCCCGCGCTGGCGGCCAGCAGCTCCAGCCGGGCCGCATCGCCCGCCCGGGCAGCGCTGCCGGACTCCTGCGCCGCCAGGGTGGACAAATCCGCAATGTCCTGCGGCGCGCTCGCGCCCGTGCGCTCCTGCGCCGGCAGCGCGGGGCAGTCCTGCAGGCCCAGCGGGGCGCACAGTTGCAGGCGCCGCGCCAGCCCGGTGCCCAGCACCACGGCGTCTTCGGGCGTGTCCAGCAGCGGCATGGGCTGGGCGTAGTTCAGGCCGCCGTAGCCGTCCCAGGCGCGCAGTTGGGCCTGGTCCTGGGGCAGCACAGCGGCAGCCACCACCTGGGTCGATACCCCGCTGGCAAACTGGCCCGCGATGCCGCTGAGCATGAGCTTGGGCGTGACCACGGTGAGCAGCGGCGCCAGCTCTGCGTCCTCACGCAGCGCCTGCTGGATGCGCCCGTAGTCGGCCACGCCATAGGCGGCCGGATTGGCGCTGCCAAAAGCCTGGTAGCCCTGGCGCTGGATCTGCAGGTGCCCATGCAACTGCACGTAGCCGGTTTCCAGGGCGTAGATGGCATTGGCCGCATAGCCGCCAAACACGAGCGTGGCGCACAGCCCGGTGGCCATGGCCAGCAGCGTGGCCAGCGAGCGGCGGCGGTGGCGCAGCAGGTTGCGCCAGGCCAGAAACAAGGTATGGACGTCGCCCCCACGCTTCCCCACTGCGTTGGGGTTGCTGCCCCCCGCGGGGGCCTTCGCGCCTTCGGGCGGCCGGGCGGCGCTCACGCCTGCACCTCCTGCACCGTGGCGCCGCGCTGCACGCGGGTGATGCGGCCGTCGCGCAGGTGCACGGTGTCGTCCGCCGCCGCCAGCACCTGCGGGTCGTGCGAAGAGAACACGAAGGCCACGCCCTCGTGCTGCTGCATCTGGCGCATCAGCGCCAGGATGGCGGCGCCGGTGGCACTGTCGAGGTTGGCGGTGGGCTCATCGGCCAGCACCAGGCGCGGGCGGGCCGCCAGGGCGCGGGCAATGGCCACACGCTGGCGCTGCCCGCCCGAGAGCTGGCCCGGGCGGTTGTGGGCGCGCTCGCTCAAGCCCACCGCCGCCAGCAAGGTGCGCACGCGCTCCTGGCGCTGCGCCGCGCCCATGCCGCTCAGGCGCAGCGGGTATTCCACGTTCTCAGCGGCGCTGAGCACCGGCAGCAGGTTGAAGTGCTGGAACACGAAACCCAGGTGCCGGGCGCGAAAGTCGGCCAGGGCGTCGTCGCTGAGCGCGCCCACGTCGCGCCCGTCCAGCTCCACACGGCCGCTGCTGGGGCGGTCCAGGCAGCCGATCAGGTTGAGCAAGGTGGTCTTGCCGCTGCCCGAAGGCCCGGCAATGACGGTGAAGCCGTCGCCCCGGATGTCGAGGTCGACGGCGTGCAGGGCCGCCACTTCGACGCTGTCGAGGCGGTAGGTTTTGGAGGCTTGGTGGACACGGGCGCAGTGCATAAAAGAGGGGCCACACCCGCAAGTGCGGCGCAGGTTGAAAAACGAACCCGCCCACTGTGCCCACCGCGGCGTGGCGGGTATTGAACGGTTGCGACATCCGGCGTTTTCTAGAATGGGCTGCATGCGCTCGCCTTTCGACCCGCTCCAACCCCTGGGCACCTGTACCGAATTGGTGGCCCCGCGCCTGGCGCTGGCCTCGTGCGTGCGCGGGCATGTGCACCGCAGCACGCTGGGGGTGGTGTTGGATGAATCCCAGCGCCTGAACCACTTCCCCCCCTCCCTGCTGGTCACGCTGTCGTGGCTGGTGCAGGGTGAATCGGTGCTGGTGCGCCGGGGGCCGGACGCGGTGCGCGAGCCGGTGCCGCAGGTGTGCGTGATCGGCCCGCACACCGTGCCCTGCACCAGCTTCAACCCCGGCCCTGCCCAGGGCTACCTGGTGTCCTTCACCCCCGAGGCCTTTGCGCGCCTGACGGGGGTGGACGCGGCGGCTCTGGTCAACCGCATCGTGCCCGTGCGCCAGGTGCTCAGCAGCGACTGGCAGGCCATGGCGCAGGCCGTGCTGACAGCGCCCGACGACGCGCAGCGCGTGCAAACGCTGGAAGACTTTGTCGAGCCCCGCTGGCGCGCGCTCGCACCACAAGCGGTAAGCGCCGTGCGCCGCTACCGCGACTGGACCGAAAACCTGGTGCTGCGCGCCGCCACCACGGGGGCGGGTAACAGCCTGCGCCAAATGGAGCGGCGCGTGAAGCAGTGGGCGGGCTTGCCCGCACGCGAGCTGCGCCGCTTTGCCCGTGGCGAGGAGTGCTTCTACCAGGTGCGCGATGCCTTCGAGGCCGGGAGCGTGCAGTGGGCCGATGCGGCGGTGGAAGGCGGCTACGCCGACCAGGCCCACCTGTGCCGCGAAGTGCGCCGCATGAGCGGCCTGAGCCCGGCAGCGCTGCTGCAGGCGGTGGCCGAAGACGAGGCCTATTGGCCCTACCGGCTGCGGGATTGAGCCTGCGCTGGCCCAGCCCACATGGGACATAAGTGCAATTGTTCTTGCACTTTATATTGATAAAAGCAAGAATAAGTGCACCATGGCCAAGACTACCGCCCCCCTGCTGCCCGCCACCGCCGCCCTGCTGGCACAGCTGGGCGAGCGGCTGCGCGCGGCGCGGCTGCGGCGGCAGTTGTCGGCCAAGCACATGGCCGAGCGCGCCGGCATGTCGGTCATGACCCTGCGCCACCTGGAGCACGGCGGTGCAGGTGTCACCCTGGGGGCTTACGTGGCTGTGATGCAGGTGCTGGGCATCGAACAGGACCTGGGCTTGCTGGGCAAGGACGACCCCGTGGGGCGCGGCGTACAAGACACCCGCCTGCCGCAGCGGGTGCGACAACGCGCGCCGCGCCGCCCCGTGACCCCACCCGCAGCGCCCACCCCGCAGGCGTACACGCCCACCGCACCGCGCAGCGCCTGGGTGCAAGAGGGCGGCTTTGCCAGCGCGCAGGCGCTGGCCCTTCTGCTGGACAGCGGAAAAGGCAGCGCACCCGCAGGCGATCTGGCCCCTTCCGAAGACTCTGCTGCCAGTGCACCGCACAAGAAGGGCCTGCCGTGAGCGCACGCATCCTTGTCTACGCCGACTGGGCCGGGCTGGGCGGGCCCCTGCGCCTGGGTGTGCTGCACGCGCACGGCGGCGGGCCGCGCGAGGTATTTGAGTTTGCCTATGACCAGGCTGCCTTGGCCCACCCGGTGCTGCGCCAGGTGCAGATCGACCCGCGCATCGGGCTGTACGGCGGGCACCAACACCCGCCCCAGGGACACACGGTGTTTGGCGCCTTTGCCGATGCCAGCCCAGACCGCTGGGGCCGCCTGCTCATGCGCAGGCGCCTGGAGCGCGCGCAGCGCGCCGGGCTGGCACCCAAGGACGCCCGCTTGCACGAGGCCGACTATCTGTTGGGCGTGCACGACCTGTTCCGTTGCGGCGCCCTGCGCCTGAAGCGGGAGGAAGGTGGCCCTTTTCTGGACGATCAGCACGGCCACGCTGCGCCGCCCATGGTCGCGCTGCGGGAACTGGAGGCAGCCGCCCTGGCGCTGGAGCGCGACGAAGACAACACCGACAGCGAAGGCGCGCAGTGGCTGCGGCTGCTGATCGCCCCTGGCGGGTCGCTGGGTGGGGCCCGGCCCAAGGCCAGCGTGATGGACCCGGACGGCCAGTTGTGGATCGCCAAGTTCCCCAGCCTGCGCGACGGGCACGACACCGGCGCCTGGGAGCTGCTCACACAGACCCTGGCCCAGGCCTGTGGTCTGCGTGTGCCGCGCGCGCTGGCGCGGCGCTTTGGCAGCCCGCACCACACCTACCTGGTGCAGCGTTTTGATCGCCTGGGCGCCCAGCGCCTGCATTTCGCGTCGGCCATGACCCTGACCGGCCGACACGACGGCGACGATGCCTCCACGGGCGCCAGCTACCTGGAGCTGGCACAGGTGCTGGTGACCCACGGTGCGCAGCCCCAGGTGGATTTGCAGGAACTGTGGACACGCATCGTTTTCAACATGCTGGTATCCAACACCGATGACCACCTGCGCAACCACGGCTTCCTGCTGGAGCCCGGCAAGGGCTGGCGCCTGAGCCCCGCGTATGACATGAACCCGGTGGCGGGGGCACAAGGGCTCAAACTCAACGTAAGCGCGTCCGACAACGCGCTCGACCTGGCGCTGGCGGAGTCGGTGGCGCCGTACTTCCGGGTCGCGGCCGCGCAGGCGCGCCAGATCCTGGAGCACTGCTGCAAGGTGGTGCGGCAATGGCGCAGTGTTGCGCAAGGCCTGGGCCTGAACGCCCGTGAACAGGAATGCATGGCCCCGGCCTTTGCCCTGGCACAGCGCTGAGCCTGGGGGCCATCTCGTCGGCGCCGCCACCATCACAACGAACGCGCATCCTCCCGCACCATCTGCGCCGCCTTCTCGCCAATCACCACGCACGCCGCGTTGGTGCTGGCGCTGACCAGCGTGGGCATGATGGAGGCGTCGGCCACGCGCAGCGCCTGCACGCCGTGCACACGCAGCCGGGCGTCCACCACATCCTGGTGGGCGCTGGGCCCCATGCGGCAGCTGCCCGCCGGGTGGTAGAGCGTGTCGGCATGTTCGCGCAAGTGTTGCTCCAGCAGGTAGCCGTCGCGCGCACGCGCGCTGTCGGGGTCGGTGCGCCCGCCAAGTGCGGCCAAGGCGGGCTGCGCCAGGATCGTGCGCAGGTGCCCCACGCCCAGCGCCAGGCGCTCCACGTCCTGGCGGGCGCTGAAAAAGCCCGGGTCGATGCGCGGCGGCTCCAGCGGGTCCTTGCCCGCCAGCTCCACCGTGCCCCGGCTCGCCGGGCGCAGCAGGCCCACGTAGCAGGAGTAGCCCAGCCCCCAGGCGCTGCGCCGCCCGTGGTCCAGCAGCTTGGCCACCGCGAAATACAGTTGCAGGTCGGGCCGGTCCTGCTCCGGCGTGCTGCGCAAGAAGGCACCGGCCTCGGCCACATTGGTGGTGAGCAGGCCGCTGCGCTGGCGCTGCCATTGCCACAGCCCGGCCAGGGCGCGCGCCAGGGCCCGGGGGCTCAGGCCCAGGGCGGTGTGGGCGCGCGGGGCGTGCACCACCTGCACCAGGCCGATGTGGTCCTGCAGGTGCTGCCCCACGGCGGGCAGATCGTGCTGCACCGCCACCCCGTTTTTGAGCAAGTGCGCGCGCGCGCCGATGCCCGAGAGCAGCAGCAGCTGGGGCGACTGCAAGGCCCCTGCGCACAGCACCACCTCGGCACGCGCGTTCAGGCGCTGCAGCAGCCCCCCGCGCACAAACTCCACCCCCACGGCGCGGCGTTGCTGCAGCAGCACGCGCGTGGCCTGGGCCTGGGTCAGGATGTGCAGGTTGGGCCGCTGGCGCACGGTGCTGGGCAGGTAAGCCCGCGCCACGCTGCAGCGCTCGCCCGCGTGCTGGGTGAGCTGGTACAGGCCTGCGCCCTCTTGCGCAGCGCCGTTGAAATCGGTGTTCAGTGGCAAGCCCGCCTGCTGCGCGGCCTGCACGAAACGCAGGCTCAAGGGGTTGGGCGCCTGCGGGTCTTGCACCCGCAGTAGGCCCTGGTCGCCATGCCAGGGGTCAGCCCCCCGGGCATTGCACTCGGCGCGTAGGAAGAGCGGGAGCAGATCGCGCCAGCCCCAACCGGGGTTGCCCTGCGCGGCCCAGCCGTCGTAGTCCTGCGGCTGGCCGCGCAGGTAGATCATCGCGTTGATGGCGCTGCTGCCGCCCAGGCCCCTGCCGCGCGGCTGGTAGCTGGCGCGGCCATTGAGCCCCACCTGGGGCACGGAGCCAAACGCCCAGTTGGCCTGGCCGGTGCGCGCCAACCAGGCCAGCCCCGCCGGGCAGCGGAATGCCGCGCCCTCGGTTTCGCCCCCGGCCTCCAGCAGCGCCACCTGCACGCCCGGGTCTTCGCTCAGGCGCGCAGCCACCACGCAACCGGCCGAACCGGCACCCACCACGATGTAATCGACTGCGCCCATGCGGCTCCTTGGCTGGCCTGCGCACCCGGGGTGGGGCAAGCTGCGGGCATTGTGCCGCGTGCCCAGAGCACTCGCCAAGAGGTGTGCAGCAGGTGTGCGGCGGGCTCGCCCTTGCTGCGGTGGCACCTGCCGAATTTTGGCAAAAAAATGGCACCTGGCCCGCGTATTTGCTGAACTTGTTGCTACGAATAGGATAGCTATTTATTGGCATAACTTGGCTTGAATGCTGGTCACATGGCTGTCCTGTCTGTGCTGTGGCAATCGTTGCTGGCGTGGTTTCGACACACGGCTGTCCCGTCCAGGCCGTGGCAGGCGCTGCCCGGTTCGGGCTCCACTGCGGCGGTCGGCTGCGCCGACTCCGCCGTGGCACAGGCCCGGGGGCCAGCGCGGTCGAACTCACTTCTCGCCCTGCGGGCGCTGCGTTCGGACATCGCCCGCGAGTCAGACCACGAAGCGCGCTTTCGC
>JBQTHH010000050.1:0-3005 GCA_052390055.1 Rhodoferax sp.
GTGCCGACCATGCTTCCTGCCGCCTGGGCGGTGATGTGGCCCAGGTGTTGGCCTAGGCTGGCGCCCCAGTCGGTTGCGCCTTGCGATGTGCCGGTGCCCATGGCAGAGCCCAGGCTGTCGCTCAGACCGGAGCCCATCTTTTGCGCGATGCCTGCGCTCACTGCGGAGCTGACCACCGCCCTCCAGGAGAATTCGCGCTTGGCCACGCCCACCACGGTGGTGACCAGGGCCTGGCGCACCACCGCGCGGGTGACTTCCCCGGCTTTGGCGTAGGCCTGGGCCACGGCGTTGGCGGCGTCACCCGCCTTGCCGGCCTCGGCCAGGTCTTTGAGGCCGATGTCCACCCCGGCGCTGACCCCGGCTTGCAGCGCGGCCTGGCCGACGGCGTTCCAGCTGAAGTCTTTGACCTTGCCCATCATCATGCCCGTGGAAAAGGAGCAATTTCACTTCTTTTTCTGCCACTCCGGCACAAACGGCTCAATGCCTTTGGCCTTGATCATGTCTACGATTTGTTGCTTGCGCGGGTCGGTATTGAAGGAGCCCCCAAGGTCTTGCGCTCTCCATGCAAGCCGATCCAAATCCATATTGAATCCGCGCTCCAGCAAATAGATTACGGTATCTAAGTACCCTGTAGCAACCGCATCGAAGGCTACGTTCTCGCCCTCAATAACCCGATTGACATTAGCTCCATGCTCCACCAGCATGCGAACGCATTCCAGACAATTGACTGCCGCCCGCAATGCGCTCAAATTATGGCTAGAACTCTCCGGGTTACCTCCACTATCCAGCAAAGCCTTCAGCACCTCCGGTTTGCCCTTGGCTGCAATCACCACGGGGTATTCATTCCACTCAAAACCTTTGCCATTGTCCATGCGCATGGGTAAATTCGGGTTGGCTCCGACCTGCAACAGCGCACGTGCCCCAACGGCATTGTTGGCCATGATGGCCCAGAACAAGGGAGTGATTCCTTCCCTGCCCCGGGCATTGGGATTAGCTCCGGCCTGTGCGGCTTTGGCTACGCCATCGGCCTGGCCCGCCGCTGCGGCCCGCGCCAGGTCACGCACCGCGCCTCGCCCAAAGATGTCGGTCACGGTTGCGGCATGCAGTCGGAATTCCTGAGGGTCTGGTGTTTCATTCATTTGGCAACTGGAAGAAAGTGGCGCAAGGGCCAGCAACAGCAAGCCCAGCACGCGCGCGGTGGATTGAAACACTGGCTGCATGGTGTCAACGCCCTGTCACTTTGCCAAACAGCCCGTACATCACGCTGGTCGCCATGGAGTGCAGCGCACCTCCGCTGGGAACGGGGTTGACCCCGCCCAATTGGTTGCTGAGCCAACTGGGCGCCGCCGTGGGGGCCAGCATGAAGCGTGTGCCGACCGCAGGGCTCAGCACATTGGGTTCCATGGTCGTCGCGCCCGGGTTCACCCAGCGCGCCGGGGCAGGCAACGGAACACTTCCCTCCGCGGCGGGCAGCAACAGATTCTTGTCAGACCAGTTGAACGCGCTGAAGCCCAGCGTTGGATCTGCGTTCATGTTGTTGGCAATTTGGCGGGCACGCGCCCCAAAGCCTGCAGGCATTTGGGCACTGTCTTGTATCGCACTTAGCGGATCACCCTGCACGTAGTAGGCCGACACCAGGCTGCCGCCACGCGCCCAAGCCCCACCAAAACCACTGCCCAGCACGCGGCGCACCGTCTCGGGATTCACGCCTGCCGCATTGAAAGTGGTCGCTGGCAAGCCCGTCACCAGCGCCTGTGCCGAGGCCAAACCACCTCCTAGCGAGTGCCCCGTGAAGGAAAGCTTGTCGCCATAGATTTCTTTTAAATCTTGTGCAAATCTCATCGCCTTCGTGTATTGCCCCGATTCCAGCCCAAACGATTGCAGCACGTTGGCTCGCACGTCCAACTTGTCCAGCCCTTCGGTGCCACGGTTGGCGTAGATGGCCTGCCCGCTGTCGGCGTTGTGGTACAGCGCACCAAAGTAGCCGCTGGCCGGATCTTCAAAGGAGCGCAGACCCAGGCTGGCAGGCAAGCCCGCCGCATCCATGCGTTTGAATCCCTGGGGGACGATCTGGGGAATGGACTGGTCGAAGTACACATCCGTTGCCAGCAGCCCATTGACCATTGCACCGTGCATGCGTGTGAGGTATTCCCGATCGGCACTCTGGGTCGAATCAAGTGCCTGGATTGTCTCGGGAAGCCGGTCTACCAGCCGCTCACGAACCGCTGCCAGTACCGCCATATTCTTGGCTTGTTCGGCGCTGGCGGTTTGCTGCAACGCGCTTTCAAATGCGGCCCGCTGGTTTTTGTCGCTCGACCATGGGGCCAGCGCTGCGAAATCACTTGAAACCCACACATTTCGGGGGTAGCGAGGGGCACCCCCAAATGCAAACGACTCTTCGGCGCTCAGGCCCGTTGCCTCGGTGACATTGGCGATCAACGGGGCCACTTGCAACGCGGTGCTCTCGGATAGTCCGAGGCCCGCAGCAGCGGTGAGGGCGGCACGGTCGGCACCAAGTAAAGAGTTCCCCTCAAACTCAAACAGCCCCAAGCGTCGCAAGTTTGCTCGTGTAGGCGCGAGGTTTTCGCCTCTAAGCATGGCATTCTCTATAACGGATTCATTGAACCGCGCTGCAGCCTGATCCTGGCCTGCGCGTCTCCGGTCATTTTGCACGATGAACTCGCCCAAAGCGTCGCGGTCCACGGAACCAATGTGGTCGTCACCACCCCATGGTGCTTCCCCTGTATTCCACGGCTGACTGCGATAGCTCTGTCCGTCCAGGCGTGCGAAATCCCCGGTCGTGTAGCTGGCCGGGCCCACCCCCACCCTGCGCTCAAAGTCCGCCCGCATGCGCTGCTCAAAGGACTGCGTCATGCCTGCGGTTTGCTGTGCTGCCTCCTGCAGCGCCATGTCATTGCGCTGGCGTATCTCGCTGCCTCTAAAGACCTGCTGGGCACCGTCCATGGGCGTGGCGTTTTGCTGCGCGATCTCGCTGCGCCTAAAGT
>JBQTHH010000051.1:0-43578 GCA_052390055.1 Rhodoferax sp.
CCCATCTTGCCCCATACGCCTTGGGCACGCGCTCCCGCGCACCTTTGGCCAGACGAGCAGCACAGGCCAAAGACCCGGCAATCCTCGAAAGACTGCAGCAAGACCTTGAAAGGGGTGGCTCTCAGGCTTTGAGGCAAGGCGCGCTCGTCCGGCAGGGGGATGCGCCGCTACAATGCGGCACCTCTGAAAAAGCAAGTTTCGTGCCTTCCATGCCTCTCTACCGTTCCTGCGCCTTGGCCCTGCTATGGGCCTGCGCCGTGCCCACCCTGGCCTGGGCGGAAGCGGCGGACCGCCAAAAGCCCATGAACATCGAGGCCGACAGCCTGCGCCACGACGATGCGCGCCAGGTCAGCGTGTTCAGCGGGCGCGTGCTCATCACCAAGGGCAGCATCGTCATCCGCGGCCAGCAGGTGGAGGTGCGCCAGGACGCCCAGGGCCACCAGTACGGCGTGGTGACGGCGTCGGACAGCGAACCGGCCTACTTCCGCCAAAAGCGCGAGGGCGTGGACGAGACCATCGAAGGCGAGGCCCAGCGCATTGAATATGACGGCGCCGCCGACACCGTGACCTTTTCTCAGGGTGCCCAGCTGCGCCGCCTGCGCGGGGCCACGCTGGCCGACCAGATCAGCGGCGCGCTCATCGTCTACGACAGCCGCCGCGACCTCTTCACCGTCGATGGCAACGGAGCCAAGCCCGTCAGCGGCGCGCTGGGCAGCGGCCGCGTGCGTGCCGTGCTCACCCCCAAGCCGCAAGACGCGCCCGCGCCAGGGGCCGTGCCCCTGCGGCCCAGCGCCAGCCTGGGCGGAGCGCCGCAGTGAACGCGCACGACGCCAGCCTGCTCGCGCCCGCCAGCACCGCCATGCCCGCGCACGCCCCCGGCACCCTGGAGGCGCGCCACCTGAAAAAGTTCTATGGCAAGCGCCAGGTGGTCAAGGACGTGTCGCTGCAGGTCAACACCGGCGAGGTCGTGGGCCTGCTCGGGCCCAACGGCGCGGGCAAGACCACGTCCTTTTACATGATCGTGGGCCTGGTGCGCGCCAGCAGCGGCGAGATTTTCATTGACGGCCAGAGCATCGAGCGCATGCCCATCCACCGCCGCGCGCGCCTGGGGCTGGGCTATCTGCCGCAGGAGATGTCGATCTTTCGCCGCCTCAATGTGCAAGACAACGTGCGTGCCGTGCTGGAGCTGCAGGTGGATGAGTTTGGCGCGCCGCTCAAGGCGGCCGAGATCGATGCGCGCCTGGACGCGCTCTTGCACGACCTGCGTGTAGAGCACCTGCGCGACTCGCCCGCGCTGGCGCTCTCGGGCGGCGAACGCCGCCGCGTGGAGATTGCCCGTGCGCTGGCCACGCGCCCGCGCTTCATCCTGCTCGACGAGCCCTTTGCGGGCATCGACCCGATCGCGGTGATCGAGATCCAGCGCATCATCCGCTTCCTCAAGGAGCGCGGCATCGGCGTGCTCATCACCGACCACAACGTGCGCGAAACCCTGGGCATTTGCGACCACGCCTTCATCATCAGCGACGGGCGCGTGCTGGCGCAGGGCGCGCCCTCGGAAATTGTCGACAACGCCGAGGTGCGCCGGGTCTACCTGGGCGAGCACTTTCGCATGTAGGCAGGCCCTGCATGAAGCCCGGACTGTCGCTGCGCGTTTCGCAGCACCTGGCCCTGACGCCGCAGTTGCAGCAGTCGATCCGGCTGCTGCAGCTCTCCACCCTGGAGCTGGGGCAGGAGGTGGACCAGATGCTGGACGAAAACCCCTTTCTGGAGCGCGCCGAAGACAGCGCCGAGCGCGAGGACTTTGGCCTGAGCAGTGCCGACGCCATGCCCAGTCTGGGCGACCGGGTGGTCGAATTTGCTACTGATTCAGTAGCAAAAGAGCAAGATTCCACGCGGGCCAATGACGATTTTGAAGAGGAAAGTGCATCGCCCTGGGAGCACGAAGTGGGCTGGGACGGCGATGGCAGCTGCGAGCTGGCCCCGGACGACAGCGAGTGGGGCGTGGACGCACACGCCTCGCAGCGCAACGACGCCGACGACGAAGCCACCGACTGGACACAGCGCAGCGCCAGCGCCCCCAGCCTGCAGGAGCACCTGCACCGCCAGGCCTTGCTGCTGCGCCTGGACGCGCCCACCCAGGCCGCCTTGGCGGCGCTGATCGAATCGCTCGACGAAGACGGCTACCTCAGCGACCCGCTGGAAGACATTGCCGCCGGCCTGGGCGTGCCCGAGGGCGAGATGATGGACGAGGCCCTGCACCTGCTGCGCGTGGCGCGCGGCCTGTTGCACACCCTGGAGCCCACTGGCGTGGGCGCCGCCGACCTGCGCGAATGCCTGCGCCTGCAGCTGCGCGCCCTGCTCGAAGAGGCCCTCGACGACGGCTGCACCGCGCAGCGGCTGGCCCTGCTGCGGCTCGCCCTGGTGCTGGTGGAGCAGCCGCTGGAGCTGCTGGCCAAGCGCGACAGCAAAAAGCTCGCCGCCGCCTGCCAGGCCACCGAGCCCCAGGTGCGCGAGGCGCTGCAGTGCATCGGCCAGTTGGAGCCCAAGCCCGCGCGGCGCTTCACCCCGGTCGAGCGCAATGCCGTCGTGCCCGACGTGCTGGTGGTGGCTTTGGGGCGCGCGGGCGGCGCGCAGCGCTTTCGGGTGCAGATCAACCCCGAGGTGCTGCCGCGCATCAAGGTGCAGGAGATCTATGCCAGCGCCGTGCGCGGCCACCGCAACGCGGGCGATGCCGCCGGGCACGCCGCCATGCAGCAGCGCCTGCAGGAGGCGCGCTGGTTCATCAAGAACATCCAGCAGCGCTTCGACACGATTCTGCGCGTGAGCAGCGCCATCGTCGAGCGCCAGAAGAACTTCTTCACCCACGGCGAAATCGCCATGCGCCCCCTGGTGCTGCGCGAGATCGCCGACGAGCTGGGCCTGCACGAGTCCACCATCAGCCGCGTCACCACCGCCAAGTACATGGCCACGCCCATGGGCACCTTCGAGCTGAAATACTTCTTCGGCTCCGGCCTGGGCACCGACGCGGGCGGCAGTGCCTCCAGCACCGCCGTGCGTGCCCTCATCAAGCAGTTCATCGCCAGCGAAGACCCCCAAAAACCCCTGAGCGACAGCCAACTGGCCGACATGCTCAAGGAGCAGGGCATCGAATGCGCCCGGCGCACCGTCGCCAAATACCGCGAAGGCCTCAAGATCGCGGTGGCGAGCTTGCGCAAGGCCTTGTAGCGGGTGGGTGCGCAAACATGCTGACACCGTGTCGTGACCAGGCGCTGCGCCGGACAATCTTGGCCAAGGTTTTTGAGAGGTTCCGCCATGCCCCATGACTCTGTACCACTGCCCCAGCTTGGGGAGTACCGTGCATGGATCGGCACGCTCAAAACCCGCTTTCGGCAGGTGCAGCTCAAGGCGGCGGTGGCGGTCAACACAGAACTGCTGCAGTTTTACTGGGACCTGGGGGCGGACATCGTGGCCCGGCAGGCGCAGCACGCCTGGGGCAGCCGCTTTCTGGAGCGCCTGAGTCAGGATTTGATGCAGGAATTTCCGCAAACCAAAGGCTTCTCGAAACGCAATCTGGAGCAAATCCGCCGTTGGTACGGTTTCTGGTCCAGCCAACCGGAAATTGCGAAGCAGGCTGCTTCGCAATTGTTAGCCATTCCCTGGTGGCACAACGTGATCATTGCCAGCCAATCCACCAGCCACGCAGAAGCCCTGTACTACGTCCAGCAAACCCAGGCCCACGGCTGGAGCCGGGCGGTGCTGACCCACCAGATGGAGAGCCGCCTGTGGCAGCGCGAAGGCAAGGCCCTGAGCAACTTCGCCCAGACCCTGCCCGCGCCGCAGTCCGACCTGGCCACGCAAGTGCTCAAAGACCCCTATGTGTTCGATTTCCTGTCGTTGACCCCCGAACACACCGAGCGCGAACTGGAAAAAGCGCTGACGGACCATATCACCCAGTTCTTGCTGGAACTGGGGGCGGGCTTTGCCTACATGGGGCGCCAGGTGCCGCTGCAGGTGGGCGAGCGCGAGTTCTTTCTGGACCTGCTCTTCTACCACGCACACCTGCATTGCTACGTCGTGGTAGAGCTCAAGACGGTGGATTTCGAGCCCGAGTTTGCAGGCAAGCTCAACTTCTACCTGAAAGCGGTGGACGAGCAACTGCGCGGCCAGGGCGATGCCCCCAGCATTGGCCTTTTGCTGTGCAAGAGCAAGGACCGGCTGGTGGCGGAATACGCGCTCAGCGATATCGCCAAGCCACTGGGCCTGGCAACGTATACCCTGTCGCACACCCTGCCCGAAGCGCTGCGCGACCAGTTACCCAGCATTGAGGCACTGGAGGCTGAACTGGCCCTGGAATTGGCAGAAAAAGCGGCCCGAGCCCCGGTGTAAACCAGCGCCCCGTGGCACTCCTGAGCCGTCCCAACAACTTCAAACCCGTGGTGAACCCATGAACGACCTCCAACTCTTCCTGCCCTGCGCCGCCGGTGTCGAAGACCTGCTGGCTGCAGAGGTGCACGCGCTCACCGGCTACGAAGGCGACGCCCTGCGCGTGCGCCGCGGCGGCGTGCTGGTGCAGGGGCGCTGGCGCGATGCGCTGCTGCTGAACCTGCACACGCGCCTGGCCCAGCGCGTGCTGGTGCAGCTCAGCCATACCAGCTACCGCAGCGAGCAGGACCTCTACCGCCAGGCCAGCGCCGTGAGCTGGGAGGCCTGGTTCACCCCGGCGCAGACCCTCAAGGTGGAAATCACCGCCCAGCACAGCCCGCTGACCAGCCTGAACTTTGCTGCGCTCAAGATCAAGGACGCGGTGTGCGACCGCTTCCGCGAAAAAGCGGGCGACCAGCGCCCCAGCGTGGACACGCGCTGGCCCGACGTGCGCATCTACGCCCACCTCAGCACCGACACCAGCACCCTGTACATCGACACCTCCGGCGAGCCCCTGTTCAAGCGCGGCTGGCGCGAAGACACGGGCGATGCGCCCCTGAAGGAAACCCTGGCTGCCGCCATGCTCGCCGCCAGCGGCTGGAGCGAGGGCGACGGCCAGGGCGGCTTTCTGCCCCTGTACGACCCCTGCTGCGGCAGCGGTACCGTGGCCATCGAAGCCGCGCAGATCGCCTGCCACATCGCGCCCGGACTGCAGCGGCGCTTTGCCTTTGAAAAATACCGCCCCTTCCAGCGCCACGTGTGGGAGGCGCTGCTGCAGCAGGCGCACGACGCCGTGCGCCTGCCCGAGGGCGGCGTGCGCGTGTTTGGCAGCGACGTGTCGCACCGCATGGTCGATTTCGCCCAGCGCAACGCCGAGCGCGCCGGGGTGGCCGAAGCGGTCGAGTTCCGGGGCGGCGACGCCCTGCAGCGCATGCCGCCCATCGACGCGGCCGCCACCGGCGGCGGCGTGCTCATGCTCAACCCGCCCTATGGTGAGCGCATCGGCGTGGGCGGTGTGGCCGGGGACGGGCGCAGCGCCGCCAGCGGTGCGGGCGCGCAGGCGCGCTTTGGCCAGCGCGAAGTGGCGCAGACCGAGGATGGCGGCGAGTTTTTCGTGCGCCTGGCCGCCCACTGGAAGAAGAACTACCCTGGCTGGAGCGCCTGGGTGCTGACCCCGGACCTGAAACTGCCCTCGCGCATGCGGCTCAAGGAAAGCCGGCGCGTGCCGCTGTGGAACGGCCCCATCGAATGCCGACTGTTCCGCTTCGACATGGTGCGCGGGCGCTTGGCGGACAAGGCGTGAGCGAAGCGCGTGCCCTGGTGCTGGACACCAACCTGGTGCTGGACATCTGGCTGTTTGACGACCCCGACGTGGCGCCTCTGCGCGCCGCGCTGGAGCAAGGCGCACTGCGTTGGGTGGCCACCGCGCACATGCGCGCCGAACTCGCCGCCGTGCTGCGCTACCCGCACCTGCTGGCCGTGATGGCGCGCCGCGGCGTGGTGGGTGCCGACGTGCTCGCCGCCATGGACGCCCAGGTGCGCACCTGGGCGCAAGCAGCGCCCAAGGCCCCTTATACCTGCCGTGACCGCGACGACCAGGCCTTCATCGACCTGGCGGTGGCGCACGGCGCCCTGCTGCTGAGCAAGGACAAGGCCGTGCTCAAGCTCACCAAGCGGCTGCGCGGTCTGGGTGTGGAGGTCGCCCGCCCTGGCGCGAATTGGCCCTGAAAACGGCCTCTGGCCCGCGTGGAGTATGGGTAGTGTGCTACATAAATAGTAGCAATTCAGTGCAGCGCTGACACATCCTGCGGCGGGATGAAGCTGTGTGCCGTGGCGCGCGGCCAGTGGCTGCGGTAGATCAGCGGCAGGCTGCGCAGCTCGGCATCGATCAGCGCGCGGTCGGGCAGTTGCGTGAGCAGCATCTGCGCCAGCGACTTCACCTTGTGGTCGTTGGAGCGGCGCACGATGTGGTGTGCCGTGATCTCGCGGGGGTGGTGCAGCCCGGCGGCCTGCACCAGCTCCTGCAGCGCGTGCAGGGTTTCGCGGTGGAAGTTGTGCACCCGCTGGGCCTTGTCCTGTACCACCAGCGCCTTTTGGCGCACCGGGTCTTGCGTGGTCACGCCCGTGGGGCAGTGGCCGCTGTGGCAGGTCTGGGCCTGCAGGCAGCCCAGGGCGAACATGAAGCCGCGCGCGCTGTTGCACCAGTCCGCGCCCAGCGCCATCAGGCGGGCGATGTCGAAGGCGCTCACCACCTTGCCCGCGCAGCCGACCCGGATGTGCTCGCGCAGGCCCGCGCCGCGCAGCGTGTTGTGCACCAGCAGCAGCCCCTCCTGCAGGGGAGAGCCCATGTGGTTGATGAACTCCAGCGGCGCTGCCCCGGTGCCGCCCTCGGCCCCGTCCACCACCACGAAATCGGGCGTGATGCCGGTGTGCTGCATCGCCTTGACGATGGCGAACCACTCCCAGGGGTGGCCGATGCACAGCTTGAAGCCCACCGGCTTGTCCCCGGACAGTGCGCGCAGCCGGGCGACGAATTCCATCAGTTCGATCGGGGTGGAAAACGCGCTGTGTGCTGCAGGCGAGAGGCAGTCCTGCCCCACCGGCACGTCGCGCGCTTCGGCGATTTCGGGTGTCACCTTGGCCCCCGGCAGCACCCCGCCGTGGCCCGGTTTGGCGCCCTGGCTGAGCTTGATCTCGATCATCTTCACCTGGGGGTCGGTGGCGTTGGCGGCGAACTTCTCGGCGTTGAAGCTGCCATCGTGGTGGCGGCAGCCGAAATAGCCCGAGCCGATCTCCCAGATCAGGTCGCCGCCGTGCATGCGGTGGTAGCGCGAGATCGAGCCCTCGCCCGTGTCGTGCGCGAAGCCGCCGCGCTGCGCCCCCAGGTTCAGCGCCTGGATCGCGTTGGCGCTCAGCGCGCCAAAGCTCATGGCCGAAATGTTGAACACACTCAGGCTGTAAGGCTGCGCGCGCTGCTCGCCCACCGTGAGGCGGAAGTCGTGGTTGGGCAGCCGGGTGGGGGTGAGCGAGTGGTTCATCCACTCGTAGCCCTCCAGGTGCACGTCGAGCTGGGTGCCAAAGGGGCGCTTGTCCGGGTCGCCCTTGGCGCGCTGGTACACCAGGCTGCGCTGGGCGCGCGAGAAGGGGTGCGCCTCCATGTCGCTTTCGATGAAGTACTGGCGGATCTCGGGGCGGATGAACTCCATCACAAAACGCAGGTGCCCGATGATCGGGTAATTGCGCAGGACGGAGCGCTTGGCCTGGCGCAGGTCGTACACCCCCACCGCCACCAGCGCCGCGCACAGCAGCAGCACCGCCCAGCCCTGGCCGAAGGCCAGCACCGAGAACAGGCTCAACAGCAAGGCAAAGCCACTGAAGGCCATGGGCATGTAGCGCACCGGGAACACGGCGTCGATGGCGTGCAGCATGGGTTTTTGTCTCCTGGTTGCGGCGACAATAGCAGCCCCCCTCTGATTTGCCTACCCCATGAACGCCAGCACCGCCCCCGAAGCCTTGAGCGACGCCGACTACGAGGCCCTGGAGGCCGTACTCAGCGCCCTGCACGAACGTTTTGAGGAAACCCCGCAGTGGGAGTTCTGCGACGGTTTCCTGGCCGCCACCCTGTGCCACCGCGAGCCCCCGACGGAAGAAGAAACGCTGCTTGCGCTCCTGGACTTCGGCCCCGGCGGCGAGTGCGAGTTTGCCGACGCCGCCCAGCGCGACACCTTCCTGGCGCTGTGGCGCAAGCGCGTGGCCCAGGTGCGCCATGCGCTGGACCAGAACGTCCAGTCCTTGGGCGACGAAGGCGCCTACTACCCCGATGTGCTCGACGTGCGCGGTGCCGTGGCGCGCATGGACGAGGCCGAACGCGCCGAAGTCGTCGGCGACAACCCCATCCCCTCCTACGGGCAGGTGTGGGCGCTGGGCTTCATGTTCGCGGTGGAGTACTGGCCCGACATGGCCGAGTCCCCGCGTGACAAAGAGGTGGCCCAGGCCATGGACGCAGCGATGGAAAGCATCGTCGCCCTCACCGAGGACGACCCCGGCCCCTACACCGTCTCCCCCCACGACGACGACGACCCGCCCAGCGCGAGCGAACGCCGCCTGGACGGCTTCTTCGACGCCCTGTGGGCGGTGTACGACCTGCGCCGCATCGCCGTCGCCCTGGGGCCGCGCGTGCAGCCCGCGCGCCGCGCAGAGCAGCCCGGGCGCAACGACCCCTGCAGCTGTGGCAGCGGCAAGAAGTACAAAAAATGCTGCGGCGCCTGAGCTGCTGAACCCGCGCCCCCGCGCTCACGGGGGCCGCTGGTAACGGCGCAGTGCGCCCGAATCTGGCGAACCCAATGCGCAGTTGTTTCTGAACGAGCCCTCACAGCAGCCGCGGCAGGCCATCGGCCAGGGCGTCGAACACGGTGCGGATGTGGGCGTTGGTGCGGATCTCGCGGTGCACCGCCAGCCACATGGGCAGCGGGGGGATCTTCAGCACCTGCGGTAGCAACTGCACCATGGCCGGGTCCTCGCGCACCGTGTAGTGCGCCAGAAAACCCACTCCCAGCCCGGCGCGTGCCGCCTGCACCTGCACCACCAGATCGTCGGTGCGCAGGGCAAAGGCGTCGGTGCCCACGGGATGGCCCATGGCGGCAAAGCCTTGGGTAATGCTGGTGTCGGTATCGCCGCCAATCCAGTCCAGGCGCATGAAGTCCTCCATCCGGCGCACCGCCGCAAAGCGCGCCAGGTAGTCGCGCTGCGCCCAGGCACCAATGCCCACCTCGCCCAGCTTGCGTGCCACCAGGCTGCTTTGCGCCGGGCGCAGCATGCGCACCGCAATGTCGGCCTCGCGGCGCAGCAGATTGCTCAGCGCGTTGCTGGCCACCACCTCCACCTGGATGTGCGGGTGGCTCTGGCGCAGGCGCGCCAGCACCCCCGGCAGCAGGTAGGTCGCCACCGGCGTGCTGGCGCTCACACGCACCCGCGCCGCCGCCGGGGCGTGCGCCCCGCGCGCGCGCTGCGCCAGGGCCAGGGCGTGGGTCTGGACGGCGCGCGCATGGGGCTCGAGCGCGCGCGCCGCCGCTGACGGCAGCAGGCCGCGGCCGGTGCGTTCGAACAGGACCACGCCGAGCTGGTTTTCCAACTCCGCAATGTGCCGCCCCAGCGTGGGCTGGTGCGTGTTCAGCGCCTTGGCGGCGCCCAGCAGCGTGCCGTGCTCCAGCGCCGCCAGGAACGAGCGCAGCAGGGACCAGTCGAACGGTGGTGAAGTATTGCTATTCATGTCTGCATAGCTGCTATAGATATTTATGCAATTGTGTGGTCTGCGGTGCCGTTCCACAATGACCCCCCTTCACCCCACAGGAGCGCGCCATGGAAACCGCAGACAGCCCCCGCCACACCGTCATCGTATTGGGCGCCAGCGGGCGCTTCGGGGGCGCGGCCGCGCGCGCCTTCGCCCAGGCCGGGTGGCGCGTGGTGGCGCAGACCCGGCGCCCCGTCGCCACACAGAACACCGCCCCCGGTGAAGCGCAGGTGCACTGGGTGCAGGCCGACGCGCACGACACCGCCGCACTGGCCCGTGAGGCAGGCAGTGCCCAGGTGGTGGTGCACGCCCTCAACCCCGCCTACACCAATGCCGCCTGGGAGCGCGAAGCCCCGGCACTGACCGCCGCCGCCCTGGCGCTGGCCCAGGCTCTGGGTGCCACCCTGATGCTGCCAGGCAATATCTACAACTTTGGCGCCCACGCCCCGCAGCAGCTGCGCGAAGAAACGCCTTTTTGGCCCCACACGCGCAAGGGCCGGGTGCGCGTGGCGCTGGAGGCGCAGTTGCAGGCCAGCGCCGTGCGCACGGTGGTGATCCGCGCTGGCGATTTTTTTGGCTCAGGCCAAGGCAGCTGGCTGGATATGGTGTTGGCCAAAGACCTGCGCAAAGGCGTGCTGTGCTACCCCGGCGCCGCCGGGGTGCGCACCGCCTGGGCCTACCTGCCCGATCTGGCGCAGTGTTTTGTGCAGGTGGCGCAGCGGCGCGCCCAACTGGCCACCCACGAGGTGCTGCATTTCGCGGGCCACGGCCTGGAGCGGGCGGACTGGGAGCGCGTGCTCACAGCCTGGGCGCGTGCGCAGGGCTGGCTCGCGCCCCAGGCGGCGCTCAGGCAGCGATCCATGCCCTGGGCCTTTTTGCGCCTGCTGGCCTGGGTCCACCCACTGGTGGCGTCCATGGTCGAGATGCGCTACTTGTGGCAGGAGCCCCACACCCTGGACAACCGCCGCCTGGTAGCCCTGCTGGGCAGCGAGCCGCACACCCCCTTTGACCAGGCCGCACGCGCCGCTTTGCAAGCCCTGCAGCCCCCCGCCCGCGCCGCAACTGGCAAGGGCGCGGTGGTGAGCGCCCACCCGGAGGCCGCATGATGCAGCGCCGCCGTTTCTTGCGCCTGGCCGGGGGCGGTACCGTGGCCGCCGCCACGGCAAGCGGGCTGGGTGCGTGCGCCAGCACCATGCCCGAAGAGGCCATTGGCGCCTGGCAGGTGCCGCTCACCCCGCCCGCGCAGGGCGACCTGCGGCACTGGCTGCTCAGCATCGCCCTGCTGGCGCCGCACTCGCACAACCTGCAGTCCTGGGTGGCGGACTTGCGCCACAGCGGCCAGATCCTGTTGTACTGCGACCCCCAGCGCACCCTGCCCGAGACCGACCCGTTGAGCCGCCAGATTGTGATGAGCCACGGCAGCTTCCTGGAGCTGCTCGACCTCGCCGCGCGCCAGGCCGGTGTGCGTGCCGACATCACCCTGTTTCCCGAAGGGGCCTTCAGCGGCGCTCTGCCCGATGGGCGCCCCATCGCCCGCGTCACCCTGCAGACCGACGCCCGCGTGCGCCCCGACCCGCTGCTGGCCCAGGTGCCGCTGCGCCACACCAACCGCAGTGTGTATGAGCGCGAGCGCGCCGTGCCGCCCCAGGCCTGGCAGGCGCTGGCGCACGGCGCACAGGATGCGCCGCAGGTCCGCATGGGCTATGCCGATGGTGCCGACCCCGCCGCGCTGCAGGAGCACCGGCGCATCGCCAACGAGGCTTGGCGCATCGAGTTGACCACGCCCGCCAAGATCCTGGAGTCCTACCACTGGCTGCGCGTGGGCGCGCGCGAAGTGGCGCAGCACCGCGACGGACTGTCCTTGTTGTCACCCGTGCCGGTGTGGCTGGACCGCCTGGGCTGGCTGGACCGGCGCGTGGCCCCGGCGCCGGACAGCTTCGCCACCACCAGCCAGCTGCAGGACTTTGCCGACAAGATCGCCTCCACCCCCGCCTTTGTGTGGCTGAGCACGCCCGACAACACCCGCGCCACCCAGATCGCCGCCGGGCGCGCCTACGCGCGCCTGCAACTGGCCACCACCGCGCAGGGCCTGGCCATGCAGCCCCTGTCCCAGGCCTTGCAGGAATACCCCGAGCAGCAGGCTACCTACGCCGCCATCCACCGCCTGTGCGGGGCCGCACCCGGGCACACGGTGCAGATGTGGGCGCGCGTGGGCTACGCCGCTGCGGTGCCACCTGCGCCCCGGCGCGGCCTGGCGGCCTTGTTGCGCACGGGGGCGTGAGGGGGCCGTCCGCTGTGGCCATAATCCGGGAAAACAATATGGGCCAAGCCCGCAACCCCTCCATGGAGATGCTGAATGAGCGCAGAAGTCGAACAAATCCTGGTGGTCCATAAAGTCAAGGCGGCTTCGATATACAAGCTGCTTTTTTGTGGGCTGCTCCTGACGCTGGTCCCTCTGGGGCTGCTGTTCGGAATCTCGGGATTCTTCGGCGCGGACACCGTGAAATGGAACAACCAGCCTGTCCACGGGTGGGGCGCCCTGTTTGCCGGACCCGCGCTATCCGGATTGCTTGCGCTGTTCTTTGCAGGATTTCTGGGCACGCTGGCAAGCCTTGGGCTGTGGCTGTTTTCCCGCTTCCGCACCATCAGCATTCGGGTCGTCTTGGCCCAACCCGTTGCTCCGAAATCCTGAGCGGGAACGCTGGGCGCCATGATTTCATCCCAGTACGTCAGCAGCGTCACGCTCCAGCGGGACAAGGTCGAGTCCTTCGACCAATATCCTTTCTCGTTGCCTGCGGTCCGGTCCCTGGCGCAGTTGGCCATGCATCCGAAAGTGACGTTTTTCATCGGTGAGAACGGCTCGGGCAAGTCCACGCTGCTGGAGGCCATCGCGGTTTCCTTGGGATTCAATGCGGAGGGCGGGAGCAAGAATTTCCGCTTCGGCACCCGCCGCTCTCACTCGGAGCTGCACGCGTATTTGCGTATCGCCAAGGGGATTCGTCGGCCACGGGACGGTTTCTTTCTTCGGGCCGAGAGTTTCTTCAACGTTGCCACCGAAATCGAAAGGCTCGACGAGGGGCCGGGCGGCCCTCCGGTCATCCATTCCTATGGCGGGCGTTCCTTGCACGAGCAGTCGCACGGTGAATCCTTCCTCGCGCTCATGACGGAGCGCTTCGGTGGCGAGGGCCTGTACATCCTCGACGAGCCCGAGGCCGCTTTGTCGCCGCAGCGGCAACTCGCGGTCCTGTCGCGCATCCATGACCTGGTTCAGAACAAGTCCCAGTTCATCGTCGCCACCCACTCCCCCATTCTGATGGCGTATCCGGATGCCTGCATTTACCAATGCAGTGCGGACGGTGTCTCTCCGGTGGCGTACGAAGACACCGAGCATTTCCAGGTCACGCGCAACTTTCTGGCCCATCCGCAGCGCATGCTGCAACTGCTGTTGGAGCGTTGACGGTGGCAAGGGACGTCGCACTGCTGGATGCAACATGAGCAAAAGTGAGTCCGTGCTGCTTCGTGCGCTACCCTGCCAGTATGTGGAGCACATGGCTAGGTGCGCCGGTTTGTGGAGGGAAGATGGACTGCTGCTCTACCCAGCCGAAGCTCTCGTCGAGCGGAACCAGACTTTCGAAGTCCAGGATTACCTGCCCGGCTTCTTGCTCATTGGAGACGATAGTGGTGGTCGGGGCTTTCTGATCCGTTTTGACGAAGATCTGGGCAAAGAGATTTTTATGTCGGGACTCGGTTGCCTCATGGAGGATTACTTCACGGTGGTGGCGGGCTCGCTCGCAGCATGGTCCGATGCAGACTACCCCGTTCCGGAATGACGGGTGGGCGTGGGGGGTACGCCGCGCATCCTGTGGTGGCCATCTTGAGTGCGTGTAGCCGCATCTGCCGGGCATGGGCCGCATTGGCTTGGCGCTGGGGAGCACAGGGACTGTGTCGGTTGTGGCGGCGCCGTTGGCGTCGGGTACGATCTCCATGCTTGATACCGGGAGGGTTGCTACCTCCTTTGGCGCGTGGGGCCCACGGCCCGTACAACGAGGTTCTTTTGGGGAGGTGCATTCATGAATACAGCCGCACAAATTGAAGGCGAACGAATCGTCAAGGCCGAGGCGCAGCGGGCACAGGCCCTGGAAGCGCTTGCCAGCACGAACTACGCCATCCTCGTCTCCTGGCGGTACCTCTTGATAGCGGTGTTGGGCGCAGGGTGGGGATGGATTGCTGTCCCGTCGCTTCCCCAGGGGCTGGCCATCGTTGCCGCGGTGGCGGGAGCGGGTTTCTTTCTGGCTGCGGCGGCGTACCGCGAAGCCGCCATCGCGCGGCGCCGTGTGGACGCCCTGCTGGTACTCACCAGGGCAGATGGCGGGCAACGGCCTGGCATCGGGGTGCTCTAGCGCTGGAGGTGGTTGGCCCTTTGGTTTGAATGGGTACCACGGCACCTGCCCGATCCGGTCTTGCCTCTGCCTCGAATCGCGGGGTGATCCGGCTCTGC
Source organism: Rhodoferax sp. (assembly GCA_052390055.1). Classification (GTDB taxonomy): domain Bacteria; phylum Pseudomonadota; class Gammaproteobacteria; order Burkholderiales; family Burkholderiaceae_C; genus Allorhodoferax. The sequence continues at coordinate 14,211 of JBQTHH010000051.1, forward strand.
GAGCGTTGGAGTGCGTCCATTCAGGCCATCGGGAGTGCGGGCGTTTTCGGCCCGCCGTCCAGGGGCAGCAGCAATGAAAACCTCACCGCCCCCTCGCTGTCGCCCGCCAGGCTGAGTTCGCCGCCGTGGGCGCGGGCGATTTCGCGTGCCACGCTCAGGCCCAGGCCTACGCCCTCGACCTGGCGGCTGTGGGCGCTGTCGGCGCGGTAGAAGCGGTCGAAGATGTGCGCGCGCTGCTCCGGCGCAATGCCGCTGGAGGTGTTGGAGACCACCACCTCCACCTGCTTGGCCCAGCGCAGCGCGCCGATGTGGATCCAGCCCCGGGTGCCCTCGGGCGGGGTGTTGTACTTGATGGCGTTGCTCAGCAGGTTGTGCAGCACCTGGCGCAGCAGCACCGCATCGGCCTGCACCGTCAGTTCCGGGGTGATGTCGGCACGGATGTCCAGCGCCGGGGCCAGCATGCGCGCGTCTTCCACCAGCGACTCCAGCGCCTCGCTCAGGTCCACGCGCTCGGTGAGCAGGCGCAGCCGCCCGGCGTCAGCCTGCGACAGCAGCAGCAGCTTGCGCGAGATGGTGGACAGGCGCTGTATCTCTTCGAGCACGCTGGACAGCTGCGCCTGCAGGGGCGAGCCGTCGTCGGCCAGCGCCAGGGCGCGCTCCACCTGCCCCTGCATGATGGCCAGCGGGGTTTTCAGCTCGTGCGCGGCGTCGGCTGAGAAGCGGTGCGCCTGCGAGAAACTGCGCTGCAGCCGCTCCAGCATGCGGTTGAAGACCTCGATCAGGGCGGCGAACTCACGGTCTTCGCCCTGCGCGCCCAGGCGCTGGTCCAGGGCGTCGGCATGCAGGTGCTGCACCAGGTGCGTCAGGCGCGTGAGGGGCTTGAGCGCGCGCGCGGAGAACACCCAACTGCCCAGCCCGATCAGGACCAGGGCAAAGGGTGCCGTGCCCAGCAGCGCGTTGCGCAGCGGGCGCAACTCGGCGTCCAGGCTGCGTGTGTGCACGGCCAGCAGCACGCGCCCGTGCGGCGCCACGGCCAGGCCCAGGTGCCAGTGGGCGTCGGCGTCGGCGTCGGCCAGCCGCGCGTTGCCCGACACCGGCGGCGCCACCGTGGGGGCGGGTACCACGGGCGCCAGAGGGGGCGCCTGGGGGGCGGCAGCGGCGGGGGCAGCGGGTGTTGCGGCAGCAGCGGCGGGGGCGGGCGGGGCTGGGGGGACGCGGGGGGCGGGCAGGGGCGGCTCGGGCAGCACTTCGGCCGCCGGGGCCCGCAGGGGCGGCGCTGCCGGGGCAGGCGCGGGTTCGCGCAGGCCGGGTTCGGGGTCCGGGCCAGGGGCCGGGGGCTGGCTGGGTGCGGGCGGCGGCGGGGGGGGCGCCGCAGGCGGCGGCGCGGGTGGCGCGGGGGCGCCGGGGGCTGCCAGGGGGGGGGCCAGCGGCTCCCCCGCGCCAGGGCCGGCAGGGGGCAGGCCAGCGCCGCCCGGCCCCATGCCGCCGCGCCCGCCGCCGCCGCCTGCGCCGCCGCCCCTGGCCTGCACGGCGCGCGGCCACCGGGCGTCGCCCCCCCAGGGGTTGGCGCGCAGCCCGCGCGGCAGCCACGGGGCGGCCCCCAGGGCGGCTGGGCTGTCGAGCGTGGCGGCCTGCGCCTGCCCCATGCCCAGCAGGGGCAGGGCGTCGTGCCAGGCGCGCTGCGCGCCCGGCAGGGGGCTGGGCCAGGGCAGGGTCTGCAGCGCCAGGCCGCTGGGCCAGGGGCTGGATTGGTACAGGGGCTGCCCTTGTGCGTCCAGCACCAGCAGGGCCAGGTCGGCGCGGTCGCGCACGCCGGTGCTGCGCTCGATCTCCTGTGTGTAGGCGGCCCAGTCGGGGCTGTCGGGCAGGCGCGCTGCCAGGCGCTCGGCGTGGCTGCGCAGCTCCAGATCGAGCTTTTCGGTCTTGATGCCGCGCACCAGCCACAGGCTGGCCAGCGCAAAGGCGGCCAGCACCAGGCCGGCCAACACGCCGCTGCCCAGGGCAATGCGCCAGCGAAAGGAGCGCATCATGGCTGCTTGCGAAAGCGATAGCCCACGCCGCGCACGCTCTCGATGGCGGCCTCGCCTTCGAGCCCCAGGGCGGCGATCTTCTTGCGGATGCGCTGGATGCACACGTCCACCACGTTGGTGCTGGGGTCGAAGTCGTAGCCCCAGACGTGCTCCAGGATCTGGGTGCGCGTGAACACGCGCCCGGGGCTGCGCATGAGGTATTCGACCAGGTTGAACTCGCGCCCGGTCAGGTCCACGCTGTGGCCGTGCCAGGTCACCTCGCGGCTGATGCGGTCCAGGCGCAGTTCGCCCACGGCCAGCACGTTCTGGCGCTCGCCCGAGACGCGCCGCAGCAAGGCCTGCACGCGCGCCACCAGCTCTTCCACGAAGAAGGGTTTGGCCAGGTAGTCGTCCGCGCCCAGGCCCAGGCCCTCGACGCGGTCGTCCAGCTCATTGCGCGCCGTCAGCAGGATGATGGGGGTGGTGTTGCCGACCTTGCGCAGGCCTTTGAGGATGGACAGGCCATCGCGCCCGGGCAGCATGATGTCCAGCACCAGCGCGTCGTACTGCCCGGCACTGGCGCGGGCGAAGCCGTCGTTGCCGTTGTCGCAGTGCTCCACCACGAAGCCGCGCTCCTTGAAGCCGGCGCACACAAAGGCGGCGATCTTTTGTTCGTCTTCGACCAGCAGGATCTTCATCGGTTCCAGGGCAGTGGAGGGCAGGGGGCGCAGCGTCGCGGCACGGGCGCCAAGGGTAACGCCAAGCCCCGGTGCGCGCATTACAAAACTGTCATGCACCGGCGGCCCGAGCTGTCATGCAGCGCCTGGAGTATCGGCGGCACTGGAGCGCTGCCACCGATGCGTGGGGCGGGCCAGTGTTGAACCACTGCCAGGAGCACTGCCGATGACCCTTTCCCGAACCCTGGCCGCATGCCTTGTTGCATGGGCGGCCCTTGTCCCCACGGCCCAGGCGCAGGACGCGCTGTGGAAGTCGTCTTACACGCACGAGTCCGCCGGGCGCTACAAAGAGGCGCTGGCGGCCATCGACATGCTGCCCGCCACGGGCGACGAGGCCGAATACAAGCTGCTGCGCCGCGGCTGGCTGCTTTACCTGGCCACCCAGTACGACGAGGCGGTGCGCGAGTACCAGCAGGCGCTGGAGCGCAACCCCAAGTCGCTGGACGCGCGCCTGGGGCTGACGCTGCCGCTGCTGGCGGCCAAGCGCTGGTCCGAGGCCGAAAAGGCCGCCCGCGCGGTGCTGGAGCAGGCGCCGCACCACTACACCGCCGCGCTGCGCCTGGTACAGGCGCAGGAGGGGCAGCAGAACTGGGGCGCCATGCTCAAGAGCAGCGCCGCGCTGGTGGCCGACTACGGCTCGGACGCCACGGCCTACGTCTACCTGGCCCGCGCCCACGCCTGGCTGGGTCGGCGCAGCGAGGCCCAGGCGGCCTACAACGCGGTGCTGGTGCGCTACCCCGGCCACCAGGAGGCGCTGGGCTACCTCAACGGCAAGAAGTGAGGCAGACCATGCATGCCGCCGTGCCGGATGGGGGGGCGCAGACCCCGCAGGAGCTTGCCGCGCTGGCCAGGCCCGATTTCGAAGTGCTGCTGGTGCACCCGCAGGCCGCGCTGTACGAGGCGCGCTACCGCGCCGCCTTGCAGGCCCTGCAGGGGCCGCAGGAGCGCTGGCGTTACGAGCTGGTGGTGGTGGACTCGGCCCAGGCCGCGCTGTGCGCCGCGCTGGAGCGCCCGCGCCTGCAGGTGGCGGTGCTGCTGCCCGCCACCGCCCCGGCCGACGCCGCCACGCAGCTGCGGTTTGCGCGCTGCGCGCTGCCTTGGCTGGACGCGGCCCAGTGGCAGGACGCCGGTTCGGTGCAGGCCGCCCCCCTGGCCTGGGCGCTGCGCCACTTGCGCCCGCACCTGGACCTGCTGTGGCTGGACCCTACCGGGGCAGCGGCCTGCGCCCAGACGCTGGCGGCGCCCTTTGCCGGCTTCCTGGGCGAGCCCGACCCCTTCGCGGCGCTGCATGCGCACATCGTGCATCGGGTGCAGGCGCGCTTTCAGGCACCCTACTTCGAAGCCCTGCGCGCCTATGCGCGCCGGGAGGTGGTGGCCTTTCATGCGCTGCCGCTGTCGCGCGGCGCCTCGCTGCAGGACTCGACCTGGATGGGCGACGTGCAGGCCCTGTACCCGCGCCAGCAACTGGCGCTGGAGACCTCCAGCACCCAAGGGGGGCTGGACTCGCTGCTCGCCCCCACCGGGGTGCTGCAGCAGGCCCAGGCGCTGGCGGCACGCGACTTCGGCGCGCAGCGCAGCTTTTTTGTCACCAACGGCACCTCGGCGGCCAACAAGATCGTGCTGCAGTCGCTGCTGCACCCGGGCGACATCGCCCTGATCGGGGCCGATTGCCACAAGTCGGTGGCGCAGGCGGTCACCCTGGCCGGGGCCCAGGCGGTGCTGATCGAGCCCTACACCCTGCCCGCGCACGGCATGGTGGGCGCCGTCACCCTGGCGCAGCTCAAGGGCGCCTTGCTGCGCCTGCGCAGCCAGGGCCTGCTGGAGCGGGTGCGTACGGTCACGCTCACGCACAGCAGTTTCGACGGCATCGTCTACCACGCCCAGCAGTACATGCTGGAGCTGCTGGCCATCAAGGCCGACCTGGTGTTCCACTGGGACGAGGCCTGGTTCGCCTTTGCCGCCTTTCACCCCCTGTACCGGGGGCGCAGCGCCATGGGTGCGGCCAGCGCGCTGGCGCAGCGCCTGAGCGACCCCGCCTACCACGCCTTTTACGCGCGCTGGCGCGCCGCCTTCGACGCCGACACGCGGCCTGATAAATGGCTGCAGCCCCTGTACCCCGACCCGCGCACGGTGCAGATGCGCGTGTACGCCACCCAGTCCACGCACAAGACCCTGAGCGCCATGCGCCAGGGCTCCATGGTGCACGTGGCCGACGGCGCCTGGGACGAAGCGCGCTTTGTGGAGGTCTACCGCACCCATACCAGCACCTCGCCCAATACCCAGATCCTGGCCTCGCTGGACACGGCACGGCGCCAAGCGGCGCTGGAGGGCTACGCAGGCGTGCGCCGCACCCTGGCGCTGGCGCTGCAGCTGCGCCAGCGCATCGCCCAGTGCCCGCTGCTGCGCTGCTGCATGCGCGTGCTCGACGCCGCCGACCTGGTGCCCGGCGCCCTAGCGGGTAGCCCGGCGCCGGACGGGCGCGAGGCCGTGGCGGCCCTGCACCAGGCCTGGGCGCAGGCGCCGCTGGCGCTGGACCCGACGCGCATCACGCTGGACATCGCCCGCACCGGCATGGACGGCCCCGCCTTTCGCGCCCTGCTGATGCAGCGCTACGGTGTGCAGGTGAACAAGACCACGCCGCACACCGTGCTGCTGGTGCTGAGCATGGGCAGCAGCGCCGACGCGGTGGACTACCTGGTAGGCGTGCTGCAAGACATTGCCACGCACTGCCCCAGTGTGGCCGAGGGCGGCACCGGCATGCCTGCGGCGCGCGCCCTGCAGCCCGGCCCACGGCACTGGCTGCAGCGCTTTTGCCCCCAGGGCGAGGGCGTGGTGGACCTGCGCGCCGCCAGCGAAGCGGCGCGCGGCGACCAGGTGCAGCACCTGGTGCTGGACGCGGCTCTGCTGCAAGCCGTGGCGCGCGGGCGGGTGTGGGTGGCTGCGCGCGCCGTCACCCCCTACCCGCCGGGCTACCCGGTGCTGCTGCCGGGCCAGGTGCTCAGCGTGCCGGTGCTGCAACTGCTGTTGCAGGCGCAGCGTGCCGAGGTGCATGGCTGGGACCCGCAGCAGGGCCTGTGCGTGTTCACCGACGCCTTTGTCCAAGCCGAAAAACCGCCCCGGCTGCATGCCACGGCGGTCTTGCCCCAACCCGCTTTTTGAGGAGGCCCGCCATGGCCGCATCGCCCCGTCCCCGTTCGTCCGCTCCGCGCGCACCAGCCGCGCGCGCCAGCGCCGCGCCTGCGCGCACCAAGACTGCACCCGCGCGCACCGTGCTGCGCAGCGTGGCCGACATCCGCCGCTACTTCGCCCAGCGTGAGCGCGCGGTGTATTTCATCAGCGCTACCAATTTCAATGCCATGGGCATGCACCGCTGGGTGCGGGGCTGGCACAACATCACGCTGCTGGACTGTTTCGATGGCGCGCACAGCGCCTGCAGCGTGGTGGAGGACGACCACAGCCGTGTCTTTACCGGCATTGAAGACATCAACCACTACCTGTTCGACCACCCGGACGTGGCGGCGCTGCTGCAGGCCCGCCGCGCCATCCGGCGCAGCCAGCGCGGGCGCCGTGCCAGCGCGCGCATCGGGGCCGACCAGGCGCTGTTCCTGTTCTTCGACGCTGGCCTGGAGCGGCGTTGCGCCGAGCTGGGCCTGGAGCTGGCCTTGCCCGCGCATGCCCTGGTGCGCGAGGTGGACAGCAAGATCGTCACCACCCGCATCGGCGAGGCCGCGGGCGTGGCCAGCGTGCCCAACGTGCTCTCGCCGGTGCCGTCTTGGCAGGCGCTGTGTGCGGCGGCGCAGCGCGCCGGGCTGGGCGAGGACCTGGTGCTGCAAAGCGCCTGGGGCGACTCGGGCAAGACCACCTACTTCATCCGCAGCGAAGACGACTACCAGGCCGTGGCGGCGCCGCTGCGCGCGCAGGAGTGCGTCAAGATCATGCGCCGGGTGCGCTGCGCGGGCATGGCCATCGAGGCCTGTGCCACGCGCTGGGGCACGGTGGTGGGCCCGCTGCTGACCGAAATGACCGGCCAGCCGGAACTCACCCCCTACCCGGGGGGCTGGTGCGGCAACGAGAACTACCCCGGCGCCTACAGCGCGTCGGTGCGCCAGCAGGTGATGGAAAAAACCCGGGCGATGGGCGACGCGCTCTATGCGCGCGGCTACCGGGGCACCTTTGAGCTGGACTTTTTGCTCGACCTGGACAGCGGCGCGGTCTACCTGGGCGAGCTTAACCCGCGCCTGACCGGGGTCAGCACCCTGACCAATACCAGCGACTTTTGCGAGGCGCATGTGCCCCTGCTGCTGTTTCACCTGCTCGAATTCGACCCCGATGTGGCGCTGGAGATGGACCTGCAGGACTTCAACCAGGGGGTGCTGGCGCAGGGCGCGCAAGGCCAGAGCGCGCAACTGATCCTGAAGTACGGTGAGCCGCGCCTGCAGCGCATCGTGCAGGCGCCGGTGTCGGGGGTGTACCGGCTCACGCCGACCGGGGCGCTGGAGCTGGTGGCGCCGGGGGTGGAGCGGCGCCAGGCGCAGCAGGCGGACGAGGGCTACGTGCTGCGCCTGCAGCGCGCGGGCGACTACGCCTACCACGGCGGCGACATGGCGATCCTGTTCCTGAACGCGGTGGTGCGCGAGGGCGACGGGCGGCTCAATGCCCTGGGCCAGCGCTGGACCCAGGCCCTGCGCGAGACCTTTGTGCTGGCCGACCCCAGCGAGGACGAATGCGTGGAGCTGGCCGCCGTGCACCACCCGGTGCCGGCCAAGGGCGCGCTGGAGGCGCCATGAGAGAGGGTGCGCAGGAGGGGGTGCAGCGGGTGGGGGCGGCGGCCCGCGAGCTGGCACAGGGCTATGCCTGGGTGGCGCTGCTGCCCGACGCGCGCTGGGGCGTGGCGCTGGCGCTGCTGAGCTGGTGGGAGCCGCTGCGCGGCGCCTGTGCGCTGCTGGGGGCGGTGTGCGCCTGGGTCGTGGCCCGGGGCCTGGCCACCCAGGCGCACGAGCGCCCGGTGGCGGTGTTCAACGGCCTGCTGTGCGCGCTGGCCCTGGCGGCGCAGGCACCCAGCGGCTCGGGCGCGGCCTGGGCGGCGCTGGCGGCGCAACTGCTGCTGCAGTCGGCCGCCGCGGCGGTGCTGGCGGTGCTGTGGGGGCGCTGGAGCGTGGCGCGCCTGGGCCTGCCGGTGCTGAGCCTGCCGTTTTCGCTGGTGGCCCTGCTCGGCGCAGCGGCGTGGCAGGGGGTGGCGGCGTGGCAGGGCGCGGCGGGCGCCGCCGCCGGGGGCGGCCTGGCAGCGCTGTCGGTGCGGGAACTGGGCTCGGGTGGGGGTGCGGGGCTGGCTGGAGCGCTGGATCTTGCGCGGGCGCTGGATGGCGTGCCGGGGCTGGACCCGGGGGTGGGTCTGGCGCAGGGGCTGGGGCAGGGGGCAGGGCTCGGGCAGGGTTTGGTGCAGGGTTTGGTGCAGGGCCAGGCGCTGGGTCTGGTCCCGGAGTTTGCGCAGGGGCTGGCGCAGGCCCTGGCCGGGGTGTTATTGCTGCCCGATGCCACGGGCGGCTGGCTGCTGGGTGCTTTGCTGCTGCTGGCCTCGCGCACCCTGGCCGCGTTGGCGCTGCTGGGCTATGGCGCCGCCTGGGCCTGGTGGGGGCTGCTGGGGGTGCCGGTGCCGCCAGGGGCCTGGGGCAGCAACGCGGTGCTCGCGGCCCTGCTGGTGGGCGGCGTGCTGGCCACGCCGGGCTGGCGCAGCCTGGCGCTGGCGCCGCTGGCCGCCGTGCTGGCGGCGAACCTGTCGCTGGCCCTGGCGGTGCTGCTGCCCGGCATGGAGGCGGCGGGCGGGGCCTATGCGCTGCCCTTTGTGCTGGTGGCCTGGCTGGTGCTGGCGGCGGTGCGCCAGGCCCCGGCCCTGGCGCACCACTGGCACGCGCTGCAGCCGCAGTGGCCCGAAAGCGCCTGGGAGCGTGCGCGCCTGGCGCGCTGGCGCACCGCAGCGCCGGGCAGCGTGGCCCTGGCCTACCCCGGCGCCCACCTGCTGTGGACGGTGTCGCAGGGCTTTGACGGCGAGCACACCCACCGCGGGCCCTGGCGCCATGCGCTGGACTTTGTGGTGCTGCGCGACGGGCGCAGCTTCCAGGGCCGGGGCGCGGCGCTGGAGGACTTCCATATCTACGCCAGCCCGGTGTTCAGCCCGGCCCAGGGGCGCGTGTGCGCGGTGGTGGACGGCATTGCCGACAACCCGCCCGGCCACAGCAACACCCAGCACAACTGGGGCAACCACATCGTCATCGCGCTGGACACGGGCCTGTTCGTGCTGCTGGCGCACCTGCGCGCGGGCACGGCGCAGGTGCAGGTGGGGCAGTGGGTGGAGGTGGGCGCGCTGCTGGCGCAGTGCGGCAACTCGGGGCGCTCGCCGCAGCCGCACCTGCACCTGCATGTGCAAACCGGCGCCGCGCCGGGCAGCCCGACCGTGCCCTTCCACCTGGTGGACGTGCTGGTGCATGCCGCCGCCCCCACGCTGCACGCGCCGTCGCCTGCGCACTACCAACTGGCCTGCGTGCCCGAGCGCGGGCAGGCCCTGGTGGGCGCTGCCAGCGGGCAGGTGCGCCCGCTCTTTGCCATGGCCGGGCGCGGCCTGCGCTACCGGGTGTGGCAGGACGGCGCGCTGGCGCAGGAGTGGTCCTTGCATGCCGAACTCGACACGCTGGGGCGCATGCGCCTGCTCTCCAGCGCCGGGGGCAGCTGTGTGGTGGAGAGCAGTTGGGCGGTGTTCTCGTGCTTCGAGCGCGATGCCGTGCCCGACCCCTGGCTGGACCTGTGGCTGCTGGGCTGCGGCTTCACCCCGGCCTCGATGGAGGTCACGCGCTGGCAGGACGGGGGCAGCCCGGCGCGGCTGCTGCCGCAGCGGCGCGCGCGCTGGCTGGCGCGGCTGCTGTGGCCCTGGGGCGCCATGGTGCGCAGCCAGTACCGGCGCGAGTGGGACGCCGTGCTGCAGGCCTGGCGCCAGCACGCGCAGCACGACAGCGCGCTGCCGGGCCTGCGCGCCCAGGTGCGGGTGCAGGCGCTGCTGGTGCCCCAACTCGGCTGCACCCAGCTGCGCGCCTGCTACGACGACCACGAACTCGCCATGCAGGCCCTGGGCTGCTTCCAGCGCGCCGACCTCGGCATCCCGGCCTGGGAAAGCCCCTTGCAGGCGTATCCGTTGGCGGTGTGACGGTTGGCACTACCCTGGGGGGAGCGGCTGCAAGGTGGACAGGGCCTGCAGCGGCACGGCGCTGGGTGGTGTTGGCCGCGCCTCCCGGCAGCTTTATGCAGTGGCAATGCGCGCAGTTGTGTCGCGTGTGGGTGTTTGGCGGCAGGAAATCTCGGAGGCTGTATCCGACTTTTCGTGGTGGATTTTGGACGGTGGCGCCCGTCCTATCCCTTGGTGCCGTGGGTTTTTAAGGCTGATTTCGGCACTTGGCCCGCGTGGATATTGGCCTTGTTGCTATCTATTTGGTAGCAATTGGCGGTTCCAGCAAATCCAGCAGGGTGCGCAGCGCGGTTTGCACTGCGGCCTGGCGCACCTGGGCGCGGTCGCCGGCAAAGTGGTGCAGTGCGGCGTGGGTGGCGCCGGGCAGGGCCCAGGCCATCCACACCGTGCCCACGGGTTTGGTGGGGCTGCCGCCGTCGGGCCCGGCGACGCCGGTGGTGGACAGGGCCACCTCCACCCGGGCGTTGCAGCGCGCGCCTTCGGCCATGGCACGGGCCACGGCCTCGCTGACGGCGCCGTGCGCTTGCAGCAGTGTGGCGTCCACGCCCAGCGCCTCGGTCTTGGCGGCGTTGGAGTAGGTGACGAAGCCGCGCTCGAACCACTGGCTGGAGCCGCTTAAGTCGGTGCAGCGCGCCGCCACCAGGCCGCCGGTGCAGCTCTCGGCCGTGGCCAGCCACCAGCCGCGCGCGCGCAGCGCCTGGGCCAGGGCGTGAACGGTGTCGTCGGGCTGGGGCATGTCAGTCTCGTGTCTCACCGGGCTGTGGTGCGGGCGCGCGTGGGGCGGGTTGGGTGCTCGCCTTCAGGCTATGGCGCGCATTCGCATCGACGGGCAGGGTGGTTTCGGTGGGCAAGGCGGGTGCGGGAGGTTGGTTCATAGGCTCAGACAAAGCGCCACAGCGCAATCACCAGCAGCGTGCACCCGGCGGCCACCAGGTCGTCGAGCATGATGCCAAAGCCCGCCTTGGCCCAGGCCCAGCGGTCCACGCCGGGCTGCAGTTGGTGAAAGAGCCGGTCGGCCCAGCCCACGGGGCCGGGTTTGACGGCGTCGAAGAAGCGGAACAGGCCAAAGGCCAGGGCCTGTCCCACCATGCCGGTGGGCATGATGAGCCAGAGCACGAGCCAGAACGCCAGTACCTCGTCCCAGACCACGCAGCCGGGGTCGGTCAGGCCCAGGTTGCGCGCCGTGACGGCGCAGGCCCAGCAGCCCAGGGGCAGGCCCAGCGCCAGCAGCACGGCCCAGCGCGCGTCGTTCATCCAGGGCGACAGCAGCACAAAGCCCAGCCAGGCCCAGGCCGTGCCCGCCGTGCCGGGCGCCACGCGCGAGAGCCCGGAGCCAAAGCCCAGCGCCAGCAGGTGCGCCGGGTGGGCGAGCAGGAAACGCAGATTCGGGCGTGCGCCGGGGGCGTTGGATTCGGGGTCCAGGGGGAAGACGGTAAGCGGCTCGGACATGGGCGCGCATTATCCGCGCCCTGTCCGTGTCCGTGCCCGTGCCCGCAACTGCATCCGGTGGCAGGTGGCAGGTGGTGCGCCTTCCTGCTGCCACCACGCTGTCAGCAGGGGGCGCGCACCATCACGCCAACCCACCAAGGTGCTGGCGGCTCCCCCCGGGAGGCGCAGACGCAGCGGGTCCCATAGGGGGCCGCGGGGGTGCGGTTTTTTCAACTGAACAGGAGTGATCCATGACGAAAGATGCCATCAGCTGGTTCGAAATCCCCACCATTGACCTGGACAGCGCCCAGGCTTTTTACGAGGCGCTGCTGCAGCGCCCCATGCGCCGCGAGGCCATGGGCCCCTCCCAAGGCGCGGTGTTTGCCTACGACATGCAGCAGGGCGGCGTGGGTGGCGCGCTGATGATGGGCCCCAGCGCCCCGCCGGTGGCCCAGGGCGGCACCCTGGTCTACCTGGATGCCAGTCCGAGCCTGGACGCTGCCTTGCAGCGCGCCCAGGCCGGTGGGGGCCGGGTGGCGCTGGGGCGCACCGCCTTGCCCGAGGGCATGGGCTTTTTTGCCCACATCGAAGACCTGGACGGCAACCGGGTAGGCCTGCATGCGCTGCAGTGAGGTGCGGTCCTTCCGTTTGCTCTGATTTTCATAGCATTCGAAACCGCTATCATGCGGGCCAGCACCTCTTTTCGCCCTTGTTTTTATGCGCCGTGCCGACCGCCTGTTCCAGCTCGTGCAGCTCATCCGTGGGCGGCGGCTGAGCACGGCGGCCTATCTGGCGCAACGGCTGGAGGTGTCGCTGCGCACGGTCTACCGCGATGTGGCCGACTTGCAGGCGCAGGGCGTGCCGATCGAGGGCGAAGCCGGGGTGGGCTACCGCATGGGGGGCGGCTTTGAGCTGCCGCCGCTCATGTTTACCAGTGCCGAGGCGCAGGCCCTGGTGGCCTGCATCCGCATCGGCCAGGCCTGGCTGGATCCGGCGTTGGCGCTGCAGGCCCAGGTGGCCCTGGGCAAGGTGCTGGCCGCCTTGCCACGCGGTGCGCGTGCCGATGCCGAGTCCCTGGCGCTGTACGCGCCGCCGCTGGGGCTGGACGCGGGTGTGGCCAGAGCGCTGGTGGCACTGCGCGCGGCGGCCCAGGGTCGGCAGCGTCTGCAACTGCGCTACTGCGACGCGCAGGGCCAGAGCAGCGTGCGCACGGTGTGGCCGCTGGGCTGCTTTTTCTGGGGCCGGGTCTGGACGCTGGCGGCCTGGTGTGAGCAGCGCCAGGACTTTCGCAACTTCCGCCTCGACCGCATCGCGCACTGGCAGGGCCTGGAGGGTGCCCAGGCGTACTACCCGCATCAAAGCGGGCGCACCCTGGCCGACTATTTGCGCCAGGCCGCGCCGCCCGACATGGCGGCACGCCTGGACGGCGCGGGTTGAGCGGCCACGCGAGCTGTGCGGCCGTGGGGTGTTGTGCCGTGTCAACCCCGGGGAATCACCGGCACCTGCAAATAGGAGTCGTAAATGTCTCCCCAATGGATGACGTGGGCGCCTTGATTGCAATCCACGTTTTTGCGGTAAGGGGGCGAAGGAATGATTTCTTTCGCGGCAATGACAAGCTGCAGGCCCTCTCCCGCTGCAAAAAAAGTGCTGCTGGGGTCGAGCGCGATGTCCACCGCGACGATCTCACCGGGCTGCAGCGGCCAGTGCGATGTGCCGCTCAGGACGGGCTGCCAGGCCGTGGATTTCTCGCAGTCCAACTCCCGCCGCGACACCAGGCAATACCCCCGGGTCACCCCGTCCTTCTTGTTGCCGATCGAGCCCAAGAAGGGGACTTCCCGACCGTCGCGGTTGAGCTTGCACACCGCCACGAAGAGCGCCATGTCGTCGGGCACCGCGCAGCGGCGTGTCGCCCGGGCCTGGACCCACAGGCGCAGCTTCATGTAGCCGGTGAGTTCCGTGTCTTCGGCGAAACGCAGCGCAAAGCGCGTTTCCCCACCGCGTGCCGAATACACCGTCTCTCCCTGCATCGGGAGGCTTTGCTCGCTCAGGCTGCGCGAGCGTCCGTCCAGGTAAAGCCGGGTGTAGCGGGTTCTTTGCAAGGGCCAGGCGTGCTCGTGGCGCACCTCGTGGACCTCATCCCGGCTGGCGCGGACCTCCAGCCGCACCGGGGGCGTGGCCAGGAAACCATGGTCCTTCGCGTCTTTGAGAAAGCAGTCCATGAAGCGGCGCGTCAGCTCCTGAACTTCCCTTGAGTAGTACGCGTCCCATTTGCCCGTGCGGTGGGTGTACAGCCACTTATGGACCGATCGGGCCTGGATGAAGGCCCGAAACGATCCGACCGAGTGCAGGCCATGATCGGAGAAGGAGGCGCACACCAGCATCGGGAGTTCGATCTTGTCCAGATCCGGCGTTCTTTCGCGCCAGAAATCGTCCCGCAACGGATGCTGGCGCAGCAGATCCGCTGGCGTGCCGCCGTTGTGGCGGATGAAATCCTGTGCCTTTCCGGTGAGGGCCGGTTTGATCTCCGAGACCCACCAGAAGGGCCCAAAGCCCTTGTCCTCCATGCCGCCCGGAAAAGCCATGTCCCGGTACATGTCGGTCACGCCCTCCCAGGGGGAGATGCAGCGCAAGGAGGGCGGCGGTCCGCCGTAGTGGCGGCAGGTGGCGACGAAAAACTGGGTGATCGCCAGGTAGCTCACGCCCGACAGTCCCACCCGGCCGGTGCACCACGGCTGCGCGGCGATCCATTCGATGGCTTCGTAATAACACTTGGCCTGGTGGTCGGAGAAAACTCCCGGTGGCCCCTCGCTGCCGCCGTAGCCGGGGAGGTTGAGATTCACCACCGCATAGCCCGCCGCGACCCAGAAGGCCGGATCGGGGGATTCCCAGCTCGTCAGGGTCGAAAAGCGGGGACGGCCCGCCTGGGGAATCAGGCGGTACTGTTGCGGCGGCCCACCGAACGGGGTTTTCCCCAGGGCGGGCAGCAGGCGGTTGTCATAGGGGTGGGCGCACATGATCACCGGCACCCGTTCGTCGGCGTCCCTGGCGCGGCGGGAGCGGAACACGTTGGCCGTCAGGAAGCAACCGTCCGCCACCGGGACCCTGACGCCGTACTCCGCCAGGATGTCCGGATCGGGTTCGGTGAGTTCGCACTGGGGTTGGAGCAACTGCCCGGAAACGGCTGCATTGCGCAGCAGCGGCCACAGGGCCCGCAAGGCCAGCCAGGAATTTTGCAAAGGGCTCATGGCAGACATAGCGTGTCAGAGCCGCCAGGCGGTGGTGAACAACTGGGTGAAGACGAACGCGCCGTGAAACATCCCCGCCAGCAGAAACGCCATGTGGATCGCATAGGCCACAGGGGCGAGCCAGATCATCTGCCGATAGGGCAGAGAAAGGGGTGGTTGTGTGGAGGTGTTCATGGTTTGGGTTGGCATAAAATTGGAGCGAGTACTCCAATTTTATATAAATTTGCCTTGCCGCAGTCAAGCGGCGCGTAGCGAACAACTGGAGCGGGCCATGGAGCGCAAGTCACGACCAAGCGGTGGGCATACCAATGAACTTGCGAAGAGGCCCTTGCAGGCGCGCAGCCTGGAGTCCACCGAACGCATGCTCGATGCCGTGTTGGCCATCCTGGCGCGTGACGGGGCCTCAGGCCTCACCGTGGCGGCGGTGAGCCGAGAAGCCGGGGTGTCCAATAGTTCGATCTACCATCGGTTCAGCGACCGCCAAGGTCTGCTTGTCGCTGCGCAAGCGCGTTTCCTGTCCTTGCTGGAAGCGCAATGGCTGGACCCCAAAGCGCCGCTCTGGGAAAACCAGGACCTGGACGGCCTGTTGTCTCAGATCGTCTCTGCGTTCGAGGACGTATTCAGCAAATACCGGGGCCTGTTCAGGGCCTTCATGATCGAGGGCTACGCGGACCCCGGGCTGCACCAGCGCGGCGCGCAGGCCAGCGTGCGCACCGCCAGTTTCTTTCGGGAACTGATCACGGAGCGTTTTGGCTGCACCCCGGAGGCCGCCGACAGCGGATACCGGATCCTCTTCTCGCATGCATGCATCAGCGCGATTTTTGACTGGCACGAGGTAAGCAATCTGTGCGTCAGGAACACAGACCGCCGCCAGCATCTGGTGCAGGCTTTGCGGGGCCTTTTCGGCCAGGTCTGATCGTTTACCAGCCGGGCCGCCATGGCATGCGCATGCCCACGGCCTGCGCAGCCAGCGATGCGCGCCGCCTCACAGGCGCTCAGGCCGCGAAGTGGTCAAACCCGCCGCGGGGCAGTGCCAGCGCTGCGCCTGCAGCGTCCAGCACCCGCGCACCGCTGCCGGGCACGATGCGCCCGATGCAGGCCACCGGCGTGGCGGTCTGGGCGCCGGCGGCCTGCACCTGGGCGCGGTGTTCGGGCGCGGCCGTGAACACCAGCTCGTAATCGTCGCCACCGGCCAGAATGCAGCCGCGCACGGCCTCCGGTGCCAAGCCGCAGAGGCCATTGGCCCGCGTAAATTGGTCTTTTGTCGCTATTAATTGAATAGCATCCGAAAGGCGGATCTCGGCCCCCACCCCGCTGCGTTGCAGGATGTGGCCGAGGTCGCCCAAGAGGCCGTCGCTGACGTCGGCGCAGGCGCTGGCCACGCCGCGCAACGCCTGGCCCAGCGCCACACGCGGCGTGGGGCGCTCCAGGCGCTGGCGGGCCTGCGCCAGTGCTTCGGGCGGCAGCGCCCAGTGCCCTTGCAGCGCCCCCAGCGCCAGGGCCGCGTCGCCCAGGTGGCCGCTGACCCAGATGTCGTCGCCCGCGCACGCGCCGCTGCGCAGCAGGGCCTGGCCGGGCGCCACTTCGCCGAACACCGTGATGCTGATCGTGAGCGGCCCGCGCGTGGTGTCGCCCCCCACCAGGGCGCACTGGTGCACGTTGGCCAGGGCGAACAGGCCCTGGGCAAAGCCCTCCAGCCAGGTGGCGTTGGCCTCGGGCAGCGCCAGCGCCAGGGTAAAGGCCAGCGGGCGGGCGCCGCAGGCCGCCAGGTCCGACAGGTTCACCGCCAGCGCCTTGTGGCCCAGGGCCGCGGGGTCCACGTCGGCAAAGAAGTGGCGGCCGCTGACCAGCATGTCGGTGGACACCGCCCACTGCATGCCGGGGCGGGGCAGCAGCAGGGCGCAGTCGTCGCCCACTCCCAATGCCACGCTTTCGCGCGCCCAGGGGGGTGTGGGGCGGTCAAAAAAACCTTGGATTAGTTCGAACTCGCCCACAGTGTGCGGCCTTCAAGTGTTGGGAGTGTTGGGGGGCGGCTTCACGGCCAGCGCAGCGCGCTGCGGCCGGGTCAATGCAGGGTGGGCGGTGAGCCCAGGGTGCTCAGGGCGTCCAGCACGAACATCGGGATATCCACGTCGAAGCGTTCGCCGTCTTCGGCCACAAAGAAATAGCTGCCGTGCATGGTGCCCGTGGGCGTGCGCAGCCGCGTGCCGCTGGTGTATTCGAAGCTCTGGCCGGGTTGCAGCAGCGGCTGCTGGCCCACCACCCCCAGGCCCTTGACCTTCTCGGTGTGGCCATCGGCGTTGTTCACGCTCCAACTGCGCGCAATCAGCTGCGCGGCGACGGTGCCGGTGTTGGTAAGGGTGATGGTGTAGGCGAAGACGTAGACGTCTTCGTCCGGGTCCGACTGGTGCGGCAGGTACTGGGGCAGCACTTCCACGGCAATCTGGTACTTGGGCATGGGCCGATGCTACGGCATTCCGTCCGCGTCTGAGAATCCCACCCCATCGGTGCAGGCTCTTACACTCGCGCCCATGACTACCTACCGCATTGCCCCCTCCATCCTGTCCGCCGACTTCGCCCGCCTGGGCTCCGAAGTGGCCGACGTGATCGCCGCTGGCGCCGACTGGATCCATTTCGACGTCATGGACAACCACTACGTGCCCAACCTCACCTTCGGGCCCATGGTGTGCCAGGCGCTCAAACCGCATGCCAAGACCCCGGATGGCACGCCCGTCCCGATCGACGTGCACCTCATGGTCTCGCCGGTGGACGCCCTTGCCGCCGCCTTTGCCGACGCCGGTGCCGACCTCATCAGCTTCCACCCGGATGCCTCCACCCACGTGCACCGCTCGATCCAGGCCATCAAGGCCAAGGGCGTGCAGGCCGGGCTGGTGTTCAACCCCGCAGAACCGCTGGACGTGCTGGACTGGGTGATCGACGACATCGACCTCGTCCTCATCATGAGCGTCAACCCCGGTTTTGGCGGCCAGGGCTTCATCGACTCGGCGCTGCGCAAGATCGAGCAGGTGCGCCGACGCATCGATGCCTGCGGCAAGGACATCCGCCTGGAAGTGGACGGCGGCATCAAAACCGACAACATCCGCCGGGTCGCCGACGCCGGGGCTGACACATTTGTGGCCGGCAGCGCTATATTTGGCAAACCTTCTTATAAAACGGTGATCGACGCGATGCGCCAGGCGCTGCAGCGTTGAGCGCTGCCCAAGCCTGTCACACACCATGCCGATGCCACCACATGCCGCCCCGGCAGAACGGGGTCCTGCCGCGCGCACCGTCGCCCTTGCCATGACCGCTGTCGGGCTGCTGCTGGCCAGCAGCGCGTGGTGGGGCTCGGCGGATTGGGCGCAGGGCGCGCAGCCGGTGCTGCTGGGCCTGCTGTGCGTGGCGGCGCTGGCGGCCTTCTGGCACTACAGCGCGCCCGTTGCGGCGCACTCCCTCCACGCCGACGCGTACGCACCGACCCCGGGCGAAGGCGGGGGCGGGGGCGAAGGCCCTGCGGCGCTGGTACAGGCGCTCGTGCCGCACTGGCGCCACCATGTCGAGCTGGTGCGCTCGCAGACCGAATCCGCCGGGGTCCAACTGGCCAGCAGTTTCTCCGGCGTGCTGGAGAACTTCGACGCCGCCGGCATTGGCCACGCCAAGGTCGGGGTGAGCAACCGCGCCGACGGTGCCATCAGCCTGCTGACCCTGTGCGAGCGCGAGCTGCAGCCGGTGGTGTCGTCGCTGACCCACGTGATCGAAGGCAAGGACGCGATGCTCGCCAGCATCCGCAACCTGGCCCAGGAAACCGCCACCCTGCGCGAGCTGGCCGACGCGGTGGGCGCCATCGCCTGGCAGACCAATCTGCTGGCCATCAACGCCGCCATCGAGGCCGCCCGCGCCGGAGAGTCCGGGCGCGGCTTCGCCATCGTTGCGCAAGAGGTGCGCCAGCTCTCCCAGCGTTCGGCCCAGACTGGCCAGAAGATCGTGGGCGGGGTCGAGCGTGTCAGCGGCATCATGCAGCAGACCGTCGAGCTGGCCGAATCCTCCCACGCCCAGGACCGCCAGGCCGTGGCCCTGTGCGGGCAGATCGTGCAGGACGTGCTTTCGCACGTGCGCAAACTCGGCGACTCCGCCGCCTCCATGGAGCACCACGGGCTGCTGGTGCGCCAGGAGGTCGAGCAGCTCATGGTGGCGATGCAGTTCCAGGACCGCGTGGCCCAATTGCTGCGCTGCCTGGACGCCGACATGCAGCGCCTGCACGAAGGCCTGGCGGCGCTGCCCGGCGCCCCCCTGGTGCCAATCCCCGACTGGTTGGCACGGTTTCGTGCTTCCTTTACCATGGCCGAACAACATCTCCACGGGGGCTGAGCCCTGGCTTGGCCTTCCCGTGTCACCGCACAGGGGGGTACATGCACACACGCGCTACCGACAACCCGGCCAGTACGCAGGACCCGGCGCCTGCCGAACGCACACGCCGCGTCCTGCTGGTGGACGACGATCTGCTGCAGCTGGCCTTGCTGCAGGAGTACTTCGGCGGCAAGCACGGCATCGATGTCCTGGCCTGCGACCGCGCCGAAGCGGCGCTGCAGACGCTGCGCCGCTTCGGCGCCTCGGCCTTCGTCCTGGTGGTGGTGGACCTGCACATGCCCGGCATGGACGGCTTCGAATTCATGGAGCAGCTGCAGGCGCAGGGCTTTCGCGGCGCCCTGGCCATCGTCTCCGGGCAAAGCAACGCGGTCCTGCACTCCGCCAGCCTGGTGGCGCAACTGCGCCACTTCCGCCTGATCGGGCAGTGGCAAAAGCCGGTCTCGCGCGTGCAACTGCGGGAAATCTGGTCCCAGGTGTGAAGCGCCGGTGGCGCGGCTTGCCCGGGAGCCGGCGGCGCGCTCAGCCCGCTGGCCTGGCCAGGGCCTGCAACTGCTCCATGCTCGCGTGCAACTGCGCACGCAGCAGCGGCCAGGCCTGCATCAGGCGCGTGTACCGGGCAGCCGCCGCGTCCTGCTGCCCATCGCGCGCGGCGCACTCCAGCGCCTCGCATTCGTGCGCCCAGGCGTCGGCCCCCAACTGCCGCGCGGTCGATTTGGCACGGTGCGCCGCCTCGCGCAGCAGCCCCAGCGGCGGCAGCCCGGCGTGCATGTCCTGCAGCGGGCGCAGCACCTGATCCAGGCTGTGCAGGCCCAAGCCCACAAAGCGCGCCAGCGTGGCCGGATCGTCGCCCACGAATTCGCGCAGCACGCTCAGGTCGTGCGTGCTCAGGGCGGCACAATGCGCGGTTTTGGCCATGGTGGTGAAGATTATGGAATACGGCTCAAAGCATGTGCAGGGCAGGGCAAACCGGGGCGATACGGCGCGGACCGGGTCGGGTGTGCGGGCGTTGCTGTTCGACCTGGACGGAACCCTGGTCGACACCCTGGGCGACTTCGTGCTGGCCCTGCAGGCCATGCTCGACGAGGTCGCCGCGGCCTGGGCCCGGCCCGGCGTGCACAGCGGCGAAGTCGAACTGCTGGTGGGGCGCGGCGCGGAGCACCTGGTGCAGCAGATCCTGCTGCAGCGCAGCCGCCAGGCCGACAGCGCCCCTCCCGCGCCGGAGCTGGTACAGCGCGCCGTGCAGGCCTATCTCGCGCACTATGGCCGCATCAATGGCCGCCACGCGCGCGCCTATGCCGACGCGGCCCCTGCGCTGACCCGCCTGCGCGCGCGTGGCCTGCGCCTGGTCTGCGTGACCAACAAGCCCCAGGGCCATGCCCAGGCCCTGCTGCAGCATCTGGGCCTGGCGCCGCTGCTCGACGGGGTGGTCGGCGCGCAGGAGGGCCTGCGCAAGAAGCCCCACCCCGACGCCCTGCTGCTGGCTTGCCGCCAATCGGGTGTGGCGCCGGTTCAGGCGCTGATGGTGGGGGACTCCGCCAACGACGCACAGGCCGCGCGCGCAGCGGGCTGCGCCGTGGTACTGGTGGATTACGGCTACAACCACGGCGAGTGCGTCAGCGCCGCGGGGGCCGACGCGGTGCTCGGCTCGCTACTGGCCCTGGAGCCCTATCTGGATTCGCTGGCGGTGTGAGCGCGTGTTCAGGTGCCGGGCCGTGCCCCCGGGGCAGGGGCAAGCGCCCCTATTTGTTGCCCAGCATGGCGTCCTTGAGGCGCCAGTCGGCCGGGCTGGTGCCGAACCAGATCGACATCAGGGCGCGAAAGAAGGCCGGGTCCTGGAAGGGCTCGGCCTGCACCTTGCCCTTGGCCCAGATCGTCAAGCCCTTGGCCGGGTCCCACTCCAGTGCGCACACGTCGCCCGGGACGAAGGCCTTGTTGGCCGCGAAGATGTCGCCCATCTTGATCATGCCGGGCACGATCTTCGAAATCTCGTTTCTGCCGACGTTGTCCTCGATACCGCGCGTGAGCAGCTTGCCGAAGTCGGCGGAATTGATCTCGCGCAAAAAGGTCATGGTCAGGCGCTTCGGGCCTGGGGCTGCGATCAGCTCGTCCAGCGACTTCACCTTCTGCGTCGTGTACAGGTCACCCACGTAGACCTTGAACGGGCCCTTGTAACGGATCCCGGCGCCGTTGAGCTGCAGTCTGGTGCCGCCCACGGTGATCGACTCCTCGATCTTCACCCCCGCGACTTCCACCGCGGCATGTGCCCAAGCCGCTGCTCCCAGTGCAAGAGTGACAACCGCGGTGCGTGCTGCTTGTTTCCACATGGGTCCAACCTCTCAAATAAGAACGATCGTGCAAAAGTGTAAGGAATTGTGATGACTGGATGCGGGTCTGGGTATCAGGGTTTCTACCCAAGGCGATTAGAGCCGCCGTTCAGTTTGCTACACTGTGCCCATGTTCATCCACACCATCCACTGTCAAGGTCGCTGCGTCCGGGGAGCCTGGCCCTGGCGTCGCTGGATGGTTGTCGCCCCCGGGCATTGACACTTGTTGTAGGCTGCGCTGCCAGTGGCGGCGCAGCAGGCACCCGTCAAGGCCCAAGGCGCGGTGCAGTGGATGACTTCCGCCCTGCAGCGCGCATCGGGTGGCCCCGCCGTGTGCTGGTGCGGGCCGCCTCCTGAAATCTGTCTCTAGGCGTTTGCTCCATGAACGAAACTGAATTCCGGGCCCTGCAACAGCAAGGTTTCAACCGCATTCCCCTCAGCGCCCAGGCCTTTGCCGACCTGGAAACCCCCCTGTCCCTGTACCTCAAGCTGGCGCGCGCGCCGGGCCAGAGCGAGCCTGCCGCCAACAGCTTCCTGCTGGAATCCGTGGTGGGGGGCGAGCGCTTCGGGCGCTACAGCTTCATCGGTCTGCCCGCGCGCACCTGGCTGCGTGCCAGCGGCTTTGGCGCGCAGGCCTGCACCGAAGTCGTGAGCGACGGCGTGGTGGTGGAAAGAGCCTCTGGCAACCCGCTGGACTTCATCGCTGCCTACCAGCAGCGCTTCAAGGTCGCGGTGCAGCCGGGCATGCCGCGTTTTTGCGGCGGCCTGGCCGGGTACTTTGGCTACGACGCGGTGCGCTACATCGAAAAGAAGCTGGAGCACAGTTGCCCGCCGGATGAACTGGGCACGCCCGACATCCTGCTGCTGCAGTGCGAAGAGCTGGCCGTCATCGACAACCTCTCCGGCATGCTGCACCTGATCGTCTACGTCGACCCGGCCCAACCGCACGCCTTTGCGCGCGGCCAGGCGCGCCTGGCGCAGCTCAAGGGCCAGTTGGCGCAGGCCGTCAGCGCCCCCGCGCTCACGCCCCAGCCTGCGTCGGCGGAGCAGCGCGACTACGCCCAGGCGGATTTCCTCGTCGCCGTGGACCGCGCCAAGGAGCTCATCCGCGCCGGTGATTTCATGCAGATCGTGTTTGGCCAGCGCATCAAGAAGCCCTTTGCCGCCTCCCCCCTGAGCCTGTACCGCGCGCTGCGCTCGCTCAACCCCAGCCCCTACATGTACTACTACCACTTCGGCACCGCGCCGGGGCAGTGCAGCGCCTTCCACGTGGTGGGCGCCTCGCCCGAGATCCTGGTGCGCCAGGAGGTGCAGGAGCAGCAGGGCCAGCGCAGCACCAAGGTCACCATCCGCCCCCTGGCCGGCACCCGCCCCCGGGGCGCCACGGCGGACGCCGACCGCGCCGCCGAGGCCGAACTGGTCGCCGACCCCAAGGAGCGCGCCGAGCACGTCATGCGCATCGACCTGGCGCGCAACGACATCGGCCGCATCGCCCAGCCCGGCAGCGTCAAGGTCACCGACGCCTTCAGCGTCGAGCGCTACAGCCACGTCATGCACATCGTCAGCAACGTCGAAGGCACGCTCCAGGAGGGCATGAGCAACATGGACGTGCTCAAGGCCACCTTCCCCGCTGGCACCCTGAGCGGTGCGCCCAAGGTGCACGCCATGGAACTCATCGACCAGTTGGAACCCGTTAAACGCGGCATCTACGGCGGCGCCTGCGGCTACCTCAGCTACGCGGGTGACATGGACGTGGCCATTGCCATCCGCACCGGCGTGGTCAAGGACGGCATGCTCTACGTGCAGGCCGCTGCCGGCGTGGTGGCCGACAGCGTGCCCGAATTGGAGTGGAAAGAAACCGAGGCCAAGGCGCGCGCCCTGCTGCGCGCTGCCGAGCTGGTGGAAGGGGGCCTGCAATGAGCCGCCCGAACCCCCTGGACAAGGTGCCGCACTGCACCACCATGGCCGAGGTGCGCAGCCACATCGACGCCATCGACGACCAGATCCTGCCGCTGCTGGTGCGCCGCACCGCCTTCATGACCCAGGCCGCCCGCATCAAACGCGACGCAAACCAGGTGCACGACCAGGCGCGCATCGACACCATCGTGCAGCGCATGGGCGCCGCCGCCGCCGCACTGGGCGGGCAGAGCGACGTGGTACAGGCCGCCTACCGCGCCCTGATTGCCGCCTCCATCGAATTTGAACACCGCGAGTTCGCGCGCCAGCGCCAAGGAGAGTCCGCATGAAGCTGCTCATGATCGACAACTACGACAGCTTCACCTACAACATCGTCCAGTACTTCGGCGAGCTGGGCGCGCAGGTGGAGGTGTTCCGCAACGACGAGATCACGCTCGAAGGCATTAGCGCGCGCGCACCCGACCGGCTGGTGGTCTCCCCCGGCCCCTGTTCGCCCCTGGAGGCCGGTATTTCCGTGGCCGCCATCCAGCACTTCATGGGCAAGCTGCCCATCCTGGGCGTGTGCCTGGGGCACCAAAGCCTGGGCGCCGCCTTGGGCGGCAAGATCGTGCGCGCCCAGGAGCGGATGCACGGCAAGACCAGCCGCATCACCACCACCCAAGAGGGCGTGTTTGCCGGGCTGCCGCGCCAGTTCACCGTGAACCGCTACCACTCGCTGGCCATCGAGCGCGCCACCTGCCCGAAAGAGCTGACTATTACCGCCTGGACCGACGATGGCGAGATCATGGGCGTGCGCCACACCGGCTTTCCCCACGCCCTGCGTGTGGAAGGCGTGCAGTTCCATCCGGAAAGCATCCTCACCGAGCACGGCCACGCCATGCTGAAAAACTTCCTGGATTGAGTTTGCTATGAAATATATAGCGTATTTGTCAATATCTATGCGGGCTGGAGGCTGAAATGACGCACAAGATGGTGGACCTGCGCAGCGACACCGTGACCCGCCCCACGGCGGCCATGCGCGCTGCCATGCTGGCCGCACCCCTGGGCGACGACGTGTTTGGCGACGACCCGAGCGTCAACGCCCTGCAGGCCGATCTGGCCGAACGCCTGGGCTTCGAGGCGGCGCTGTTCATGCCCAGCGGCACGCAAAGCAACCTGTGCGCCTTGCTGGCGCATTGTGGCCGTGGTGACGAGTACCTGGTCGGCCAGTTGGCGCACACCTACCGCTACGAGGGCGGCGGCGCAGCGGTGCTGGGCAGCATCCAGCCCCAGCCCCTGGCGCAGGACGCGCGGGGGCGCATGTCCCTGGCGGACCTGGAAGCCGCCATCAAACCCGACGACTGCCACTTCGCCCGCACCCGGCTCTTGTGCCTGGAAAACACCTGGAACGGCTTTGCCCTGCCCTGGGACTACCTGCAAGACGCCACCGCCCTGGCACGCCGATGCGGCCTGGCCCTGCACCTGGACGGCGCGCGCCTCTTCAACGCCGCCGTCGCCATGGCGCAAGAGCCGTCCCCCGCCGACGCTGGCCCCCTCGGGGAGCAGCGAAGCACAGGCAGTGGCGAGCGCGGGGGCGTATGGTCTGCGGCGCGGCGCATCACCGGCCTGTTCGACAGCGTCTCGGTCTGCTTCAGCAAAGGCTTGGGTGCCCCCGTCGGCTCCATGCTGTGCGGCAGCCGGGACCTGATTGCGCGCGCCCACCGCGTGCGCAAGATGGCCGGGGGCGGCATGCGCCAGGTCGGCCTGCTGGCGGCCGCCGCGCAGCATGCGCTGGACCACCATGTCGAGCGCCTGGCCGACGACCACGCCCTGGCCCAGCGCCTGGCGCACGGTCTGGCAGGCATCGACGGCCTGAGCGTGCGCTCGGCCCAGACCAACATCGTTTTTGTCGACGTGGCCGATGGCCGTGGCCCCGCGCTGCTGGAGCACCTCAAGGCCCGGGGCGTATTCGCCACCGGCCTGATCGGCGTGCGCTTCGTCACCCACTTGGACGTGGACGCAGCGGGCATAGACCACACCCTGGCGTGCGTGCGCGCCTTCTTTGACGCTGCCGCCGCCACGCCCCAGCCGGGTGCCGCGCGAGCGGGGGTTTACTGAACCGCCACCCCTATGAAACGGGAGTATTGACATGCCGCTGGAACAACTGCTGCTTTTCGTCGCTGCCGGAATCTTGCTCAACCTGACGCCGGGGCCCGATGTGCTCTACATCGTCTCCAACGCCCTGCGCCAGGGCGCCCGCGCGGGCGTGGTTGCAGGCCTGGGCATCACGGCGGGCTGCTTCGTGCACATCGCCGCCGCTGCCCTGGGGGTCGGCGCGCTGCTGGCCACGTCGGCGCTGGCGTTCACCGTGCTCAAGTGGCTGGGCGCGGCCTATCTGCTCTGGATGGGCGTGCGCATGCTGTTTTCCCGCGCCGCCAGCGGCGGTGTGATCGCTGCCGCGCAGGCCAGCCAGCCTGCGCCAGCCTCGCTGCGGCGCATATTTGTGGGCGGCTTCTGGACCAATGTGCTCAACCCCAAGGTGGCGATATTTTTTCTTGCCTTCGTGCCGCAGTTCATTGCCCCGGGCACCGAGAACAAGACCCTCGCCTTCGCGCTGCTGGGCATACTGTTCAACCTCAACGCCATTCCCGTCAACGTCGGCTGGGCCCTGGCCGCCGCCTGGCTGGCGCGGCGTGCCACCCTGGTGCAGCGCGGCATGCACTGGCTGGACCGCGCCGCCGGTGCCATGTTTGTAGGATTCGGCCTTCAACTGGCGCTCAGCGACGCCCCCACTTCCCAAGGAGCAAACACATGACCGGCACCCCCGTCAGCATCACGCCCCAAGAGGCGCTGCAGCGCACCATCGAGCACCGCGAGATCTTCCACGACGAAATGCTGCACCTCATGCGCCAAATCATGTCCGGCGAGATGTCGCCCGTGATGATGGCCGCGCTCATCACCGGCTTGCGCGTCAAGAAAGAAACCATCGGCGAGATCACCGCCGCCGCCCAGGTCATGCGCGAGTTCTCCACCAAGGTCGAGGTGGCCGACACCACCCACCTGGTGGACATCGTCGGCACCGGCGGTGACGGTTCGCACACCTTCAACATCTCCACCTGCGCCATGTTCGTCGCCGCCGCCGCTGGCGCGCGCGTGAGCAAGCATGGCGGCAGGAGCGTCAGCAGCAAGAGCGGCAGTGCCGACGTGCTGGAAAGCCTGGGCGTGTCCATCCACCTGAGCCCGGCGCAGATCGCGCGCTGCATCGCCGAGGTGGGCGTGGGCTTCATGTTCGCCCCCAACCACCACCCGGCCATGAAAAACGTCGCCCCCGTGCGCCGCGAGCTGGGGGTGCGCACCATCTTCAACATCCTGGGCCCGCTCACCAACCCGGCCAGCGCCCCCAACATCCTCATGGGCGTGTTCCACCCCGACCTGGTCGGCATCCAGGTGCGCGCCCTGCAGCGCCTCGGCGCTGAGCACGCCGTGGTGGTCTATGGCCGCGACGGCATGGACGAAGTCTCCCTGGGCGCAGCCACCCTGGTGGGTGAACTCAAGGACGGCGAACTGCGCGAATACGAAATCCACCCCGAGGACTTCGGTCTGGCCATGGTCAGCCACCGCGCCCTGCGCGTGCAGACGCCCGACGAGTCCAAGGCCATGCTGCTGGGCGTGCTCGACAACCAGGAAGGCCCGGCCAAGCAGATCGTCGCTCTCAACGCTGGCGTGGCGCTCTATGCCGCCAACGTCGTGCCGACCATGGAGGAGGGTGTCTGGCGTGCCCGCGCCGCCATCGAATCCGGCGCGGCCAAAGCCAAACTGCAAGCACTGGTGGCCCTGGGCCAGCAACTGGGGGCACTATGAGCACGGTATGGATGTGGGTGTTTATCGCAGCTTGTGTCGCAGCAGGCGGCGCCCTGTGGTTTTGGCTGCTGAACTCGCCCCATGGCGAGCGCTACATCAGGCAGCGCACGCAGGGCCCCTTTGTTCCGTTGGAGAAACACCAAGATGAGTGACATTCTGGAAAAAATCCTTGCCGTCAAACACCAGGAGGTCGCCGCGGCGAAAAAACGCATGTCCTTCGAGGCCATGCGTGCCGACGCCGAAAGCCGCGTGCTCACACGCGACTTCCTGGGCGCCATCCAGCGCCGCGTCCAGGCGGGCCAGAGCGCCGTCATTGCCGAGGTGAAAAAGGCCAGCCCGTCCAAAGGCGTGCTGCGAGAGGAGTTCTTCCCTTCCGACATCGCCCAGAGCTACGCAGAGCACGGCGCCGCCTGCCTCTCGGTGCTCACCGACCGCCAGTTTTTTCAAGGCAGCGTGGATGCACTCAAGCAAGCCCGCGCCTCCTGCGACCTGCCCGTGCTGCGCAAAGACTTTCTGATTGATCCCTACCAGGTCTATGAAGCCCGCGCCATGGGCGCCGACTGCATTCTGCTCATTGCCGCCTGCCTGGACGACGCCCAGTTGCGCGACTTCGAGGCCATTGCCCGCAGCCTCGACATGGCCGTGCTGGTCGAGGTGCACGACCGCGCCGAAATGGAACGCGCCCTGCTTTTGAAGACGCCCCTGGTGGGCATCAACAACCGCAACCTCAAGACTTTCGAGGTTTCCCTGGACACCACCCTGGCGCTCAAGGACATGGCGGGCCCCGAGCGCACCATCGTCACCGAAAGCGGCATCCACACCCGCGCCGACGTGCAGCGCATGCGCGACGCCGGGGTGAACGCCTTCCTGGTCGGCGAAGCCTTCATGCGTGCCGAAGAGCCCGGCCAGGCTCTGGCCACCCTGTTCGCCTGAGTCCCGGGCCATGGACCAAGCCCTGGACGACCAACTGCGCAGTGCCGACCCGGCCGACTGGCCCGTGGCACCCGGCTGGCAGCCGCTGGTGCAGCGCTTCTTTGCCAGCGACCCAGGCGGGGCCCTGTTGGGTTTTCTGGGCCAGCGCCTGGGCGCGGGGGCCTGCATCTTCCCGCCCCAGCCGCTGCGCGCGCTGGAGCTGACGCCGCCCGAGGCGGTGCGCGTGGTCATCCTGGGGCAAGACCCCTACCACGGACGCGGGCAGGC
The DNA here is from genome assembly GCA_052390055.1 of Rhodoferax sp. Lineage (GTDB taxonomy): Bacteria > Pseudomonadota > Gammaproteobacteria > Burkholderiales > Burkholderiaceae_C > Allorhodoferax. Next base: position 42,513 of record JBQTHH010000051.1, read on the forward strand.
CGAAGGTCTGGCGTTCTCCGTACGCCCCGGCGTGCAGCTTCCCCCATCCCTGCGCAACATCTTCAAAGAGCTGGAGCGCGACCTGGGGACCCCGCCGCCGCCCTTTCCCCAGCCCGGCGGCAGCCTGCTCAAGTGGGCGCAAAACGGTGTCTTGCTGCTCAATACCTGCCTGACTGTCGAAGAAGGGCAGCCCGCCAGCCACTCCGGCAAAGGCTGGGAGCTGCTCACCGACGCCGCCATCCGCCACGTCTCCCAGCACGGCCAGCCCTGCGTCTTCATGCTCTGGGGCAGCCACGCGCAAAGCAAGCGTGCCCTCATCGACGCCCGCCGCCACCTGGTGCTCACCGCCAACCACCCCTCGCCCCTGTCGGCCCTGCGCCCGCCCCAGCCCTTCATCGGCTGCGGCCACTTCGGCCAGGCGCGCTCCTGGAAGCTGGAGCACGCGGCCCAGGACAAAAAAAACCAGGAGGGTTTGTGACTGGCAGAAAAACCGTGGCATAATCCTGCGTTCACCGAGGAGAGGTGGCCGAGTGGTTAATGGCAGCAGACTGTAAATCTGCCGGTTTACACCTACGCTGGTTCGAATCCAGCCCTCTCCACCAAGTGATGCATTGGTTAGATGCTTGCGCGGGGTTCGTATAGTGGTAATACCTTAGCCTTCCAAGCTAATGCGGGGAGTTCGATTCTCCTACCCCGCTCCAGCGCGATGCGTCCGGTGATATGAATAGCGCCCATGTGGCTCAGTGGTAGAGCACTCCCTTGGTAAGGGAGAGGTCGCGGGTCCGATTCCCGCCATGGGCACCACGTTTTCGGTTGTTTCGTGGGACTTGAAACGGCTGTACGCGAGTTTTGGTTGAACTCATTTCTTTTCGGAGTTTGAAGATGGCAAAAGAAAAATTCACACGTACCAAGCCCCACGTCAACGTGGGCACCATTGGCCACGTGGACCACGGCAAGACCACCCTGACGGCTGCCATTACCACCGTGCTGGCCTCCAAGTTCGGCGGCCAGGCCAAGGCCTATGACCAGATCGACGCAGCCCCCGAAGAAAAGGCCCGCGGCATCA
>JBQTHH010000052.1:0-21716 GCA_052390055.1 Rhodoferax sp.
CGCTCCACGCTTCCTCCCCACACTCGGTTGCCCTCATGCAGTTGCGCTTCACTTTGCTCGCTGTGACCAGCTCGCAGCGGGACTTGCACCCGCAGGTGTGCGCCCATGCTGGGCGCACAAACAAAAAGGCCGCTTGGTACAAGCGGCCTTTGCGGGAAAACCAGTGACGGGTAAAAACCCCGGCGGGCGCTGCGTCAGCGGCGGTTGCCGCCGCCGCTGCCCATGGGGGCACGGCCTTCGATGTGGCGGAAGTTGATGCGGCCCTTGCTCAGGTCGTAGGGCGAGAGCTCCAGGGACACGCGGTCCCCGGCCAGGATGCGGATGTGGTTCTTGCGCATCTTGCCCGCCGAGTAGGCAATGAGCTGGTGCCCATTGTCCAGGGTGACGCGAAAACGGGTGTCGGGCAACACCTCGTTGACCACACCCATCATCTCGATCAGTTCTTCTTTCGCCATGCGCTTGGTTCCTTTGGTAGCAATAGTGGTTCGGTAACGTGTACTTTTCAAGTGACGGGCGCGACACGGGCCAATGGGCGGTGTACACGCTGTCGCCACGTCAAGTTCCGAACTTCATCTCCCGCCAAGCGGGGCTTCCTGGGTAAACCTGAGCAACAAGCGACTGGGCACTCAAAGCAACCGCACACTGTAGCACGTAAGGGAAAAATCACCAAAATGGGCCGCCCTGGTCGGCGCCGGTCTGCGGCATTTTTGCGAATTGGCACCAGTGCTATCGGCGTTTTGTCGTTCAATAGCGAACCAGTTCCTTTTTTTGCAGCGCCCCCGCGCCCCTGGCCCCATGAGCTATTCCCTGTGCATTCTGGACAACGACACGCTGGACGCCGCCGTTGCCCCCACCTACGGCAGCTACGGCGCCATGCTGGAGCGGCTGCTGCGCAACGCGGGCGCGCAGCAGTGGCAGATCACGCTGTTTGACGCCACCCGGCAGCAGTTTCCCGGCAGCTACGACGGTTTTGACGCCGTGCTGCTGACTGGCTCCAAGGCCGATGCCTTTGGCGACGAACCCTGGGTGGTGGCGCTGCGCCAGCAGGTGCGCGCGCTGCTGGCGCAGCGCAAGAAGCTGCTGGGGGTGTGCTTTGGCCACCAGCTCATCGCCCACTGCCTGGGTGCCCCGGTGGGGCGCAGTGACAAGGGCTGGGGCACCGGGCGCATGCGCTACCGCTGGCTGCACCCCGATCTGCCCGGAGCGCAGGGACGCGAAGAAATCGCCCTGCTCGCCAGCCACCAGGACCAGGTGCAGGCCCTGCCCGAAGGCATGACGCTGCTGGCCAGCAGCGACTTCTGCCCGGTGGCCGCCTATGGCCGCGCCGACGACGTGCTGTGCGTGCAGGCCCACCCCGAATTCGTGCCCGCGTACAGCGAATACCTGCTCAACAAGCGCCAGGCTGCGCTGGGCGCCGAACACTACGGCGCCAGCATGGCCAGCCTGGTCCAGGGCCACGAGGGCGAAGACTTCGCCCGCATGATGGTGGCGTTTGTGCAGGGGCGGCTGGTGGTGCCAGGCGCGGCGGTATAGGCTTTCGCTCAGGAAACCGCCAGATGGGTGGGCAGACGCAGCAGCAACGCCACCAGTTCCTCATCCACACTGCGCGCTGCGCCAAACCCCGCCACGTGGCGCAGTTTCAGGCTCCGCAGGGTCACGATGCGGAAGTCGGGCAGCTGCAGCAGCAGCTCGGCCTGGGCAAAGCGGCCCAGGTAGGCGCGCCGCGCGGCCTGCTCCGGGGCGCTGGCGGGCTCGGGAAAATGGGCTTGCACCTGCAGCGTGGCGCGCTCAAGCGCATGCACTTCGCCGCTGGCGGGCTCGCTTTGCATCACCATCAGACTGGCCAGGGGGTGCTGCTGCAACTGGGCGGTGTGGGCGGCCAGGGCGCTGATGCACAGCACCAACTGGGCGCTTTCGGGCTCGATGGCATAGGGCGCCATGGAGACAAAGGGCTCGCCCTGGGCGTCCAGCGTGCCCAGGGCCGCCACACGCTGGGTGTGCAACAGGCGCGCCAAGGACTGGTCCAGGCGGGCAAAGTGGACAGGGGAGGCTGGTGCCGGGACGTTGTCGGGTTCGCTCATGGCGCCACTGTACGCCGCCCGCAACAAAAAGTCCCCGCCTGCGGTAACAGAGCGGGGACCCGTTCTTTGCCACCAGCGGCCCGGTAAGGCCCCTGGTGTGCACGCCCAGCGGGTGGCTGGCCGTGTGTGGTGCTGTGGTCAACAGTTGTGAAAAAGTATAGGGACGGGGGCAGGGCAGCGAATTGCAAAATTGCGCAAAAAATCGGGTAAATTGGCACAATATGCCAAAAATAGGAAGGGAGTGTTCTTGTGTTGCAACTGGACCGTTTTGACCGCCAGATTCTGGAAATTCTTCAGACCGATGGCCGCATCGCCAATCAGGACCTGGCCGAGCGCATCGGCCTGTCGCCCTCGCCCTGCCTGCGCCGTGTGCGCGCGCTGGAGGAAGGCGGCCTGATCCAGGGCTACCGCGCGGTGCTGGATGCGCGCCGCCTGGGGCTGACGCTAATCGCCTTGATCCATATCTCGATGGACAAGCACACGCCCGAGCGCTTTGCCAACTTCGAAGGCACCGTCAGCGTGCTGCCCGAGGTGCTGGAATGCCTGCTCATCACCGGGCAGGACGCCGACTACCAGCTCAAGGTGGCGGTGCGTGACATGGACCACTACCAGGCGCTGCTGTTGGAGAAAATCACCCGCATCGAGGGTGTCACCGGCGTGCATTCGAGCTTTGTGCTGCGCCGCGTGGTGGACAAGACCGCGCTGCCGGTCTGAGAACCTGTTCCAACAAACCGACCAAGGCACCCATGTGCATTCTGGCCTGGGACTGGCGCCCACAGGACCCCGTGCAGCCGCTGCTGCTGCTGGGCAACCGCGACGAGTTCTACGCCCGCGCCACGCGCGGCCTGCACCACTGGGAGGATGCGCCCATTCTGGGCGGGCGCGACCTGGAGGCCGGGGGCACCTGGCTGGGTGTGACCCCGACGCGGCGCATGGCGGCGCTGACCAATGTGCGCAACGGCCAGCCCCAGAACCCACAGGCCCCCTCGCGTGGACACCTGGTGCAAGATTTTTTGACCAGCACGGCCAGCTCCGGCGCCTACCTGCACGGCCTGCTGGACCTGCTGCAGGCCTACAACCCCTTCAACCTGCTGGTCTGGGACGGCGACGTGCTCTTGCTGCTGGAAAGCCGCCACGGGCGCATCCATGCCCTGCCCGCCGGGGTGGGCAGCGTGTCCAATGGCGACCTGGACACCCCCTGGCCCAAGACCGCGCGGCTGCGCGAGGCGCTGGCCCGGCAATGCAAGCCACCGGGCGGGCTCGGGGCGGTGGATGGAGCAGCTTTGCTGGCCCTGCTGCAGGACCGCTGGCAGCCCACGGACGCCCTGCTGCCTGCTACCGGCGTGCCCCTGGAGTGGGAACGCCTGCTGGCCCCCATTTTTGTGGAAAGCCCTTCCTATGGAACCCGCTGCAGCAGTGTGCTGCGGCTGGGCCCGGGCGGTGCGCGCTTTGTCACGCGCGAACGCGACGAGCATGGAAGCTGGTCACAGCAACAGCTGGAACTGCCCTGGCAAGCATGAAAACGTGCGTCCGAACAGGACAACCGCACACAGCGCCATGCCCGGCAGGGGCCGGACGCCAGGGCTTCAGCGCACGTCGGGCAGCTCGATCTTGACTTCGAGCACTTCGAGGTTGTCCTGGCGTTCCAGGTTCACCTTGATGTCGTCCGGGTTGATCTGGATGTATTTGCTGATGACGGCGATCAGCTCGCGCTGCAACGCGGGCAAGTAGTCGGGCTGGGCCGGGTTGCGCCCGGCACGCTCGTGCGCCAGGATGATCTGCAGGCGCTCCTTGGCGATGCTGGCCGTCTTCTTCTTTTCGCCCAGAAAGAGGGAGAGGAAGGACATGGCTTATTTCCCCCCGAAAAGGCGCTTGAGCAGGCCGGGTTTGGGGGCGTCGATGAAGCGCATGGGCTTTTCCTCGCCCAGAAAGCGTTCGATCACGTCCTTGTAGGCCTCGGACACGTCGGTGCCGCCCAGATGGATGGCGGGCGTGCCCTGGTTGGAGGCCTGCAGCACGGATTCGCTCTCGGGAATCACGCCAATGAGCTGGATGCGCAGGATGTCCTGGATGTCTTCGAGCGACAGCATCTGGCCCGAGTCCACGCGCAAGGGGTTGTAGCGGGTGATGAGCAGGTGCTCCTTGATGGGATCGGCGCCTTCCATGGCGCGCTTGGTCTTGCTGGAGAGCATGCCCAGGATGCGGTCGGAATCGCGCACCGAGGACACCTCGGGGTTGGTGACCACCAGGGCCTCGTCGGCGTAGTGCATGGCCATGAGCGCGCCGGTTTCGATGCCTGCGGGGGAGTCGCACACGATGTAGTCAAAGCCCATCTCGCCCAGCTCCTTGAGCACGCGCTCGACCCCTTCCTGGGTGAGTGCATCCTTGTCGCGCGTCTGGCTGGCGGCGAGCACATGCAGGTTTTCGCACTGCTTGTCCTTGATGAGGGCCTGGCGCAGGTTGGCTTCGCCGTGGATGACGTTGATAAGGTCGAACACCACGCGGCGCTCGCAGCCCATGATGAGGTCGAGGTTGCGCAATCCAACATCAAAGTCGATCACGGCCGTCTTGAAGCCCTTGAGCGCCAGGCCAGTTGCAAAGCTGGCGCTGGTGGTGGTTTTGCCCACGCCACCTTTGCCGGAGGTCACCACAATGATTTTTGCCATGTCTTGCGTCACTTTCAGGATTTGAGGGGCTCGAAAAGCAGTTTTTCGAGGCCGTCGTCACTCAGGCGCACCTGCGCGCACTTGCCCAGCACGGGTGCGGGCAGGGGATTTTCGCTGGTGCGGTACACCCCCGCGATGGACACCAGTTCGGGCTCCAGTTGCAGGGAGAAGATGCGCGCTGCCGTATTGCCGCGCGCACCAGCCATGGCCTTGCCGCGCAAAGGGGCGTAGACGTGGATGTTGCCATCGGCCACCACTTCGGCGCCCTGGTTCACGGGGGCCAGCACCACCAGGTCGCCACCACGGGCGTACACCTTCTGGCCCGAACGCAGGGGCTTGTCCACCACCAGGGTGCCTGGGCCGGGAACTTCGTGCACGACCTCGCGGACCACTTCGCGCACGACTTCAACCTCGCGCACCGTCTCGGCCCCTGTGCCGGCAGGGGGTTTGCCCAGATGGTGGACCTCGGGCTCGGCCTGGCACAGGCCCACCGCACGGGCAGCCTGCAGCCAGGCGTCGCTGGTGCCACGCACTGCCACCGGCATGAGACCGCACTGGCGCAACACGCGCAGCAGGGGAACCAGATCGGGCGCGGGGGCGCTGGTATCCGCATGGGTGAAATCCAGCACCAACGCGTCATTGTCGAAAAAGCCAGCGCTCTCCCCCTGCGGGCCGAACTGCTGCAGCAACTCCTGCGCGAGCCGCTGCCAGTCGGTGCTGTGCAGCATCAATGCCACCAGGGGCAGTTGCGCACTCTTGATCTCAAAGCAGGGATGCGCAGCAGCGGGCGCGTTGGCAGACATCGAGGCAGGTAAGGGGTGCGTGGAGGGAGCGAAGGAGGACGACCGCAAATCTTACTGGATTCGGGCCGCTTGTCGGCATGGGCAGCCCGTGGACCGGGGGTTCTCGGGCTTAAAGGGTTATTCCTATTGGTTTGCAATATAAGAATGAAAAGATAGTCGTAGTAGGTAAGGGCAGCGCGTTTTTGGGGACAATGATCCTAAGTCTTTGTTTTTTATGGTTTTTTTCATAGTGCAATGGCTGTGGGCGGCCCTGCTTCGCTGCTGTCGTGGAAATGGGGACAAACCCCTTCCGAACGCTGGCTCTGTGGATAAGTAGGATGTTCTTCAAAACTTGTCCACAGACTTGTTCAAAAAATATTTTTCTTGCCCCGGGGGCGGAGGAAGCGATGCAACGCAGATACGGTGGATGGGATGCGGTGGCTCTGGTGCTCGTGGCGGTGCTGTGCGCCTTGCTGGTGTGGGGGGTGCAGTCCTGGCACGGCGACCGCAGCGTGGCGCAGCTGGCGCCACGCTGGGCGCAGGCGCCTTCGGTGTTCATCCCGGTGCAGGGCATGCAGGTGCATGTGCGCGACGAAGGCCCACGCGATGACCCACACCCGCTGGTGCTGATCCATGGCACGTCCGACAGCCTGCACACCTGGCAGGGCTGGACCGAGGTGCTGCGCGAACAACGCCGGGTGATCCGTTTTGATCTGCCCGGCTTTGGCCTGACCGGGCCGCACCCTCAGGACGACTATTCCATCGGCGCCTATGTGCGTTTCGTGCTGGCGCTACTGGACCAGATGGGGGTGCGGCAGGCGGTGCTGGCGGGCAATTCGCTGGGCGGGCAGGTGGCGTGGTCGGTGGCGGTGGCGGCGCCGCAGCGCGTGCGGGCACTGGTGCTGGTGGATGCGGCGGGCTATGCCTTCAAGCCGGAGTCGGTGCCTATCGGCTTTTTGCTCGCGCGTGTGCCGGGTGTGCGCGATCTGACGCAGTGCCTGCTGCCACGCGCGCTGGTGCAGGCCAGCGTGCGCAATGTGTATGCCTACCCGGGCCGGGTGACCCCGGCGCTGGTGGACCGCTATTTCGAACTCAGCCTGCGCGAGGGCAACCGGCGTGCGCTGGGTTTGCGCATGGACGAGCGGCTGGCGGTGAACGAGCAGGCGATAGCGACCCTGCGCACGCCGACCTTGATTCTCTGGGGCGCGCAGGATCGGCTCATTCCGGTGGAAAATGGCCACCGTTTTGCCCGCGATATCGCGGCCTCGCGCTTGGTGGTGCTCGATGGCCTGGGGCACGTGCCGCACGAGGAAGACCCGCTGGCCAGCCTGCGCCCGGTGCGGGAGTTCTTGCGCAGCGGCGCTTATTGACGGCCTTGTTTTTTCCAACCCGGTGGCACCATGAGTGAAAAGAAACCGTTCGAGATCGCCCGCGAGACGCTCAAGCAGCTCACCGCGCGCAAGCTGGTGCCCACGCCGCTGAACTACCAGAACATCTACAACGAGATTGCGGGCATTCCCCAGATACAGGCTTTTCCGTCGGACACCTTGCGTGAGATCGTGCGTGCGCTGCCGGTCAAAACCCCGGGGCAGCAGCGCCAGAAGGGCTTGCTGGAGTCGGCGGTGGAGCGCATGAGCTGGGAGTCGCTCAAGACCGCGCTCATAGGCTATGGGGGCTTTGCGTCTTCGGATGCCGACACCGATAGCGCCCGGCCGGTGAGTGCCCCAGCGCTGACGCAGGAGTTCTTCGCCCAGATCGCGCGCTTGATCGACTTTGCCCGCCCGGCACTGGGCGAGGAAGACGACCGCTTCGTGGCCCAGACCGACATGCTGCTCAAGGCCATGCGCCAGTCGCAGGTGGATGCGGTGGCGGTCAAGCTCATGCTGGCGCAGTACGCCGACCGCCTGGCCTACAACGCCGAAGACCAGGCCGAGATCAAGAAGACCCTGCTCAAGCTCTTGCACCTGGTGTTCGAGAACATTGCCGAGCTCAGCGTGGAAGAGCAGTGGCTCAAGGGGCAGATGGAGGCGCTGATGGGCGCGGCGCAGCCGCCCTTGAGCCTGCGCCGCCTGGACGAGGTGGAGCGGCGCCTGCGGGACGTGATCTTCAAGCAAAAAGATGCCAAGGGCCGCATGCTGCAGGCGCAAGACGAGATGCGCCAGATGCTGGCAACCTTCGTCGATCGTTTGTCGGAAATGAGCCAGTCCACGGGCAGCTTTCAGAGCAAGCTCGAAGAAAGCGCGCGTGCCATTGAAAGCGCCAGGAGCCTGGAGGAAATCGCCCCGGTGCTCAAGGAGGTGGTCAATGCCACGCGCGCCATGGCGGAACAAAGCGAGCATTCCAACACCGAACTGCAGGCCATGCGCGAGCACGCCGCGCAGGCGCAGACGGAACTGGCCAAGCTGCACCAGGAGCTGGACCGCGTCAGCGCCCAGGCACGCCACGACCCGCTCACCGGCGCGCTCAACCGCAAGGGCCTGGACGAGGCGGCGGAGCGCGAGATGTCGACCATGCGGCGCAAGTCGCAGGCGCTGTGCGTGGCGCTGCTGGACATCGACAACTTCAAGCAGCTCAATGACCGCCTGGGCCACGACACCGGGGACGAGGCGCTCAAGCACCTGGCGGGTGTGGCGCGCCAGTGCATGCGCCCGCAGGACACGCTGGCGCGCTATGGGGGTGAAGAGTTCGTGATTCTGCTGCCCGACACCGAGCAGCCCCACGCCATAGAGGTAATGACGCGCCTGCAGCGCGAGCTGACCACGCGCTTTTTCATGGCGGGGACAGAAAAGATTCTGATCACCTTCAGTGCGGGGGTGGCCCAGGTGGGCGCTGACGAGGGCAGCGCGGAGGCCATCAAACGGGCCGATCAGGCCATGTACCTGGCCAAGCGGGCCGGGAAGAACCGGGTGGTGGGCGGATGACTTATCTCATTGCAGGGTTGGTGCTGTTCCTGGGCGCGCACTCGGTGCGCATCGTGGCCGAAGGCTGGCGCGCGCGCGTGCTGGCTGCGCGCGGGGAAAATTTTTACAAAGGGGTGTACTCCCTGGTGTCGCTGGCGGGCTTGGGCCTGCTGGTCTACGGCTTTGGGCTGGCGCGCGAGACCCCGGTGCAGCTGTGGGTGCCGCCCGTGGGTCTGCGCCATGGGGCGTCCTTGCTGACGCTGCTGGCCTTTGTGCTGCTGGCGGCGGCCTACGTGCCGGGCAACGCCCTCAAGGCGCGGCTGCAGCACCCCATGGTGCTGGGGGTGAAGAGCTGGGCGCTGGCGCACCTGCTGGCCACCGGGCGGCTGGAGACGCTGGTGCTGTTTGGCGCCTTTTTGCTGTGGGCGGTGCTGGATTTTCGCAGTGCGCGCCAACGCCCGGGCCCTGCAGCGGCGCCTGCACAGGCTGCGAGAACCGTGCTGACGGTGGTGCTGGGGGTGGCGGCCTGGGCGCTGTTTGCCCTGGTGCTGCACGGGCCCTTGATCGGCATCCGCCCGCTGGGCTGAATGCACGCCGCCCGCGTGCCGGGCGGCACCCGCCATGGGGCGGCGGGGTTCAGGCGCCTACAGGCGGCTGTTGAAGTACCACTGGATGAAGTACTTGGCGATGAAGCCGGTCATGCCCAGCGCCAGGGCAAAGAAGAGCACCAGGGTGCCGGTCTTGCCGACCTTGTTCTTCCAGGCCAGTTGGCCAATGATGAACAGCATGTAGGCCATGAAGGCCGGCAGCAGGTAGGTGATGGCGAAATCGGTAACCTGTTCTTCGCTGTAGCCAAACATCGCGGTGTCCGTGGGGCTGGATCAAAGTCCCACAGTGTAGGGCACCCGCCCCCGGGCCGAGACTCATGGGCCGACTCAGGGGCGCGGTCTGGAGGCGTCGGGGTGGCCGGGGCTCTGGGGCGTTTTAGCCTGCCTTGTGGTCGCGGCGCGGCATGTCGGGCCCGCCGTCGTGCCCCATGCCGCCGATGCGGGCGTGCTGGGTGTCGAACACCTTCTTTTGCTCGGCATTGAGGCTGGCGTAGAAGGCCTTGACGGCTTCGTCGCGCTTGTCCATGGCGGCGCTCATGTCCTTGTGCTGCTGCTCGCGCAGGCTGCGCATTTTTTCCAGGCGCTCGGGGGTGCTGAGCTTGTCCAGCTCTTCGCGGCTGGGGCGCTGGGGCATGGCGGACAGGTCGGGCTTCATGGCGGTGCTAAAGCGCGTCCAATCCGCTTCCTGCGCCGGGCTGAGCTTGAGGGCGGCCTTGAGGGAGTCCAGGCGTTTGTCCATGCGCGCTTGCATGCGCGCCGGGTCCATGCGGCCCTTGCCGTCGTGGTCCATGCCGGGGCCAGCCGCGTGGCTCAGACCTGCACCGACCAGCGCGGCGCACAGCAACAGGGTTTTGTAGGGGGCTTTCATGGGGTTTCCTCTCCAGTGACACGGGGTTGGCCGGGTGCCGGATTGCACCGACGGCGTGCTGGGCAGTGTCGGCGCGCTCTGTAAGGCCGCCCCTGCGCTTGGGAAAACGCGGGGTAAAGATGCGTGAAAATCCGCCCCTTACCCAAAGCAACAAAGGACGAAACGGTGTTCAAGAATTTGATGGTGTACCGGCTGCACACGCCCTGGAGCGTGAGCGCCGAGGCCCTGGATGCGGCCTTGCAGGCGGCGGTGTTTGCGCCCTGCACGGCCTCGCAGGACAAGTCGGCAGGCTGGGTGGCGCCGCGCGGCCAGGCCCACGGCGCGCTGGTGGAGGTGGTGGACGGGCAGTGGATCGCCAAGCTGCAGGTGGAAAGCAAGAGCGTGCCCGGGGGCGTATTGCGCCGCCGGGTGGACGAGCAGGTGGCGGCGATCGAGGCCAGCACCGGGCGCAAGCCGGGCAAGAAGGAGCGCCGCGACCTGTTGGACGACGCGCGCAACGTGCTGCTGCCGCAGGCGTTCTCGAAATACAGCAGCACCCTGGTGTGGGTGTGCCCGGCGGAAAACCTGCTGGTGCTGGACTGCGGCAGCAGCGCCCGTGCCGATGAGGTGATGGAGCTGCTGCGCCGCGCCCTGCCCGACCTGGCGCTGTCGCTGCTGGACACGCAAACCGCCCCGGCCACGGCCATGGCGCGCTGGCTGCGCGAGCGCGAGGCGCCGGTGGGCTTTTCCATCGACCGCGAGTGCGAACTCAAGGCCGCCGACGAGTCCAAAGCCGTGGTGCGCTACAGCCGCCACACCCTGGACATTGAAGAAGTGACCCAGCACGTGAGCCAGGGCAAGGTGCCCACGCGCCTGGCGCTGACCTGGAACGAGCGCGTGTCCTTCGTGCTGACCGAAGGCTGGCAGCTGAAAAAGGTGGCGGTGCTCGACGTGGTGCTGGAAGACAAGGCCGGCCCGGGGCGCGACACCCGCGACGACCACTTTGACGCCGACATTGCCATCGCCACCGGCGAGCTGGTGCCGCTGCTGGCAGATTTGATCGAGGCGCTGGATGGGGAGGCGCCGCGGGTGGGGGGCTGACCGCGTTCAGAGCGGTTGGGGTGCTGATCAGCCGTGTTCGAGCCGCTGGCGGCATTGCGCCACCGTTTTTTCCACAGCCCGGGCCGTGGCGGGGCGCAGGTGGGCAGCCGCCAAGCGTTGCGGCAGGCGGTGGGCCTGCTCCAGCATGTGCTGCACTGTTTGTTCGGCGGCAGCAGCGGCGACGCCGCCTTGCGCTGCCAGTTGGCGCAGGTGCTGGCGCGCTACGGCGGCACCCTCACCGCACACGTCCATGTGGTGCTGGCCCATGGGGCCCTGGCTGAAACTGAGGTCGTATGCGGGAGCCAGGCGCCAGCGCCGGTCGCGGCCCAGGCGCCAGGCGAAGTTCTTGGGGTGGTCGTCGCGGTTGTGGAACAGCACGTTGAACACGGCGCGGGCGTAGGCCTTGCCCACCTCGCGCTCGTCGCGGGTGAGCAGCCGGGTGGCGCGCAGGAAGGCGGTGTAGTCCGCCGCGCCGGGCACGCGGAAATCCACCTGCAGCAGGCCTGCCAGGCTGTGCACGGGCACGCGCAGGCCGTTTTCACGGTCAAAGCGCGCCACGCCAAAGGCTGCAAACCCCGCCCCTAAATCAAACCAGCGGCTGGCGGGCATGTCCAACCCGCAGTCGCGGGCCAGCTCGGCGTAAAGCTGCTCCAGCGCGCAGACTTCGGGGTGTTCGCCCTGGGCGGGGAATTTCACCAACCAGGGCTGACCGGGGGCCTGGGCTGCGGTGCTGACCTGCCCGGTGGCGCTGTCGTACTGCACCAGGGCCTTGGGCCGGGCGCCCTGGGGGGAGCCGCCTGCCCACGCCAGCTCGCGCAAGGCAGTGGCGGCGTCCCCCGCCAGCACCTGGGCGCTGTGCTGTGCCAGGGCGAGCAAGTCCCATGGGGCCGGTGGCGTGGCGTCGTCCTGGGCGGGTTCGAAGCGCAGCGCACCCATGGCGCGCGCGCCAATGAAGGCGAGCCGATCCAGCGGCCCTGGCGGGGGCAGGCCTTGCTGGCGGGCAAGGCGGTCCATCAGCAGCAGGCCCCATCCGTCGGGCAGGCTGTCGGCAATCAAGCCGGGTAAGCGGTGCAGGTGCGCGGCGAACCCGCCGTAGGCAGTGGCGCGCAGCCTGAGGTGCAGGGGGGAAAGCTCCAAGCCCTGGGCCAGCGCCTGGGGGCTGTACTCGAACAAGAGCGTGCGCCCGTCATCGGCCAACTGGCCGAGCGCCCAGTCTTCACCCCAGCCGCAGTAGTGCACGTTCAGGCGTTTCATGGCGTTTTGCGCCGGGGGGCGCGTTGGCGTTGCCGGCTTGCGTGGGCGCGCTCCATTTGTGCAATGGACTGCTGTGGCAGCAGAAACAGGCCGTCCAGCTCCTGCGCCAGGCCCAGGGCCTGCGCCACCCGCACCAGGGTTTCCAGCGAACACTGGCCGTTGCGTTCGAGCTTGCACAGCGCCCCCAGCGACAGGCCCGCCATCTGCGCCAGCTCCCCCTGCGGCAAGTTCTGCGCCAGGCGCTGCGCCCGCAGGCGTGCGCCCAGGGTGGCCAGGATTTCGGCAGGGGGTGAGAGTGTAAATACCATTTGCGTGGTTATTACGTCAGAAGATTTCAGATAAATACCATTTTAGTAGTTGTTGATTTTCGTGCAAGCGGTGTGGGGCGGGGGTTGCGGGGGATTGCGCATAATGGCTGATACACATTTGTTCTAGTCCTCGGGGAGGTTCGGGGTATTGCCATGAACGAGACGCCGCCATTGGAAGCCTCTGGCCTCAAAAGCATCTTGCATTCCAAGCGGGCCAATATCTACTACCTGGAGCATTGCCGTGTGCTGGTGAATGGTGGGCGCGTCGAGTACGTGACCGATGCGGGTAAGAAGAGCCTGTATTGGAATATTCCCATTGCCAACACCACCAGTATCTTGCTGGGTACGGGTACCTCCATCACTCAGGCAGCTATGCGTGAATTGGCGCGTGCGGGGGTGTTGGTGGGGTTTTGCGGTGGCGGGGGAACGCCGCTTTTCAGTGCCAACGAGGTGGATGTGGAGGTGGCATGGCTCTCTCCTCAAAGCGAATACCGCCCTACCGAGTACCTGCAAGCATGGGTGAAGTTCTGGTTCGATGACCGCTTGCGTTTGCTTGCTGCCAAGCAGTTGCAGACGCTGCGGCTGCAACGCCTGACGCAGGAATGGAACAGCAGAGCCTTGCGCGACGCAGGGTTTGCGGTCGATGGAGAGCGACTCAGTGTCTTGGTTCAGCAGTTTCAGCCACTGATCGCCCAGGCGCCAGACGTTACCGCCTTACTGACGGACGAGGCTCGCCTCTCCAAGGCACTGTTCAAACTGGCGGTGGATACGGTGGGGTACGGCGAGTTCACCCGCGCAAAGCGCGGCAGTGGCACCGATGCAGCCAACCGCTTTCTCGACCACGGCAACTATCTGGCCTATGGCCTGGGCGCGACCGCTACCTGGGTGCTGGGATTGCCCCATGGGCTGGCGGTGTTGCATGGCAAGACACGCCGGGGCGGTCTGGTGTTTGACGCTGCCGATCTGGTTAAAGACGCGGTGATCTTGCCGCAGGCGTTTTTGTCTGCCATGCGCGGTGACGATGAGCAGCAGTTTCGCCGCCAGTGCATTGAGGCACTGGCGCGTAGCGAATCGCTGGATTTCATCATTGACGCACTCAAGTACTTGGCCTTGGAGACAGCGCGCAAGGTTCCTGCGGCGGAGAGTGGCGCGTGAACGTGTTGTTTGTCTCGCAGTGCACCAAGCGGGCACTGACAGAAACCCGCCGCATCCTTGACCAGTTTGCTGAGCGGCGCGGCGAGCGCACTTGGCAAACCCCCATCTCCCAGGCGGGGCTGGACACGGTGCGCAAGCTGTTGCGCCAGACGGCGCGCAAGAACACCGCCGTGGCCTGCCACTGGATACGGGCCAAGGATCACAGTGAACTGCTGTGGGTGGTGGGCGACGCCAGCCAGTTCAACGACGACGGAGCAGTGCCCACCAACACGACGGTTCGTGATGTGTTGCGTGCGGACGATGAAAGCACTTGGCATCACTTGCCACTGGTGACGGCGCTGGCCGCCTTGGCCGCCCTGCTGCATGATTTGGGCAAGGCCACGCAGGCGTTTCAGGACCGGCTGAGAAACCCCGGGTTGCGCGAGCGCAACCATTACCGGCACGAATGGGTTTCGGTGCGGTTGTTTCAGGCGTTTGTGGGCCAGGACGATGATGCTCGCTGGCTGCAACGGCTGGCGGCGTATGCCGACGCGGGCGCCGATGCACAGACGCTGGAGGCAACGTGGCTCGACTATGTAGGCGGGCGGTTGCTGCGCGATGGGCTGGATGAGCCCCAAGCCAAGCAACATTTGCCATTCGTCCACCTGCCGCCGCTGGCCCAGGCGGTGGCGTGGCTGGTGTTCACCCACCACCGCCTGCCCTGCATGCCCGTAAAGCAGTCTCAAGGCGAGGATCCTGAAGACTTGGAGGATGCCCGGCATACCTACCGTCGCTTTGGGGCACGCCCCAGCTTCATCAACACCAGCGATCTGGACGATGTGCTGCTGCGCATCAGCGCCGACTGGAACGAGCCGCGCGAGCGCGCAGAGCCCTCCACGGTGCGTGCCCACTGGCACTTCCCGCACGGGCTGCCCGTCACCCAACCTGCCTGGCGCAAACAGGCAGCACGCTACGCACGCAAGCTGATGGAACTGTCGCAAACAGCCGGGCGAGGCACGACGCTACACGACCCCTTTGCCATGCACGTTGCGCGTCTGTGCCTCATGCTGGCCGACCACCATTACTCCAGCCTCACCGACGCCGCCGCACGCGCCCCGTACCTCAGCAAAGGCTATCCGCTGTACGCCAACACACGCAGCGTTCACTATCAGAACGATAGCTTCTCGCGCTTGAAGGAAAAGTGCCGGGGCCCACTTTTTAACCAAACGCTGGACGAACACCTGCTGGGCGTGCAGGCCCATGCCACGCTGGTGGCACGGTCACTGCCCAGCCTCACGCACAGCCTGCCCGCGCTCAAGAATCACAAGCCGCTCAAAAAGCGCAGCGCCGACCCACGCTTCGCCTGGCAAGACAAAGCCGCCGACCTGGCCGCCAGCGTGCGCTACCGGGCGGCGGCACAGGGCGCCTTCATCGTCAACATGGCCTCCACCGGCTGCGGCAAGACCCTGGGCAACGCCCGGGTCATGAACGCGCTGGCAGACCCGGCCACCGGCATGCGCTGCGCCTTTGCCATGGGGCTGCGCACGCTCACGTTGCAAACCGGGCGCGTATTCCAGAACGACCTGCAACTGAATGACGAGCAATTGGCTATTCAGGTCGGGGGCGCGGCCAGCCGAGCACTGTTTGAATACTGGGAGCGGCAGGCCGAAGCCACTGGCTCCGCATCCAGCCAGGCGCTGCTGGACGAAGTGGGCACCGTGCTCTTTGAGGGCAACGACCAGCACCCGCTGCTGCAGCGCCTGACGGACGATGCCCAAACCCGCGCGCTGATTGCCGCACCGCTGCTGGTGTGCACCGTGGACCACCTCACCCCCGCCACCGAGAGCCTGCGCGGCGGCCGCCAGATCGCGCCCATGCTGCGCCTACTGACCAGCGACCTGGTGCTGGACGAGCCCGATGACTTTGACATGGCCGACCTGCCCGCCCTCACCCGGCTGGTGCACTGGGCGGGCCTGCTGGGCAGCCGCGTGCTGCTGTCATCGGCCACGCTGCCGCCTGCGCTGGTGGAAGGGCTGTTCCTGGCCTACCGCGCCGGGCGGGCCGTGTACCAGCGCCACCGCAGCGAACGGCCCAGCGAGCCTGTGAACATCTGCTGCCTGTGGATCGACGAGTTCCACCAGACCACGCAAGACTGCGCGGACGGGCCAGCCTTCCGCGAAGCGCACACCCAGTACGTGCACAGGCGCGTTGCCAAGCTCAAGCAGGCCGAGGTGCGGCGGCTGGCCCAGATTGCGCCCCTGCCTAGCACCTGGCAGGGCATGCAGGACGCCGAGCGCCGCAAAGAT
The DNA here is from genome assembly GCA_052390055.1 of Rhodoferax sp. GTDB lineage: Bacteria > Pseudomonadota > Gammaproteobacteria > Burkholderiales > Burkholderiaceae_C > Allorhodoferax. The sequence continues at coordinate 15,988 of JBQTHH010000052.1, forward strand.
TTTGCCCGCCTGGTGCTGGAACAGGCTTGGCAACTGCACCAGCAGCTCCACAACCACAGCACCGACACGGCAAGCGGAAAGCGCGTGAGCCTGGGCCTCATCCGCATGGCCAACATTGCCCCGCTGTACGACGTGGCGCTGGCAATGTACGCAGCCGATGCGCTGCCGCCCGCGCTGCACGGCCAGGTGCGCATTCACCTCTGCGTGTACCACTCGCAGTTCCCCCTGCTGCTGCGCTCGGCCATCGAGCAGCAGCTGGACACCTTGCTCAATCGCCGCGGTGCCAAAGGCGGGCACGACCCTGCACTGCAGCGCCCCGCCCTGCGCGCCCTCATTGACGCCTATCCCGAGCCCCACCACCTGTTCATCGTGCTGGGCAGCCCCGTGACCGAAGTGGGCCGCGACCACGACTACGACTGGGCCGTGGTCGAGCCCTCGTCCATGCGCTCGCTCATCCAACTGGCGGGGCGCGTGCGGCGGCATCGGCCTGGGGCTGTGGGCGGGGTGAACATGGTGGTACTGAACAGCAATCTGCGGCATTACAAAGACAAGAGCAAAGCGGCGTTTTGCAAGCCAGGCTTTGAAATGGACCCGCAGCCGCCAGGGTCGAGCGACGCTGCACAGAACTTCTACCTGCACAGCCATAGCCTGTGCCAACTGATGACGCGCTTAGTCAAAGACGATGAACCGTGGGCAGTGGATGCCCACCCGCGCGTTGAAGTGGCCACCGCGCAATACCACCCCCGCCGTCATTGGGCCGACCTGGAGCACGAGCGCATGCGAGATGCCATGTTGCAACGCTCTGCAGCCAGCAAATACACCACCGCCCCAGAGCGCGCTGCCTTCCTGCATTGGGCACACCCCGGTCATCTGTGGCTCACCGGCCTGCTGCCGCAGTTCCAGCGATTTCGCTACGACCCACAGCCACGCGACGACGTGGCCTTGCTGCCAGACGAAGAGGAAGACACCCTGCGGCTGCACCGCGTGCAAGACGGGGAGCGCCGCTACGACAAGCTCTACGTACCCATCCACCAAAGCCTGTGCCACCCAGTGCCCGCAGCGCAACTGGCGTCACCCAGCGTATCGCCCTGGCCGCAGGTGGATCTGATGGAGGAACTGGCTGCACTGGCACAAGCGCAGGGCTTGTCGCTGGAGCACTGCGCTGAACGCTATGCCACCGCCAGCCTGCCGCAATGCCGGGCAGGCTGGTGGTGGCACGAACAACTAGGTTTCAACAAGAAGGAGGCGTCTTGATGACAGAGAGGTACCGACGATACAACCCACCGGGAGGGCCACGGCATGGCAACAAATGAAGCACCACCCACATTCAGCAACTACCGCGAGGCAATCCATGCTTTTCTGCAAGAGCGACTGGATGCCAAGCTGGAGAAGCTCAAAGCCGATGAGGAGGGCAAACGCGCGGAGCTGATTGCACAGCATCAACCTACACCATGGCTGGAAGATGCCGCACGGCGGGTTCAACAAATCCAGGCCGTCACCCATTCCCTCAAACCCATCCACCCCGATGCGCGGGGCACCAACCTGTACGTGGAACCCCGCACCCTGCCCCCGCTGGCCGAGTTGGGCAGTCATGCGCTGGTGAAGCGCGGCGCGAAAATTGATCGCCTCAACGCGCGATAAATGAGATGCTTTCATTTTCCAGCATCCGCAAACGAATTGCACTTTTGCGCCTCGGGCTGGGTCAGAACAGTTCGCTCATGACCCGTGGTTCGTAGTTCGTGATCACCAGCTCGCCGCTCTCCTTCGGTTTGCCCTGGGCGTTCGCCACGCTGTACTTGATGTCCAGTTCGTGGAACGTCAGGCCATCGAAGCAGCGCCGGATGGCCGGGTGGTCGTTGATCGACAGCATCACCTTGCCCTTGCAGGAGCGCATGGCTTCGCTCAGGCGTTCGTATTGCTCCCACGGGAATGGCACGCCGTAGCCTTCCGTCTCCCAGTAGGGTGGGTCCGCATAGAAGAAGGTGTGGGGACGGTCGTAGCGCGCCAGGCATTCGTGCCAGGGGAGGTTCTCGACGGTTGTGCCTGCCGCCAGACGCAGGTGGGCGGCTGAGAGGTTCTCCTCGATGCGCAGCAGGTTCACCGCCGGGGCCGTCGTCGCCGTGCCGAAGCTCTGCCCGCTGACCTTGCCCGCGAAGGCGTGGTGCTGCAGGTAGAAGAACCGGGCCGCGCGCTGGATGTCCGTGAGCGGCTCGGTGGGCATCTGCTGGAGCCACTTGAACACCTGGCGCGACGACAGCGCCCATTTGAACTGGCGGATGAACTCTTCCAAGTGGTGCTGCACGACGCGGTACAAGTTGACCAGCTCGCCGTTGACGTCGTTCAGGACTTCGACCGGCGCCGCGATGGGGCGCAGGAAGTACAGCGCCGCCCCACCGCAGAACAGCTCCACATAGCACTCATGCCTCGGGAACAGCGGCAGCAGCTTGTCGGCAAGGCGGCGCTTACCGCCGAGCCAAGGGATGATCGGACTGGCGTCCATCGGGTTCTCCTTGTAGCGGCGCGCGAGGGCGCTCTGGTGTGGGGCTCGCGGCCCTCAAGTGGTTCACCGCCCGGCAACGCGGGCACTTGATGGTGAGTTCGATGTAGTGGCCGGTTGCCAGCTTGCGCTGGCACTGACCGCAGCGGATTTCTTTTGCTTGCAGCATTCGCAAAACCTTTTCCTATTGTCAAAACCACCATAGACTCCATCCTGCTCGTGCACGGGTGGGGAAGCCCTGGCCAATGGTTTGCAGGTTCTGCTGCAAGTCTGCGGGTCCGTCCGGTGCTCTAACACCGGGCGGTCGCTTCCTCTTTTTTCAGTTGCTCGTTTCCCCCCTTCACGCCAGCAGCCGACGCGCATCGGCGGGCGTGATGCCGAGCCGGTAGCGCGGGCTTGCCAGGCGCTCGGCGGCGGCTTCCAGCGTCAGGTAGCCGCCGGTGGCATCCGGGTGGCGCATCTGGACCCGGTAGGCCTGCACCTCGGCCCACAGCCGGTAACGCGGCCACAGTGCGTAGGCCAGTGAATGGGCCACGAGGCCCAGCGGGGCGAAGTGGGCCGCCGAGGGCAGCGCGGCAATGATGACTGCCGCGAGCAAGCCCAAGGTCCACCACTGGCGCACGTGCTCCAGCTCATGCGCGTGGATGCCCTGGTCCGTCCGGTATTCCGTGCGGATGCATACCAGGGGGCCACGCGCCTCGCCACCGACGCCTGCGGGCAATGCGGTGTAGATGGTCAGGTGCGGCCAGTTCACGGCTGGATAGCCTCCAGTTCGGCCGGATCGGGCTGCTCGCCGTTGCTCCATTCCCGGCACAGGTCGATGAAGGTGCCCATCGCGGCGATCGCGGCCGGGTCGCCGGAACGCAGAACGTTGAGCTGCTTGTAGGTCGGGTAGTGGCGTTCGATGTGGGCGGCGCAGTGCTTGCGAGCGCCTGCTGCAGAGAGTTGAATCGCGTCGAATTGAGCAAGGAACTCGGGCGATGCGAGCACTTCTTGGGGAACATTGCCGATGACTACATTGGCACCATTCTTCTTTCCGATATACATGATTAGCGTCCTTCGATGGAATTGGGGGCGTGGTCAACGTAACCTGCTGTTAGCCACGGATTGGCCAAGAACAGAGTAAGTGGAGCGGTTCGTGCGCTCACCATGAGAAGGAACGGCACGTTGGACGTCCCGGTGTCTGCGTGCAGGAATGCTTTTTGCGGCTGATTGAACTGAGCGATGTCGCCCGTACTTCCGCCAGGCTGGTCCGCAACAGTGATCGCAGCGCTACCAGCCGTTTTTGCGTAGTAATAGACCCCCCGTGAGGACTGCCCACGCAAAATTGGCAGGCTCTGATTGAGCGTCCAGGCGTCTGCCGCTCCAACAGTAGTTGACGTGGGGATGGTCACCTTCAATACCTTGGAGGGCACGGTGAAATCGACACCGACGGCAAAGGCGACCAACTCGTGAGCGATTTTTGCATCGCTCCCAGCGACGGCGAGGCCGTCGGGCGTGATCAGTTCGTAGGTCGGCGGGGTTGCCGAGGCACTGTAGAAGGAAAAGAAACCATCAGGATAGCCATCGCTGTTCGAGTCGGTCTGAAAACGGCTGTTGGCCAGCAGGTTCACCGACGGATACTCGCGCCGTGCATTCGCTTTCCAGGCATCCAGTTCGCCCTTCTTGGCATCGACCGTCTGTGTGATCGCCGCCATCTTCCCGCTCACCTCCTGGGTGAGCGCATTGGTCGCCGTGACGAGCCCGGCAATTTGTTGTTCAAGACTCATGGTCTGTGTACTCCTTTGGTGAGGTGGTTGGTTAAACGGTCAGCGGAGCAAGCAGCAGCCGCTGGGTATCGATGAGGCCAGTGGCCAGGGTGGCCAGTACCTCGGTCTGCTCGACATTGGCGCCCTCCAGCGCGGCGAGGCGCTGGCGGTCGGCGGTGATGTCGGTGCGCAGTTGGTCGCGGGCCTGCTCCAGGCTGGAGGCGCGGCCTTCGACGGCGGTGAGGCGGTCCTGCTGTTGGAGGTCGCGTTGCATGCTGCCCACGGCGGCGGTGGCCAGCGCCGCGAATTCCTCGGCCATCGCCAGATTCAGCCCGGCGCCGGTCGATTGCACGGTGACGGCATCGGCGGGCACCGCCGCCAGGTTCAGGTCGTAGGCGAGCAACAAATCGACGCCGGGCGCCTTGTAGGCCAGCGGTTTGGCCTGATCGCTCCAGACCGCCAGGCAGGTGCCGTCGGACAAATAGAAGCCGACCTCGCGCACCCAGAACTCAGCGCTGCCGTCTGCAAGCGCGGTCAGGTGGATTTGCCGACTGGACACCCGCTTGCCGTCTGCGACGGGGTAGCGGGCTTTCTCGACCTGTAGGCCGGTCTGGCCCTGGTTGGGCGTGTAGCCCGCATCACCCAAGGCGATGTGGGTGATCTGGGCCGACACACCGTCGTTGGTGGCGCGCCAGATCGCATTCAGGCCGACCTCCAGAATCGTCGGCAGCAAAGGGGTGCTCATTGGACCTCCATGGATACGCGGACGACTGAACGCGCTTGCGTCACCGAAGCGATCCGCATCGGGTTGATAAACAGGGCAGGCTGCACGGGCAGTGGCTCTGCCGAGGTGCGCGCAACCGCATGGGTTTGCTGCGCGTTGGCGGCACGCAGCGGCTGCTGTGCAGGGGTGGGCTGCACCGGCTGCGCGTCGTGGCTCCAGCGGCTCACGGCTGCGGGCTGCGCGGCGTTGGCCAGCGACCAGGCGGGCTGGTCGAGGCGCGCGCCGACGCGGAATCCAAAGGCCGAGCGCACCGGCTTGACCATCTCGACCATGCGCTGCAGCCGTTCGTATAGCCGGGCCGTCAGCACCGGCTCGCCGGGCAGCAGGTTGTCGTTCACCCAGGCGGTCAGCGCGAAGGTGTAGGGCGCGGCTGTCGGCTGCTGCTGCCACCACTCCTCCAGCTCCACGTCGACGCCCAGCACGCCGAACACTTCCTTCACAGCCCAGGTCGTGCCCTTGTAGCGGTGCAGATCGATCGCACGCTTGATCAGCGCGCGGCGCTGTTCGTCGGTGTTGGCAAGAAGCCAGCCTTCGTCGCCCATGACGTGCATCTGCTCGGCCAACCATGGCAGCACGTCGGCATTCACCGCGTCGACCAGATTGACCAGCACCGGCGTCGGGTCCAGCACCGACAGCCGCTCGGACAGCGCGGCCAGAGCTTTGAGCTTCGGGTCGGTGGCAATCACCGGGGGCGTTAGGT
>JBQTHH010000053.1:0-56460 GCA_052390055.1 Rhodoferax sp.
GTCGGGGTCGAAGCGCTTGACGGCCTTCATGAGGCCGACGTTGCCTTCCTGGATCAGGTCGCCATGGGGCAGGCCGTAGCCCAGGTACTGGCGGGCAATGGAGACCACCAGGCGCAGGTGCGAGAGCACCAGCTTGGAGGCGGCCTCCAGGTCATTGTGTTTCTGGAACTGGCGGGCGTATTCCTGCTCTTCTTCGGGCGTGAGCATGGGCAGGCGGTTCACGGCCCCGATATAGGCGTCCAGGTTCCCGAGCGAGGGAACCACGGCCCAGGGGTTGCCCAGGGTCAGCGCGCTGCTTGTCGGTGCCATGGAATGGGTCATTGCCGGACTCCTCATGTTCATGGCGACATGTTAGCACTCTCGCTAGGTGAGTGCTAATCAATGTGTAACCTAGGGTTAATACCTAGGCGTGGCATGGGGGGCGAAAGCACCCAGGGCGGCTGTGCCGCCCTGGAGAGGAGGTGATGATGGTGGGGCGAAGGCGTAGATCAGGCCCAGATCACGGCACCTTTGGTGCCGTACCAGCCGTCGAGCCTGGGCTCGGCCCCGGTTTCGATCTTGGCGCGCTTGATCTTCATGGTGGGGGTGAGGCAGCCGTTCTCGATCGACCAGGGCTCGCGCACCACGACGAACATGCGCAGTTGCTCGTAGTCGGGCAGATCCTGGTTGATGCCCTTGAGCAGTTGGGCCAACTCGCCTTCGACTTCCTTGCGCACTTCGGATTCGCCCATCTTGGGGCGCAGGGTTTCGGACAGCACCACCATGGCGTAGGCGGAGACCTGGCCGACGCCCGAGACCATGCTCATCTCGATCATGGGGTGGGCGTTGATCTTGTTCTCGATCGGGGCGGGGGAGACGTATTTGCCCTTGGCGGTCTTGAACAGTTCCTTCACGCGGCCGGTGAGTCTGAGCAGGCCGTCGGCGCGGCGTTCACCCTTGTCGCCGGTGCGGAAGTAGCCATCGGCGGTGAAGACTTCGGCGTCCAGGTCGGGGCGCTTGTAGTAGCCGACCATGGTGCCGGGGGATTTGATCTGCACTTCCCCCTCTTCGCTGATGCGCACTTGCACGCCGGGCAGTGGGGTGCCGACTGCGCCGGGCGCATTGCATTCGAGGGTGGAGAAGTGCGAGCAGGCGAAGTCTTCCGACATCGCGTAGCCTTCCATCAGGTTCAGGCCGAGCTTGCGGTACCAGGCGATGAGTTCGGCCGGGATGGGGGCGGAGCCGGAACCGGCGAGCTTGACGGAGTCCAGGCCCAAGCCCTTGAGGATCTTCTTGCGCACGATGCTGCCCAGGATGGGGATGGACATCAGGCGGTCGAGCTTCTTGGGGGGCATCTTGGCGAACACGCCCTGCTGGAACTTGAGCCACAGGCGCGGCACGGAGATGAATACGGTGGGCTTGGCGCGCTGCAGGTCCTGCACGAAGGTGTCGAGCGAATCGGCAAAGAACACGTGGGTGGCGCCGTGGATGAGCGAGCAGCCCTCGACCCAGGCGCGTTCGAACACGTGCGACAGGGGCAGGTAGGACAGCGCGCGCACCGGGGTGCCTGTGCCGATGAACTTGCGCACGGCTTCCATCTCGACGACGGAGGCTTCGGTGACACCCTTGAAGCTGTGCATGACGCCCTTGGGGGTGCCGGTGGAGCCGGAGGTGTACATCAGGATGGCGATGTCGTCGGGCTTGCGCGCGGGTTTGCCGGTGAGGGGTTTGAGCTGGGCCACCACGGCATCCCACTGGGGATAGTCGTTCTTGGGCGCCAGGGGGAAGGCAATGCAGGGCAGGCCGACAGGGATGCCGGGTTTTTGCTGCTCGAAGGTGTCGAGTTTGCCGACGAAGAGCATGCTGGCGCCGCTGTGCTCGAGCACGAATTTGACGGTTTCGGCGGTCTCGGTGGGGAAGATGGCGACGGTGGTGCCGCCGGCCATCCAGATGGCCAATTCGGCGATGATGAAGTGGGCGCAGTTCTTGGACAGGATGGCGATGCGCGCGCCGGGCTCGAAGTTCTGTGCCTTGAGGTGGGCGGCCATGCGCCGGGCCTGGTCCATGGTCTGGGCCCAGGTGTAGTCCACTACCTGCCCAGCGCCCACTGGCTGGGTCATGTACACCTGCTCGCCGAGCTTGGATTCGTGGTCGTAGATGTAGTCAAGAATGAGCTTGGCAGCAGCCATGGTCCGGTCTCCGTAGGTTCGCAAAGGGGTGAAAAAGCATTGTCGTGCGATTTTTTACAAATCGGGCCGGAAAAGTCGGTTTGTTCCCCTAATTCGAGCCCAAATGCGGGTTTGTCCTAGTGTCAGGTCGGCGTCAGATCGGGATTTTGGTCACAGCCGCGACAGGGCGGTTTCCAGGTGCGCGACGCTGCGCTGGGGCTGGTGCAGCTTCTCCAGGCCGAAGAGCCCGATGCGGAAGGTGCGGAAGTCGCTCCCTTCGTCGCACTGCAGCGGCACGCCGGCGGCGGTCTGCAGGCCCAGGGCGATGAACTTCTGGGCCGACTGGACGCCGGGGTCGGTGGTGTAGCTCACCACCACGCCGGGGGCTTCGAAGCCGGGGGCGGCGACGCTGGGGTAGCCGTGGCGTGCCAGCAGCGAGCGCACCTGCTGGCCCAGGGCGAGCTGCTCTTGGCGCACGCGCTCGAAGCCATAGGCGCGGGTTTCCTGCATGACGGCGTACAGCCGGGTCAGCGCATCGGTGGGCATGGTGGCGTGGTAGGCGTGGCCACCGGCCTCGTAGGTTTCCATGATCTGCAGCCATTTTTTGAGGTCGCAGGCAAAGCTGGTGCTGGTGGTGGCGTCGATGCGCAAGCGGGCACGCTCGCTGAGCATGACCATGGCGCAGCAGGGCGAGCTGCTCCAGCCCTTTTGCGGGGCGCTGATGAGCACGTCCACGCCAGTGGCCTGCATGTCGACCCACATGGCGCCAGAGGCGATGCAGTCCAGCACCAGCAGTGCGCCCACGGTGTGCGCGGCGTCGGCCAGGGCGCGCAGGTAGTCGTCGGGCAGCATCATGCCGGCGGCGGTCTCCACGTGCGGGGCAAACACCACGGCAGGGCGCTGGGCATGGATGGCGGCGACGACCTCGCCGATGGGGCAGGGGGCCCAGGGCGCCTGCGCCCCGGCGCCGGTGGGGCGTGCCTTGCACACGGTTTCTTCGCTGGGGATGCGGCCCATGTCGAAGATCTGGCTCCAGCGGTAGCTGAACCAGCCGTTGCGCACCACCAGCACTTTGCGGCCAGTGGCGAACTGGCGCGCGACGGCCTCCATGCCGAAGGTGCCGCTGCCGGGCACCAGCACGGCGCTGTGGGCGCGGTAGACCTCTTTCAAAATGGCGCTGATACCACGCATGACGCCCTGGAAGCGCTGTGACATGTGGTTGAGGGCGCGGTCGGTATAGACCACGGAAAACTCCAGCAGTCCATCGGGGTCGATGTCGGTGAGCAGCGCGGGCATGAGGGTCTCCAGGAAACAGCGGAACAGGTGGCGGGTCAGCTTAGCATGGGCTTGGCTGGGGCTGCTGCGCCAGGGACACGCCAGGGCGGCGGGTTCATGTTCCAATGGCTGTTTTGCGCTGCGCACAACAGCCTGTCTCATGCATCCCCAAGCCCAACAACTCTGGCGCGCCCCGCAGTGGGCGTTTGCCGTGCTCCTGGCCCTGTTGGGCATGCTGGGGCCGTTTTCGATCGATACCTACATCCCCGCTTTTGCCGAGATGGGGCGTTCGCTGGACGCGAGCCCGGTGCAACTGCAGCAGACGCTGTCGGCCTATCTGTTCGCGTTTGCCTTTATGAGCCTGTTCCACGGCGCCTTGTCCGACAGCGTGGGCCGGCGGCCCGTGGTGCTGGTGGGGGTGGCGCTGTTCACGCTGGCCAGTGTGGGCTGCGCGCTGTCGCAGACCATCGGGCAACTGATCTTCTTTCGTGCGCTGCAAGGGCTTTCCACGGGGGCGGGCATTGTGGTGGCGCGCGCCATCATCCGCGACATGTACCCCCCGGCGCGGGCGCAGCAGGTGATGAGCCAGGTGACGATCTTTTTTGGCGTGGCCCCGGCGATTGCGCCCATGGTGGGGGGCTGGATGCTGGTGCACGCGAGCTGGCACGCCATCTTCTGGTTCCTGGCCGGGGTGGGGGTGGCCCTGTGGCTGGCCAACTACCGGCTGCTGCCCGAAACCTTGCACCCCGAGCAGCGCCAGCCCTTCCATCCGAGCAACCTGCTGGCGGGCTATTGGCAACTGGGCTCGGACCCGCGCTTTCTGCTGCTGGCGCTGGCCAGCGGCATCCCCTTCAACGGCATGTTCCTGTACGTGCTCAGCGCGCCCACTTTTCTGGGCGAACACCTGGGTCTGAGCCCGCAGCAGTTTTTCTGGTTCTTCGTGCTCACCATCAGCGGCATCATGGGCGGCGCTGCGGTGAGCGGGCGGCTGGCAGGCAAGGTCAGCCCCAAGCGCCAGATACGCGATGGCTTTGTCATCATGCTGTGCATCGGTTTGCTCAACCTGGGGGCCAATCTGCTGTTCAAGGCGCACGTGGCCTGGGCCTTGTTCCCCATCGCCATCTTTGCGTTTGGCTGGGCGCTGATGGTGCCGGTGGTGACGCTGCTGGTGCTGGACCTGCACCCCGAGCGCCGGGGCATGGCGTCGAGCCTGCAGATGTTCGTGGGCTCCACCGCCAACGGCTTCGTGGCCGGGGTGGTGGCGCCGCTGGTGATGCACTCCACGGTGATGCTGGCGCTGGCGTCCTTGTTGATGATGGGCCTGGGGCTGGGCTCGTGGGTGTTCATACGGCGGCGCTGGAGCGCCATTGGCGAGCAGCCGGCGGGGCACTGACCCCGCGCTGTCGGGGAATGTGTTCAGAGTCTCCACGGGGTCACACAAGTACCTTTTCGGGATGGATGTTCTGAGAACACCGGGGCGGGGCGCCCCGGCAGATGGGTGCGAAGACGATAGAAGGCGAAAGATGCTGGCAGTGGTACAGCGCGTGGCGCGCGCGCAGGTGGTGGTGGAAGGTGCAGTGGTGGGGGCGATTGGCGCAGGCCTGCTGGTGCTGCTGTGCGCCGAGCGCGGCGATACCGAGGCCCAGGCCGAGCAACTGCTGGCCAAGCTGCTCAAGCTGCGCATCTTCAGCGACGCCGCGGGCAAGATGAACCGCAGCGTGCAGGACCTGGACGGCGCGGGTGCCTGCGGCGGCCTGCTGGTGGTGAGCCAGTTCACCTTGGCCGCCGACACACGCGGCGGCAACCGCCCCAGCTTCACCAATGCTGCGCCGCCCGAGCTGGGCCGCGCCTTGTACGAGCATTTCGTGGCCCAGGCCCGCATGGTGCATCCGCTGGTGCAGACGGGCATTTTTGCGGCGGACATGCAGGTGGAGCTGGTCAACGATGGGCCGGTGACGGTTCCTTTGCAAATCAGGTAAATGGCGCCCACTCTCCCCCGCCCTCTCGCCCAGCCGGGCGAGAGGGGGCCTGAACAGCCCCATTTGGCCGCGTCCTTGAACAAGGGAAGTACAAAGGGCTGGGCCGCGTGGGCGGTGGGGTGATGTGATGCTATGTATTTGATAGCAATGTGTGCGGTGTTTATGCGGGCTGGTGGCCTAAAAGGCTTGTAAGTTTTGGCGCTTTGGGATTGACACTTGCCCTGCCGGCCGGCCGGCCTGCCAGCACAGCACAGGCACAGGCACAGGCACAGGCACAGGCACAGGCACAGGCAGGCGGCGTGGCCTGGTCCAGCAGGGGGCTGGCCCTATCCAACCCCAGATTCCGCGCCATCGCAACCCCCTCATCGCCCACGTGGCGGGGCCCTTTGTACTTCTCCCCTTCCACACGCGGCCAAATGGGGCTGTTCAGGCCTCCTCTCGCCCGGCCGGGCGAGAGGACGGGAGGAGAGTGGGCGCCGTGAGGAAGCCGCCAGGCAAAGCAAAAAAACACAAAAGACCAGCCAATCAACTGGCACGTTTTGCAACCCAAGTTGGCACGATAGGCCATCGCGCCGTGGTAGCAGGCACGGGCCTATTCCGTTATGCTCGGCCCCGCAAACAGTACAGGCGGCGATCCCGTTTGGTACTGCCGCATTGTCCGGTTTGCGCGCGGCTACCCGCTGCGTGCGGCCCTGTTTCATTACTTTCGCGGGACACGAACCCGCAAGGAGCAATGCCCATGCCTGCAGCGGCACCCTTGCGCCTGCATGTGCCGGAGCCCACCGGGCGCCCCGGCCATGACACGGACTTTTCCTACCTCCCTTTATCTGAAGCGGGCGCCGTGCGCCGTCCCGATGTGGACGTGGCTGCTGCCCAGACCAGCGACCTCGCCTTTGAGCTGATCCGCGTGCTCGATGCGCAGGGCCAGGCCGTGGGCCCCTGGGCGCCGCAGCTCAGCGCAGAGCAGTTGCGCAAGGGCTTGCGCGCCATGCTGCGCACGCGCGCCTTCGATGCCCGCATGCTGATTGCGCAGCGGCAGAAGAAGATGTCGTTTTACATGCAGTGCCTGGGCGAAGAGGCCATCGCCTGCGCGCACGCCATGGCGCTGCAGGACGGCGACATGTGCTTTCCCACCTACCGCCAGCAGGGCCTGCTGCTGGCCCGCGACGATGTGGACATGGTGGAGATGATCTGCCAGCTCTACTCCAACGAGCGCGACCCCCTGAAGGGGCGCCAGCTGCCGGTGATGTATTCGAGCAAGAAGCGGGGCTTCTTTTCCATCTCCGGCAACCTGGCCACGCAGGTGATCCAGGCGGTGGGCTGGGGCATGGCCTCGGCCATCCAGGGCGACACCAAGGTGGCTTCGAGCTGGATCGGCGACGGCGCCACGGCCGAGGCCGACTTCCACACCGGCCTGACCTTTGCCCATGTGTACCGCGCCCCGGTGGTGCTCAACGTGGTCAACAACCAGTGGGCCATTTCCACCTTCCAGGCCATCGCCGGGGGCGAGGGCACCACCTTTGCGGCGCGCGGCGTGGGTTGCGGCATTGCCTCGCTGCGCGTGGACGGCAACGACTTTTTGGCCGTGTACGCGGCCTCGCAGTGGGCGCTGGAGCGCGCGCGCACCAACCAGGGGCCGACCCTGATCGAGTGGGTCACTTACCGCGCGGGGCCTCATTCCACCTCGGACGACCCGAGCAAATACCGCCCGGCCAACGACCCCACGCGCTTTCCGCTGGGCTGCCCGGTGGCACGCCTGAAGCAGCACCTGATGGCCTTGGGGGGCTGGTCCGATGCAGAGCACGAGGCCCTGCAGAAAGAGGTCGAGGCCGAGGTGGCGGCAGCGCAGAAGGAGGCCGAGCGCTTCGGCACCCTGGCCGACGGCCATCTGCGCAGCGCGGCCGAGATGTTCGAGGACGTGTACAAGGACATGCCCGCGCACCTGCGCCGGCAGCGCCAGGAGCTGGGGATCTGAGATGAGCACTGAAAAACCCGACAACATGGTGCCCATGACCATGATCCAGGCGCTGCGCAGCGCCATTGACGTGATGCTGGAGCGCGACGACAAGGTGGTGGTCTACGGCCAGGACGTGGGCTACTTCGGCGGCGTGTTCCGCTGCACCGAAGGGCTGCAGAAGAAATACGGCACCTCGCGCGTGTTCGATGCGCCCATTTCCGAAAGCGGCATCGTGGGCACCGCCGTGGGCATGGGGGCCTATGGCCTGCGCCCGGTGGTGGAGATCCAGTTTGCCGACTACTTCTATCCGGCGGCGGACCAGATCGTGTCCGAGGCGGCGCGCCTGCGCTACCGCTCGGTGGGCGACTTCACGGCGCCGCTGACGATCCGCATGCCCTGCGGCGGCGGCATCTACGGCGGGCAGACGCACAGCCAAAGCCCCGAGGCCATGTTCACCCAGGTGTGCGGGCTGCGCACCGTGATGCCGTCCAACCCTTTTGATGCCAAGGGGCTGCTGATTTCGGCCATCGAGTGCGACGACCCGGTGATTTTTCTGGAGCCCAAGCGCCTGTACAACGGCCCCTTTGACGGCCACCACGAAAAACCCGTGGTGCCCTGGTCCAAACACCCCCTGGGCGAAGTGCCCGAGGGCTACTACAACATCCCGCTGGACTCGGCGGCGGTGTACCGAGCGGGCAGCGCGCTGACGGTGCTGTGCTACGGCACCATGGTCTATGTGTGCGAGGCGGCGGCGGCCGAGAGCGGCATTGACGCCGAGGTGATCGACCTGCGCTCGCTGTGGCCGCTGGACCTGGACACCATCGTCGCTTCGGTCAAGAAGACCGGGCGCTGCGTGGTGGTGCACGAGGCCACGCGCACCAGCGGCTTTGGTGCCGAGCTGGCGGCGCTGGTGCAGGAGCATTGCTTCTACCACCTGCAGGCCCCCATCGAGCGCGTCGCGGGCTGGGACACCCCCTACCCGCACGCCCAGGAGTGGGACTATTTTCCTGGCCCCAAGCGGGTCGCAGCAGCGTTCAAGCGCGTGGTGGAGGCATAAGCGATGGGAATTCATGTCATCAAGATGCCCGACATCGGCGAAGGCATCGCAGAAGTGGAACTGGTGGCCTGGCACATCCAGGTGGGCGACACGGTGGTGGAGGACCAGACCCTGGCCGACGTCATGACCGACAAGGCCACGGTGGAGATTCCCTCCAGCGTGCACGGCAAGGTGCTGGCCCTGGGCGGCACCGTGGGCCAGGTCATGGCCGTGGGCTCGGAGCTGGTGCGCATCGAAGTCGAAGGCGCGGGCAACCTGCGGGAGGATGCGGCTGGCAGCGCTGCGCCCTCTGCGGCAGCCAGCCTGGCTGCGCCCCTTACGACAGCGCCCAAGGCGGCACCCGGGGCGCCAGCGCCCAAGGCGGCGCCCGCTGCGGCGGGTGATGGGCTGCCGACGCCGAGCGCCGCCGCGCCAGTGTCTGCAGCGGTCAAAGCGGCAGCGCATGGCGCGGGCAAGAGCGCCGTCAACGGCAACGGCAAGAGCGCGGGCAACGGGGCTGCAGCGTTGGCGGCCATGCCCCAGCGCGCCCCGGGCGAAAAGCCCACGGCCTCGCCCGTGGTGCGCCGCCTGGCCTGGGACATGGGCATCGAGCTGCAGTTCGTGCCGGGCACGGGTCCGGCCGGGCGCATTACCCAGGAGGACTTGCTGGCCTACGCGGCGCGCGCCGAACGCGGGGCCCCGGGTGCGCTGGCCGACGCCCGCTACGCCCAGCGCACCGACGAGGAGCAGGTGCCCATCATCGGCCTGCGGCGCAAGATCGCGCACAAGATGCAGGAGTCCAAGCGCCGCATTCCGCACTTCACCTATGTGGAGGAAGTGGACATGACGGCGCTGGAAGACCTGCGCGCCCAGCTCAACGCCGTGCACGGCAAGGCGCGCGGCAAGCTCACCGTCATTCCCTTCCTGGCGCGCGCCATGGTGCTGGCCCTGCGCGACTTCCCGCACCTGAACGCGCGTTACGACGACGAGGCCGACATCCTCACCAAGTACGGCGCCGTGCACTTGGGGATTGCGGCCCAGACCGACGGCGGGCTCATGGTGCCGGTGCTGCGCCACGCCGAAACGCTGGACTTGTGGGACTGCGCCGCCGAGGTGGCCCGGCTGGCCGAAGCGGCGCGCACGGGCAAGGCCGCGCGTGAGGAGCTGAGCGGCTCGACCATCACCCTGACCAGCCTGGGGGCCTTGGGCGGCATCGTGAGCACGCCCGTGATCAACCACCCGGAGGTGGCCATCGTGGGCGTGAACCGCCTGGTGGAGCGCCCGGTGGTGCGTGACGGCGCCGTGGTGGTGCGCAAGATGATGAATCTGTCGTCTTCCTTTGACCACCGCGTGGTCGACGGCTTGCATGCCGCCGAGTTCATTCAACGGGTGCGGGCCTACCTGGAAAACCCCGCCACCCTGTTCGTGGAGTAAGAAGCCATGGATTCGCACAAGACAACGCTGCTCATCGTGGGCGGCGGCCCCGGCGGCTACGTGGCCGCCATCCGCGCCGCGCAACTGGGGATTGCCACCACCTTGGTGGAAGGCGCCCAACTGGGCGGCACCTGCCTGAACATCGGGTGCATCCCGTCCAAGGCCCTCATCCACGCGGCGGATGCTTTTCACCAGGCGCGCCGTTTCACCGGCGACAGCAGCCTGGGGATTCAGGTGGACGGCGCGCGCATCGACGTGGCGCAGACCGTGCGCTGGAAGGATGGCATCGTGGCGCGCCTGACCGGCGGCGTCGGTGCCCTGCTCAAGAAGCACAAGGTGCGCGTGGTGCAGGGTTGGGCCCAGATCGTCGACGGCAAGACCGTGGACGTGCAGCCCACGCGGCCTGACGCGCCGGTGCAGCGCATCCAGTGCGAGCACCTGCTGCTGGCCAGCGGCTCGGTGGAACTGGGCCTGCCCGGCATGCCCTTCGGCGGCAAGGTGATCTCGTCCACCCAGGCGCTTGCCCCCAGCACCGTGCCGGGCAAACTGGTGGTGGTGGGCGCGGGCTACATCGGGCTGGAGCTGGGCACGGTGTACCGCAAGCTGGGCGCGGACGTGACCGTGGTGGAGGCGCAGGACCGCATCCTGCCGCTCTACGACGAAGAACTGACCAAGCCGGTGGCAGCGTCACTGCGCCAACTGGGGGTGCATGTGATGCTGGGCACCCAGGTGCTGGGGCTGGACGCCCAGGAGCGGCTGCGCGTGCAAGACGCCCAGGGCCAGGAAAACCTGCTGGAGGCCGACCAGGTGCTGGTGGCCATTGGCCGCGTGCCGCGCACCCACGGCTGGGGCCTGGAAAAGCTCATGCTCGACATGCAGGGCCGCGCCCTGAAGGTGGACGACCAGTGCCGCACCTCCATGCGCAACGTCTGGGCCATTGGCGACCTCACCGGCGAGCCCATGCTGGCGCACCGCGCCATGGCGCAGGGCGAACTGGTGGCCGAGGTCATCGCGGGCCACCGCCGCCACTTCCAACCGGCGGCCATCCCGGCGGTGTGCTACACCGACCCCGAGGTGGTCACTGCGGGCCTGTTGCCTGCGGAGGCTGCCAAGGCCGGGCTGGACTGCATCAGCGCCCACTTCCCCTGGGCCGCCAATGGCCGTGCCATGACGCTGGAAAGCCACGAGGGCTTCGTGCGCGTGGTGGCCCGCCGCGACAACCACCGCATCGTCGGCTGGCAGGCCGTGGGTGTCGGCGTCGGTGAACTGGCAGCGGCCTTTGGCCAATCGCTGGAAATGGGCGCCTGCCTGGAAGACGTGGCCCACACCATCCACGCCCACCCGACCCTGGGCGAGGCGGTGCAGGAGGCGGCCCTGCGGGCGCTGGGGCAG
The DNA here is from genome assembly GCA_052390055.1 of Rhodoferax sp. Lineage (GTDB taxonomy): Bacteria > Pseudomonadota > Gammaproteobacteria > Burkholderiales > Burkholderiaceae_C > Allorhodoferax. The sequence goes on from JBQTHH010000053.1 coordinate 11,221, forward strand.
GCGCTGCATATCTGAGCTTGGGTTTTTCGCATCCTTGTCTCTGTTTTTGCTTTGGCCTGGCGGCTTCCTCATGGCGCCCACTCTCTCCCCCCGCCCTCTCTCGCCCGGCCGGGCGAGAGAGGGGGCCTGAACAGCCCCATTTGGCCGCGTCTTTGAACAAGGGAAGTACAAAGGGCTGAGCCGCGTGGGCGGTGGGGGATTGCGATGCTATAAATTTCATAGCTGTAATCGTAATGTTTACGCGGGCTGGTGGCCAAAAAGGCTTGTGGTTTTTGGGTCTGAAGCAAATACTTGCTCAGCCGCCAGCCGCCAGCCGCCAGCCGCCAGCCGCCAGCCGCCAGCCGCCAGCCGCCAGCCGCCAGCCGCCAGCCGCCAGCCGCCAGCCGCCAGCCAACCCAGCGGTCCGTCCCCACGCCCCTCGCTCCCATGTAGGCGACGACGAATCTACTGGGGTTGTGTAAGGTCTTTGTTTTCATATCGTTACTAATATTCATTCGCATTTACAATTCATTCAATTAGTGCACGTGCTGGGCTCTGGGTTCAAGTGCAAACAAGTTGAGGAATGCGATGAGACCTGGTGACGGCGACCAAGCGATATCCGGCCTGATGGTGCGGGGCGGGGTGCTTGTGGCTGCGTCCGGTGCTGCGGCGTGCGTGTCCGCAGCCGAGGGGGCGGTGCGCGCTTCTCCCTTGCTCCCCCCATCGCCTGGATTTGCCTTGGGGCAGGACTATGAGCGCGGGTCGCCGGGGGTGCGACGCGGGCTGCTGGTGGGCGTGCTGGCAGCCCATCTGCTCGGTGCATGGGGCCTGTTGCAGGTCGGGGCGGTTCGCCAGGCGGTGGGTGAGGCGGTGCCGCTGGTGGTGGAGATGATTCGACCGCTGACACCACCGCCCCCTGCTCCATTGCCCCGTGCGCAGAAGTCCATTCCGGTGCCGTCTGCGCCTGCGCCCATGGTGGCGGCCACGCCGTTGCCGCAGCAGCCGGAGCCACTGGCGCCTGTCGCACCAGCGCCCTCGGCGGCGCCGGTGCCGCCGAGGGCGCATGCAGAACCGGCGCCGGTGCCGTCGGAGGCCTCGGCACCTGTGGCTCTGGCCTCTGCAGCGCCAGCGCCTCCCAAGACCATTCCTGCGACGGCGGTGCAATACCTGGAGCCGCCCGCACCCAATTATCCCGCTGCATCGCGTCGTCTCGGGGAGAGCGGTCGCGTGCTGATCCGCGTCGAGATCGATACCGCCGGGCAGGCACGCCAGGTGCAACTGCTGCGCTCATCGGGCTCGAAGCGCCTGGATGACGCCGCCCTTGCCGCCGTGCGTGCTGCGCGCTTCAAGCCCTTCACTGAAAAAGGTGAACCGCAGGTCGTCTGGACCACGGTGCCGATTGTTTTTGAATTAGAGAGTTGAGTATGAACGAAGCTTCCTCGTTGGGCATTGCCCACTTCCTGTTGCAAAGTGATGCCGTTGGCAAGACCTTGTTGCTGATTCTGTTGCTGATGTCCGTTGCCTCCTGGGGCCTGATTGCTGCCAAGGGGCTCGCACAGTGGCAGCGCGGGAACCGTTCCCGGCGGTTTCTGGAACAGTTCTGGAAGGCGCACACGCTGGAGGAAGTCCAGGCCGAGATGGGGGCCCGGGGCGTACGCGATCCCTTCGCCAACCTGACCGCCCATGCCCTGCATGCACGCGGCCACCATGCGCGCTATGGCAGCGCCGCATTGCGCCAGGTCGGTAGCGAGGAAGAGTTCCTCACCCGCACCATCAAGACCGTGCTGGACGAAGAAAACACGCGCATGGAGAACGGTCTCACGGTCTTGGCCACGATTGGCGCGACCGCTCCCTTTGTCGGTCTGTTCGGCACGGTCTGGGGGGTGTATCACGCGCTCGTTGCCATTGGCATGAGCGGCGCCGGCACGCTGGACAAGGTGGCAGGCCCGGTGGGCGAGGCCTTGATCATGACGGGCATTGGCCTGGCAGTCGCGATTCCTGCTGTGATGGCCTACAACTGGCTGACCCGCAGCAACCGGGTGTTGATGGCGCGCCTGGATGCCTTTGCGTTCGAGTTGGTGAACTTCCTGCAGATGGGGCAACGCCTGCGCAACGGCCCCTCGCCGCAGGTGCGCCAGATGCCGGTGCCCGTGACCGGGGCATTGCAGCCGGCCGCGAATGCCTGAGGCCAGGGCGGTGAAGGGCGTGGCCGTGGCGTTGAACCGGGTTTTGGCCGCCACCGTGGGCGGCTATGTGTTGATGCTGTCCTTTGTGACGGCCTTGGCCACCGTCTTGCAGCGTGGCGCGCATTGGGGTCGTGGCGAGGCCATGGTGAGCGCCGCGCTGGGTGCCTTTGCGGTCTATTTGCTGGCCGCCTTGCGTGCCTTTGTCGTCTCCAGCGCGTGGCGCGCCTGGGCTGAGTTGCTTGCCATGGCGGCGCTACTGGCCGCGCTTGCATTGGCCTGGAACTGGGCCTGAATTCAAACCCCATGATGATCCCCCATGCACCGGCGCCGCAGCGCCGCCAGCAGAGCTTTCGTCTTGCGATGGACCAGGTGCACACCTGGGCCGGAGTGGTATTTGGCGGATTGCTGTTCGCCATGTTCCTGATGGGAACCTTGGCTGTTTTCGACCGTGAGATCGACCGCTGGGCGCAGCCCCATACGCGGCTGGCCGCACCTGCGGCCACGGACGGCCCCGGGGCCTCGCTGGACCAGGCACTGGCCGCGCTGGAACGCATTGCCCCGGACAAGGCTGCGTTCTGGCTCATCTACCCGCCGTCCGAGCGCAACCCGGCACTGCGGCTCGGGTGGTCGGGGAAAGACATGGAGCGCGGCCTGCGCGATATGCACCCGGTCACCGGCGAGCTGCTGCCCGAGCAGGGGGCGGCACTGGGCACGCAACTCTTCTATCCCTTTCATTACAGCTTGCACCTGAAATGGCTGGACCTGGGGGAGTGGCTGGCAGGGCTGGCGGCGATGGCGATGCTCGTAGCGGTGGTCTCCGGCGTTGCCACGCACCGGCGCATATTCAAGGATTTTTTCACCTTCCGCCCGCGCAAGACCGTGCAGCGCACGGCCTTGGACCTGCACAACATCACGGCCGTGTTTGCCTTGCCCTTTCATTTCGTGATTGCGATGTCGGGGCTGATTGTGCTCATGGCGCTCTACCTGCAGCCCGCGATTGCCTGGATCTACGGTGGCGACAAGGCCGCTTACCCGCAGGAAGTGCTGTCGCGCTACAGCCGTGCCGCCGCCAAACGTCCACTGCAACACCGGGTTTCGGTGGACGCACTGGCGCAGCGCGCCCGCGCCCATTGGGATGGCGCAGGCCAGGCTGGTGCGGTCGCGCTGGTCATCGTGCGCCAGCCGCGCGACGCCCACGCGGTGGTCGAAGTGCGCCGTGCCCAGGGGCGGCGCGTTGCACTGGAGCAAGGAACCCTGTACTTCGACGCGGCCAGCGGTGAACTGCTGCATGTCGAGAACTTGAGCGGGCCTGCGCGCGTGCAACGTTTCATCACCGGCATGCACCTCATTCAGGTCGAGCACTGGCCCTTGCGTGCGCTGTATTTCCTCATGGGCCTGAGCGGCTGTGTGATGCTGGCTAGCGGCAGCATCGCGTGGGTGCAAAAACGTGCTCCGCGCCAGGGCAGTGGGGGCGCAAGCGGTGCCGCCTGGGTCCAGGCCCTGACGGTGGCCTCGGTGTGCGGCCTGCTGTTGGCCAGCGTTGGCGTGATGCTGCTGAACAGTCTGCCTGGCGCATGGTGGACCGGGGACGCGACGCCGCTGGCGGCCTCCATGCGCTGGTTCTTTGGCTTGTGGGCTGCAAGCCTGTGCCACGCCGTCGCCCTGCGCCACGGCCAGCGCCACGGCCAGCGCCACTGGCGGCAGCAGTGTCTCGCACTGTGCGCCACGTCCGTGGCGGCGGTGCTGGCCAACTGGATCGGCGCTGGCGCGGCTTCCTGGGGCGCGCCCTCCGCAGCGTCCTGGGCCTGGCGGGGTGTCGATCTGGCGCTGTTGGTCGTGGCCATGGCGGCGGCTTATGCCGCCTGGCGCCTGCGGCCCCAGAGCCCGGCAGCCGACGCCGCCAGCGCCCCAGGGCGCACGCCATGGTTCCAGATGCGGTGGAGGTTCCTGCGATGACGACTCTGTGCTGGTCTCTGCTGGCCTGGTGCGCGCTGGCCCTGGCCATGCCGCGCCACCACGAGCAGGTTTTTGGGCGCGAAGGCGCGGCGTGGATGCGGCGCTGCTGGCGCTGCGCGGGTGTTGCCGCCGTGCTGATGGTGCTGGCACAGGCGGTGCACTCCGAGGGCTGGGCACTGGGCTGCCTGTACGCTGTGGCGGCGCTGGCAGTCGTCGGTGTAGCGGTGCCAGTGGCCATTGCCTGGGCTCCGCGCCACTGTGTCGCCCTGGCTGCCCTGGCCGCGCCACTGGGCGCCTGGCTGGCGCTCTGAGCCGCAGGCAGCACCGGGCTAATTTTTCTCTTTTTTTACAACCATGACGCGAAAGCACTCTCCGATGCATCCTCACCCCTTTCAACGACCACCGCACACCGCACGCGCCGCGCGCCGCGCCATCGCCCTGGCGGCAGCCTGCCTCTGCGGCGCAGGCTGGGCGCAGACCCTGGATGCCAATGCGGCGCTCAATGCCGCTCAGACGGACGCCGACGCGGACGCCGCACCGATGCAGGCCGTGGTGGTCACTGCAACGCGCGCCAGCAAGGCGGTGGACAAGATACCCGGCGCCGTGACCGTGGTGACGCGCAAGGAGCTGAACGAGCAGTTGCAGGTGGCCGAAGACCTCAGTACCGTACTGGCAGCCCAGGTACCGGGCTACGCCCCGTCCACGCAAAAGCTCACCAGTGCGGGCGAGTCGATGCGCGGGCGTACCGCCCTGATCCTGTTCGACGGTATCCCGCAGAGCAACCCCTTGCGTGCGGGCTCACGCGAAGGCTACTTCGCCGACCCCGCAGTGATCGAGCGCATCGAAGTCGTCAGTGGACCGTCGGCGGTGCAAGGCCTGGGGGCCACCGGCGGCATCATCAACTACATCTCGCGCAAGCCCACCAAAGAGGGTACGACCCACACCCTGGATGGCAAATTCAGCACCCAGGGCCAATCCGATGACGCCACCTACAAGCTGGGTTACATGCTTGAGCACAAAAAGGGCGACTTCGACGCCCTGGTCTATGTGGGGGGCATACAGCGCGGCGTGGGCGTGGATGGCAGCGGCCGGCGCCTGGGTGTGGAGACGACGCAAGGTGACTTGCAGGACAGCACCGGGACCGACCTATTCGCCAAACTGGGCTGGCAGTTCACGCCCACGCAGCGCCTGCAACTCAGCTACAACCGCTTCCGCATCGCGGGCGATGGCGACTGGACCCAGGTCGCAGGCAACCGGGCGGCTGGCATCCCGACCTCCGCGCAGAAGGGGGGCACGGTGCTCGGCCAGCCGCCGCGCAACGAAGTGCGCTCTGCGGCATTCGAATGGACCGATACCGATGCGGGCGGCGGCATTGCCAGCGTGCAACTCTACAAGCAGGACTTTAGCGCCTTGTATGGGGCTGTCGCCTCCAACACCTTTCAGGATGCGAGCATCGCGCCCCTCGGCACGCTGGTCGACCAAAGCGATATCGTGGCGGACAAAAAGGGGCTGCGCGCCTCCTGGGTGCGGCCCGACTGGGGGCTGGCGGGACTGGAGTTCACGGGGGGGCTTGACTGGCTCTCCGACACCTCCAAGCAACGCCTGGCACTGACCGACCGCGACTGGGTTCCGCCGCTGCAATTCAAAAGCCTGGCGCCCTTCGCCCAGTTGGAATACGAGTTCGGTGCCTTCACGCTGCGCGGCGGACTGCGCCACGAGCATGCGGAGCTTGACGTCAACACCTACACCACCCTGGCCAGTTACGGTAGCCGCGAGGTTCGGGGTGGAAAGCGCACCTTCGACCAGCCGGTCAAGAACCTGGGTCTGGTATGGCGCTTCGCACCCGGTTGGTCGGGTTTTGTTTCCTACAACGAGGGCTTCGGCCTGCCCGACGTTGGCCTGGTGCTGCGCGCCGTCAACGCGGCGGGGCGTTCGGTCACGGACCTTGCCGCGTTGGAACCCATCCTCACCGACAACAGGGAGGTGGGCCTGACCTGGCAACACAAGCTGGGCAGCATGACGGCATCGGTGTACGAGTCGCGCTCCGATCTCAGCGGGCAGGTGCGCATCAATGCCACCACTGGCATCGGTTCCGTGGTACGTGTGCCGGTCCACGTGCAGGGGGTCGAGTTCTCCGGCGAGCTGCGTCCGGTCCGCGACTGGACCCTGAGCGCCAGCTACGCCAGGATGCGCAGCGTGACCGCCACCGCCGAAGGCCAGCCGCTGGACGTGGAACTCAGCTCGCGCTACCAGGGGCCGGACAAACTCGTGTTGGCCGCACGGTGGGCCTTTGCCCCGGGTATGGCGGCGCGCATGCAGGCATCGCACTACGTTTCCCGCCACATCAACATCGGTCGTACTGCTGGCACCTCCAATCTCGAAGAGCATTTCGACGGCTACACCGTGGCCGACGCCCTGCTCTCCTGGGGCTCTCGGTATGGCGACTGGAGCCTGGGCATCGAAAACCTGTTCAACCGCCAGTACATCGGCTACTACGCGCAGGCCCGCCCCTCGGGCTTGAACACGGACTATTTTGCGGGCCGTGGGCGCACCTACGCCCTGTCGTGGCGGCGCAGCTTCTGAGAGAAAGGAGGTTTCGACCATGGCTTTTGCGAGTTTTGACAAGCGGGGATCCGGTGCGCCAGTGGCCGACATCAACATGGTCCCGCTGATCGACGTGATGCTGGTGCTGCTGGTGATCTTCATTGTCACGGCGCCCCTGCTGACGCATGCCGTCAAGCTGGACCTGCCCAAGGCCAGCTCACAGGCCAATCAGCTCAAGCCCGACAAAGTGGAGTTCGCCATTGACGCTGCGGGACAAGGCTATTGGAACGGTGAGCCCGTGGGGCGCGAGGAGGCGATTCGGCGGTTTATGGCCGAAGGCAAGAAGGTGCCGCCGCCCGAGGTCCATTTGCGTGCTGACCAATCCGTGGCATACCGGGTCGTGGCCGAGACCTTGGCCGATGCGTCCAAGGCAGGCTTGAACAAGATCGGCTTCATCAGCGAACCGGAGCGCCGTTGAGCGCGTCCACCCGATCGGGAAACCCCAGCAAATCCCTCTGGCACCAAGGAGCAGCATCGCCCGGCACCATAGAATAAACCCTTCATCTATCAGGGTTTTGACATGAAAAAGGGCTTTCTGAACATGGCGCTGGCCGCCGCGCTGGGGCTGGCACTGCTGGGGGGCGCCCAGGCGCAAGGTACCAGGAACCACGCCGCCGAGGTGGACTTGAACGCGCGGCTCAAAGAGGTGGAGGCTGACCCGCGCCTGCTGGAGGCCGCTGCCAAGACCGGCGCGCGGGTGGCCGGTTTTTGCGCCAACTGCCATGGCATCGGCGGCAACAGCCCCCACCCCGATACCCCCAATCTGGCAGGCCAGAACACCGCCTACCTGCTGGAGCAGGTGCGCCAGTTCGCCGACGGGCGCCGGCGCAATATGTTCATGGAGGGCATGATCAAGGCGCTCAGCGTGGACGAGCGCATCGGCGTGGTGCTGCACTACGCGCGCCAGGAGGTGGCGGCGCAGCCCATCACCAACCCCGCCCTGGTCAGCAAGGGCCAGGCCTACTACCAGAAAGTGTGCTTTCGCTGCCATGGCGACAACGGGCGCGGCAACGAGACCATCGCCCGCATCGCCGGGCAGCAGCCGGGCTACCTGAGCACCACGCTCAAGCGCTACCGCGACGGCTCGCTCAAGCGCACGGATGCACTCATGGCCGCCAACACCCAAAACATGAGCGACGCCGACATTGCCGCCGTGGTGGCCTATGTGGCCTCCATGCGCTGAGAAGGACACTGCGGCGCGCTGTTGACCCGCCGTGCGGGGGAGCTGCCGCAGGCTTCCCTGGATGCGCCCCGCCGGGGTGCTCCTACGTGGCGTAGGGGTTGTCAAACCCCAAGGCCGCCAGGATCTCCACCTCGCGCGCCTCCATGGCGGTGGCGTCGGCTTCGCTGGTTTCGTGGTCCCAGCCCTGGGCGTGCAGGGTGCCATGCACGATCAGGTGGGCGTAGTGGGCCTGCAGGGTCTTGCCTTGCTCGGTCGCTTCGCGCGCCACCACCGGGGCGCACAGCACCAGGTCGGCGCAGACCACGGGCTCCTGGGCGTAGTCGAAGGTGAGCACGTTGGTGGCGTAGTCCTTGTGGCGGTAGTCGCGGTTGAGGGTCTGGCCCTCTTCGGCGTCCACGATGCGCACGGTGATTTCGCCCGGGGCAGCCAGGGCGTGGCGCACCCAGCGCAGGACTTTGCCGCGGGGCAGGGCGGCGCGGTGCTCGGCCGCGCCTCCAAAGCGGGTGAATTGCAGGGACAGGGTCAGTTCGGGCAGCATGGGGGCTCCAGGGCGGGGGCGTGTGGGGTGCGGGTGTGGGGAGCGGGCCGGGTCGGTCGGCGTGGGGAGGGGCGCAGGTCGGGTGGCGGCGCGTTTCAGCGCGGCGCCTCGTCGCCAGGGGCTGCGCGGCGCGGGCCGCGCAGCTTGGGCAGGCTGGTGCGCTCGGGCTCGGCTTCGGACGCCACCATGTCGCCCAGGGGCGGCAGCTCGTCGTCGCGGCGGGCGGCGTCGTAGGCGTCCACGATGCGCGCGACCAGGGGGTGGCGCACGATGTCCACGCTGGTCAGGCGCGTGAATCCGATGCCCGGCACGCGCTTGAGGATGCGCTCGGCCTCCACCAAGCCGCTCAGTTGGGCGCGCGGCAGGTCGATCTGCGTCAGGTCGCCGGTGATCACGGTCTTGGTGCCAAAGCCCACGCGGGTGAGGAACATCTTCATCTGCTCGGGCGTGGTGTTTTGCGCTTCGTCCAGGATGACGAAGGCGTTGTTCAGGGTGCGCCCGCGCATGAACGCCAGGGGGGCGATCTCCAGCGCCTGGCGCTCGAAGGCCTTGTGCACCTGCTCGAAGCCCATCAGGTCGTAGAGCGCGTCGTACAGCGGGCGCAGGTAGGGGTCCACTTTCTGGTTCAGGTCGCCAGGCAGAAAGCCCAGGCGCTCGCCCGCCTCCACCGCCGGGCGGGTGAGGATGATGCGCTGCACGCTGCTGCGCGCCAGTGCGTCCACCGCCGCAGCCACGGCCAGGTAGGTTTTGCCGGTGCCGGCCGGGCCGATGCCGAAGGTGATGTCGAACTCGGCGATGTTGTCCAGGTACAGGGCCTGGTTTTTGCTGCGCGGCTGGAGGTCGGCGCGCCGGGTGGAGAGCGTGGGGCCCTCGGCCAGCGCAGCGCCGTCGCCGCTGAGCATGAGCTGCACGGTGGAGGCGGCAATGGGTTTGGCCGCTATTTCGTACAGCGCCTGCAGCATCTCCATGGCGCGCTGGGCGCTGGCCTTGGGGCCTTCCACCTTGAACTGCTCGTGGCGGTGCGCCACGCGCACCTCCAGCGCGCGTTCGATGGTGCGCAGGTGCTCGTCGGTGGGGCCGCACAGGTGGCCCAGGCGGGTGTTGTTCAGCGGGGTGAAGGTGTGGCGGAGAATCACGCGGATAATTCCTGACGCCCGCGCAGCATGGCGGGTGGGGTGCAACTGTAACGCCTGCGCCGTGGCCACGGCAGGGTGGCGCCCCCACTGTCTTCACCCTTCACAGCCTTTTTACCCATGATCGGACGCCTGACCGGAACCCTGTGTGACAAGAACCCGCCCCAGGTGGTGGTGGACTGCAATGGCGTGGGCTACGAGGTGCAGGTGCCCATGAGCACCTTCTTCAACCTGCCTGCCGAAGGGCAGCGCGTGACGCTGCTGACCCACTTCGTGGTGCGCGAGGATGCGCAACTCCTTTACGGCTTTGGCACGGGCCAGGAGCGCGAGGCCTTTCGCGAGCTGATCAAGATCAGCGGCGTGGGCCCGCGCACGGCGCTGGCGATTCTTTCGGGCCTGAGCGTGGACGACCTGGCGCAGGCGGTGGGCACGCAAGAGGCGGGGCGCCTCATCAAGGTGCCGGGCATCGGCAAGAAGACCGCCGAGCGGCTGCTGCTGGAACTCAAGGGCAAGCTCGCGCCCGACCTGGGGCTGCCGCGCGGTGGCGCCAGCGACGCCCAGGCCGACATCCAGCAGGCCTTGCTGGCGCTGGGCTACAACGACAAGGAAGCCGCCGCGGCGCTCAAGGCCCTGCCTGCCGATGTGGGCGTGAGCGAGGGCATCAAGCTGGCGCTGAAGGCCTTGGCACGCTAACGTTTAAGGCCATTTTGGCATTTGGCCCGCGTGCAATAAGCCTTTGATGCTATAAAAAACGTAGCTGTCACATGCCCTCGCGCACCGGGCGGCCGTTGACGGGCTGCACCGGGCGGGCATTGAAGGGGTAGAGCTGGCGGAACAGGCGCAGTTGGTTGCGGCTGATCTGCACCGGCTGTTTCATCACCAGCCACAGCACGCCCTCGGTGCAGGGCGGGGTGGTGAGCGAGCCGATGTACTGGTAGTAGCGCTGGTCAGAGGGGAGCAGTTCGTTCAGGTTGAGCGCCTCGCGCGGCATGCGCACGCGGTCGCCCGCATCCAGCGGCATATAGGTCCAGACCTTGTCGATCAGGGTATTGGGCAGGCCCGCGTCGAGCAGGATGCCGACCACGGCCAACTGGCCCTCGTCGTTCTTGTGCACCAGGTGCGCCACCATGGGGAAGCGGGTGCTGTTGACCTGTTCCTCGCTGGGGGTGTGGAAGTGGAACTGCAGCAGCCGGTAGCTGATGCCACGCACGGTGATGAAGTTGTCGCCCTGCACATCCACCTGCACGGTGTGGCCGTTGTTGGTCACCGTGGCGTTGGAGGCGCTGTAGCTGAAGCTGATGGGCTCGGCCGGGCCCTGCAGGGTCTGGCCCTCGTCGATGTTGATGGGCGACTGGCGCTTGCCAATGGCGCAGACGTTGAATTCGGGTTTGAGCTGTCCCCATTGCGTCGGGCCGTTCTCGCCCTCGTAGCTCCAGTGCACTTCGCCGTGCTGCTCCGGCGCGGGGGCTGCCGGGGCCGGGGCGGGCTTGGCTGCTGCCCGCACCGGCTTGGGGCTGATGCGCACCGTGGTGGCAGGCGCCGTCCCATGGGCGGCAGTGCTGGCCGCCGGGTGCGGCGTGCCTTCGCCCGCCACGGGGGCCGTGCTTTTGGCGTTGGAGATGATGGTCAGGCGCCGGTTCGGCGCGATCTGGGTGCCCAGGGCCTCGCGCAACTGCTTGCCCACGGCCTTGGGGTCGGAGCTGCTGTGCGCCTTGACATTCGGTTCGGGCAGCGGCTCGGCCGCTTTGTCAGGGGCTGCGTGGCTGTCGGCGCCCAGGGCGACAGTGCAGGTGCAAGCCCAGGCCAGTGCGATGGCACGCAGGGGGCAGGAGGGCTGCAGGCGAGCAAGGGGGGCGGACGGCATGGTGGGCGGCCTTTCAAAAACTGCGTGGCGCCGCCTGGACGGGCGCGCATCTGGCAGAACTATCGGCGCAAACGCCTTCGGACTTGAGCATGCCCACGCTATAGTTGCCCGTCAACCGCACTGCGCCCGCGCATTTTCCCCCCTTCTGCCAAACCCGTGAGCATCCAGACAGACTCCCTTTCCAGCCTGGCCAGTGCCAGCCCGCGCATGGTCGCGCCCGTGCCCCAGTCGGCGGGGGAGGAGGCGCTGGAGCGTGCCCTGCGCCCCAAGCTGCTGGACGAATACGTGGGCCAGGCCAAGGTGCGCGAGCAGCTCGAAATCTTCATCGGCGCGGCCAAAAAACGCACCGAGGCGCTGGACCACGTGCTGCTGTTCGGCCCGCCGGGCCTGGGCAAGACCACGTTGAGCCACATCATCGCCCAGGAGCTGGGCGTGAACCTGCGCCAGACCAGCGGCCCGGTGCTGGAAAAGCCCAAGGACCTGGCGGCGCTGCTGACCAACCTGGAGCGCAACGACGTCCTGTTCATCGACGAAATCCACCGCCTCTCGCCGGTGGTGGAAGAAATCCTCTACCCCGCGCTGGAGGACTACCAGATCGACATCATGATCGGCGAGGGTCCCGCGGCGCGCTCCATCAAGCTCGATCTGCAGCCCTTCACCCTGGTGGGAGCCACCACGCGCGCCGGCATGCTCACCAACCCCTTGCGCGACCGTTTTGGCATCGTGGCGCGGCTGGAGTTTTATAGCGCGCAGGAGCTGCAGCGCATCGTCACCCGCAGCGCCGGCCTGCTGGGTGTGCCCATCGAGGACGAGGGCAGCCAGGAGATCGCGCGGCGTTCGCGCGGTACCCCGCGCATTGCCAACCGGCTGCTGCGCCGGGTGCGCGATTACGCTGAGGTCAAGGGCCGGGGCACCATCACCCAGGACATGGCCAACCGCGCCCTGGCCATGCTCGACGTCGACCCCCAGGGCTTTGACCTGATGGACCGCAAGCTGCTGGAGGCCGTGATTCACCGTTTCGACGGCGGCCCGGTGGGGCTGGACAACATCGCCGCCAGCATCGGCGAGGAGCCCGGCACCATCGAAGACGTGATCGAGCCCTATCTGATCCAGCAAGGCTTTCTGCAACGCACCCCGCGCGGGCGCACCGCCACCCTGGCCGCTTACCGCCATCTGGGCGTGGCGGCACCGGGCAAGGGCGGGACGCAAGACTGGGTGGGCGGGGCGTAGGTGCGCAGGGGGGTGCCGTGCCCGCAGGAAGGGGCGTACGCCCCATTGGCGCGGCGGCGCTGTGCGGGAGGGCCAAGGGGGGCGTGCCTGGCGCCGCTCCTGGCCGCGCAAGCCTGCCTCGCCCAGCCCTGTGAGGCTCCTCGAACTGTGGATGTTCAGGCCGGGATCGAAGCGGCCTGGAGCGATTGGCGCGAATACGCTGCCGCGGGGGGCCAACTGGTGCACGAGCAGGGCTGGCTGCAAGGCCCCGGCGCCGCGCTGCGGCTGGCTTGCGGGCCGTGGCGCCTCCAGGCCCAGCTGTCGCAACGCGGCGGCACACGCCACTACGATGGCCAAACCGGCACAGGTGCATCCTTGCAGACCGCCAGCACCCTGACCCATACCCAGGGCCATGTGCAGCTGCTGTGGGACGTTCACCCGGCGTGGGGACTGGGCTTGCGCGCGGGGGCCCAGGCCATCACCCGCGGCATCGCGTCGACTGGCGTGGTGTCGGGGTATCCGGAGTCTTATGCGTGGAGCCTGGCGTCCCTGGGCGCACAGTGGCGCCACAGCCTGGGCGATACCGCCGCGCTGTCGGTGGACGCCTGGTGGGGCCGGGCACTGGACAGCCGGATGTGGGTGCGTCTGCCGGGGCGCGACCCGGCCACCCTCGGTCTGGGGGACATCACACAGGCCGAACTGGCCGTGCGCATGCACTGGGCCGCGTCTGCAGCGAAGGGATGGAGCGGGGAGTTGGCCTGGGTCTGGACACGGCTGGAAATGGAGCAGGGGCCTTCGGGCGCCATCACCACCAATGGCGTGCTGACCGGCAGCGCGCGCCAGCCGCGTTCGGTCTGGGTGGAAAGCCCGGTGTCTTTGTCCGTGCGCTACCGATTTTGAGGTGCTGCACACGGGGCGCAAAAAAAGAGGCCCCGAAGGGCCTCGTAAAAACCTTGAAGCAATCGATAACCAGGAAAGCGCTTAGAACGTGTAGTTCAGGCGCACTTTGATGGCGGTTTCGTCGGTAGTGGTCGCGGTGACGTTGTCAGTCAGCTTGGACGACGAGATGGCGGGCGTCACGGTGGCGTTCTTCACCAGCGGGATGCCGTAGGACATGTACAGGGTCTGCACGCTGTTGTCACCGCCGGTGATGTCGTTCTTGGCCATCACCACACCGGCATTGAACGCACCGATCGTGGCTGCCAGCGCGGTGGCGCTTTGGTTCCTGCTGGTGGCGGCATCCTGGCGGCCAGCGGCCACGTTGGCGGTGAGCTTGAAGCCGCCGAAGTCATAAGCGCCGGTCACGCCGTAGCCGCTGACGCGGTTGGTGCTGGAGTACTCGCCCGACTCGACCCCGGCTGCCACCGACAGGGGGCCGGCAGCGTAGCTCAGCACCGTGCGGGTGCCTTTGGAGCCCGAACCCACGACGTTGTTGTTGGTGGTGTCGATCACGCCCAGCTCCAGAGCCAGACCGGAGCCCAACTGCAGGGTGCCCGCAGCGTGGAACACGTCACCGGCCTTGCGCCCGCGCAGCACGTTGGCGTTGTAGACGTTGCCCGCGTTGTTCACCACCACGTCGCCGGGCAGGGGGAACAGGTTGGCGGCTTCGAAACGGCCCAGCTTGACGTCAAAGGCGCCCTTGCCCAGTTGCACCCACATGTCGTCGGTGCCCAGGGTGCCGTCCTTCTTGCTCACGAAAGCGGTCTTGGCGGCTACGAACAGGCCTTCGTCGGTCTTGTTGCTTACGCCCAGTTCGACGCGCCCGCTTTGGCTCAGCCCGCGGTCGCCGCCAGCGACGGCGGAGCCTTGGCGGCTGAGGTTGTCCAGCTCAATGTTGGCGCCGAAGTCAAAGGCCATGGCGCTGGAGGCGCCCAGAACGGCGGCGCATGCGATGCAGATCGAACGCAGGGAAGTTGTCTCAGTACGGGTCATGTTGTTGTGCTCGGTGGGTTGTAGGTATGGGTGCCCCACTGGGGGGCGCTCGCCGGCAGCGGGATGCCGCCGACGCACCGAATTCTTCGCAGTACACCCCGGGTACCTGTTCCTTGCGAGGGTTTACGCTAGGGTGAGTTGTGTAATGCTTACAAAAACCGTTTCGCCCAGTGTCGCTTGCTGTGGAAACGATTTCAAGAGCTATGAAATTTGTTCTCAGTGCCGCTCGGACGCACCCATGCTGTCTTTGTTACACCACAGTGACAGTGTTGTATGCAGTGCACGGACGTGCGTTTTTGGGGTCGGATACGGGCTGTTACAGCGGTTTTGGCGCGCCGGGCGCGCGCAAAGGCTCAGCGCCCCGCGCGCAGCACCACGCCCAGGCCCAGGACGGCGCTCAGGCCCAGGGCGAGCGCGTGGGGCAGCACCGCGCTGGCGCTGGCCCCCATCTGGTTGAGCAGCAGTGAGGCCTGGATGGCCGCAGTGCTGGGAATGCACCAGCGCAGCACCTGCAGCGGCGCGGGCAGCGCCTCCACCGGCCAGGAAAACCCCGACAGGAAGGCCATCGGCAGCGCCGTGAGCAGCAGCACCTGCAGGGCGCGCTCGCGGTCGGCAAACCACAGCCCCAGCGCGGCGCCCCAGGCTGCCACGGCCAGGGCGTACAAGGCCAGCAGCAGGCTGCTGGCCAGCGGGTTGCCACCGCGCGGGTAGTCCTGCCACCAGAACACCCAGCCGGTGTAGAACAGGCCTGCCAGCCAGCCCACGGCGGCCAGCGCAGCCAGCCGCCCCAGCCACTGCGCCGCGCACGCAGCCTGGCGCCCCTGCTCGACCCAGGTCCCGACCAGCAGCGCCACCCCCATCAGCAGGGTTTGCTGCACGATCAGCAGCGCCACCGCGGGCACCACGTAGCTGCCGTAGCCCTCGGTGGGGTTGAACAGCGGCACCAGGGCGGTGGCCACGGGGTTGCGGGCGGCATCCGCCTGCGCCGCGCCCATGCCTGCGGCGCGCAGGCGGCGCAGCTCCACCCCGGCCGAGACCGTGCCCACGGCTTCGGCAAAGCCGGTCAGCACCGCCTTGTTCAGCAGGGCGTAGGCGCCGTCGCCCTGCACCGTGACCACGGCAGGCTGGTTGCGCACCACCTGGCGTTTGAGGTCGACGGGCAGCACCGCGAAGCCCTCAATCTCTCCGCGCCACAGGGCCTGCTGCGCCTGCTGCACGTCGGTGCCGACCCACAGGACCCGCAGGCGCGGGTGGGCGCTGGCGAAGCGTGTGATCTGGCGCGACAGGCTGGATTGGTCCAGGTCCACCACCGCCACCGGCACCTGCGTCACCGCCTGTGCGCTGTAGGGCCAGGGGTAGAAGAAGGCGTAGAGCACCGGCGCCGCCACCAGCAGCAGCACGGCCCCCGCATCGCGGCGCAGGGCCGCCAGGGTCTGCCACAGGCCGTGTGCGAACGCACCCATGTCAGCGCTTCCCCCAGCGCTGGGGCTGGTCGGCCAGGGTCTGCAGGGCGCGCGCGCTTGCCAGCAGCAGCAAGACCGCCAGCAGGGCCATGCCCGCCGGTATCGGCCAGGCATAGGCGGCCGGTGCGCCCATCTGCCACTGCAGCACCTGCACGCGCACGTAGTGGGTGTAGGGCAGGGCCTGGGCCCACCACTGCGCCAGCGTCGGCATGGCCACCACCGGAAACCCGACCCCGCTGAAGGCAAAGGCAGGGGCGGTGATGAAGCCGGTGGCGGAGAGCGCCGTGCGCAGCGATGCGCTGGCGCTGGCGGCCAGCGCCCCCATGGCCAGGGACAGGCCCAGGAACACCCACAGGGCCAGCAGCACCAGGGTGGAGTGGCCCTGCACCGGCCAGTGCCGCCCCAGCACCAGCCAGCCCAGCGCCAGCGTGGCCACCAGGCCCAGGCCCAGCCAGGGCCACAGCAGCTTGGCGCCCAGCGCACGCACACAGCGCCCCCAGCGGGGCCGGGCGCCCAGCCACTCGCCCAAGGTGGCCTCACGCAGTTCGCGCCCCACGCCCCAGGCACCGGCGGTCATGGCGGCAATGTGCAGCAGCGCCGGAACCAGGGCGGTGGCCAGGAAGTACTCGTAGTCCAGCGCCGGGTTGAACAGTGTCACCATGTCGGTGCGGATCGGCTCCATGGCCACACGCACGGTCTGGGCGCTTTCACCGCGCTTGGTGCGCGCAAGCATTTCAATGCCGGCCGAGAGCGTTGCCACCACGGTGCGCACGTCGCGCTGCAGCAGCCCCGAGTGCGTGCCCCACTGGGCGTTGTGCCACAGCGTGAACACCCCGGTGCGTGCGTGCTTGATGTCGGACGTGAACCCGGCCGGAATGCGCACCACGGCCGCCACCGCCGCCTCGCGCAGCGCCTGCTGGGCCTGTGCGGGGTTCTCAAAATGCGCCTGCACCGCCAGCCCCGGGCTGGCCTGCAGCCAGCGCACCAACTGGCGCGACAGCGCGCTGTGGTCTTCGTCCACCACCCCGATGCCCAGATCGCGCGGCAAACCGGCGGCAAAAATCCACCACAGCAGCGCGCAGCCCAGCAGCGGCACCCAGCTCAGCAGCGACCACTCCCAGGCGCTGGCGCGCAGGCGCCGCCCTTCGCGTGCCAGGTCGGCGTGCCAGCCGTGGGCCATCGCCATGGCGGCTTTACTGCACCAGCACGCTCATGCCCGGGCGCGCCCCGGCCATGGGCTGCAGCGGGCGCGCCCGCACCTCGAAAGTGCGCACATCGAACCCGGCCCCCGAGCGCGTGGCGCGCCAGGTGGCAAAGTCGGGCAGTGCCGCGCTGTAAAACACCTTGAAGCGCACCGTGCTGGCGGAGCCTGGCCCGGCCAGCGCGGGCAGCGTGGCGTCGAATTCGCTGCCCAGGGCAAAGCGCGCCAGCCGGTCTTCGCGCACGTGCAGCACGACCCATTGGTCTTGCAGATCGACGATGCTGACCACTGCCACCCCGGTGGGGGTGATCTCGCCCGGTTTGGCCAGCACCTTGGCCACTTCGCCCGCCACCGGGCTCTTGAGCTGGGTTTCGGCCTTGGCGGCCTCCACCTCGGCCACCACGCCGGCCACCTGGCGCGCCTGGGCGCGCGCGGCCGCCTTGTCTTCGCTGCGCGCGCCGCTGCGTGCCATGTCGTACTGCGCCTTGGCAGCGGCCTCGCCGTCGCGGGCGGCCTGGAAATTGGCCCAGGCTTCGTCGCGCTTTTGTGCCGCCACCAGACCCTCTTTGTGCAGGTTTTCCACCCGCGCATAGCTCGATTGCGCCAGCTCCGCGGCGGCGCGTGCGCGCTGCCATTGCATGCGCGCCATCTCGATCTCCTGCGGGCGCGCGCCCCGGTCGGCCTTGCTGGCCACCGCCGCCGCCGCTTCCTGGGCGGCCGTGGCCTGGGCCAGCTTGGCGTTGATCTCCGGGCTGTCCATGCGGATCAGCTCCGTACCCACAGCCACATGGTCGCCCTCGCGCACCAGCACCTCGGCCACGCGCCCGGGCACCTTGGGGGCGACGTCGGTTTCGCGCGCCTCCATCTGGCCCTGGAACAGCTCCGGCGCCGGGCGCGAACCCAGCCACACCCCCCAGCCCATCAATGCCAACAGCGCTGTCGCGCCCAGGCCCGCGGCCCATTTGCTGCGTTTCACGTTCTTACTCCAGGTGAATATCGGCCCGCGCGGCGTACTGCGGGTATTCCTCAGACAGTGCGCATACCTCCAGCAGGGCGGCCAGGGCCAGGTCGAACTCGTAGGCGGCCTGTGCGCTCTCGGTCTGCACCTTGGCGGCGTTGGTTTCGGCGTCCATCAGCTCCAGTGCCGTGCCGGTGCCCTCGCGCAGGCCCGCGCGGCGCAGGTGCAGCAGCTCCTGCGCCAGCTCGGTGCTGGCCTGCAGGCTCCAGTACTGGCGCCGTGCCTGCTCCACCAGCTTCCACTGGCGCTCCACTGCCAAGGCAATGTCGCTGCGTGCCTGCGCTTCGGTGGCCTGGGCCTGGGCCACCTGCTGCTGCGACGCGGCAGAAAGCTTGCGGTGGTCCAGCCCGTCGTACAGGGTCCAGCGCAGCCCGACGCCGGCCACCCAGTCGGGGTTCCTTTCCTGCAGCGCGTGCTGGCCAAAGGCAAACACCGTGGGGCCGGTCAGCGCTTCCTGCGCGGCGTGCAGCGCCTGTGCCTGTGCCATGCGCGATTGCACCTTGTCCAGCCCCGGGTGGCGCTGCAGCGCGTTCTGGACGAAATACTCCAGGGCGCCCACCGGGTTGCGGTACATGAACAGCGGTGTCTGTGCCTGCACGGCCTGGGGCCAGTGCACCGTGCGCGCCAGCGCCACCTGGGCCAGTTCGGCGTCGTCCTGGGCCTTGCGGGCGTTGCGCTGGGCGTCTTCGAATGCGGCGCGCACCTGCAGCCGCTCGACCCGGGCCAGCACGCCGTTGTCGAGCATGCGCTGGGCGGCGGCGTCGTGTTGGGCCACGTTGTGCAGCGCGGTCTGGCGCAGTTGCGCGGCACGCTGCGCCAATTGGGCGCCGAAGTAGCGCTGGCCCAATTGGGTCATGAGTTCGTCGCGCGTGTGGCGCTGGTCGGCGCTGGCTTCGTCGCCCTGAAAGCCCACCAGCGCGCGCGTGGCGGTGGCGGCGCCGCCATCCCACAGGGGCCACACCGCCGACACCGAGGCGGTGGAGCCGGTGCTTTGCCTGTGGTAGCTGTACATGGCGGGCAGTTGCGGGATCGGGACCGACACCGGCAGGTTTTCCAGCGGCACGGGCAACTGGCCCTGGATCTGGGCCAGCTTCTGGTGCACCGGGTCCAGGCTCACGTCCAGGTTGGCGCTGTAGGCAAAGCTGGCGCCGTGCAGCGCCACGCTGGGCCGCCCCAGCCCTTCGATGCCTTCGCGCTGCAGCGCCTTGTGCCGCACTGCGGCCTGGGCGGCGGCGAGTTTGTCGGAGTAGGCCACCACGCGCCCCCAGGCATCGTCCAGGCTCAGTCCGGCGTTCTGCGGGGTCTGCGCAGGGGCGGCTGCGCTGGCGAGCCAGAGGCCGCCGAGCAAGGCGGGCCAGACGTGCCGCCAGCGAGGGAGTGCGGCCAGAGGGCGTGTAGGCGAGGGGCGTGCCATGGTGCGGGTGTTCCTGTCGGACGGCATCGGAAGGACCTCAGGCGCTGCCGTCGTCCTGGGCCGCATCGGCTTCCAGGTGGCGCACGTCGCCCCAGCCCACCAGCGTGAGTTCGCCCTCACACCACAGCAGGCGGTTGATGGCGGTGTTGCCCAGCTCCCAGGTGCGGGGGGCTTGCACGCTTTGGCGCGTGGCCAGGCGGTAGAGCATGTCGAGCACGCCGCCGTGGGCCACCAGCAGCACATGCCCGCCCGGGTGGCGCTCGGCGATCTCGTCCACCGCGGCGCGCACCCGTTCCATCACCTGCCGCGGGCTCTCGCCGCCGCCGGGGGCGAATTCGGGGTCGCGCTGGCGCCAGCGGCGCGCGTCCTCGGGCCAGCGCGTTTCGATGTCGGCGTAGGTCTGGCCCTCAAAGTGGCCAAAACGGCGCTCGCGCAGACCCGGGTGCAGGCGCACCTGGCGTGCGCTGGGCTCGCGTGCGTGGGAGGCTATGGCCAGCGCGGTGGCGTGGGCGCGCTGCAGGTCGCTGGCGTAGATGTGCTGCAGCCCCTCATCGGCCAGGGCCTGGGCCACGCGCTGGGCCTGCCACAGGCCGCGTTCGTTCAGGCCGATGTCGATCTGGCCCTGGATGCGGGTGTCCACGTTCCAGGCGGTCTGGCCGTGGCGCACGGCGATGAGGCGGGTGGCGTGCATGGGGTGTGTTCAGGGCGTGGGTTCGTGGGCGGGCAGTTCGATCACCACCTTGCGCACTGCCGTGGGCGGGGCCGGGTAGTCGCGCAGCGCCGCGCGCAGCAGCACGGGTACCAGGCGCTCGCTGTCGCTCCAGGGGCCGTCAAAGGTGGCGCTGGTGTCGTAGGCCACCTCGCCGCTGCTGCTGCGCAGCACCAGGTGCACGCTGTGGCGCCACCAGGGTGGATCGAGGTCCAGCAGCAGGGACGGCGCCGGCAGCACCAGGCTGCCATCGGGGCGCACCACCGGGTCCCGGCGGCGCTGGCTGGCGCGGTAGGGGTTGCTGATGGGGTCGATCTGCAGCGCCACCTCGACCCGGTAGCGCGCCTGTGCCGCTGCCTCGGGGTGCAGCCCGGCCTCTTGCAAAGCCGCCTGGGCCATGGCCTCCAGCCGGTCCTGGCGCTCGGGCTGCGCTTGTTGTGAAGGCAGCCGGGCAAAGGCAAAGCCCGCGCCCTGAGTCGCTCCTGCCGGGCCCGCGTAGGCATGCACCTCGCTGTCTATCATGCGCGGCAGCGCGCAGCCCGCCAGCAGGGCGCAGGCGCACAGGACCCAGGTGGTGGTGTGCAACAGGCGGCGCTGCATGGTGGCGGGGGTCAAAGGGGCCTCACAAGGCCACGGTCTGGACCCCGTCCAACCTGGGCAGGGCTACCGGGAACTCTTCTTCGTCAAAGGCTTTGTCGCCGTTTTCATCGGCCACGCCGGTGGCGCGCACGCTTCGGAAAGCGTAGTGGCGGTGGTCCATCAGGTGCGAGGGCACCACGTTTTGCAGCGCGGTGAACATGGTTTCCAGCCGCCCGGGGAACTTCTTGTCCCACTCGCGCAGCATATTGCCCACCTGTTTGCGCTGCAGGTTCTCCTGGCTGCCGCACAGGTTGCAGGGGATGATGGGGTACTGGCGGTGCGCGGCCCAGCGGATGATGTCTTTCTCGGCCACGTTGGCCAGGGGGCGGATCACCACGTGGCCGCCGTCGTCGCTGACCAGCTTCGGCGGCATGCCCTTCAACTTGCCGCCGAAGAACATGTTCAGGAACAGGGTCTGCAGCATGTCGTCGCGGTGGTGGCCCAGGGCGATCTTGGTGATCTTGAGTTCGTCGGCCACGCGGTACAGGATGCCACGGCGCAGGCGCGAGCACAGGGAGCACATGGTCTTGCCCTCGGGCACCACTTTTTTGACGATGCTGTAGGTGTCCTGGGTCTCGATGTGGAAGGGGAGCCCCAAGCCTTTGAGGTAGTCGGGCAGGATGTGGTCGGGAAAGCCGGGCTGCTTCTGGTCCAGGTTGACGGCGATCAGCTCGAAGCGCACCGGCGCGCGCTGCTGCATCTTCATCAGGATGTCGAGCATGGTGAAGCTGTCTTTTCCACCCGAGAGGCAGACCATGACGCGGTCGCCTTCTTCAATCATGTTGAAGTCGATGATGGCCTGCCCCACCTGGCGGCACAGGCGTTTTTCGAGCTTGTGGGTTTCGCGCTCGATCTTGAGCGACTTCTTCTCGGCCACGGGGGGCTCGGCTTCAATCCAGTCGGGGGTCATGCGATCAATGAATCAATCAAAAACACGGAGAGGGCAAGGCTAAAGTGGTCCGGGGTCGGCGGTGGTATGTGCCTTCCACTGGAGGCGGGCGGCGGTGCGCGCGACGGACTGGGTCATCATGGCAACGTCCTGAACCCAGAACAATTGTTCCGACGGATTGCCGAGGATGGCGGTTTCTGCAAATACCGTTGACCAGATGGAGGCAATGGATTCTCCGTCAACCAGGGCGTGTTCGAAGTTGGTGGAGTATCCGACGCTTCGCGCGCCCGCGAAGGTGAATTGAAAATCCGTTTTCAAGCGCTCGATGTCAGCCGGATCTGTAGTATTGAAAAAATAAATGACGGACAGCCGTTTGACGTTAATGCCAACCCAGATTTTCATCCTGAAATCGCCAAGCGTTATCAGATAGTTCACGCCATAGATGTCTTTCTTGTGCCCATGGATTCCAGAGGGGCGGGCGATTACTTCTACCGTGACCGTGGCGTCTTTCCTGATGTGCGGGATTTCAATTTTACCCAGGGAGTCCGGCATGTGCTGCAGCAGGAACTGGTCTGTTTTTTCCAACAGTCGCTTGGTGCTGAGCTGTCTCTCGGAAAGCAGTACGAACATGGCCACCGCAAGGCCGCCGATGGCGGTCTGTGCAATGGACAGCACTGGCACCACCAGATCGCGGGCGGTCGGGGCCAGCAGGAAAAAAACCGCTCCCATGCTGCTGATGCATGCCAGGCCGATCAGGAGTGTGATGATGATCCACTTCGCCCACTTTGGAAGGTAAATGATTTGCTGGGCATCAATGATGCTGCTGCTTTCCGCTTTGGACACGTCACCACTCTCCCGCTTGCATGCTGATCGACACTTCGCAGTCATCGAATATTTCGAGTTTTATGATCTTTACCTTCACGCCGACGACAGAAGGAAGGTCGAGCAGACGGTTGCACAGTTTCCCCGTCAGACTTTCCAGAAGATTGACGTGCCGCTCCGTGCAGGTGTTGACGATGACCGAGTGGACTTTGCGGTAATCCAATACGTTGGTGATGTGGTCGTCGTCCGGCTGGAGTGGCTGTTTCCCCTGGTTCAACTCTACATCCACGGAGATTGGCTGGGAATTTTCCCGTTCATGGTCGAGAATGCCCAGGTTCGCGTTGAAGCGAAGTCCTGTGATTTCCAGATGCTGGTGCCCGGAATGTGGTTTCATGGTGGCTTACTGTTGTGGATGCATCATCGAAAAGTCCCGTTCGAAGCGCATCAGGTGCTGGCCGCCATCGACCAGCAGCGTGGTGCCGGTGATGGAGTTGTTTTGCAGCGCAAAAAGCACGGTGCTGGCTACGTCGGCAGGGGTGGATGACTGTCCTAGCGGCGAAAGTTTGTGCAGGTCCGCAAATCGCTGCTCACTGAGAAAGTGGCTGGGCAGCGTCAGGCCCGGCGCCACCCCGACCACACGCACTTTGGGGCTCAACGCCAGTGCCAGCATGGTGGTTGCAGCCTCCAGGGCCGCCTTGGAGAGGGTGTAGCTCAGGAAGTCGGGATTTTGGTTCCAGAGCTTCTGGTCCAGCAAGTTCACCACGGCGCCCCGGACCGCACTGCCATCCTGTGGAGCGAGGTGTTGGTATAGCGCGTGGGCGAGTATGACGGGAGCGCCGACATTGGCACGCATGTGCCGCCCCAACGCGGCGTAGTCGAAATTCTGGGCAAGGTCGTGCTCAAAAACAGACGCGCTGTTGACGACAGCCTGTATTCCTCCGAAGTGGGCAAGCACCCGAGGGACCAAGGACCGCGTTTCGCCCTCATCGCCCAGATCGGCGGAAAAGGTGGCCGCGTCGGCCCCGCATGCTTGGCAGCTGTGCGCGGTCTCTTCCGCTTCCTGGGCGGAGTGGTGGTAATGCACCGCTACCCGCCAGCCATTGCGCGCCAGTAGCAATGCAATCGCACGCCCCAGGCGTTTGGCGGCTCCCGTGATCAACACGGTGGGTGGGGTGCCAACTGCCACTGCGGATGGGGGAGTGTCGGGCATTGTGGTGGACAATTTGCGGTCATTATGGAAAAGAACGCGATTTTACCGGCCCCCCCTCTTTCGACGGAGGTGTCGGGGATGCTGTCTCATCTTCGGGCGATGGTGTGTCAGGTCGGCGGCTGGCTGCCCTTCGACGCCTTCATGGAGGCTGCCCTGTACACGCCGGGCCTGGGGTACTACACCAATGGCCTGCGCAAGTTCGGCTGGGGTACCCCGGCTTCGGGCCAGGGCCCTGCCGCCCCCAGCGATTTCGTCACCGCGCCGGAGCTTTCGCCCCTGTTTGGCCGTGCCCTGGCGCGCCAGGTAGCGCAGGCGCTGGAACACACCGGGGTGCAGGAGGTGTGGGAGTTTGGCGCCGGCACGGGCGCCTTGGCCGAGCAGGTGCTGCATGCGCTGCGGGCGGCCGGGGTGGCGCTGCGGCGCTACGTGATCGTGGATGTGTCGGGCGAGCTGCGCGCGCGCCAGGCCCAGCGTCTGGCGCCCTTTGGCGAGAGGGTGCAGTGGGCGCAGACCTTGCCCGAGGTGCTGCAGGCGGTGGTGCTGGGCAACGAGGTGCTGGACGCCATGCCGGTCAAGCTGCTGCAGCGCCGCCAGGGGGTGTGGCACGAGCGCGGTGTGGTGCTGCAGGGCGATGCCTTCGCCTGGGACGACCGGCCCACCGGGCTGCGAGCGCCGGTGGAGGTGGAGGGCGGGCACGATTACCTGACCGAGATCCATCCCCAGACCCTGGGTTTTGTGCGCGATCTGTCGGCGCGTCTGCGCCAGGGGGTGGCGTTTTTTCTGGACTACGGCTTCCCCGAGCACGAGTACTACCACCCGCAGCGCGACATGGGCACGCTCATGTGCCACCGCGCGCACCGCGCCGACCCCGACCCGCTCAGTGACGTGGGGCTCAAGGACATCACCACGCACGTGGATTTCACCGGCATCGCCCTGGCCGCGCAGGACGCGGGCCAGCAGGTGCTGGGCTACACCAGCCAGGCGCGCTTTTTGATGAATTGCGGCATTCTGGACGACATGCAAGACGCCCCCCTGGCGCTGCGGGCGAACGCGCAAAAGCTGCTCACCGAGCATGAGATGGGCGAGCTGTTCAAGGTGCTGGCCTTTGGGCCCGGCCCCGAATGGGCGCCGCTGGGCTTTGCCCAGGGCGACCGCAGCCACCGGCTCTGAGCGGGCGCAGACTGGGGAAAACCCCCTGCGGCAAGGTAACGCGCCAGTAACGCCCCCCGGGGTGCTGCGGTTAGCATTTGGGCCTCACACAAGACCTCAGGAGACCTGGCCATGAGCACCGAGTGGCGCACCCAGCAGATCGAACGCACCTACCGGCCCTGGGGCTGGTATGAAACCGTCTCGGAAGCGGCGGGCACGAAGATCAAGCGCATTGGCGTGTTGCCGGGCCAGCAGATCAGCCTGCAAAAGCACCACCGCCGCGCGGAGCACTGGGTGGTGGTGCAGGGAGTGGCCGAGGTCACGCTGGGCGATCAGGTGCAGGTGCTGCGCGTGGGCCAGCACTGCGACATCGCCCTGGGCCAGGTGCACCGGCTGGCCAACCGCACCGATGCGGCGGTGGAAATTGTCGAGGTCCAGATGGGTGACTATTTGGGCGAAGACGACATCGTGCGCCTGCAAGACGACTATGGGCGGCTCTGACACCGCCGCCTTCTTTTTTTGACACACCATGAACACCGATCATTCTTCTTCCCAACCCTGGACTTCTCTGACCGCCCCCGTGGCCTGCGTGGACATTGGCGGCACCAAGGTGGCCGTGAGCATCGCCGACGCACAGGGGGTGCGCGGCAAGGTGGCCGAGCCCACGGCCAAGGAGGGGGGCAACGACGCCCTGGCGCAGCAGATCATCCGCCTGGTGGGGGAGAGCTGTGCCAGCGCGGGCGTGGCGCGCGCGCTGGTGACGGCCGTGGGGGTGTCGTCCTGCGGCCCCTTTGTGCTGCGTGATGGCTTGTTGGAGTTGGCGGCCCCCAATATCTGCGGCGGCATGGCTGGCAAGGCGCGTGGCCTGCCCAATGACTGGCAGACCGCGTTGCTGGAGGCACCGCTGCGCCAGGTTTTTGCCAGCGTGCGGGTGGAAAACGATGCCGTGGCCGCGCTGGAAGCCGAGCGCCGCTGGGGCGCGTTGCAGGGTGAAAACCACTGCGCCTACCTGACCTGGAGCACCGGCATTGGCGTGGGCCTGTGTGTGGACGGGCGCTTGCTGCATGGCAAGAACGGCAATGCCGGGCATGCCGGGCATTCCTTTGTGGTGGACAACGGGGACGCGCTGTGCGGCTGCGGCCAGGTGGGTGATTTGGAGGGCCTGGTGGCGGGCAATGCCATTGCGCGGCGTTTTGCGCCTGCGGGCTATGCCGACGCCATGGCCCTGTTTGCCGCCGCGCGTGCGGGTGAGGCACGGGCCGTGGCCCTGGTGGATGAGCTGTGCCGCACCATGGGGCGCGCGCTGTACAACCTGGTGGTGACGCTCGATCTGCAGGCCATCAGCCTGGGCGGCAGCGTGTTTTGGCACCAGCGCGACTATCTGCTGCCACGCTTGCAGGCCCAACTGGCGGGGCGTTTCCCGGCCTTGCTGAGCGGCGTGCGTCTCGTGCCTGCCGGGTTGGGCGAGCGTGTGGGTGATTACGCGGCGCTGGCGCTGGTGGCCTGATTCACAGGCGCTGCCGCACCGGGCTCGGTGACGCGCTGGTGGGCGTGCCAGGCCTGCAGCGCTTGCGCCACGGCGGCTGTACGCGCTTGCGCCACCGCCTCGCCCACGGCGGCGCCCTGGGCGCCGCTGGCCTGGGCCTGGGCGGCGATGGGCGCGGTGTCCAGCCCCAAGGCGGCGTCCAGCGCGGCCTGCAGGCGCGGCTGCTGGGGGTAGGGGGCGCTTTCAAAGCCGGTGCGCCCGCGCGCATCGCACACACAGGCCAGCAGCGCCTGGGCAAAGCGCTGGGGTTTGCGTAGCGCGTCGCAGCGCTGCAGCAGGCGCATGACGGCGCTGGCGTTGAAGCCCTCACTGGTGTGGATGTTGCCGTGTTCGGCGGCGACCAGCTCGGCCAGCTCCTGGCATTCGCGCGGCACACGCAGGCGCTGGCCCATGGCACGCACCAGGCGCAGGCTGCGCTGTTCGTGGCCGATGTGGCGCGGCAGCACGTCGGCCGGGGTGGTGCCCTTGCCCAGGTCGTGGGTCAGGGCGGCAAAACGCACGGGCAAGGGGGCTTGCAGGGCCGCGGCCTGTTGCAGCACCAGCATGGCGTGCACGCCGGTGTCCACCTCGGGGTGGTAGTCGGCGCGCTGGGGCACGCCCCACAGGCGGTCCAGCTCGGGCATCAGGCGCGCCAGCGCGCCGCACTCGCGCAGCACCCCGAACATGCGCTGCGGTGCGCTCTCCATCAGGCCCTTGGCCAGCTCGGCCCAGACGCGCTCGGCCACCAGGTGGTCCACCTCGCCGCTGTCGACCATGGCGCGGCACAGGGCCAGGGTCTCGGGGGCGATGCTGAAGGAGGCAAAGCGGGCGGCAAAGCGCGCCAGGCGCAGGATGCGCACCGGGTCTTCGGCAAACGCCGGGCTGACGTGGCGCAGCACGCCCGCGCGCAGGTCGGCCACGCCGCCGTGCGGGTCCACCAGCGCGGGGCTGCCGGGTGCCAATTTTTCGGGGCTAAATTGGGCCCCAGCCCGCGTCCATTGGGCTTCTAGTGCTATTGAATTAATAGTGAAATCGCGGCGTGAGAGGTCTTGTTCCAGCGTCACGTCGGGGGCGGCGTGCACGGCAAAGCCCTGGTAGCCGGGGCCGGTCTTGCGCTCGGTGCGGGCCAGGGCGTATTCCTCTTGCGTGTCGGGGTGCAGAAAGACCGGAAAGTCCCGCCCCACGGGGCGAAAGCCCTGGGCCAGCATCTGCTCGGGCGTGGCGCCTACCACGACCCAGTCGCGGTCTTGCACCGCGCGCCCCAGCAGGGCATCGCGCACCGCACCGCCGACCAGGTAGACCTGCATGGCGGCCTTCAGCGCTGCAGCCGGTAGGGCTCTTCGAAGGCCAGGAAGTCGCCTTCGGCGTGGGCCTCGCGCACCCACTGCTGCACCGCGCTCAAGGCGCGCACGCGCTGCACGTAGGCGGCCACGGTGTCGTTCACGGGCAGGCCGTAGCTGTGCAGGCGCATGCATACCGGGGCGAAGTAGGCGTCGGCAATGCTGAAGTGGTCGAACAACATGGGGCCGTTGTGGCTTTGCAGCAGCTCGCTCCACATGGCCTGCAGGCGCGCCACGTCGGCCCGCACGCTGGGCTGGTCGCGCCAGATCAGCACGCCGGTATCGTGCAGCTGGGCTTCGATGTTCATGGGGCAGTGGCTGCGCAAGGCGGTGAAACCGCTGTGCATCTCGGCGCAGATGGAGCGCGCCCGGGCGCGCTGGCTGGCGTCCTGGGGCCAGAGCCTGGGGTGGCGCTCGGCCAGGTATTCGGCAATCGCCAGGGTGTCCCACACGGCAAAACCGTCGTGCACCAGCAGCGGCACCTTGCCGGTGGGGCTCAAGCCGTGCAGCGCCTGCTTGAATTCGGACCCAGCTTCGAAGGAGTCAAAGCGCAGCTTGATTTCGTCGAAGTCAATGCCGGCCTGGCGCATCAACACCCACGGGCGCATGGACCAGGAGGAATAGTTTTTGTTGCCGATATAGAGGGTGTACATGCGCGGTCTCCTTGCGTGGCGTTGGGCAGGGTTTGCGGGATGCCTGTCAGGGCAGGTCTTCCATCAGCGGCGGCGCGTTGCTGGGGCCCACCTGGCCCAGCCGTTCGCGCAGCGACTGCGGCTGGCCGCTGAGGATGGTGGCATAGCTGGTGGTGTTGGCCAGCACTTTTTTGACATAGTCGCGGGTTTCCGAAAACGGGATGTTCTCGGCCCAAATGGCCCCTTCCAGGGTGGGGGCACCGTCCTGCCCGCGCCACTGGCGTGGCCGGCTGGGGCCCGCGTTGTAGGCGGCGGCGGCCATGGGCAGGGAGCCGCCAAAGCTCTCCAGCACGAGCTTGAGGTAGCCGGTGCCGATGGCGATGTTGGTGTCCTTGTCGCTGATGTGGTGGGGCTGGAAGTCGGTCAGCCCCAGTTTCCTGGCAGTCCAGCGGGCGGTGGCGGGCATGACCTGCATCAGGCCCGAGGCGCCCACGCCCGAGCGCGCGTCGGTGATGAAGCGGCTTTCCTGGCGGATCAGGCCGTACACATAGGCCGGGTCCAGCCCGATGGCGCGGGTGCGCTGCAGCACCTCGGTCTTGAAGGGCATGGGAAAGCGCGTCTCCCAGTCGGCAAAGCTGCGGGTGCGCTCGCTGGTGTTGATGCAGCGGTCCCACACCGCCTGGGCGCAGGCCCACTCGGCGGCGGCCAGCAGGCTGCGGTCGTCCATACCACCGCGGGTGTGCAGGTTGGTGGCGTAGTTCCACTCGCGCACACCTTCGTTGCGCAGCCCGATGCGGATGGCGTAGAGCGCGCGCTGCAGCGCGGGGTTCTGGCGCGCGGCGTCTTTTTCTTCGGCCGTGGGGGCGGCCGGGCGCACCGGCACCGTGATGCGCTGGCCCAGCTCTTCCAGGGCCAGTTGCTCGTAAAAGCCGCGCACCCCGGCAATGCTGGCCAGCAACTGCTGCGCCTCCTGGCGCTGGGCTTGGCCGGGCTTGCCTTGCAGCAGCGCGCGGGCGCGCCAGTACACCCAGGTGGGCTCCTTGCGCAGTGCTTCGGGCAGGGCGGCGCTGGCTTGCAGCACCTGCTCCCAGCGCGCATTGCGCAGCGCGGCGCGGGCCATCCACAGCAGGTGGTCTTCGTGCAGGTACTGCAATTGCGCCTTGGCAAACACCTCGGGGGCGTCGCTGGAGTGGCGCTGCGCCAGGCGCTTGCCGATCGCGCCCCAGACCCAGGAGCGTTCTTCCTGGGTGAGCTGGGTGCGCCAGCGCAGCTTGCCCATCTCGTCGATGGCGTCTTGCGGGTCTTGGGTGGCCAGGCGGATCAGGGCCAGCACTACCAGTTCGCGGGTCTTGCTGCGGATGGCGGTGAGCTTGTCGTCCAGGTACTTCCCTGGGGTCAGGTACAGGGCATTGAAGGCCTTGAGCCAGTCGGGGTTGAGGATCTCGATGGCCTGCTGGGCGACACGCTGGCGCTCGTTTTCCACGCCCAGGCGCGCGCGCTGCCACACCGCCAGCGCTGTGATGCTGCGGTCCTTGAGCAGTTGTTCGGCGGCGGCGGCGCAGGCTTCGTCGGCTTCGCGGGTGCCGTACCACTGGCCCAGCACCTCGGCGCTGACGTCGGCGCTGCTTGCCAGGTGCTCTGCCAGCGCGGCATAGCAGCGCACGCTGCGCTCGTCGCGCATGCGGTAGGCGGGGTACTCGCGCTGGAAGGCGGCCCACTGGCGCTCGCGCCCGAGCTGCTGCAGCCACTCGGCGCGCAGCCGGTCTTCCTGGTAGCTGCCTGCCAGGCGCTCCAGGGTGTCCTGGATCTCGCGCAGGGGCGCATCGTCCAGGCGTGCCGACAGCTCCCAGTACAGCGCCCAGGGCTCCAGCGGGTGGCCTTTGAGCTGGGGCAGCAGGGCGGCCAGGCGCTTGCGGTCGCGCGCCTTGTAGGCCTGTGCCATGTCCAGCGCGGCTTCGTCGGCCCGGGTGGTCTCGGGTTTGCTGGCCGGGGCTGCGCTGGCGCCGCCCAGGGCCAGGCACAGCAGGATCGGTGTCAGAATCGCAGGGCGTGCTGGCGCGCTGCTGCTGAAAAGGAGCGACGCCGTGGGCGCGCGCCGGGTGTCCGCCAGAGTGCGGAGCCTGTCTACAAAACGCATGTGCGCAATTATGGACAAAGCCATGAACGAACCCGAGTCCGCCAAGAAAGCCCTTCGCCGCCGCCTGCTCGAAGCGCGCTTGAACCTGCCCGACCGGCACGCGCGCTCGGCGGCACTGCAGCAGATCATGCGCATCTGGCTGGTGGGGCGCACCGACCTGGTCATAGGCGCCTACTGGCCGATCAAGGGCGAGTTCGACCCCTTGCCGGCCCTGCACCGCTGGAAGGAAGACGGCGAGCTGCTCGACCAGCCCGAACCCCGGCGCATCGGCTTGCCGGTGGTGGACCGGGAGCAGAAAAGCATGACCTTCCACGCCTGGTACCCGGGCTGCCCGATGGAGGAAGACGCCTACGGCATCCCCAAGCCCAAAGACACCGAGCTGATCGTGCCCACGCTGCTGCTCGCGCCCTGCGTGGGCTATGGCCCGGGGGGCTACCGGCTGGGCTACGGCGGCGGTTTCTACGACCGCATGCTCAGCAGCCTCGAACCCAAGCCCTTTGTGGTGGGGCTGGGCTTTGGCCCGGGTTTCGTGGAGGACCTGGAGCCTGAGCCGCACGACGTACCGCTGGACGCCATCCTCAATGATTATGGGGTGGTGTGGCCGGTGTAGCGTGGATGCGCCTGGGCTCAGCAGGTTGGTGGCTGTTATGTCACCGCGAACACTTCGCCTTGCGGCCGAAAAGGCAAGCGGCGGTTGTGCGGCATGAGGTAGGCGTGGTCCATGGGTGTGGAAAGCTTGTCCTCACAGAACCCATCGGTGATGATCAGCAGCGGTCCCAGACGGGGGAACTCCTGTGTGGCGGCCAGTTCCTGGAACCGATCCAAGGCGGGTTGCAAGACGGTGCCCCCGCGGCCGCGCAGGTGGAAACGGTCAAAGAGTCGCTCCGGTTCGACCCAGCCGCTGTCGTGGGCTTGCGCATCGCAGCACATGAGCCGAACCAGGCTTACTTCGTGTGCCATGGCGTAGCTGGCAATCGCACCCAGTGCCTTCCCAAGCAATGGGGTCTCCATGGAGCCAGACGTATCGAGCACCACGCCAAAGACGCGCCCCTTGCGGTCGTCTTCGCTGGCATGGTGCGAGGATGGCCGGGCGATTTCCGGCGTGGCCGATTGCCTGCGTGAAGGTTTGGCGTAGCTGCGGCGTGTGTCGGGGGGTGGAAAGCGGTCGTCAAACCACTCGGCCAAGCGCGTGTCCCATGGAATCGGTGGCTGGTTCAGGCTGCGGATTTCTTCCAGCAAACCAGCGGGGAGCGAGCCGCGCGAGCGTGCCATGGACAGCCTTTCGGCGCCTTGTGCCAGGGCGCGGCGGCAGTAGCTTTCCGCATCGGTGAACAATTGCCCAGCATCATCGCCCATGCAATCAGGGGTGCCGGGGCCCCGCAGTGTGGCCAGCTTGCGCGCACGGCGCATGTCTTTGGCCAGGCTGTCGTACACCTCTTCTGCAGAGTACCCCGCGAACGCCGCGTCGTGCAGCAGGCCGATTTGGGGCGCCGTACCTATGGCCATCTCCAGCAACCAGCCGTTGATCACGAAGTCGCATGCAATATTCCACAGCAAGGGGTCGCGTCCCCGCCTGCGGGATGTGTGGCTCAGGCCCGCATGCAAGAGCTCGTGGGCAAACACAAACTGGCATTCGGACTCTGACAGCCCTGCGGTCGGGTTCATCCAAATGCGGCGCGCACCCACGTCGATAGCGGCGACCCGTATCCCGTACTGGTTGCACAGGGCGATGTCCTCCTCGATATCGAAGCCCGCAGCGAGTGCCCCGAGCAAGGGAAAGTGGTCGATCAATTGGCGTTTGGCGCGAAGCGCCCGGGTGGGGGCTCGGGTCGCTTCGCCCGTGTCACTTGAACCCGACGCAATCAAAAGCGCTCTCCCCACGCCCCGTGCAATACCGTCCGCCAGAAGGTCCTTCCATTGGGGTTGGCGCCGCCAAGTAGTTTGTGGTGCGTCAAGGCCAAAAAAGAAGGTGCTTCCGTTGGAAAAGTCTGTAAACCATTCACGTAGCACAGGATCATTTCCCTGCACACAAAACTGGCGCAGCAGTGCTTCTGCACCACCTGCGGGCAAGACGATGGGTTCATACGCCAACTCATCCGGCAGTGTTCCGAGTTTGAGCTCTTCACAGAACCGATCCGCGACCAGAAAGCTGGACTGCTCCCACAGGTCCAGGGGTTCACGGCGGTGGACCAGACCAAAACCCAGGCAAACCAATGCGACCGCAATGAGGCGAATCCAGGTTGTGGCACTGGCTTGGCGCTTTCCGTGCAGGTAGATGGTGCCTGCGGGCGACACGGTGATCCAAGCCTTGGCGGACACAAACCGCGCACTGGCATCCACGTGCACCGATGCTGACACCATCAATGGCGCCAACACGGGGTGTGTCCTGAGGTAGCTCAGCGCTGCGCTGCGTGTCTGCGCTGCGGCATCCTGGCGTGGGTGCTTGCTCATTGGGGAGCCTTGGATTCGCGCCCAGCCAAACGGGGGAGATCGCGTGCCACTTCAATCAGAAACCAGGATGGAATCCGCTGACCGGATTCGTCCTCACCCATCACGGACTGGGCAATCTCCACGCTGATTCGGGACAAATCGCGGAGCATGTCCTTGGCGCGCAGGCCCAGTTGCTGGTGGGCTGCCCGCACCGATGCCTCGTCCTGGGGCAATTCTTTGTGCAGGTGTGCGCGAAAGGACTGGGCCAGAAAGTACAGAACGTCACGGTCTTCGGGCTTGGTCGGCCAATACGCATCGCCCTTGATGATGGCGTGCAGCGTGTGTTTCTGGTGGATTTGCTTGACAAAGGCCTTGAAGTGCGCGGCGTGCGGGGGTGACAGCAGTCCATGGAGCAAGGCTTCCATCATTGCATCGCCCAGGTCGTTGCCAAAAGAATGCAGCGCGTCTGACAGCATGTGCCAGCTGCGCGGGGTGGAGAAGGTCTCTTCGTGCTTCGGGGGCTCACTCCAGAGGTGGTCCGGGCGCAGTTGGATGTACTCGACGATCCAGGGGTGGATGCCTCCATCGTTGGCAGCCCAATCCAGCCACTGGCGGTGATCGGCACGCAGATGGATGTGTACCAGGCGGTTGATCAAGGCCGAGGGCATGGGTTTGACAATGGCGGCGTCCCGGGCGCGGTTGCCTGCGCCAATGACGATCGTGCCCTGGGGCAATTGGTACTCACCCACACGTTGCTCCAGAATCAGCGAGTAGAACGCCTTCTGAATCTCATGGGATGAGGCATTGAGTTCATCCAGAAACAGCACGAAGGGCTGCGTGCGGACAATGTTGGCAGGTGGGAAGAAGCGCGAGCAGTTGCCATCGATTTTGGGAATGCCGAGCAAGTCCTCGGGTGCCAACTGGCTCCCCAGCAGGGACACGCATTCCATGCCAACGGCTTCGGAGAAACGCCGTACCAGGCTGCTCTTGCCGATGCCCGGGGCGCCCCACAGGAATACAGGGCGAACCACGGCGACGTTGAGCAGGAAGTCGATGGCCTGCTTCTGGTTGAGTTGAACTGTGGATTGCATGGTTCTATTTCTTGCTTTTCTGGGATTGCGTTGGGCTGCGACCGATGTGGGTCGTGTCCACAAATGCGGCGCCGCTGAAAACCCTTACGGCGTTTCCGCGCTCGACGCTGTGGTGTTGCAGCCAACGCTGCGAGCGCGCTGCACGCGTGGCGTCGGACGCCATATCGTGGAGCTTGTGCAGCAAAAGCGCGCGCGCCAGTTGCTTGTTGGCGTGCTGGCTGCGTTGCGTCTGCACTTTGACGCTCAGGCCCGTTGGCATATGGGTGGCGCGAACGGCAGAATCGGTCTTGTTGACATGCTGTCCGCCGGGGCCGCTGGCTCGCAGCGTGTCAAAACGGATGTCGCTTTCTTGCAGGTTCGCCTCCGTGGCGGGCGCGTCGGGCTCGAAGAGCTCCGCGCCCAAGTACCAGTTCTTTCGCTTGTTCCCCGTCTGATAGGGGCTGGGGCAAATCCACAGCACGCTGCCACGCCACCGGTTGGCGAGCGCAAGGGCGTTGTGGCCGTCCAAGGCCAATAGAACGGAGCGCAGATTGCCGGGGGTTTCGCTGGGCACTTGTTCCAGCAGTTCAGCCCCGACTCCCGCTGCTTCGCATTCATGCAGGAGCACGGCCAGCGCCTTGCGCACCGCCAGGCAACACTCTTCGGGCCCTGTGTTGGCGGTAAGTTGGAGCAGAATCATTCGCAGCATTCCCCTCGGGTTTTGTAAGTCAGCACGGGCTTGGTCAGCGCCAGTACTTCCACCAGCCCGGCACCCACCAGAGACTGCACCACGCTGTCAATGCTCTTGTAGGCTTGGGGGGCCTCCTCGTAGATCAAATGCTTGTCATTGCAGATCACGCGGCTACCCAGAGCGGTGCGGCCCATCTGGGCCGGTGTCATCAGCCGGTGGAGCCGGTCCTTGCAGGCCGAACGAATCCACTTGCGCCCGGCACCATGGGCCAGGGACAGCAGAGTGTCGTGGCACAGCCGTGAAGGACGCACCAGGTAGCTGTAGTCCCCCCGCGAGCCGGGTATCAGCACCGGACCTTGGTCGGACGGGGTCGCGCCTTTGCGGTGCAGCCAGCCCACATGGCCGTGAATGCTGGTCTCGACCACGAAATTGTGGTGCACGTCGAGCACGCAGTGCCCCTGCGCGCGCACATGGGACAGCAGACGCTGAGCGACCAGTTGGCGGTTGCATCGCGCATAGCGCAGGGCCATCTCATGTTGTTCCAGGTACGCCACTGCCCCGGCACTTCCTGCTTGCAAGCCACGGTGGCCAAAGCCATCCACATGCTGGCGCAAGATGTGCTCACCCAGGCCACGTGAGCCACTGTGCACCAAGAGCAGGAGGTGCTGTGTGGAGATGCCCAGCGCGGCCAGCGCAGCGGGGGCCATCACGGTGTCGACTTGCTGAAACTCCGCGAAGTGGTTGCCGCCGCCTATGGTTCCCAGTGCAGCCTCGTGGCCGTTGGGTTGAACCTTGGCGTCCCGCATGGCTTGCGCCACTGCGGCCCTGTCGGCCATGGCACCATCGATGTTGCCTGCGCGTTTCTCCAACTGGTTGAGCTTGACACCACTGGCGCGCACATCGGTCTGCCAGAGCGCCATGCCACATCCGATGTCGTTGCCCACCAGGGTGGGGTAGAAGCGATTGATGGAAAAAAACGCAGCCCCTACCGGATAGCCGCGACCAGGGTGTAGGTCGGGCATTCCTGCTACACGCTGCATGCCCTCCAGTTGAGATGTGGTGACGAGCTGCTGTACGGCAGCGTCTTCCATCCAAGTCGTGTCAGAAGCGACCACGCAGGCGCGGTCGGACACGTTTTTGACAAAATTGCCCATAAATATCCAGATTCAAGAATGATGAAACTGGACTGGGACAGACGCACGCCAACACCCCGCGGCACGCCGCAGCGGGTGTTGCCAGACGACAAGACGAGGAAGTGCTTAAGCGAGAAGCCCTGCCACCGCTGACCCAGCCCACGAGGAGTTCGATCTGTTTTGCATGTTGTCCTCCGTATGGGTGGGTGAAAAGGATGTCAGAGAGCAGTGGTGGCGCTGTATCAATGGAGTGAGGCCAAAACCGCAGGGCGCGAATGTAAGGGAGGATGGGTGTGCCGGGCAAGCCGGTTCGCCGCCGTGTCGCGTGCATGCCACACCCGCAGACCGCTTCCGAACGCGGTGCCCATCGGAATTGAGGGGCATTGGGTTGGCGACGCGCTTGGGCCGATATCCGCCGTGTGGTGTGCCAGGCGTCGTTCGGCTTTCGATCCGGGCTCCCCGCCTTGCTGGGAGCCACCCCTCCAACCTCAGATCACTTCCTGCGTGCAGTCGTTTTTCCAACTGCAGCTTTCTTGACCCCAGAAGTCTTCCTGACCGCCGCGCGCTTGGGCTTCGCATTCGCCCGCGCCTTCACCGCCGCCTCCAAGGCCAGGCGCGCCCAGGGCAGCATCAGGGCCGGGGATTCCATGGCCTCGGGTGGGGCGCTGTAGTAGTTCATGCTTTTGGGAACACCCTGCACCGGGTAGGTGAAGCGTTGGCAGCCCGCCGCTTCGAACCGGGTGATGTCGTCGGGAGCGGCCTTGAGCCACAGGGTCTCGCCCTGGCCCAGGTCGGCAATGATGGCCAGCGTCATGCCGTCGGTGGAGAGGCCAAAGCCGCCGAACATGCGTTTGGCGGAGCAGGGCGCGACACTGCCCAATAGTTCACAGCAGTAGTGCGCAAATGCGAGTTCGGGGGTGGACATGGCGGCAAGGGATGATATACAGTGCCAATGTATATCCAAAAGGAACGAGGATGCAAGTTGCCAAATGGGGAAACAGCCTGGCGGTACGCCTTCCCATGGCCTTAGTGCGTGAGCTGGGGGTCAAGGAGGGGGACGAGTTGTTGGTGCGTGTGATCTCCCCTGCGTCGCAAAAGGTTGTCGAGGTGACGGCAGAGCGGGCGCCAGGCAAAAGCGAGTTGTTGGCTGGGGTGCGCCATCTGCGCAGTCCCTGGCCCGAGGACTTCGCCTTCAACCGTGACGAGGCCAATGCGCGGTGAGCACGGTGAAGGCGTTCATTGATACCAACGTGCTGGTCTACTGGGTGGACAGCAGCAGCCGTGCCGACACGGTGGAGGCCTTGTTGGCCCAGCAGGCGGTGGTCAGCGTGCAAGTTTTGAACGAATTCGCCAATGTTTTGCGCAAGAAGCGCCGCATGCCCTGGAGCGACATCCGGGCCCTGACCGATACCTTGGCGCGGGTGTGCACGGTGTATGACCTGGGTTTGCGCACCCACCGCGTGGCCCTGGATCTGGCGCAGCGTTACAGCCTGTCGTTTTACGACGCTTGCATCGTTGCCGCAGCGGGCCTGAGTGCGTGCGAAGTGCTTTACAGCGAGGACATGCAGCACGGGCTCAATATTCAACTGCCCGACAATGCGGGGACATCGAGTCTGTCCATCCGCAACCCTTTTATTGAAGTATGAGCAAAACAAGTATTTCTACGCAGCCCGGACGCGAAATCCCCCCCGGGGGCATCCAGGTGGTGGTGATGGCAGCGGGCAAGGGCACGCGCATGAAGAGCAAGACGCCCAAGGTGCTGCACCGCCTGGGCGGGCGCCCGCTGCTGCAGCATGTGCTGGACACTGCGGCCGACCTGCAGGCGCGCCGCGTGGTCGTCATCACCGGCCACGGCGCTACTGAAGTGGAAGCGGCATGCCCCGAGTTCTTGCGGGCCCAGAGCCATTTCTGCATCCAGTTCGCGCGCCAGGAGCCGCAGCTGGGCACCGGCCACGCGGTGCAGCAGGCAGCGCCGCTGCTGGACCCCGATGGCGTGGTGGTGGTGCTGTCCGGCGATGTGCCGCTGACCCGGGCCGACACCTTGTACCACCTGCTGCACCTGAGCAACAGCGAGCGCATGGCGCTGCTCACCCTGGAGATGCCCGACCCCAGCGGCTATGGCCGCATCGTGCGCGACGCCAGCGGGGGCGTGCGCGGCATCGTGGAGCACAAGGACGCCAGCCCCGAGCAGCGCGCCATCACCGAGATCTACAGCGGCATCATGGCCGTGCCCGCGCGCCTGCTGGGCGCTTGGCTGGCGCGGCTGGACAACCGCAATGCGCAAAAGGAGTACTACCTGACCGACATCGTGCGCTTTGCCGTGGCCGATGGCGTGCCGGTGGTGGCGCACAAGATCAGCGACGCGGTACAGGTGGCCGGGGTCAACAGCCCGGTGCAACTGGCGCAGTTGGAGCGCGCCTACCAGCAGCAGCAGGCGCACCGCCTCATGGAGGAGGGCGTGCGCCTGGCCGACCCGGCGCGCATCGATGTGCGTGGCGACCTGCTGTGCGCGCACGACGTCAGCATCGACGTGAACTGCGTCTTTGAAGGCGTGGTGAACCTGGGCGAGGGCGTGTCTATTGGCGCGAACTGCTGCATTGCCAACGCCATCATCGAAGCCGGCGCCGTCATCCACCCCTTCACCCACATCGACGGCGAGAAGCTGGGCGTGCGCGTGGGCGCCGGGGCCCTGGTGGGGCCGTACGCGCGCTTGCGCCCCGGGGCGCAGCTGGGCTCCGAGGTGCACATCGGCAACTTTGTCGAGGTGAAGAACTCGACCCTGGCCGCCGGGGCCAAGGCCAACCACCTGGCCTACCTGGGCGACGCCACGGTGGGTGAGCGCGTGAACTACGGCGCGGGCTCGATCACCGCCAATTACGACGGCGCCAACAAGCACCGCACCGTGATCGA
Organism: Rhodoferax sp.; assembly: GCA_052390055.1. GTDB lineage: Bacteria > Pseudomonadota > Gammaproteobacteria > Burkholderiales > Burkholderiaceae_C > Allorhodoferax. The sequence goes on from JBQTHH010000053.1 coordinate 50,187, forward strand.
GGACGACGTGCACATTGGCTCCAACTGCGTGCTGGTGGCGCCTGTGACCATCGGCGCCGGGGGCACGGTGGGCGGCGGCTCGACCGTGACCAAGAGCACCGAGCCCGGTGCGCTCACCGTGGCGCGCGCCAAGCAGGCCAGCGTCAGCGGCTGGAAGCGCCCGCAAAAGGCGCCCAGGAAAGCCTGACCCCCGATTGCCCAGCACCATGTCCGACGAACCTGCCTTACCCCCCAGCGCCCCCGCCTTGGCGGCGCCCGAGGCCAGCGAGCGCGAGGCCGCCTTGTTGGCACAACTGGCGCAGGCGCGCCAGGAAATGCAGCACCTGCTCTATGCCGTGTCGCACGATCTGCGCGCGCCGCTGCGCCATGTGACCTCGTTTTCGCGCCTGTTGCAGGAGGAGGTGGGGCACAGCCTGCCCGACGAGGCGCGTGGTTTCCTGGACAACGTGGTGGACGCCGCCCAGCGCATGGGCGCGATGCTGGATGCCTTGCTGGCCCTGTCGCGTGTGGGCACGGCTGCGCTCAGCAGCCAGGCCGTGTGCCTGGGCCAGGTGCTGGAAGAGGCGCAGCGCGAGGCCCAGGCGCGCAGCGGCGCCCAGGGCGTGCAGTGGGAGCCGGACACTGGCCTGCAGCACGCCTGGGTGCAGGCCGACGCGGCCTTGCTGCGCCAGGCCCTGGTGGCGCTGCTGGACAACGCGCTCAAGTTCAGCCGTGGCGGCGCCCCCAGCCGCGTGGCCATGCAGGCGCGCCGCCAGGGGGCGGCGTGGGAGCTGTGCATCCATGACAACGGTGTCGGCCTGCCCGCGCCGGCCCAGACCGAGCGCCTGGGGTTTGCCTTTGTGCGCCTGCACAGTGCGCAGCAGTTCGAGGGGCTGGGCATGGGCCTGGCCCTGGCGCGCAAGGCCCTGGCGCGCATGGACGCCACGCTGGCGCTGGAAAACCGTGTCGGAGCGGGCTGCACGGCACGCCTGGTGCTGCCAGCGGCGAGCCTCGACAACGCCTGATTCCGTAGCGCCAGCGAACCTCAGGGGCGCGTGCCGGGGGCGGCGCGGCGCCCCATTGCCAGCGCAGGAGGCCTGTGTGAGACTGGCGCCATGGAGATCACCAGCCTGTCCCTGACCGAGAGCGAGGCGCAGATATTCCTGCGCGGCGTTCCCGACCCCTCGCGCTTGGCGCTCAGCCCCGAGCTGCTGCACCAGTGGATGGCCGAACAAGGCTATGGTGACTGCGCGGTGGGGGACGGGGCGCTGGAGGCGGCGGTGCAGGAGTGCAATGGCGCCGCGCAGCCCTTCGTCGTCCTGGTGGCACGGCGGCGCAACGCCGAGGTGCTGGTGCAGTGCAGCGCCGACGACATGGCCGCCGACGTCCTCATCACCGCGCCCCAGGGGGGCAAGAACGCCACCGAGGCCGACGTGCTGCTCACCCTGCGCGGTTTTGGCGTGGTGGCCGGGGTGGACGAGCAGGCGGTGCGCCAGGCCTGCGCGAACCAGCCTCTGTCCACCCCATTGCGCGTGGCCGAGGGAGTGCACCCGCAAAATGGCACCGACGCCCGCTTTGACGCCCTGGTGACCGATGTGGTGGACCGCTCCCCCCGGGTCAACGACGAAGGGCTGATCGACTACCGCGAGCACGGCGCCATTGCCCAGGTGGCGCCGGGCCAGCAGCTCATGCGCCGCATTCCGGCCACGCCCGGGGTGCCCGGCTTTACCGTGCGCGGTGCGGTGCTGGCGCAGCGTGTGGGGGTGGACCGGCCCTTTGCCAGCGGCCTGCTGGGCGTGCAGCCCAGCGCCGACGACCCCAATGTGCTCACCGCCAGCGGCACGGGCGTGGCGGTGCGCCTGCCCTGCGGGGTGAATGTGGAGCCGGTGCTGGAGGTGGACGAGGTCAACCTCGGCAGCGGCAACATCCATTTCGACGGCACCGTGCGCGTCAAAGGCGAAGTCATTCCGGGCATGACGGTGCAGGCCAGCGGCGACATCGAGGTCGGCGGCACGGTGGACGGCGCCCGCCTGCACGCTGGCGGCAATGTGCTGGTCCGGGGCGGCATCATCGCCCAGGCGCGGGTCGAGGCGGTGCACACGGTGGCGGCGCGCTTTGTGGAAGGGGCGGTGGTGCGTGCCGGGCAGCTCATCGCCATTGCCGACATGGCGCTGCAAAGCGAGCTGCGCAGCGGCGACCAGATCGTGATCGGCGCCAAGAACCCGCAACGCGGCCGCCTGGTGGGCGGGGTGGCGCAGGCCGACCAGTTGCTCAAGGTGCCTTGCCTGGGCTCGGACAAGGCCGCCAGCGCCACGCGCGTGGTGCTGGGCTACAGCCCCGAGCTGGAAGCCCGGCTGCAGGAGGTGATGGAGCAACTGGAGCAGCACAAGCAGCACGAGGCCAAGCTCGACAAGCTGCGCCTGCAGCTGCGCAACCTGGGCGATCCCAAGGGTGTGCTGCCCAAGGTGCAGGAGGCCTGGAAGCAGATCCAGCGCCAATGGGCCGCGGCCATGCAGGAGCGCGACGCCTTGCAGGCCCAATTGCAGCGCCTGCGCAGCGCGCGCCTGGAGCTGGGCCGCTCCAGCAGCGGCGACGTGGAGCTGCAGTGGGGCCAGCAGCGCTTTGCACTGCAGCGCGAGTGCCCGGCAGGCACCCTGCGCCTGGATGCAGGCGGCACGCCCGTACACGCCGACCGCAAGGGCTGGGAAACCCCGCTCGCCCAGATGCTACAAAAACAATAGCGCATGCGCCAATAGATACGCGGGCTGGAGGCAGTTTTTTTATCTAAAACGGCAGCGCTGCGCCGAACTTGCAGCGCTGCACGCTGAAAAAACTCTTTACATTGCGCACATTGGCATGGGCGGTGAACAGGCGTTGGGTCAGCGCCAGGTAGCCCGGCATGTCGCGCGCGTGCACCACCAGGCAGAAGTCCGGCCCCGGTGAGACGCGGTAGCACTGCTGCACCGCGGCGTCCGCGCAAGCGTGGGCGGCAAAGGCGTCCAGCGCCTGCGCGTCTTGGCGCTCCAGCGTGATTTCCACGATGGCTGTCAGGCCGTGGCCCAGCGCCTGCGCCAGCACCTCGGGCTGCAGCACCGCGATCTGCTTTTCCACCAGGCCCAGCTCCAGCAGGCGCTTGACGCGGCGCAGGCAGGTGGCGGGCGACACGTGCACGCGCTGCGCCAGAGTCTGGTTGCTGGGAGAACAGTCGTCCTGCAACTGCCGCAGCAGGGCCAGATCGGTGGCATCAAGTTCTATTTGTTTCATATGTGTGAATATTGCGAAACAAAATTTCTCTATCCAATTCGTGAGAAATATTGGTGCATTTGGTGTGCAATTTTGCACAACAATTTTTCATTTGCCGCTCTAGCATCCACCCCACTCGCAACAACAGCCTTTCAGGAGAAGCCTATGTGTGGCATCGTCGGCGCCGTCTCTACCCGCAATGTCGTTCCCGTGCTGGTGCAAGGCCTGCAGCGGCTCGAATACCGGGGCTATGACTCCTGTGGCGTGGCCGTCTACGCGCTCGAAGGCGCGCCGGGCCTGCGCCGGGCGCGCTCCACCTCCCGGGTGTCCGAACTCTCGCAACAGATCACCGACACCCAATTGCAAGGCGGCCTGGGCATTGCCCACACCCGCTGGGCCACCCACGGCGCGCCCGCGGTGCACAATGCCCACCCCCATTTCAGCCACGGCCCCGGCGTCAGCGCCGAAGAAATGGCGGCCCTGTCCAAACCCGGGCGCGTGGCGGTGGTGCACAACGGCATCATCGAAAACTACGAAGAACTGCGGGCCCAACTGCGCGCACGCGGCTACACCTTCGTCAGCCAGACCGACACCGAAGTCATCGCCCACCTGGTCGACAGCCTCTATGAAGGCGACCTGTTCGAGGCCGTGCAGGCCGCCACCACACGGCTGCACGGCGCATTCGCCATCGCCGTGTTCTGCAAGGACGAGCCCCAGCGCCTGGTGGGCGCGCGCGCGGGCTCGCCCCTGATCCTGGGCGTGGGGCAGGATGCCCAGGAACACTTCCTGGCCAGCGACGCCATGGCCCTGGCGGGTGTCACCGACCAGATCGTCTACCTGGAAGAGGGCGACGTGGTGGATGTGCAACTGGGCAAATACTGGATCGTGGGCCGCGACCGCCGCCCGGCGCAGCGCGCCGTCAAGACCGTGCACGCCCACAGCGGTGCCGCAGAACTGGGCCCCTACCGCCACTACATGCAAAAGGAAATCTTCGAGCAGCCGCGCGCCATTGCCGACACCCTGGCCGGGGTGGAGGGCATCGTGCCCGAGCTGTTCGAGGCGCAGATGAACCACGCCCCGGGCGAAAACGCCGCGCGCGTGTTCGAGCAGATCGATTCCGTGCTCATCCTGGCCTGCGGCACCAGCTACTACAGCGGTTGCACCGCCAAATACTGGCTGGAGAGCATCGCCAAGGTGCCCACCCAGGTGGAAATTGCCAGCGAATACCGCTACCGCGACTCGGTGCCCAACCCCAACACCCTGGTCGTCACCATCAGCCAAAGCGGCGAAACCGCCGACACCCTGGCCGCGCTGCGCCACGCCCAGGGCCTGGGCATGACCAAGACCCTGACCATCTGCAACGTGGCCACCAGCGCCATGGTGCGCGAGTGCAGCCTGGCGTATGTCACCCGCGCCGGGGTGGAGATTGGCGTGGCCTCCACCAAGGCCTTCACCACCCAACTGGCCGGCCTGTTCCTGCTCACCCTGGCCATTGCCCAGGCCAAGGGGCGGCTGAGTGACGACGAAGAGCAAGCCCACATCAAGGCCATGCGCCACCTGCCCGCCGCCTTGCAGGCCGTGCTGGCGCTGGAGCCCCAGATCATGGCCTGGGCCGACGACTTCGCCAAAAAGGAGAACGCGCTCTTCCTGGGCCGCGGCCTGCACTACCCCATCGCCATGGAAGGGGCCTTGAAGCTCAAGGAAATCACCTACATCCACGCCGAAGCCTACGCCGCTGGCGAACTTAAGCACGGCCCCCTGGCCCTGGTCACCAGCGACATGCCGGTGGTGACCGTGGCCCCCAACGACGCGCTGCTGGAAAAGCTCAAGAGCAATATGCAGGAAGTGCGCGCCCGCGGCGGCGTGCTCTACGTGCTGGCCGACGCCGACACCCAGATCGAAAGCAGCGAAGGCATCCACGTCATCCGCATGCCCGAACACTATGGCGCGCTCTCGCCCATATTGCACGTGCTGCCGCTGCAACTGCTCAGCTACCACACCGCCTGCGCGCGTGGCACGGACGTGGACAAGCCACGCAACCTGGCCAAGAGTGTGACGGTGGAGTGAGGGGGCGGGCAAGGGCGGTGTCCCGTCCACTTCTTTGCACTGGCAATGTGTTGCTATTCAATGCATAGCAACAAACCAATGGCCACCAAGCGGAAGTGGCGGTTTTGACTGCAAATTCTGAACGCTGGAGGCCCCGGCAGCGTTTTGCGTGTGGTCGTGGCGCAAGTGCAGGACTTGCATGGCGGGCACTCCGCCCGCAGCCGGACAAAGGCTACAGCGCCTGCAACAACCCTACCGCCTCCGCTGGGGTCACGATGCGCACCCCCTGGTAGCTGCCGCCCAGACTGTGCAAATGCTGATCGCCCGATGCAATCAAATGCGCCCGCGCCTGCAGCGCACAGGCCAGCACGTGGTCATCATCGGCGTCCTGAGCGATCACACGCGCCACCTCCTGCGGCGTCGCCAGCATGACCATGGCGCTGTAGTGCGCCACCAGCGCTGGCGCTGTGGTGCCCAGGGCCAGCTCCAGCAAGCGGCGCGAATGGCCGCCCCACAGTAAACCCGATACCACCACATTGGTATCGAGCACCAGGCGTAGCCGTGTTCCGTGCAAATGGCGTACAGGTTCGCTCAATGGGCCGCCCGCTTGGCGGCCTGGGCGCGCACCGCCTGCACCTGCTCGTCTATCAAACGTTCCATATCGGGCGTCAACTCCTCAGGCGGTGCGCTGGCCCACAGGGCGCGCAAGGCATCCCCTGCTTGGCGCTTGAGCTGCTCGCGCAGCATGGCCTCCAAGGCCTGCGGTGTGAGCAGGCCCGCAGCCTGTGCGCTTTGGGCCAGCACATCGGGCAACTCAACTTGAACGGTGGTCATGGGCGTTCCTTTCTTCTGGGTAGCGTGAGAGCCTGTGAACAAATCCCTCATTCAATTTCTAATTCAATGATGTAATAATACATCTCCATCAACCTTGATGGAGATGGGTATGTCGCGTCCAGCCAGTGGAGACCAGGAAATCCTGCGCAAAGCCCGGGAGGCCATTGCCACG